>DASQMC010000078.1:0-161151 GCA_035645695.1 Pyrinomonadaceae bacterium
CTCGCGCCACGCGAGCGGCTTGGAGAGATGATTGCCCCTCACCTCGATGTCGGAGGGCACCAAACCCGGCACGCTGGCCGACGACCCGCCGAACATGAGATTCTCGCCCGCCGCCTCCAGGTAGTTGTTGACGATGCGGAAAGGGCCGGGGCCGTTCCACCCCAGTATGGCCTGCGCTTCCTGTCCCACTACTTTGAAGCCCGACAGGTAGCTGTTGACGATGTCGGTCGAAGCGCTGTTGAGACTGATGCCGCGTTTGAGCGATTGATTGTCGAGTGCGTGGAGGTAGCAGCGGTCAAAGACGAGATGATGAGGTATTTCTTCGGCAGAGTCCTGCGCGGCGCCGTAGTCGCCGAGGGTGACGAGTTCGTAAGCGGCCGTCGAGAAGTCGCGCGTGGCGAACTCGATACCGATGAAGCGGAAGTGGTGAGCGCCGGCGAGGGTGCGCAGTGCGGACTGACCCTGACCGGGAGCGAGAAGTTTGGGCAGGAGCGGAGCGTGGGAGGGAGAGATGCGCGTGCCTGCGGCGGGAAGTTGGGCGGGAGAGGCGGAGCCGCGAACGGTGATGAAGCGGCCGGAAGGGTCGGCGGGCTTGGAGGGGAGGGTGAAGGTGCCGATGTAAGAGGCACCGGCGGCAAGCACGATCTCGTCCCCGTACTGCGCCGCGTTGATCGCCTTTTGCAGATCACCGCCCGCCGCGAGCGTGATGATCTTAGAGTTTCGCGCAGGCGCGTGTCCCGGCGCGTTGCCCGCGCGGCGTTGCCTCTGCGCCAGGACGAGAGACAGGCACGCCACCAGCAGCAGCCCGGCGGCGGCAAACAATAGCTTCGCTCTGCGTCCACTACGCTTACTCATAACTACTCGACGGCAGCCTCGCTGCCAATGTTGGCATGCTGAGGAAACACCGGCTCACGAATATCTCAAGCGATAATAAATGAGTTTCGGGTATTCGGATGCCACCGCGCGCCAGCCACGGGCGCGCAGCCACCACAGGGCGGGCGATGCGCCTTCGGCGGGGGCGGTGGTAATTCCGAGGTTGACTTCGCTCCCGCTGAACACGCGCCGCCAAGTCCATTCCGCGCGCCGCGAGTGGTAGGCCGAAGTCACGACGAGCAGTGAGCGCATGTTTCGCGCGGCGGCGTAGTCTCTTACAGCCCTCGCCTCGTCGTAAGTGTTCGATACGGCCTGCGCGACAAACTCGATCTTTTCGGCGGGCACCCCGGCGCGCGCCAGTTCGGCCGCCGCGAGTTCGCTGAAGAAGGGGTTGCGCTGTTCCGCGCTCGACCAGCCGCCCCGTTCGCTGTCGTTCGTCAGGATGATCTTCGGCGCGCGCCCCGACGCAAAGAGCGCCGCTGCAACCCGCGCTCGCTCGGCGTAAGCGGATGCGCCGCTCAAGACGACGATGGCTTCGGGTTGCGCCACATTCACCTCGACGATCAGGGCGCGCGCCGCGCACCATGCCGCCAGAGGCCACGCCGCGAGGAGCAACATCGCCGCGCGCCCGAGTCGCCGCGTGCGGGTCGCGTGTTGGCGGCGACGTTCTCTCTTGAGAGTCTCGTCCTTTGCGTCGGTTGCCATTTGCGTCTCAACGCGCCCGCGTTCGTGGTCATTACATCCGAGCGCGCCCCCGAAACTTTCAACCGCTCGCGCGCTACCAGCAGATGCCCCTGTACGACTCGTCGGAGGTGCGCCCGTCGAACAGGCGAACGAGATCGATCACTACCTGCCCGGCGCGCAGTTCCGTCTCGATCTGACGAAACTCCTCCGCCTTGTTCCCGATGATCAAGACCTCGGAATCGTCCAGCACTTCTTTAATGCTCCCGCGCATGAGTTGAGAGATGTGCGGTATCTCGCGCTCGATGTATTCCTTGTTCGCGCCGAAGAGGCGCGCGAGCGATACGTCGCGGTCGTAGATGGCGAGTTGCATGCCCTTGCCTATCAGCATCTCGATGAGCGCGACCATCGGCGACTCGCGCAAATCGTCCGTGCCCGCCTTGAAGCTGAAGCCGAGCACGCCGATGCGCTTGCTTCCGGCGGCGACCACCATCTCCAACGCGCGCTCGATCTGGCGGCGGTTGCTCTGGAGCACGGCCGCGAGCACCGGCGCGTCCACGTCCAACTCTTTCGCCTTGTAGCCGAGGGCGCGCAGGTCTTTCGGCAGGCACGAACCGCCGAAGGCGAAGCCGGGCTTCAGGTAATAGGGCGAGAGGTTGAGCTTCGTGTCCTGACAGAAGACGTTCATCACCTGATGGCTGTCGATGTCGAGTCCCTTGCAGATGTTGCCGATCTCGTTGGCGAACGAGACCTTGAGCGCGTGGAAACAGTTGCACGCGTACTTGACCATCTCGGCCGCTTTGACGGGTACGACGTAGAGCGGCGCATCGACGCCCGCGTAGAGGCGGCGCACGCGCATCGCGGTCTCCTCCTCGTCCGCGCCGATGAGGGTGAAGGGCGGCGCGTAGAAGTCTTTCAGCGAAGTGCCTTCGCGCAAAAATTCCGGGTTGATGCAGACGCCGAAATCGCGCCCCGCCTTTTTGCCGGAATAAACTTCGAGCGTCGGGACGACGGCCGTCTCAATCGTACCCGGCAGCATCGTGCTGCGCACGACGACGGTGTGATAAGCGTTCTTCGCCTCCAGAGCCGCGCCGATCTCCTGGCAGACGCGCTTGACGTAAGTCAGGTCGAGGCTGCCGTTCGCGTGGCTCGGCGTGCCGACGCAGATCAGGGAGATTTCGGAATTATTGATGGCGTCGGCCGCGTCCGTCGTCGCGCGCAAACGCCCCGCGCCCACGGCCTCGCCGATCAACTCGTTGATGCCCGCTTCGACGATGGGGCTTTTCCCTTCGTTGATGATCCCGGCCTTCGTCGCGTTCGGATCGACGCCCACGACGTTGTGTCCCTCTTTGGCAAAACAGGCGGCCGACACGCAGCCCACATAACCCAACCCGAAAACGCTCAAGTTCATGCTCACAGGCTCCTCTTCACTTTCTGTCTCTCAACTTCCGTTTTCTGTCTCTCAACTTCCGTTTGACGATCCCTCTTCTTTGCGGCGCACGGCCTCGCGGCTGATCTCCGTGAACCTCGCCGCCACGCGCTCCCAGCCGAACTCTTCCCTGACGAGCCGCGCCGCTCTCGCGCCGAGCGCACCGGCCAGAGACTTATCCGTCAGCACGCGCACGACCGCCCCGGCAAATTCCCGCGGGGTGTCCGCCAGCAGCAGGTGCGAGCCGTCGCTGACGGGCAGCCCTTCCGCGCCGACCGTGGTCGAGATGATGGGTTGCTCCATCGCCATCGCCTCGTAGATTTTGAGGCGCGTTCCCCCGCCCACGCGGATCGGCACGACGTAAGCGGCCGCCCCCTCCATGTATGGCCGCACGTCATCGACGCGCCCTGTGACGATGACCGAAGGATCGCGCTTGCTCAACTCGACGAGGCTCGCGTAGGGGTTGCGCCCGACGACGGTCAGCGTCACGTCGGGCACGCGCTCTTTGACGAGCGGCATGATCTCGCGCGTGAAATACTGAATCGCATCCTCGTTCGGCAGCCAGTCCATCGAGCCGGTGAAGACTAGATTGTGCGCCGCGCGAGTGGTGCCGTTATCGCTCGCGCCGGATTGCGACCCGTTGTTGCTGCCGCCACCGCGTTGCGCGCCCTCTCTGTTGCCCGCGCGGTATGCGCCGGGGCGAAAGTAAACGGTGTCCACGCCGGTCGGCACGTCGGCAACGCGCCGGATGCCGTAATCGCCGCGCATCGTCTCGGCGTCTTCGCGCGAGACGGCGACGACCGCATCGAAGCGGCGGCAAGCGGCGCGCTCGTAGGCGAAACTCTTGCGCCACTGGCCGTACAGGTAAGCCTTCTTCAAGGGGTTCGGCTGCACCTCGTAGTGTCGCTTCCAGATCATCGCCTCGACGTTATGCTGGAACAGCACGGTCGCGATTGGCAGGCTCGCCGGAACGTTCACGCTCGGCTGGAGAAAATCGCAAACGAGCACGTCGAATTTGTCGCCCGCGGCGAGCCGCTCGATCTCGCGTCGCATCCCCGGCGATTCGTACTTCTTCATAAAATAAGGCAGCGGCGAGACGAGATTCGCGGCGAGTTCGCCGTAGAAACCGGCGGAGAACTTAGCGCGCGTCCTGTGCTCGACGCGCACGAGTTCGTGGCAATACTCTGAGGCGCGCGCTTCCGCGTCCCGTGCGCCGCTTCCGTCGTCGAGCGCGAGGTAGGTGACGTGATGCTCACGCTTCAACTCTTTCAACATCTGAAACGTGCGAATCTTCCCGCCCTTATCGACCGGGTGCAGCAATTCGGTTTTGAGCCAGAGAATCCGCATCGCTCAGGTGCAGTAGAGATGCCCTTCCTTCGCATCGGCCGCATTGTCGTTGGTGATCTTCGCGCCTGATTCGACGTGTAGAATGTCGTAACGGCATTCGAGCAGAAACGCGACCACCTGCCGGATGTTCAACGTCTTGCTTTCCACGTCCGCGCCGTGAATCTCGATGAACAGTTGCGGGCGATGTGTGAGCAAAGTCCGCTTCATTCCGCGCAGGACGCTCATTTCGAGTCCTTCGACATCGATCTTGGCGAAGGCGGGCGGCGGCAGGTTGGACTCGGCGATCTCGTCGTCGAGCGTGTTGATGTCAACCTCCAGAGCGCGCGCGCCCTTCTCTTGAAGAATCTGCGCGCCGATCTTTTCGTCGGCCGTGCCGCGCCCCGGATCGGAACCCGGAAACACAAAAGTCAGCTTGCCTTTCTTATCGCCCAGCCCGATGTTGCGCACATCGACGTGCCGGAAGTTATTCAACCCGACGTTAGTGAGTATTTGTTCATGGCTCACCGGGTTCGGTTCAAAAGTGATGACGCGCCCCGCCTGCGCCCCGACCTTGCGCGCAAAGAAAAGCGTGTAGATGCCCTGATCGCCGCCGATGTCGTAGACGGTCTGCCCCGTCAGGTTCAGCCGTTCGAGAAACGCCTCTTCGCGCGCCATCTCCGTCGAGCGCGGGACGAAACCCGGCAGGAAGGACAACCCGCCCCTGCGCTTCAAGCCCTTAGCCGGGCCGTGATTCGAGACATAGACGTGATTTTTGAAGACGCGATTCAAATTGACGGCGACAAATTTTTTGATGTCCATAGAGTTCCATCTCCGCCGGGGGTTTGCGGCCCCCACTAAACATTTAACTTGCCAGCGCGACGGCTTCCGCGCCCGGTCGCGGCTCCATGCCCGACGCTTCGCCGTCCATGAATTGCCGCAGCCAGATTTCGACGTTGACCAGAGACCAGAGGCGCTCCGTGTGATTTTCGCCCGCCTGATGGCGCTCGACGAGCGAACGCACGTAGGCAGGCTCGAAGAGGCCGCGCGCGGCGGCGCGCTCGCCGAGGACATACTCGTCGAGGATGTGCCGGTAGGGGCCGCGAAACCACGCGCCCACGGGGACGGGGAAGCCCATCTTCTTGCGCGAAAGGATGGGCGCGGGCAAAAGGTCTTTCATGCTGCGGCGCAGGATGTACTTGGTCGTCCAGCCGCGCCGCAGCTTGAGCCGTTCGGGCAGCCGCGCCGAGAACTCCACGAGCTTGTGATCGAGGAACGGCACGCGGCTCTCGATGGAGGCGGCCATACTCATCTGATCCTGCTTCATCAACAACTCTTGAAGATAAGTCTTCGCGTCCGCGTAAAGCATACGGTTCAGGAGCGAGCGGTCGTTGCCCGTGTCGAAGTAACGGCGCATGTCGCGGTAAGGTTCGAGGTGACCGGCGCGTTCGCGCGCGGCGGGCGTCAGCAGGTCGCGCTGCATGGCGCGCGTGAAGACGGCGAAGTTGTCGAAATAGAGGTTTTCGATGTCGGGCGGCAGGCACAGGAACGTGCGCAACAGTTTATGTCGCACGCGCGAACCGGGCGCGAGGCTTTCGACGCCGTTGCGCACGGCGCGGCGCACGCCCTCGCCCGTCAGTTTTTGATAAGACGGCGCGAGCGCGAGGTTGTAGATGGTCTTGTAGTAACGCTCGTAGCCGCCGAGCATCTCGTCGCTTCCCTCGCCCGTGAGCACCACCTTGACGTGCTCGGAGGCGAGGCGTGAAACGAAGTAGAGGGCGACGCTCGAAGGGTGAGCGAGCGGCTCGTCCTCGTGCCAGACGAGCCGGGGCAACGCGCCGAAGAAATCTTCCGGGCTGACTATGACCTCGTGATGATCCGTGCGGAAGGCGCGTGCGACGAGCCGCGCGTATTCGAGTTCGTTGGCCTCTCGTTCTTTGAAGGCGACCGAGAAAGTTTTGATCGGGTCATCGACCATCCGGCTCATCACGGCGGCGATGGCCGACGAGTCTATGCCGCCCGAGAGAAACATGCCGAGCGGCACGTCGGCCATCAGCCGCATCCGCACGGACTGGCGAAACAGTTCCGACCACTCGGCGACGTAATCGTCGTCCGTGCGGCGTCCACTAGCCGTGAGCGCGTTGTCGTCGCCCTGCGCGTCCGTGAACGTGATGTCCCAGTATTTTTCGATCTCGATGCGCCCGTCCTCGCGCCAGCGGAGCGTGTGGCCGGGCAGCAGACGCTTGATGCCCGCGTAGAGCGTCTCGTCGCCCGACGTGCCGTGGTTCGCCAGGTAATCGGGCAGCGCCGCGTGGTTGATCTCGGGGCGCACGGCGCGCGCCGCGAGCAGTGATTTGATCTCGGAGGCGAAGAAGAGAGAGCCGTTGGCGCGATGCACGTAGTAGAGCGGCTTAACGCCGAGCCGGTCGCGCGCGATGAACAACTCGCGCTTGCGCTGATCCCAAATGGCGAAGGCGAACATGCCGCGCAGGTGTTCGACGCAGGCCGCGCCGTGTTCTTCGTAGAGGTGTAGGATCGTCTCCGTGTCGCAGTGGGTGCGGTAGCGATGGCCGCGTTCGAGCAGCGACGGGCGCAGTTCGGCGTGGTTGTAAATCTCGCCGTTGAAGACGATGTGCAGCGAATCGTCTTCATTCGTCATCGGCTGGTGTCCCGCGCTCACGTCCACGATGCTCAGGCGACGGTGGCCGAGGCCGACCGCGCCGTCGAGCAGCAGGCCGCTATCGTCCGGGCCGCGATGTGTGATCACGTCGCGCATGCGCACGAGGTCGTCGCGCTCGACGCGTCCTTCGTCCGCCCGCCGCGAAAATGCGATTCCGTTAATCCCGCACATAATTTTTCCAATCGGTAGAGAGCGGCGCGCGGCCACGACGGGGGCGCGCCCCGGCAAAGTGTCGCTAGGTTATTCGCCGCTCGATACTAAAAGACCTTCTCCCCTCTGTTCATCATCGTGCGGCGGCGGGGCGTCCGGGCGCGCGCCGCCGTCGAAGAGACCCTCTGCGCCGTGCTGAGCGACGAATACATTTTCGCCCGCGTCCGACTCGACGCGCCACTCGCTGCCCTCGCGCCGCGCCGCCAAATAGCCGACGTGCGCGGCGGCGCTGATCACTTCGCGGCCGTCCAGACGTAGTGTTCGTCCATCTATGGCGATCAACTCCTGCGGCTCGCCGTCGTCGCCGCGAAACCTCAACCACGTCCAGTCGAAGGAGGATGCGAACCGCGCCGTCTCGACCGACGGGGCATCGCACGCGCGCAACAACAGGCAATCTCGCCGCTCGCCGTCCGTCAATTCAAAGGCGCGCCCGCCGACCGCTTCGATCTCGCGCGCCGTAACCTGTCCCGCCCGCGCCGCGCGCGGCATGAGCAGCGTGATGACCTCTTCCCGTTTGCCGGAGAAGGCGAAGGTGCAGACGGGAGCGCGAACCGCAGAGGCGTAGCAGTTGGAGACAAGTTCGTCGTGCCTGTGCCACGCGCCCTCGCGCGCGAAAGTGAAAAGCATGAGGCCGACCGTGTCGCCCTCGCCCTCGCGCACGAAGGTCGTCTCTTGCTTGTTCTCAATTTCTGGGTTGGCGTGCGGGGCGAAATGGAAGTGGAGCGCATAGTCGTGCGCGCCGTCGCTTTCCACGCGGTCGCGCACGATCCAGTAGTCGCCTTTAAGAAACAGGACGCCGCGCGCGTGCGTGGCGGGCGCGCTCAGGCGCAGGTAACCGTCGTGCTCGCCCTCGAAGAGATCGAAACGGGGCTGGCTCAACCAAGCGCGACAGGCGGCGCGCGCCGCCCCCCGCCAGCGGAACGCGCTCTCGGCGACGGAAGATGATTCGCCGTCAACGGTGAGCGTGTTGTGTGCGTTTGTCGCGCGAAACTCGTCGCGGCGGGCGGGCGAACCCGTGTAGGTGTAAGTGCCGGAATCGACGAGCAGCGTGCGCCCGTGCGCCGCGGCGGCGACGAGCGAGAGCGCGTCCGCGTGGGCGTGCGCCCCGTTCAGAGAGCCGTGCGGCCCACAGTCGATGAGCAGGCAATTGCTCTCGGCAGTCCAACCGTCGCGCATCACGTAGTAGCCGCCGTCGGGGAAGGCGCGCGAGGCAGCGGCGGGAGCGCAGGCCGCGAGTTCGTCAAAGTCTCGGAGGCCGCGTGCGCCCGCCAGCCAGAGCGTCTCTTCGGTCGGGGCATGGGCGACGAACTTGTAATCGGCGCGTTTGAAGAGAGACGCGCCCGTGGCGAGCGTGGCGCGGAAGTCGTCTGCGGGGCGTTCGTCGAGCCAGGCAAGGCGGCCTCCGTCGTCGTCGCCGAACAGCGGGGTCGTCCCGTCGGGCAGCGTGAGGTGCATGAGGTGATCGAGCAGAGCCGTCAACTTCTCTTCGAGGAGAGTTTCGCGCGCCGCGCTGCTGCGCTTGAGCAGGAGGAGAAAGTGTATGTAGAAGTCGGTGGTGTAACGATGATAATAGCTCGACTGCTCGAAGTAGACGCCGTCAGGGCGCACATGGCGTTCGAGTTGCCGGAGCAGGATGCTCGCGCCCGTCTCGCGCCAGCGCGCGGCGGCGCGCATCTCCGGCAGTTGCGTGCCGAGGTAGAACAGCCCGAGGGCTTCGCCCGTCAGGTGCGTGTTCGGGCTGAAGTAGGTCGAGAGGTAAGTTTCGAGATGGCGCGCGTGGGCGTGCAGAAACTTGAGCGCGCGCAGGTAGAGCGCGGGCGAGAGGTGCGGCGAATCTTTGAAGAAGTGGAGCGACCAGAGCCAAGAGATGGCGCGGAAGGCGACCTCAAGACTGCTCGCCCAGTTGATGCCGAGCTTCGGCGGGTTGGCCTCTGTCCACTGTGTCAGGTGGCGCGCGAAAGTTTCGGCATAACGTTCGTCGCCCGTGTGCCAGTAAGCCCTGCCGAGCACCTGAAAATACTGTTGCCGGTTCAACTCCCAGGTGATCTTCTTATCGCCGGCCACCGCTGCGTCGAGATAATCTATGCGGCTCCAGTGCTCGAGCGGCGAGCGCTTGCCGGAGACGGGTTCGAGTTGCCAGTCGATGGGATCGCCGAAGTCCAGATCGTGCAGGCCGAGCAGGCTGAACCGATTGGCGACGATCCGCTCTGCACGCTCGACGAGCGCCTCACCGGCGCGGCCGCCGAAGCGACTTCGCAAGAGGGCGCGCGTCTCGGCGGGAGCGTCGAAGGCCGCGAAGAAATTAGCGGTCGGGCGAGCGCGAAAATGTTCGAGCAACCCGGCGGCCGACGCGCCCGCGCCCTTGCCGTAAAGCGCGGGGTCGAACAGGCGCAGGAAGGCCGCGTCCGTGGGCAAGCGCGCCTGCGGCGACACGCCGGAGCGTTCCGCGAGGCACGCGGCCGCCTGCCCGCCGCGCACGCGCAACTCGGTCAGGCTTCGACCTTTCAGTTTTCGCAGCACCTTGATCATTTCGGTCTGTCTCAGCCCGTCCCGTCCGGCGCGATACCGCCGGAACAACCGGGTCAGGCGCCCGTCTTGCTCTCGACGCGCGGCGGGAGCGCGACGGCGCCCGCGCGAAAGTCTTCGTGCGCGAGTTCAAAATAGAGCCGGAGCCATTCCTCGCGCACGGCCTCCCAACTGTACCGCCGACAGGCGGCAAGCGCGTTAGACGTGATGCGCTCCGCGAGCGCATCGTCTTCCAGCAGGCGGATGGCGCAGGCGGCCAGAGCCTCGTGGTCGCCGCGCGCGACCATTAAGCCCGTCTCCTCGTGCGTCAGGATGTGTGGGATGCCGCCCGCGTCCGTCGTCACGACAGGCAGCCCCGCCGCGTAAGATTCGATCAACGACACAGGCATGTTGTCTATGTCGGAACTGTTTAGGTAGATGTCGGCGCACTCATAAAGCTCGTGCATGCGCGACTGCTCGACGCGCCCGACGAAGGTCGTCCCTCGCAGATCAAGCTCGCGCGCGAGTTGTTCGAGTTCGGCGCGCTGGCTGCCGTCGCCCGCCACCGTCAGAGTCGCTTCGGGGAAACGCTGCTGGATGATTTGGAAGGCGCGCAGCGTACAGCCGACGTTGTAGAGCGGTTCGAGATTGCGATTTGAAAAGAAGACAGGCCGGAGCGGTCGGCGCGTGCGGAAACGGAAACGCGTGATGTCAACAAAGTTGTAGATCGAGAGCGCACCTATACGGAAGCGCGCGAACACCTCCACCAGATAGCCCGACGGCACGGCCACCGCATCGACCAGGCGGATCGTCGGAATGGCCGTGCGCCGCCAGCGTTGCAAGTGGTCTTCGGCCTCGCCGCTATGATAGTTCAAGACCACACGCTTCCCGTAGAGTTTCGCGATGAGGATGGCGGGCGTCGGCGCGAGCACGAAGGAGAAGTACGACGCCGAGAAGACGTGTATCACATCGTAGGCGCGCACGCGCCACAGCAGCAGCGCGACGTAGGCGAGCGAAGTGAGGACGGTGCGGACATACTTGATCCCCTGCAACTTGCCGAGCAGCCCCGGCAGGCGCGGGTTGATCGGCAGGAACGAAACTTCGAGCGACGAATCTTCGCCAAGACGCCGGCGTAGCCCTTCGGCCTGCACCGCCTGCCCGCCGAGGATGCCGAGCGATGGCGCGACGATCAGCACGCGCACGCGTCGCCGCAAAGCGAAGGCCGGCTCGTGCGTGGTCGGTGAGCCAGCCGTCCGCGTTGCGTCCGCGCGCCGCGCCGCCCCGCCGCGCCTTCCGGTCGCCGCGCCCGTCGCTTCAATCCTATTGTCCGGTCGTTCCGTCATCCTCTTTAATTTCGTTTATTGGCCTGCACCGTCTCGCCTCACACGCTGGCCTCCGGGTTCGACTGCAACTCGACGCGCGGGCGCGCCAGCAACTGCTCATACAAACTTTCGATCCGCTCGACCTGAGCCGCGCACGAAAACTTATCTTTGACCACCTGCAAGCCGCGCTCGCCCATACGGCGGGCTTCTTCCGGCGCGCGCAGCAGAGAGATGATGCGTTCGGCCATCGCGCGCTCGTCGCCGGGCGCGATGACGTAGCCGGTCTCGCCTTCCACAATCGCCTCGCGCGCGCCGCCGATGTCCGTCGCCACGACGGGACGAGCGGCGGCCATGTATTCGATGATCGAATTCGAGAAACCTTCCGTGCCGCTCGAACTCAGGACGCAGACTTCGGAGACCGAAAGCAGTTCCGGCACGTGCGCGCAACGCCCCGTGAAGAAGGCGTGCTGGGCGAGGCCGAGCGAGGCCGCCTGCTCGCGCAAGCGTTCCTTCAACTCGCCTTCACCCGCGAGCACGAAGGCCGCCTCGGGCACGGCCTCGCGCACGAGTCGCGCCGCGCGCAGGAACGTCGCCTGATCTTTTTTCGCGTGCCGCATGTTGGCGACGACGGAAACGAAACGCCTCTCGCCCTCGACGGGAAGGCCGAGGAGCGCGAGCGTCGCCGCGCGTTCGAGATCGTCGCGCGGCGCAACGCGCGTTGTGTCCATACCGTTATAGATGGTCAGAATTTTCCCGCCCGGCACTCCCTCCCGGATCAACTCTTGCCGCACCGCTTCGGCGTTTGCGATGACGGCGTGGGCGAGATTGTAAGCGCGGTGCTCGACCCACAACTGCGCGCGCCCCCTGATGCCTTCCGTCTCACGACGCGAAGCGATCCGCACGCTTGTGCGCGCGAGCGCGGCGGCAAACATGCCGAAGACGTTGGTGTAGAAGTCGTGCGTCTCGACGATGTCGATGGAGCGTTCGCGAAGGTACGCGGCGCAGCGGCGGAGTTGCACGAGCATGTTGCGGTCGTAAAAACTCGCCAGCGGGAATTGGGGGATGTCCCTGAAACCGAGCCGCTCCACCTCGGCGCGCAGCACGCCCTCGCGGTTGATGCAGGCGAGGTGAATCCGATAGCGCCCGCTCTCGCCGAGCAGCCGCGTCAACTGCACCACCTGACGCTCCGTGCCCCCCTGCGCGAAACTGTCTATAAATAAGAGAACGTTCGGTTTCATCTTCTTCAATAACTCTCTACCCCGGCCGGCCTCTCTGCCACCCCCGCGCTAAGGAGTATTGCCGATCCCGTTAAAGCCCCTGACGCCTTCAGGCCGCGTAGCTCCCTGAATAGATCGAGCGCGCCTGCGTCACGGCCCCGAATTCCAAAGATTCGACCACCGATTGCACGTCAATCTCGCCAACAACCCCGGTCGCTTTTGAGTGCGCGCGTTCGAGGCGAAGGCGAATCCCACCGTGCGCGCCTGTAATTCCATACATGGTTTTAAGTTTCACGCCGCGTTATTTCCCCGTGTCTCATTCGTCAACTTTACCGGCACATGCCGGCCGGCAACTCTTCTTCACGTTCCATGCCTTCTTGCGGGCGACTTCCCCGGCCGTCGATAAAAACCCGATGCCACAATTCGAGCATGAAGAGCGACCACAGCCGCCCGGAGTGGTCGCGTCGCCCGCGCTCGTGTTCGTCAAGCAACTCGTTGACGTAGCGCGCCTCGACGTAGCCGCGCTGGCGCACGCTGCTCTCGGTGAGGGTTTCACGGATGCGCCCGCGTAACTGCTCGTTAATCCAGCGATCCACGGGGACGCCGAAGCCCTGCTTGGGACGTTCGAGTATCTCGGCGGGAACGAAGTCCGCGATGGCGCGCTTGAAAATATACTTCCCTTCCAAGCCGCGCATCTTGAGCGAAGCGGGCAGGCGCGTCACGTATTCGATCAACTTGTGATCGAGCAGGGGGGCGCGCGCTTCGAGCGAGACGGCCATGCTCATGCGGTCAACTTTGGTGAGAATGTCGCCGGGCAGATAGGTTTTACTGTCGAGGTAGAGCAGAGCGTCGAGCGGGTCTGCGTCGCGCATGCGCCCGGCGTAGAAGCGGAAGCGCGCCGCGCCCAGCCCCTCACCGTTCAACTGGCGTTTGAAGTCTCCCGTGTAGAGCGAAAGCTTGTTGAGCGCGGTGAAGACCGAGACGCTGTCGAGGAAACGTTCGGCCGGGTCGAGCGAAACGTTGTGCAGGTAGTTGCGCCCCCACGCCCCGTGCGGCAGGCGGCGGCTAACAGCCCCCAACAAATTCCGGCGCACCGCGCGCGGGAGGCGCGCGAACGCGTCGCGTCGCCGCTCGACGGCGTAGCGCGTGTAACCGGCGAACAGTTCGTCGCCGCCGTCGCCCGTGAGGACAACCGTGACGTGCTCGCGCGCCAGCTTGGAGACCATGTAGGTCGGCACGGCGGACGAATCGGCGAAGGGTTCGTCGAAGTGCCACGCCAGTTCGTCGGCGACGTGGCAGATGTCCGGCGTGACGATGAATTCGTGGTGATCGGTGGCGAAATGTTTGGCGGCGACGCGAGCGTATTTGAGTTCGTTGTAGCTGTCTTCGTGGAAGCCTATGGAGAAGGTCTTGACGGGCTGCCCCGTGTGCCGCGCCATCAGGCCGACGACGGCGCTCGAATCCACGCCGCCCGAGAGGAACGCGCCGAGCGGCACTTCCGACATCAGGCGCACGCGCACCGCCTCGTCGAGCAGCGCGCGCAATTCTTCGACGTACTCTTCTTCGCGGCGCGGGCGTGCGGTCTCGTCGTGCGCCTCGAAGGGGAAGTCCCAGTACTGCGTCAGCGCAAGCCGCCCGCCCGGCGCATAGGTCAGGTGATGCCCCGGCGGCAGCTTGTTGATGCCTTGCAGGATGCACAGCGGGTCGGGCACGTAGCCGAACGTCAGGTAAGCGTCCACGGCTTGCGGGTTGACCTCGCGCGCCGTCTCCGGGTGTTCCAAAAGCGACTTCAACTCGGAGCCGAAGACCAGCGTGCCGCGCGACGTGAGCGCGTAGTAAAGCGGCTTTTTGCCGACGCGGTCGCGCGCCAGAAACACTTTGCGCTCGCGCGCGTCCCAGATGGCGAAGGCGAACATTCCGCGCAGGCGTTCGACGCAGGCCGCGCCGTATTCCTCATAAGCGTGGACGATGGTTTCCGTATCGGAGCGCGTCTGGAAGCGATGCCCGCAGGCTTCGAGTTCGCGTTGTAATTCGCGGTGGTTGTAGATTTCGCCGTTGAAGACAATCGTCACCGCGCCGTCGCAGCCGGAGATGGGCTGGTGGCCGCCGGCCACATCGATGATCGAGAGGCGGCGCATGCCGAGCGCGACGCCGTCCCGGACGAGCGTGCCCTGATCGTCCGGCCCGCGGTGTCTGATGATGCGGCACATGCGGTCGAGCACGCGCGCCGAGTCGCCTTCGCCCGTCCTATCAGTCTCAATAAATCCGGCAATGCCGCACATATCTGGAGCCCTCTTCCCTGAAAGTGTCGCGCGCGCGCGTGCGCCCTCTGCGTCTCGCTCGCGCTTCGAGGCAGGTGGCCTCGAAGCGCGGCGTTCAATTCTCACACCACGTCGTTGGCCGCGCGTCGCCAGTGCGTGCGGCGTTGCAGACGGGTGAGCACGCGACCGATGCCGTCGCGCTCCTCCGGCGATAAAATTCTGAGCAGCAGGATCGCCGCGAGATAGATTGACGCGAAACACACGCCGCAGATTGTGAGCGCGAGGAACGGCGGCACGGCTTCGACGATGAACGAACGAAGGAGCGCCGTGGCGAGTGCCGCACACAGCGCGGCACAGGCCAGTTTCCCCACGTCCTTGAATAAGTGAACGTCCCCGCGCGTCGCCCCCAACACTTTCCCGCACCGGACGGCGACGATGGCGCGCTCGACGAGGTTCGTGGCGACGACGAGCGAGATGACGCCGACCAGCCCGATGCGTTCAGTCCAGAGCCAGAGCGCCACCGACAGCGCGCCGAGCACCACGGCGCGCACGCGCAGCAGAAAGAAGCGCTGTTCCGGGTAAGCGCGGATCACCGGGTCGTAGGCCGTGGCGATGATGCCGAGCGGGATCATCGCGAGGTTGATCGCGAAGACAGGCCAGCTTGCAAGGTATTGCTCGCGAAACAGCACGATGATGAACTCGCGCCCCATCACGACGAGGAAGGCGTAGATGGCGAAATAGGCGGTGGCGAGTTTGCGCATCATGCGCGAGATGAGCACGACGATCTCGCGCCGCTCGCCCCGCTTCTGCAACTCGGCGACGCGCGGGATCATGACCGAGCCGACCGAATCGCTGAGGATGTGGATGAGCGGCAGGTTGAAGCAGCCGACGGCGTAGATAGCGAAGGCGGCGGCGTCGAAGCGATTGGACACGAAATAGTTGTGCAAGTCCATCTGCATCGTGTAGAGAAAACCCGCCGCGCCGAGCGGCAGCGCGTAAGCTAACTGCGCGCGCATCAGCGACGGATCGAGGCTTCGCCCGAAGCCTTCGAAGCGCAGGCTCAGGTAGACGACGAGGACAATCGTCTGCAACGCTCCCTGTATGATCGCCGCGTAGATGATCGCCGGGACGGAGGCGAAGGCGAGCGCGGCCATCAGCAGAAGCAGCGTGCGCGTCAGTTGCATCGAAACGATAAAGATCGTCGCCGTCTTCGTATCCTGATTCGCCATCGCGATGCCTTCCAGAAACGAAGAGATGACCCACAGGAACAGCAGCAGCCCGAGCGCGGGCGCGTATGCGACCAGTTCGCTCGACCCCGGAAAGAGCCAGCCGATGAGTCCGGGGCGCAACACGAAAGCGAGGCAGGCCGCGCCACCCACGACGAGGTGGAAGATCAGGATATTGAAGACCACTGCGCCGCGCCTCGCCGCCTCGCGCGGCAGAAAGTAGAAGGCGCTCATGTGGAAGCCGAGCGGGAGGACGTTGACGGCTGTGCCGACGATGAGGAAGACCTGTTTGTAAAGCCCGAAGGAGGTCTGATCGAGCCTGCGCACGAGCAGCAGCGGCAGGGCGAAGCTCAAGATGAACGCCACCGTGCGCGCGGACACGATCCAGGCCGCGCGCGTCGTCAGCGAACTCTCTTTGCGTAAAACTTCAGCCACAGCTTGAACGGCCTTTCATCCCCTTAACATCATAACAGCCGGAGAGCTTTCCAAGTACGATTGACCCTCCGCCCCGCGCGGTCGCGGTGATTCCGGCGCGACGACCCGCGCTAAAATTTCGTGTCGGCGCGAAAGTAAAAGCGGTCGCGCAGGTTGTAGGCGCGCAGCAGCACGCCGGGCGCGAGACGCAGCAGCCAGAGCGCGATGGCGAGCTTGCGGCTCGGCAACAGAGCGTTGGCTTTCGACAGGCCGGCGATGGCCGTCTCGGCGTCGCCCGCGAAGAAGGCGCGCTTCCCTTCGTTGAAATGCAACTCGGCCTCGTAGCGTCTACGCTGGCGTCGCAATGCGGCGGCCTCCGCGTCGGTGAGAGCGAACGTCTGCTCCATCTTCTCCAGCACCCGCAGAATGTGCCTGCACATCCAGACGGGATCGGCCGACAGGCTCTCGGTGTGACAGCGGTAGCGCATGAGCGGCCGCCCGAGATAGGCGATGCGCCCGCCCGCCTTGAGTACCCGCAGCCACATATCGAAGTCCTCGGAACTGCGCAAGCGTTCGTCGAACAACCCGGCGCGCAGCAACAACTCGCGCCGCGCGACGGTCGAAGAGGACAGCACGTTGCACTCCTGCGTCAGCAAGCGTTCGAACGTGACCTCGCCCGTCGTAGGGTTGAACTCCGAGAAGGCGTGCCCGGCCTCCGGGGTGTCGCCGAAATAGAGCGCGTCACAATAGAGCATGTCGACGGAAGAATCGCGGCGGAGTTGATCGAGCATCACCGACAGAAACTCCGGCTCCCACATGTCGTCGCCGTCGAGCAGGCTGATGAGCGGGGCGCGCGCCGCGCGGATGCCCGTGTTGCGCGCCCCGCTCAGGCCGCGATTCTCCTGCTTGAGATAAACGATCCGCTCCCGGTAAGGCTCCAGCACTCGCTCAAGTTCTTCCGTGTCGGGCGCGCCGTCGTTCACCACGATGATCTCGTAATCGGTGAAGGTCTGCGCAAGGATGGAATCGAGCGTGTTCTCGATGTACCGGCTGACATTATAGGCGGGCACGACGATGCTAACGGCGGGCGTGTCGTTCGCCGCCGTCGTCATCGTCAAGTCGTCGGTCGCCTGCGTTGCCTGCGTTGATTGCATTTGTCGCTACCTTGTTGTTCGCGTCTGATCTTCGTCTTCGGGCGAACCAGCGGAGAACGTCCCGAGCACGTCGAGACTTCTGACAGCCAACTCTTCCGGCCGGATGTGTTGAAATTGACTGTGCAGCGGGAAGCCGTTTCGGAGCGCGCGGAGAGATGTCTCGTCGAGCGTTTCGGTGCGCCGCAGCAGGCGCGCCCCGGCCTCGTCGAACAGCCGCAGGTATTCAAACGCGCGCAGCCGGTTGTGATACATAAACTTATTGCCCGCCCATTTCTCCCAATCGCTCTCGCTGAACTGCAAGAAGTTGATGGCCGTGATGGAATCGTCGTCGTGCGAGAAGTGATCGGACGGATCGACGGTGTGAAGGAGCAGCCCGTCCGGCTTGAGGACGCGACGCGCCTCGGCCAGAATCCGCGCGAGAACGTCGGCCGGGATGTGCTCGAAGACGGCATAGGAGACGTGCGCGTCTATCGTTCGGGCGTCGAGCGGGAGGGCGGCCGCATCGGCGCGGGGCAGGTATTCGACGTTCATCAGTTTCAGGAGGCCGTCGAGGTTTCCCCGGAAGTCGAAGAGTTGGCGAAGCCGCTCGCGGAAAAGTGGACGCTCGGCCTCCGCGCCGAACGCCGCGACAACCTCCGCCTCGTGCCGCCGCGCGTACTCGTTCGACTCGAACACGAGCGCGCTCGACAGGTAATGGTTCAGATCGACCGTCGTTACCTGCGCCGCGCCGCAGAGCCACAGCGCCGTCGGCAGATTCACGTTGCGCCCCGTCCCGACTTCAAGAAAGCGCATGCCCTCGACTTCGCGCCCCGTCTCGCCGATCCACTCGGCCATCCGCCGCCCCGCCTGATACCAGTCAATGGGGTTGGCGCGGCCTTTGCGCAAGCTCCCGGCGTAACGCTGGATCGCGTAGTAAATCTCGTCCGAGAGCGGCAGGGCTGCGATGGCCTTCTGGATTTGTGCTTTGCGTCGCCAGTTCATCCTCGATACCAGTCCTCGTTATTGTCGGCGCGGTGCGCGCAGCAGGCCGAGCAGAAAACTGCTCCCCCACATCGTATGAATCACCAGAAAGACGAAAGAGATGATCGGCATCAATCTCATTTCGCGCGCGCGCCGCGCGAGACGGAACGCGCACAGCAGCGAGAGCAGCGCGTAAGGCAGGACGACGCAGAGCAAGGCCAGCCACGCCGGCCGCCACCAGAACCCTGCCGCCGTCGTCGCCAGCACCGACGCGACGAACACGGGCGCGACCAGATGCCTCAAGCGCAACGAACGCGGGTGCAACTTGACCATCTGCGCCTTCCAGGTGCCGTAGCGAAAATACTGACGCGCCAGTTCTTTGATCGTCGGGCGCGCGAAATAGAGCGAGTGCCCGGAGGTGTCGAGCAGGATGCGCCCGCCGCGCGCACGGACGCGATAGTGAAAGTCGTAGTCTTCGTTCGCCAGCAACTCCTCGTTGAAGCCGCCGAGTTCCGCCCACAGGCTCTTGCGAAACACGCCGAACGGCACGGTATCTACAAACTCCGTCGGCGCGCCGTCCGGCATGCGATATTTCGCGTCGCCGATGCCGAAAGGATGCGCGACCGCGAGGGCGATGGCGCGCGCCTCTGGCGTCTCCGCGCCCGGCCGGATGCGCCACGGCATGCCGACGACTTCCGCCCCGCCGAGTTGCTCGACGCAGCGACGAACGTAGTTCGAAGAAGGGATCGAGTGCGCGTCCATCCGAACGATGATGTCGCCGCGCGCGTCGTTGATACCGAGATTGACGGCGGTCGGGATGTTTCGTGCAGGGTTGTCGATCAACCGCACGCGCACGTTCGGGTAGGCGCGCGTGAACTCCGCCACCCGCTCGCGCGTCGCGTCCGTCGAACGGCCGTCAACGACGATGATCTCGGAGCGCGCCGGGACATATTGACCGCAGACACGCTCCAACACTTTAACGATGTAACGCTCCTCGTTGAAGCAGGGGATCACGACCGAGACGAAGGGCGCTTCGCCCCCCGCGTCGCGCGCAGTGTCGCGGGGGGCATCGCGTGCAGCGTCGCGTGCAATGTCGCGGGCGCTCCCGTTATTCACAACTGTTTGATCTTCAAACATGGGTGGTGCCGGTTCGTGTGCCTCGTTCGGTGCGGCGCGCGAGTTCATATTCTGACGGCCGCACGGGCGTCGGGTTCGGGGAAATCGGGCGAGTTTCCGGCGCGGTCGCCGTTCTCTTCGAAACGTCGCGGCTGCTTCGAGGGCGGGGTTACTTCCCTGCCGGTTTGTGCTTCGTAAATGCGCCTGAGCGCGACCGCGTAGCCGACCAGATAGTAGACGTAATACTGGAAGGCCACCGAGCCGAAGAAACTGCTGATCATGTAGGCGACGAGGCTCGCCTGAATCGCGACCGACAGGTAATAGATGCGTGAACTGCGGCGCGTCTCGTAAGTCTCGCGCTCGATCAGGCCGAGCCGCCTGATGGGAACGACCGTGAACATGATGTAGATGATCATCGCCGCCATCCCCATCTCCGAGGCGACCTGCGTATAGGCGTTGTGGCTGACCGACTCGCCGATGGCGACGATGTGGAAGTTGCCCATCCCGATGCCGAGCAGCGGATTCGCAAGCGCAACCACGATTGAGCGGATGAGCAGCGCGCGCCGCGAATGGCTCGACGCGTCGGCAGCGGTCGTGATCGAGCTGAGGCGGCTGGCGTATTCCCCCGGAGCGAGTGCGACGGAAGCGACGAGCAGCCCGAGCAGCAGGACGATTATCAGGGCGCGATTGCGCCGTCCCATCTTCCACGCCAGCACGAAGCATGCGCCGATCAATCCCAGAAAGCCGCCGCGCGAGAACGTGGCGATCAGGCCGCCCACCATCACGAAAATGCACGCGGCGTAGAGCGGCTTGGCGAGCCATCGGCGCGTATGCAGAAGCAGCCCGAAGGCGAGCGGGATCATCGTCACGAGATGAAGCGCCAGATCGTTGGGGTTGCCGAACATGCCGCCGACCACGCCCGCCACGCGCTGACCCTCGACCAGGAAACGCCCGGCGCGGTAGTCGTTAATCGCGCCCACGCTCAGCATGCAGCCGACCGCCAGCCCGAGAAAGATCAATCCCTTGAGACGTCTCTCCGTGCGCGCGACGTTCATGATCACGATGAACATCATCACGGCCTTCCAGAAGGCGTGGTTAAACTCGTCCCATGCTTCGCCCGGCTCGATGGCGAGCGGTATTGAGAGCAGCCCTGTCAGCAGCAGCAGCAACGCCAGATCAACCTCGCGCGTGCGCGCCGTCAGGTTGCCTTCGAGGGCGAACTGCGAAACCAGGAACACCAGAAGGGTCGGGACAGCCAGCCAGAAGGCCATCGAAGTGAAGCCCGCCAGCGAGGGGATAAGTTCGTAGGGGCGAAAGTAGAGAACTATGGTGAAGAGAAACAGCCCGAGGTAAGAGAGCGTATGCCCGCGCTTGAGTGGGGGAACTTTGGCGGGCGCGGCTACCGTGGGCGCATTCGCCTCCTCCCGCGTCGGCGAGGTGATTTCCGCGCCCGCGTTACCGGCGAGCGCGCCCCTCGTCGCCCAGCTATCCTCTGCCCGTTCGTCGCCCGCGCCGCGCGCTCTGCGCGCAGGGATGACGGGGTCGTAATCGGTCAGGGTATGCTTACTCGGCATGGCTGTAGGCTACGGGCAAACTCAAAGTTTCGCTCTCGGTCAGACACTTTCTCCGTACATCTTTTAAGAGTCGAGTTTGTTCATCACGTAAATATGGCAGGCTGAACCGAGGAGGCGCGAAAGTTCCCGTCGCCGTTCGACGGAGATATTCGGGAACAGGGCGTAACCGGTATAAAAGAGTTCGTTGCTGACGACCTGCCGAACGTCGAAGCCGTTCTCCCTGAAGACCTTCAACCAGCGCCTCCGGCTGAAATAATAAAGCTCCGAGAGCGCGCTCGGGAACTCGCCGTGCGGTTCGGGAAAGATGGCGCGTTTCAACCTGCGCCCAAAACTCGCGGGCGCGTTGCGCTCTGTAGTAGCCGCCTCCGCGCCGTGTGCGGCCGGAGAGGTCGCCTGCGTGGTCGTCCTCCTGCGTGGCAGATTCAGGCGCGCCCTCGACAGGTCGCCGTAATGCGTCAGGCAAGTCCAGAACCGCCATGCCGGGGTCGGTAAAATGTGGAGGGCGAGGCCGTCGGGTTTGAGCACGCGGCGCATCTCCGCGAAGAGCGCCGGCAGGTCGGCGACGTGCTCCAGAACGTTTGACGAGAAGATGAAATCGAGGCTTTCGTCCGCGGCCGGAATATTGATGCCGTCATAATTCTGGACGGGGTACAGGTACGGCGGCGGGAAGGGGCGCGACGGCAAATCGATGGACATCAACTGATGACCCCACGAGGCCACCACGCTGGCCTGAAAGCCGCTACCCCCACCGATCTCCAGAATTCTCATGTCAGGGCGCAACCAGCCCCTGATCATTTCCAGTTCGGCCTTGCGCAGTTGTTCGATCACACTCTTCGCCCCTATGAAAATGAAGCGGCACACGATACCGAGACGTGTCGCCGCTTTCTCATCGTCAGGTGAGAGATTCAGACATCCGCTCACCGCCCAATTTTAAAACGCCATGCGCGTCTTCCCCGCTCCGGTTTTAAACCGCCACGCGTTCTTCCTCGCCGTCGAGCACGAGCGCGCGCACGCGTTCGCGCAAAGAAGTCTCGAAGCGGCGCGCCTCCTCGATCTCGCCGAAGGCCAGAGCGCGCAACTCCTGCTCGATGCGACGGCGGTAATCCGAGACGAGCGAATCGGAGACGCCGAGGCGCGCGGCGGCTTCGAGTTGCGTGACGTGATCGGGGCTCAGGTAACATTGCCAGAGCACGCCGAGCATGCGGTCGTACTGTTTGGTCTTGCCGCGCACGCTCGTGTGCAGGGCGCGCAGGAAGAGATCGACGAAGCCGACGGCCTCCTCTTCCGACTCGCGGCGCAGCAGTCCCTGTTCCGGGTTCTCGCGCCCATCGACCGGCTCGAAGATGCGGCCGTTTTCTTCATCGTCGCCGCCGCCGAGCGGCACGAGATAAATGTCCATCACGGGCAGGCGCGACATCACGAGGCTGCGCAAACTTCGCACGTCCACGGGCGCGTCCGCCGCTTCGAGGATGGAGATGATCAAGTCTTCGAGGTCGGAGTTGCTGATGATGATCTGCGAGTCGCCCGTGCAGCCGACCATACGCGTGTCGCGCTGGTGGACGGGGATCATCTGTATGCGCTGCTCCAAATCCTGGGAGTTGCGACGGGCTTTCGCGGCCGGCCATTCGCTGAGGCCGTAGACGCGATCCGCGAGGCGACGGTGCGGCTCGTCCTCGACGCTTCCCGCCCCGCCGTCGAAGCGCCGGAAGTTCGCGCTCGACTGGATGATGGTGGAGATGCGGCGCGCGAGACGGTAGGATTCCGGGTGACGCTTGCGCAATTCCGCCGTCAGCAAATTGGTCAGTTCGATCTGGCCGATCTCGCATTCGATCTCGGCATCGGTCATCGCCGTCTCAAGGTAATGTTGGAAGCGCGCCTTACTGAGGAGCGTGACGAAAAGTTCCTGCGTCAGGTCAACGTAAGCGTTGCCGCGCTCGCCGCCTTCGACAAGGAGACCGGCGCTGTGCGAGGCGCGCACCAGCGGGTGGCTACAGACGATGCGGTGAAGCTCCGTCCAGAGACGTGTCACGTCGGAGCGGCGCAGGGAATCAACCCAGTGCGCGTTCGCTCCGCGCGCGGGGCGTTCGGCGGCGATGGCGGGCGCAGCATCCTGCGGTGCCGGCGCGTGCAACTCTTCTTGGGTGGCGCTGGTCATGGAATTATCGAATGGGTGATTATGATCGGCGGATGTTGCAGCCATGTTATTAAGTAGTGTCTATCAGGCTAATATTCGGGCGGGCGCTGTGAGGCGATTTGCTTCAGGCAAGTTTTCCACAAGAGGCTGATGTGGATTTGTTGCTCCCCTGCGCTTGAACGCGCATGTGCTGAAGGTCTTGGCGGAAACGCGCTTTATGCGTGTGACGCGCGCCGCACGTTCTCCCACAGAGTTGGCCGTCGCCGCGACGGGCGGGCGAGAGCCTGCCTGACCGGCAAAAACCCAAATTGTCAAAGCTCCACCTACTCTATTCTCTCTTCACCCTTGATCGAATTGCCGCTCATTATCTATGGCAGGGGCGCGAAACGCAATGAGCAACTTTCCTGATCTCGGGCCGGAGATGCGAAAGGATCGAGAGTTCGGGACGACACCGTCCGAGCAGTAACATGCGCCGGGAATCTTCGCGCGTCAAAGGCTCGCGCTTCCGTGTTTTCGGGGAGAGACCGAAAGTGTAACAAACCGCATGCTCTGGGTGGTAGTGCTAAATCTGGATAGACCGTGCCAGATGACCGCAAAGTGGAATTGGCGCGGTCAGCCACGAAGGGGAATCAGGAAACTTATTGCGTCTCCCGACAACAAAATAATACTAGCAGTTAGCCGCAGAATGAGCAACATCTTTTTACACTCGCCTCAAGGCGTTGAAAAAAAGGAAGAAATCGGCCTTCGGGCGCGCCCCAGTTGTGGAAGTTTCAGGCTATTGACGATTTCTGTGTAGAGACCAAGCGAAGCGCCTATTGAGAAGGGCTTTCCGGCTATGGCTCTCACCTTATCAGCCGCCTTCAGCCCGTTAGCGTTTACTTGAACGCGCGGCGCGCTTCGACAAGAGTCTGCAAATAACGCATCGGCGCATAAGTCCGTTAGTCAGGCTCGGTCGACGATGAAGAAGGAGAAGACCCTATGGGTGCCGTCAGCACAGCCAAATTTTGCAAAAACAGAACCTGCCCGTCCGCCGAGATGCTCGTCAGCTACACGCGTGCGACGCTCAAGGTCGAACTGCGGCAACAGTTGACGGCGCACCTCGCCGCCTGCGACTTCTGCGACGCCGAACTCCACCTGCTCTCCAAGTTTCCGCCCGTCGGCGCGGTCGCCTGCACGTCGGTTAAAATCCCTTTCGCGCTCTATCGCCTCGCCAAAGATTTGCTCTCCGCCTCGACGAGCGCGGCCGGGCGCGCGGTTGAGATTCTCTACGAGCCTGAGCGACTGTCGCTGACCGACGCCTAAAGCCGTCGCCGAACGTCGCACTCGCGAAAATCCTCTCAAGCTGTTTCTCTCTCGCCCCGCTTCCGCCTGCCCCGCAAACTTCTCTCATAACGAGCCTGTTTATTGTCTCCGCGACGCGTCCTAGTCGTCTTTTGCCGCGCCCGCGCCGTCGTAAATTTCGTCGATCAGCGCGCCGAACTTTTCGTCAACCACGCGCCGCTTGATTTTGAGCGTCGGCGTCATCTCCCCGCCGTCAATCGAGAACTCTTCGGGCAGGAGCGCGACACGGCGCACGCGCTCGTAATCGTGGAGCGGGGCGGTCAACGCCGCCACCTCGCGCTGCACGAGCCGCACGACGGCCGGGTCGCGGCTGAGCGCGGCGTGTTCGCTCTTGCCGAGCGTCTTCTGCTGTGCCGACGCTTTCGAGTTTTCGTCGTCGGCGAGCGCGCCCCGCACGGCCTCCCAGTCGGGCACGACGAGCGCGGCGGGCGACTTGCGCCCCGCGCCGACGACCACCACCTGATTGACGAGCGCGCTCTGCTTGATCAGACTTTCGAGTTGCTGCGGCGCGATGTATTTGCCGTTCGACAACTTGAACAATTCCTTCTTCCTGTCGGTAATGAAGAAGTGCCCGTGTTCGTCTTTGTAACCGACATCTCCCGTCTTGAACCAACCTTCGGCGTCGAGCACCTCCTCCGTCTCCCGCGCGCGCTCGTAGTAGCCGCGCATGACGTTCGGGCCGCGCACGAGAATTTCGTCCGACTCGTCCAACTTCATCTCGATGCCGGGGAACGGCAGGCCGATTGAGCCGACCTTGTTATCTTCGGGGCGGTTGGCCGAAGTGATGCACGTCTCCGTCATCCCGTAGCCTTGCAGGATCGGGATGCCCGCGGCGAGGAACGCGTAGGAGAGCGCGGGCGACAGGGGCGCGCCACCCGACACGAAAAAGCGCAGGCGACCGCCCACGCCCTCGCGCCATTTCGAGAAGACGAGACGACTCGCAATCGTCTGTTGCAACTCCAGAAGCGGCGGCACCGGCTCGCGCAGGTCAACGTGTCGCGCGTAACTCCTGCCCGCCTCCAGCGCCCAGGTGAAGAGCCGCCGCCGCCACCCTCCGGCCGACGTGCCTTTTTTCACGATGCGGTGATAGACCTTTTCAAACAGGCGCGGCACGGCCGTCATGATCGTCGGCCGCACCTCGCGCAGGTATTCGGCGAGCAGATCGACGGACGGCGCGTAGTAGACATCGACGCCGTTCCAGCAGAAGACGTAGAACACCGTGCGCTCGAAGATGTGCGAGAGCGGAAGCACGGAGAGCGACACGTCGTCCGCCCTGATCGGGAGCGCGCTCGTGATGGCGAGCACGTTCGAGACAAAGGCCGAGTGCGTGAGCATGACGCCCTTCGGCTCGCCCGTCGTGCCGGATGTGTAAATGATCGTCGCGAGGTCGCCGGGCTGAATCGCGCCTGTCAGGCGTTCAAACTCCGTGGGGTCGCGCGCGTCGCGCTCCGCGCCCTCGCGCTCCAGGGCTTCGAGCGTCGTCGCGCCGGACTGCCCGGCGGCGTCTTCCGCGTCGAAGAAGACGAGTCGCTCGATGCGGCCGTAGCCCTCGACGCCCGCGCGCGCGTGGCGGTAAACTTTTTTCCCCGAGACGAACAGCACGCGCGCCCGTGAATCCGACAGGATGTAGCGCACCTGCTCGACGGCCTGCGTCGTGTAGATCGGCACGTTCACCGCGCCCAGACTCAGTATGGCGAGATCGACGATTGACCATTCCGGGCGGTTCTCCGACAGCAACGCCACGCGGTCGCCCGCGCCGACGCCGAGCGACGACAACCCGAGCGCGACCGCGCGCACACGCGTCGCGACCGCCTCTCCCGAGATGTGTTCCCACTCGCCGCCGCGTTTCCGGTTCAGCGCATCCGGCTTCGAGTGCCGCCGCAGGGCTTCCAGACACATTCCCGGCAGCGTCTGCGGCGCGGCGTGAGACGTTTGAAGTTTTCCGTCCATAAGTTAAGTCGGGCAGTTTTCAGTTTTCAGTTTTCAGTTTTCAGTTACGTGCGCCCGCTATGCGGAACGCTAAAGATAGAATTGATAAACTGAAAACTGAAAACTGAAAACTGAAAACTGAAAACTGGAAACTCGCTACCGGCGGGCTTCCCTTCACGCCGCGCCGGTCTCAGCGCCGCCCGTCTCCGCGTCGGGGCGGCCGGTGCTGCTGCTGCGGCTACTGCGTCGCTTGCGCCGCGAGCTGCGTTTAGCGTCCGCTTCCTCGACCCGGCCGTTCAGGGTGGCGAGCGCGGCGAGCAAGAGGAACAGGAGCGCGTTGGAAGTCATGTGCAAGGAGAACTCGAAGAAGCTGTGGACGAGCACGGCGAAACAACCCGCGAGCGCGCCCGCCGCCACGCCGCGCCGGTACTTGTCGCGCGAATTGAAGCGAGAGAAGCCATAGCGAAAGAGCATGAAGATGAAGAACAGCCCGAGCACGCCGCCGACGATTCCGGCATCCGAGAGAATCTGCAAGTAATCGTTGTGCGCCTGTTCGAGGCGGGTCGCGCCGTTCAAAACGTCGTGCCGAGTATACGCCACGCTGAACGCGCCGAGTCCCGCGCCGAGCAGCGGGTGTTCCTTGATCACGCCGAGCGTCCCCTGCCAGAACTGCACGCGCCCCGACGTGGGATCGTTCGAGTTGACCGTGCCGAACAGGCGCGCGAGCGATTCTTCGCCGCCGAGCGATGCCGCGCCCGCCAGCAGCACGACGACGAGCGCGAACCCGATGCCGACGCGCACCAGCGCGGCGCGCACGCGCGACTTGGCCGCGTCGCTCTCATCCGACTCGCTCTTGTTCTTGCGCCGCACGATGCTCGCAATGGCCGCGATGAACAACACCTCCGCGCCGAGGCTCAGGATGCCGCCGCGCGACCCCGTCAGCACGAGCGCCGCGCTCATGATCACGACGGCGAAGATGTAGAGCAGGCGACGCTCGACGGCAATCGCGCCGGAGACGAGCAGGCCGAGCGAAAGCGAGAGCGTAAGTTCCATGTAGGCCGCGAAATGGTGTCGATTGATGAACGGGCCGAAGGGGAGCGCGAACTTCGGCTGGCGAAACCAGTAAATCTGCGCGGGGTTGGTGAAGTACTGGAACATGCCGAAGAGGGCGAGCAGGAAACCGAAGATGGTCACGACCGTCACGATGAGCCGCAGGCGGCCGGGGCTGTCCGTGTAGACGAGCGCGGCGCAGAAATAGATGATGAGCGAACCGAGTTGAAGCAGGACGAAGCGCGTCGCGTAGGGGTCGAGCGAGAGCGTGGCGGCGGGCGCGTTCGTCAGTCCCCAGACCACCGCCCCGTTCGCGTCGCCGAGCGGGAGCAACTGCACCAGCCCGACGACGAACAGGCCGACGAGCGGCAACTGCAACAGGTTGCGACTCACGCGCAGGCCGCCCGTGCGCCACGCATCGACCGCCCAGAGGACGGCGACCAGTCCAGCCCCCGCCTGAAAGAAGCCGAGCGCCCACGACTGCACCGCGCCGAAGCCGAGCGTCGAGAGCACCACCGCCAGGCAGAGCACGAGGATGATGAAGCGACTTGCGAGCGTGCGCGATTCGGGCGCGCGCGGCGGCGTCGTGCGACGAGGCGGACGCTCCGGCGGCGCGGAAGGCGCGCGCGAGGCGTCCGCCTCGTCAGTCGCGCCCGGCGGCGGCGCGTCGCCCGTTCGTGTCGGCTCCGCCGCCGGAGCGTTGGAGGTTGAAATTGTCATACCAAACTTTTCCGAAAAGAGGGCATGTGGTGGCCGCGCATTGCGGGCTGACGATGCGCATCGTTACCCCTTGCGCGCCCGCCGGGGTCGTAAAATCGAGCGCGATTGTTTGCCAGTCGGCCGTTCCCGTCGCTACGGGCTGGGAGGCGGCGAGCACGCGTTCGGGCTGCGCCGCATCGACGATCTCCGTGACGAGCGTTGACACGCCCTTCAAATCTTCCGTCCGCACGTAGTATTCGAGCCGGTAACGCGTCTGCGGTTCGACCGTCACGAGTTGCGAAATGTTTCTGAAAGTGAGCGTGTTCGTCGCGTTGAAGGCGATGCGCAGACTGCGCGAGCCTTCTTGCCGCACGCGCGCGTCGAGTCCCATCTGCGCGCCTTCAAGCGGCACGACCTGCCACTCGAAAGGGTTCTTTCCCGGCGGGCCTACCGCCGATTCAAAACCGCCGTTCGCCAGCCGTTCCGGGGCGGCCGCGCTCGGCGCGCCGTCCGTCGCGGAGAATTCCTGATGCAACGCCAGCACGTCCTTGAAGCGTTTCGCTTCGAGGAAACGCAGCAGCAGCTTTTCGCCCGTGGCGCGCGAGAGTTTGCGCTGCCCGGCGTCGAAGCCCTCCCACAACAGCCGCGCGTCGTCCAACCGTTTCAGGTTGATCAAATATTCCACCAACTGCACGCGCGCCTGCTGCGTGTTGCCGACCGCCGCCAGCACCGACGGCACATCAGCGTTGTAGAAACGCCAGTAGACCTCGATCACTTGCGGCAGGAATTTGTCGTGACTCATCTCGCCCGCGCGGCGCAACTCGGCGAACGCCTCCTCGATGCGCCCCTGCCTGAGCAGAGAGTTTCCGAGATACCAGCGCGGCTCCGGGTAGGAGGGCGCGAGTTCCACGGCGCGGCGCAGAGCCTCTTCGCCCCCGCGCGTGTCGCCGACGAGTCCGCGCACGCGCCCCAACTCCATGAACAGGCGGAAATCGTTCGGCGACAGCCGCGCCGCCTCCGCGTAACGCTCGACCGCCTCCGGCAACTCCTCCGGCAGAAAACTCCGTTCGCGCATGCGGGCAATCGTGAAATGCGCCTGCGGGTCGTCCGGCGCGAGCCGCGCCGCCGCATAGGCCGCGTTGATGTCCGGCAGCCATCCCGCCATCGTGTTCCCAATGCACCAGCGCACCCCGTACCACACACAGAGCGCCACGAGCGCCACCGGCACGAGCAACAACACACGCTTCCACGCCGCGCCGAGTTCGATGGTCTTGATCTGGTCTTTCATGGAATAGCCGTCAGCCGTCAGCCGTCAGCTTTCAGCAAAAGCCTGCGGTTCGGCTGATTGCTGACGGCTAACGGCTGACGGCCGTTCTTCAATTCAACTGATCGATCTGAATGCGCATGCGTTTGAGCGTGACCTGCGCCGAGTCGCAGTCTTGCAGAATAGTGGCGAGCCGCTCGTCGGAAATTTGCGTGCTGGAGATCAGGACTTCGGCGATGCGTTGCTCTTCGCAGATGCTCCTGAGCGAGCCGTTGCCGCCGAAGACGCGCAGGCCGTGAATGACTTTTCCTTTTTTGTGCGGGTCGTCGTCAACGAACCCGACGGGCATCAGTTGCAACTCGCGGTTATTGAGCACCTCGCGCAGAAGCAGTTCGCCGCCGTCGCCCGCGCCGTAGATCAAAACGCGCCGCGCGTCGCGCGCCTCATGCGAGGGCAGAGCGTGGCGGAACAGGCGGAAGGCGAACCGGCTGCCCGCGAGCATCATGAAGAGGATCATCGTGTCGAGCACGAAGACGGCGCGCGACAATCCCTCGAAGCGGAACGCGACGAGCAGCGCGAGCACGCTCCCGACCGAGCCGAGCAGCACGGCCTTCGCGAACACGACAATGCCGTCCACGCTGATGTAGCGCCACAATCCGCGATAGACGCCCGCCGCCAGAAACGAGAACATCTTCACGCAGACCAGCACCGGCACGGTGCGCAGGAACAGGTTCCACGCGCCCGTCGTATCCGCCATCGGCCCGAACAAAAGCGTGTAGGCGCTGTAGTAAGACAGGATGATGAGCACCATGTCGAGCAGCACCTCGAAGATGCGCCGCTTGTAGGAAAGGTCTACGAAGAAGGCGACGAGCGGCTTCTCGCGCGCCTTCAAGACCTCGTCTTCCTCGTAAACTTTCACGCCCGCCAGATACACGCCGAGGAGCGCGAGCACGATTGTGAAGCCGACGATGGCCGCGACGCTCACGTCGAAGTCCATCCGGCTGACCAGAAGCGCCAGCAGGCCGGACAATCCCGCGAAGCCGTAGAGCATCCAGACGGCGCGCCGCTCCGACAGGCCGAGCGCGACGAGGCGATGCGACGTGTGGTCGCGCCCGCCCTGCGAGGCCGAACGCCCCGACAGCTTCCTGAGCACGGTTACAAAGGTCGTATCGAATATGGGGATCAGCAGAATCAACACCGGCACGGCGAGCACGATCATGAACGAGCGCGAACGCGCCCCCGACGCGCTCATCAAAGCGGCGCTGGCGATGAAGAAGCCGATGAACATCGAACCGCAGTCGCCCATGAAGATCGTCGCGGGTTTGGAGTTATAGGCGAGGAAGCCGACGAGCGCGGCGGCGAAGACGCCGAGCATCAATGCTTCAGCCGGCCGCCCGTTGACGAGGAAACTCGCGGCCAGAAAAGCGGCGGCGATGGCGGCGATCCCGGCGGCCAGCCCGTCCATGTTGTCGAGCAGGTTGAGCGCGTTCGTGATGCCGACGAGCCAGAAGATCGTGATCGCCATGTTGAGCGAGGGCGACGCGCTCCACGGCAGCGTCAGGCCGTAATAGACGACCAGACTCGCGCCCATCACCTGTCCGATCAACTTCTGGTAAGGCTTGACGTGAACGATGTCATCGATCAGCCCGACGACGAAGAGAAACGCGCTCGCCACTATAACCACCCACCCGTAAGGCCGGTGCGGCATCTGCGAAACGAAGATGAGATAGGTGATGGTGACGGTGAGGAATAAGGCCAGACCGCCCATCATCGCCGTCGGCTTATTGTGCCAGCGATCCGCCTTCGGCTGCGCCACCAGACCCCAGTGCCGCGCCAGCCGCCGCACCACCGGCGTCAGCCCGAGCGCGAGCGCGAACGAGACGATGACGGGGACGAGATTTAAACTACCGAAATACATGAGCAAACATCAGTTAATTCTGTTTGGAATCGCCTGAAAAGCTATTCGATGTGACCCGAGAAATCAAGCCGTAAAAGTAAGCAGTGAGCAGTGAGCAGTAAGCAGTTTTGTTTTTTTACTGCTCACTGCTTACCGCTTACTGCTCACTTGAACTTAGCGCCCGGTATGGTGCTCGATCACTTTTTGGAGGATGCCGTCGAGTTTCTCGGTCGGGTGGAAGCCTGTCAGCGCGCTCACCTTCGAGATGTCCGGGACGCGGCGCGGCATGTCCTCGAAACCCTCCTCGTAGGCTTCGTCATAAGGCATGAAGACGATTTCGGAATCCGAACCCGTCAGTTCCTTTACGCGCCCGGCGACTTCGAGTATTGAGACCTCTTCGTTCGAGCCGATGTTGAAGACCTGACCGACGGCCTCCGGCGCGTCCATCAACTTCATCAGCGCGCCCACCACATCGCCTACGTAGCCGAAGCAGCGCGTCTGTTTGCCGTTGCCGTAGACGGTGATCGGGCGACCGGCGAGGGCTTGCCGCACGAACGTCGGGATGACCATGCCGTACTGCCCCGTCTGCCGCGGCCCCACCGTATTGAAGAGGCGCACGACGACCGTGGGCAGTTTCTTCTCGCGCCAGTAAGCGAGCGCGAGAAACTCGTCAATCGCCTTCGAGCAGGCGTAGCTCCAACGTCCCTTGGTCGTCGCGCCCATCACGAGATTGCCGTCTTCGCGGAAAGGGACTTCCGTCGAAAGGCCGTAAACTTCCGAAGTCGATGCGACGAGCACCTTCTTCTTCTTCTTGTTCGCGAGATCGAGGATCACTTCCGTCCCGCGCACGTTCGTCTCGATGGTGCGCACCGGGCTTTCGACGATGAGCTTGACGCCCACGGCCGCCGCCAGGTGAAAGATCACATCGCACTGGTCAACCAATTCGGCGCACACCGGCACGTTATGAACGCTGTCTATCGTGTAATGAAAACGCTTGTGCGTTTTTAAGTGCGCGATGTTCTCGAAGCTGCCCGTCGAGAGATCGTCGATCACGTAGACCTCGTCGCCGCGTTCCAGATAAGCGTCCGAGAGATGCGACCCGATAAAGCCCGCCCCGCCCGTTATTAAAACTCGCAAATGTTAGTCTCCCTTTCCGCGCGCCGCTCCGACCACCGGCACGCCCCCCCGCTTCGACGCCGCCAGCGATGGCGACGGCGACAGTTCACTGTAAAGATTGAGCACGTCCCCCACAAGACGCTCCTTGGAATAATGCTCCACCACGAACGCGCGCCCACGCTCGCCCGACGCGCGCCTAAACTCTTCATCCCCGGCAAGCTGCCGCAAGGCTTCGCAAAACGCTTCCGCGTCGCCCGTGCGCACGCGCACGCCGCGCTCACAATACGTGTAGCCCGGCGCGCCCGCCGGATTTTTATCACCGCCCCCCGCCGTCGGCGGCCTGACTTCAAACGCATCCCCGAGTAGATCGACCACTCCGCCGACGGCGGTCGAAACGACGGGGCGCGCGTTCGCCATCGCTTCGATGAGCGTCAGCGGCGTGCCCTCGTTCAGAGATGTCAGCGCAACGATGTCGAGCGCGGGATAAAAGTTTTCGGGGTCGTCGCGCATCCCCGTGAACGTCACGCGATCCGCGATGCCGAGCGAGCGCGCCTGAGATTCGAGTTCGCCCCGCAGGTGGCCGTCGCCGATGACGACGAAGCGCACGCGCCGCCCGCCCCCTTCATCCGCCGCGCCGGTCGTCTCCGCGTGTCCCTTTAGATATGCGTGCGCGACTTCGATGAACAGCTTGTGATTCTTGATCTCCGTCAGACGCCCGACGATGCCCACGAGCAATTCCCCCTCGCGCGCCCCCAGTTCCGCCCGCGCCGCCGCGCGCCGTTCGCGCCAACCGGCGAACGCCTCCAAGTCCAGACCGAGCGGGATCACTCTGAACTGTTCGGCGCGTCCCACGCCGAACAGCCCGTGAATCTCGCGAAACTGCTGACGGCTGATCGCCACGATCCGGTCGGTCGCCACGCGCGCGAGAACGCGTTCGATGGTCAGGAAAAAGCGTGTCTTCAAGCCTCCGTAATAGCTGTGAAAGATGTGGCCGTGGTACGTATGCACGAAGCGGCACGCGCGCGGGCGACCGACGAGCGCGGAGGGCGTCAGCCAGCGGTAGAGCAGCCCCGCGACGCGGCCGACCGTACCGGCCTTCGCCGTGTGCGTGTGGACGATGTCCGGCCGCAAACGTCGCAACAGGCGGTAAAGCTTCCAAACCGCCACCGCGTCCTTCGGCGACACCTCGCGCGTCAACTCCGGCAGCATGACGGGCACCACACCCAGCCCGGCGGCGAAATAACTCATGTCGTCTTCGCCCGGCGGCACAGTCCCCGCGATCAACTCCGACTCGATGCCCGCGCGGCGCGTCGCGGCCGTCAGCCACGCCACGTGCTTCGCCGGGCCGCCCACGTTCAAACGTGCGATGATGCGAACAACTTTCATCAAGTAGCCGTCAGCCGTCAGCCGTCAGCCGTCAGCCAAGCAATTCTGTTGCTGATGGCTGAGAGCTGATGGCTGAGAGCTGTTCAGTCTTCCATCCGGTAGATCGTCGCCGGGTCGTCCTCGTGCCTGATCTCGTCAATTTCTTCTCGTTTGCCCTCGCCCATGTAGAGGCGGTTGGGGCAGTTGATGACGATGCCGGGCGCGCTGCCGACGTTGCGGTAGGCATGGACGACGCCTTTCGGCACGAGCACCGACCTCGGATTGTCCGCGCCGACGTAGAGCGTCATCACATGGTTGTAAGTTTCCGAATCCCGCCGGTTGTCCCAGAGCCGCATTTTGAAATTCGACGGCCCCATGAAGATGAACAAATCCGCCTGATCGACGTGCTCGTGCGGCCCGCGCTGCACGGACGGCTCGGTCGATGAGACGTAGCACATCGCGGGGAAATATTCCGCCTCCAACTCGTCGTGGCGGAACAACTCGGCGAGCCAGCCGCGTTCGTCTACAAACTTGCGCACGTCGCGCACGACGACATCGCGTATCTGTCCGCGCTTGAACTGCGCGGCCGTGTTCGGCGATGTGATCTCAGGCATGGTTCGCATTGGAAGCCTCCATCTTGTTAGCGCCCGTTTCGGCGACGAGCTGGGCGGCGTGCAGCAGGCTCTCGAACGTGCCCGCGTCAGTCCACCAGCCTTTAAGTTCGTTCCAGGTCATCTCGCCGCGCTCGATGTAGGCATTGTTTACATCGGTGATTTCGAGTTCGCCGCGCTCGGAGGGTTTCAGCGTCTTGATGATCTGGAAGACCTCCGCGTCGTACATGTAGATGCCGATGACCGCGTAGTCGGACTTCGGCTCTCGCGGCTTCTCCTCGATGCGCACGACGCGGTCGCCTTCCAGTTCGGGGACGCCGAAACGCTGCGGGTCGGAGACCTGCTTGAGGAGGATCTTCGCGCCGCCGCCCTGATGCCTGTAGGCGCGCACGGCCCGACAGATGTTGGCCTCGATGATGTTGTCGCCGAGAACGATGCAGACGGGCGCGCCGTCGGCGAAGTCCTCGCACAGCGAGAGCGCCGCCGCGATGCCGCCCTCGCCCTCCTGATACGTGTAGTTGAGGTGCTTGAGACCGAACGCCTTGCCGTTCTTCAACAGCTTGAGAAAGTCGCCGGCCGAGTTTCCGCCCGTCACGATCATGATGTCCCTGATCCCTGCGTTGACCAACGTCTGGATCGGGTAATAAACCATCGGCTGATTGTAGACGGGCAGCAAGTGCTTATTCGTCACCGCCGTCAGCGGCATCAGACGCGTGCCGAGTCCGCCGGCTAATACGATACCTTTCACAATTACGCTCCTTACCAATATGAATTTGTCCGTTGTCCGTGGTCAGTTGTCCGTTGTTCAATCCAATCTTTAGCCATTTGTGTGATTGCCACATGCAACTGACAACTGACTACTGACCACGGACAACTGACCATCAATCAATAAAACGCTGAAACCATAACTCAAGCATGAGCAACGTCCAGAGTTGATGCGCGTAGTCTCTCTCAGAGCGCGTGTGGAGTTCTACCATGCGCGCGACGGATTCGGGTTTGAAGAAGCCGCGCCCGAGGGCTTTCTCCGAGAGCAGCGTCTCGCGCAGGAACGGTTGCATCTGGCCGCGCAGCCAGTGGTTGATGGGCACGCCGAAGCCCATCTTGCGTCGCTGCAAATTCTCGGCGGGAAGCAGTTTCGCCAGCACGCGCTTCAGGAGATATTTCGTCGTCAGGCCGCGCAGTTTCAGGTTCTCCGGCAGGCTCGCGGCAAACTCTATGACGTGGTGATCGAGAAACGGCGAGCGCGCTTCGAGCGAGACGGCCATCGAAGCGATGTCGACTTTGACGAGCAGGTCGTTCGGCAGGTAAGTCATCGTATCGGCCAAAAGCGACGCATCGACGAGTCCCGCCCCGTTGGCCTCTGCGAACCACGGAGCGACGAAGCCCGCCGCGTCATGCCCCCGCATCTCGCGCCCGAAATCCGTCGTGTAGAGGTCGTCCTTCGCCGCCGTGTCGAGCACGCTGATCCAGCGCATGTAGCGTTCGACGGTGGGGAGCGAAGCGGCGTCGAGGAAGCGCTTGAGGTCGCGCGCGCGGCTGCGGCGCGTCTCCGAGGTCGGCACGAGCGCGACGGCATTTTTAATCAAACCCTCGCGCACGAGGCCGGGCACGCCCCTGTACTTCCCGGCGAGCTTCATCGCGGCGTAGCGTTCGTAACCGGCGAAGCACTCGTCGCCGCCGTCGCCGTTCAGGGCGACGGTGACGTGGCGGCGCGTCTCGCGCGAAACGTAGTAGGTCGGTATCGCGCTCGAATCCGCGTAAGGCTCGCCGTAGTGCTCGACGAGCGTCGGCAAAACTTCCATCGCGTCGGGTCTGACGATGAACTCGTGATGCTCCGCGCCGACGTGTTCGGCGACGCGGCGCGCGTGATGGAGTTCGCTGAAATCCTGTTCCTCGAAACCGATGGAGAAGGTTTTGACCGGGGCAGACGACACCTCGCTCATCAGCGCGACGACCGCCGAAGAATCCACGCCGCCCGACAGGAACGCGCCGAGCGGCACTTCCGACATCAGGCGCACGCGCACCGCCTCACGCAAAATCTCGATGGCGCGCTCGCCCGCTTCCTCCTCGCTCAATTTGAGTTTTTTGGAAAAGTCGGGCTGCCAGTAACGCTCTGTACGCACCTCGCCGTCCGCCGGCCTGTAGCGCAGAGTGTGGCCGGGTTCGAGTTTGCGTATGTCGCGATACGCCGTGAGCGGCGCGGGCACGCACATGAAGGTGAGGTAATGATGGATGGCCTCGCGGTTAACCTCGCGGCCGATGTCGGGATGACGAAGCAGCGCGCCGAACTCCGAGCCGAAGACGATCTTGTCGGCGAGCCGCGCGTAGAGCAGCGGCTTTTTGCCGACGCGGTCGCGCGCGAGAAAGAGTTCCTGCCGCGCTTCGTCCCAGACGGCGAAGGCGAACATGCCGCGCAGGTGACGCGGGCAGTCCGCGCCGTACTCGTCGTAGGCGTGGAGGACGACTTCGGTGTCGCAGTCGGTGTGAAACGCGTGGCCGCGCTTGACGAGTTCGGCGCGCACCTCTTTGTAGTTGTAGATTTCGCCGTTGAAGACGATCCACGTCGTGCGGGCGTCGTTGTGCATCGGCTGCTGGCCGCTCTTGAGGTCGATGATGGCGAGACGGCGCATGGCGAGGCCGACCCGTTCGTTGAGGTACGCGCCCTCTTCGTCCGGGCCGCGATGCCGGATCGCTTCATTCATGCGAGCCAGCACGTCGCGCTCGACGGCTCGGTCATTCCGGTTGACGATACCTACGATGCCGCACATATTCAGGCCCTCTCCGCCACGTTGGTTTCCTGCTGTTGCTGCTGCTGAGGGCGGCGATCACCCGTCACCATTTTGCGAGCCGCCCGTGCCTCACGCCCGCGGTCTTCGCTGCGCTCCCTGAGCAGGACGAAACCGACCGCCACGAAGATGAAGTAGAACACCAGCAACTGCGAACGCTGCCGGTACGCCGTCCCCACGTTCCCCTGAAATATAGAGTAGGCCAGCGTCAGCATCGTCGTGAACAACAGGATCGGCAGAGATTGCCGCAAACGGTACTTCAACGTGAACCCCAACCCCAATACGAGCAGCGGAAAGCAACTCCACCACAACAGCATCTCCGGCAGCGTGATGCTCTGGCGCAAATTCGCCAATTGCCACGGAAAGGGCGCGAACAACAGGTAGACGATGCCGAGCGGGATCGCGCTCAACGCTCCACTCGTCGTTGATACGTCCACCTCTTTCCCAAAACCCGAATCGGCGCTCGTCGCCAGATCGAGACGACTGCGGTTGACCGCTTCGAGATTGCCGAAAGTCTCAAGTTGCACGGACGCCGTGCGCAGCACTCCGACATAAGTCAGCGCCAGGCCGAGAATAATCACGATCATGAATCTGCGCACGATGCTGGCCGTGTTCCCCTGTCGCATGCCGATGATAAAAGCGCTCCCGACGGTGACGGCCACCATGTAGAAAATATAAAACCTCAGACTGAGCAACCCGATCAAAGCCCCGATCAAGATGAGCAGATACTTCGTGCTGAAGTGTTCGCCGAGTTTGAGCGTAGCCAGCATGGCGAGCGCAAGCAGAAACACAATCGGCGCGTCCTTCAACCCCTGCGACGACCACAGCACCAGCGACGGGTAGACGGCGACCAGCCATGCCGCCATCCGCGCCACCTTCTGGTTATTAAAAATATGTTCCGCGCTCAGATACATCAGCGGCACGGTGGCCGCGCCGAACACGGCGTTGGCGTATTGCACGGCCAGCATATTGCGCCCGATGACCGAGTAGATCGCAGCGACGAAGTAAGGCATGCCCCAGAAGCCGCCCGGATTTTCCAGAAAGATCGCCGACTCTCTGGCATTGCCCTGCCAGATTTGCGTCAACAGAAATCCCTGCTGGTCATACGTGATCGCATCGCCGCCAAAAAAGTCCTGCAACCTGAACTTGAAAATGACGGTTCCGATCATCACGCGCAGGAGCAGGCTGACCAGGAAGAGAGACAGCAAAACCTGCTTGTTGGCTTCAACATTTTTAATAAAGAACATCGCCACCAGCGCGAAGAACGCGCCGGCGAGCACGGCCGGGCCGCCGTACACGGGCACGACAAACGGGATCGCCACGAACAACCCTAATAAGATGGTAGCTATAAAACCGTTCATGTTAAGTACGATAATCCATTAAACGTCGGCGCACGACCCGAATTCGATGAAGCCCCTCGGGGGTACAGCCCCCGCTCCGTCTCGCGAGAGAGTAGAGACGCGTCGGAATCTCGCGCAGGTTTCAGAAGCCCAACTTCTTCGTCAGGCCGGCGGCAACTTCTTCAAGTTCCTTCTCTTTATCCTGCTTCCACTTCCTGTAGACACGCTTTGCCTCCGCCATTTCCATCAGCCGTTTTTTAGCGGCGGCGGCCTGACGCCCGCGGTCTTCGCTGCGCTCCCTGAGCAGGACGAAACCGACGGCCACGAAGATGAAGTAGAACACCAACAACTGCGAACGCTGCCGGTACGCCGTCCCCACGTTCCCCTGAAATATAGAGTAGGCCAGCGTCAGCATCGTCGTGAACAACAGGATCGGCAGAGATTGCCGCAAACGGTACTTCAACGTGAATCCCAACCCCAATACGAGCAGCGGAAAGCAACTCCACCACAACAGCATCTCGGGCAGCGTGATGCTCTGGCGCAAATTCGCCAACTGCCACGGAAAGGGCGCGAACAACAGGTAGACGATGCCGAGCGGGATCGCGCTCAGCGCTCCACTCGTCGTCGATACGTCCACCTCCTTGCCGAAGCTCGATTTTGCCGATTGCGCGAGGTCGCCCCGGCTGCGGTTGACCGCTTCGAGGTTTCCGAAAAAGGAAAGCTGGTTGCTCGCCGTGCGCAGCACTCCGAGATAAGTCATCGCCAGCCCTATCGTCACCAGTATTAAAGCCTGCCTGGCGAGATTGCTCCCCGTAACCTTCCTCATCCCGAGGAGGAAAGACCCGCCGATAGCCACCGCGATCATATAAAAGATATAGAAACGCAAACTCAGCAGACCGAGCATCGTGCCGATCAAGACGAGCAGATACTTCGTGCTGAAGTGTTCGCCGAGTTTGAGCGTAGCCAGCATGGCGAGCGCAAGCAGAAACACAATCGGCGCGTCCTTCAACCCTTGCGACGACCACAGTACCAGCGAAGGGTAGAAGGCCACCAGCCATGCCGTATAACGCGCCACGCGCACGTTTCGGAAAATATGCTGGGCGCAAAGAAAAACGAGTACCGTCGTCGTCGCGCCGCAGATGGCATTGAAGAATTGCACGGCCAGCATATTGCGCCCGACGAGGGCGTAAATGGCCGCGATGATGTAAGGCATCCCCCACACGACGACGTTGTTCTCGTCAACCACCACCGTCCCGCGCCCCTGCCAGTAGCGCAGCAGTTCAAAACCCTGCCGGTCATAAGCGAGAGCATCGCCTCCGAAGAATTCCTGCAAACCGTAAGCAAAGATCAAGGCGCCCACCAGCATCCTGATGAGCAGGCCGCTCACAAACAATTGCAGCAGGAATTGCTGTTGCTCCCCTGCGCGCTGGATCAACCGGGCGCACGCCAGCGAGAGGAGGAGGCACAAGACCAGTGCCGCCGGGCCGTGCTGCGGGCTGGAGACGACGACGAAGGTTCCCACCAGTAAAACTAAAATTGCGAGAACAGCATTCATAGGTCAGTGATAACGAAGGGCAGCAGACTCGATCTCGCAGTGAATTTCGCGGGCAATCTTCCTTGCGGGCAATCTTGCGGAACGGTGAAGCACGCTGTCCTTAAGGGGTCGCGACATGCTCTCAGGAGCGCAGCACCAAAAGGTTCTCCAAAATCAGTCCGTCGAAGTTTGCGCCCTTAAATGTATTGATCGCGTCCTGAGGAGTACACACGATGGGTTCCTGAATGTTGAAAGAAGTATTCAGCAGCATCGGGACGCCGGTGAGGCGTGCGAACTCGTCGATCAACTGCCAGTAGCGGGGATTGGTGGCGCGGCTGACCGTCTGTGGGCGCGCCGTGCCATCCACATGCACGACCGAAGGAATGCGCTTTTGCTGTTCTTCGAGAACGTGCAAGACCGTGATCATAAACGGATCATGATGCGGCCTGCCGAACAACTCCGCGCTGACTTCCTCTTTCATGGAGGGAGCGAGCGGCCGGAACCATTCGCGGAGCTTCACTTTTTTGTTGAGCAATTCGCGCATGTCCTCGCGGCGCGGGTCGGCGATAAAGCTGCGATTGCCGAGCGCGCGCGGGCCGAATTCCATCCGCCCCTGAAACCATCCGAAGATCGCGCCGTCGGCAAGCATCTGCGCCACGCGCGGCAGCAGTTCCTCGTCGGGCAAGCGCTCAAACTTCAAATTGGCCGCGCCGAGCGCAGCCGCGCATTCTTCCGTGCTGAAAGAGGGGCCATAGTAAGCATGCTTCATCTGAAACTTGCGTGGTTGTTTCAGACGCATGTGATGCACCATCAAAGCCGCGCCGAGCGAGCAGCCGGCGTCGCCCGCCGCCGGTTGGACGAAATAGTTTTTGAAGGGCGACTCGGTCATGATCCTGCCGTTCATCACCGAGTTGAAAGCCACGCCGCCCGCCATGCACAGATTTTCTTCGTTCGTCATCCGGTGGATTCCGCGCACGAGATGCAGCGCCGTGTCTTCCAGCACTTTTTGCGCGCTGGCGGCAATATCCCAGTGTCTCTGCGTCAGTTCCTCGTCCGGCTGGCGGGGCGGCCCGAGCGACTTGCGTATCTCCTCGCCGAATTGATAATGCTTGGCGAGGTGATGATCGAGCACGCGAATGTTCAGGTGAAAATCGTCGTTGCCGTTGACCGTCAACACCTGATTGGCGAAGAAGTCGTAATAGACCGGCTTACCGTAGGCGGCCAGCCCCATCACCTTCCATTCGTCGCCGCCGAACATATCGAAGCCGATGAAATTCGTCACGGCCGAGTAAAACTGGCCGAGCGAGTGCGGCAGCTTGATGCGCTTCAGCACGCGCAGATTGTTCTCCTCGCCACGCGAAAAGAGGGTGGTGGTATCTTCGCCGGTTCCGTCCCAGGTGATGATGGCGGAACGCTCGAAACCGGAGACGAAGAAAGCGCTCGCGGCATGACATTGATGATGCTCTAAAAAGTGGAAGCGAAACTTGCTCGGCCCGAAATGCTTGCGGATGCGTTGCGGGTGCTTGAACATGCCCAGATAACTGTCGCCCACCTGCGCGACGCCGCGGTCAACCCGCGCCTTGAACATGTCGCGCGAAATGAGCGCCGATTTGAGAGCTTGAAAGGCTTTGTGACGCAGCACCCACGGCTTCCAGTAAAGCCCGATATGCTCCACCTCGCCGATCTTAATATCGGCTTCGTCGAGGCAATACTGCATTGCGTGATAGGGAAATCCGCTATAGTGCTTTTTTCTTGTAAAGCGTTCTTCTTCGGCCGCCGCGACGATCTCGCCGTCGTGCAGGAGCGTGGCGGCTGAATCACCGAGCGTCGTCAGGCCTAATATATACATATCATTTATCTAATCCCGTCCGTCCTAACCTACCCGCGCCGCGCGCCGAACGCGCCGCGTCGCCGTCGCCTTATCAACATCGCGTTTCAAACAAAAGCCGCCGGGGTAAACCCGACTACACCAGACAAAATTTCCACCGTAGTCTTCATCACTAAAACATCTTAGGCATGAGATTATTGAGGGGGAAGCCGGCTTATCGAATTGGAGAAGTTACCAGAATTCCCCGTAAAAGTACAAACGCACCCTTCCCCGCCGACCGCGCGATTTGCGCATACGTATGTCTTGCGGATGGAGGGTCGTTACGCACGCATGGCGGCGTGCAGGGCGTCGCTTAATTTGTCGGCCTGCGCCGCAACCGTGTAGTGCTCCAAAGCATAGCGTCGCCCGGCCGCTCCCATGCTCTCGCGCAAAGCCGCATCCGACAATAAACGCCCCAGACTCGCCGCCCATTCATCCCGCGATGTGGCCGTGAGGTGCGTGCTGCCCGCCAGCCCGATCTCGGCGCACTCTCCCACCGGAGTTACCACGAAAGGCACGCCCACGGACATATACTGGATCGCCTTGAAGCCGGACTTCCCCGTCGCCCAGTCGTCGGCGACAATCGGGTAGAGGCCGATGTCGAGCGATTGAAAGTCGTGAACCTCGCGCGCCAGATTCCATGCCGGATTTTCAACTTCCACGCCCTGCACATTGATATTTTCCCGCCCCGACCCGACCACCCTGAGACGAAAGCGATGCGAGCGCGCGAGTTGCTGCAAAGCCGGAAAGATGGATTCGAGGTAAGGATACGTGGAATGCGTGCCGATCCAGCCGAGGAGCGGCACGTCCGCGAGCGGCGCGGCGGGTCTCGGATGAAAGATGTCCGTATCGACGACCGTGGGGATAATCACGGCGCGCACGCCCTTGCCCGCCACGTATGCGGCAATCGAGCGATTGCCGCAGGTGACGATCTTCGCCCAGCCGATCAGGTCGTCGGTCTTGCCGAACCACTTCACCGCGCTGCCCAAACGCCCGTAGGTCGGGCTGAGATAGCGCACGTAGGTCGCGTCGTCCAAATCGAGCACCATCGGGCAACGGCCGACTTTCGTGATCAGCCATTCGACGAGCGGCGGCCCGATCATCATCGCTTCGCGTTGAACCAGAAGCACGTCCGCGCCGCGCGCATCCCAAACATCGTTCAAACGGCGGACGGCCGAGCGTAGTAAACCGCGCACCGTGCGCGGCCATTCCTGACGCCGGTATAACGACGCGAACAGTTGTGAATCGACGAACGGGTGCACCGTCAGCGTGATCCCGCGCTCGGCCAGCGGCGCGATGAATTGATGCAGGCGATAACGCGTCGCCGCCGCTTCGACCGGGTATGAGGCGAGAGCTAAAACTTTCATTTGACCTTACGCTATGGGAAAGTAGTCGCTCTCTTAACCTTGAGAGCAAGGGATTATAATGTGATATTAGACGTTGGCAACTCCGCCGGCCGATGCGTTATCTGAATTAAACAGTCCTCCTGCGCCCGCGCGCGGGAACATAATTTTCAGATCATACTGGAGCGACCGATGAACCTCCGACGAAACTTGATATTTCCGCTCCTGCTGCTGGTCAGTTCGTCGGGACTGCCGCTGCTCGCGAATTACCAACAACAGAGAGAGCGCCGCGCGGCCACGGCCAGCGTGTGCGTCGTCGATAAGAGCGGCGGCTCTGACCTCGGCGCGAAAATCAATGCCTGTGATGCCCGTCTGGGAAGCGGCATGGGCGAGATCAGGGTCTCCGGCGGGGGCGTTATCGCCACGCAAATCCGACTCTCGGACAATCGCGTGCTCAGATTTGCGCCCGGCGTTTACGAGAACAGCAGCACGCAGACGGCAATTGTGCTGGGGAACAACAACACGGTTACAGGCTCGGGGCATGATACGGTCGTCAAAGAGTCATCGTATATTGTGAAGGCCGACACAGCGGCGACGCCCCTTGCATGGACTGTGATTCAGACCCGGACGGACTACGCCGAGGGCAAAACGGGCGTCACGTCCAACGTCCGCATCGCCTCTCTCAAGATTCAGGGGCACGGTTCCGGGATCGTGCATAGCACGCCGCAGACCATCGCCCTCGGCAATTGTCACGACTGCATAGTTGAAGGTGTCTGGCTGAACGAGACGAGAACCATCGGCATTCAGGCCGGCGGCTCAAGCGCGACCGGCAATTTTGCCGATAGCGTGACGATCAGGAAGAATCTGTTCAAAGGCGTCGGCTCGCAAAATATCGCGGTGGTGAACGGGCAAAATATCCTGATCGAGGAGAACCGGGTCGTCACGAGCGGCAGGTCGGACAAAGTGTCAACCCAGGTGATCGACATCGAGCCTAACGCTCCGACCGATAGGATCAGCAATATCCAGGTTTTACGTAACCACATCGACGTGCGGAACAGCATCATCAGTTCCAATAACGGAATCATCTTTCAGAACACGGTCGGGGCGCAACAAATCCTGCCCAGCAAGATCAGCGGGAACACGCTGATCGGCGGCGATAGCGCCTCGCCCTCGTCGATGCCCGTCGGCATCGCGCTCGCCGGTACGACGAAGGACATCGAGATTTCTCATAACACCGTGCAGGGAACGCACGGGCCGGGCTTTGTGTTCTACAAGGGGTGGGGCGGGCATACCCGTCCGAAAGTGTTTAGCAACCGGATCATCAACAGCGGTGTGGGGGGCGGCAGCAGTTATGCGTTCGAAGTGGGCGACACCTTCGACGGGGTGTTTACGGATAACGAGATCATACACAATCCGGCCGTCGCCGGTAACGGGGAGTTGGTCGAAATGGGCAGGTCGGCAAACAACTCCTACCGGAACACGCGCTATCAGGGCAACACCTTCGCCGGATTGAGGCTCGGCCCCAAAAGCCGCCAATACGGCACGGTGGGCAACGGCGTCAACCTGCCTCCCACCCGTTAAACGCGACGGAAAGAGCCGTCTCCAGAGTTGTTTTTACTTCTCCGCCCAGATTTTCAATGAGTCGCCGATGCGTCCCAGATTCAGCAGGTTGTTGAGCGCGGACTTCAACAGGCGGCGCGACGGGCTAGCCATCAACGCCTCGTTCAGTTGATACGACGACTCGACCCGCGCGTTGCTCTGCTCGCCGGTTGCGGGCGGCACAGCCGCCGCCGTCGCACCTCCGCGCAACCCTTGTATCAGTTCATAAGGGTTGACGCCTTCGGTCGCCACCCGCACCCGCCGGAAACCGGCCTGAGCCGACATCTTCTTTATGCCGTCGATGCTGAATAACTGTAGATGCTCCGGCGGGCTGACGGCGCTCCACTTGAGTTTCAACAGGTGAGCGGACATGCCGCGCCCGTGCGGCGTCGTGGCCCAGAGCAGCCCGCCCGGCCTGAGCACGCGCGCGATCTCATTCAAGACCGGCTGCGGATGTGGCACGTGCTCCAACACCTCGCTGGCCGTCACCACGTCGAAATAATCATCCGGATATTGCGCCTCCGCCAGCGTGCCGCAGAAGACATCGAAGCCCGCTTTCCGCACATGCTCGATCGCGCTTTGCGAGACCTCTACCCCGCGCGCTTCCCAGCCGCCGCGCCGCGCCGCTTCGAGCAGCGTTCCCGCGCCGAACCCGACATCCAGCAGTCGCCCGTTCCGACGATAAGGAGCAAACTGCGCGACGATCTGATCAAGCCTTTCGTTGATAAAAGCGGGGACGGAAAGATTTTGCTCGCAGTAGTAACTGTCGTAATCCTCCGCGGCCTCTTCGGCGGGCAGGTGCGCCGTGTAGAGCGTGCGGCAACGCGTGCAGGAAATCACGTCGAAGCCGGACTTAAGCCCACGATACACGGGCGCGTCGGCCTCGCAGGCCGGACACGGGCGCGCGCCTACCGCGGCGCTCTTGCCATCAACATCATCCATGAATTCACCGTTTGAACAAAAACCGAATTTGACGTTTCTATGGCGGATCGTAATCCGATGAATCTCTCTGTGCCTCCTCCGTGTTCTCTGTGCCTGCGGTGGTGAATGGCAATGATAAGCATTCACCACCGCAGACACAGAGAACACCGCAGGGGGCACAGAGAAAACCCAAGTTCCATGCCGTTGCAAATGGCTACGGTCAGAGACTCAAAGGACTGGAAACCGCGTAGACATGACCCGAGCCGAGTCCGAGCCAGTGGGGCGCAAGGTAAAAGGGGCCGGCCTCGTTGAACTCCCGAATAGCCCTTAATTGTCCGCGCGTAGGATCGCCGTTGAAAGACCAGACATCGTCGAAGTGGATGATTATGCCGGGTTTTAAAAGCGGCTTCAGGAAGTCGAGCACGGTTACGGTCGAGGTGTAAAAATCGACATCGATATTTATGATGCCGGGAGGGTAAGCTTTCAAAGTTTCAGCCATCTCCGGCGTCAACGTGTCTTCATATAGTCCCTGAACGAAACGCACGTTCGGGATGCCGATCTTGCGCACATTCGCTTCACACTCGGCGAGCGACATGGCGAACGCGCCCGGCGTCCAGCCCTTGAGTTGGTCGGCGGCGTGCTCCGTTTCGGGGAGTCCCGTGAAGGTGTCGAAACCGAAAATTCGCGGCGGCTCGAACCCCATCACCTTTCCGAGTCGATTATAGGCGCGCCAGTAACGCAGCAGAGAGTTCATGCGCCCCACGCCGAACTCGTAATAAGCGCCCCATGCGCTTTCTATGTCCGTCTGGTTTCTGACCGTCCACTGGTAACGCAGAGCATCGTTGAAAAATCTTTCCTGATCGAAGTAAGGGTTAATAACGCGGCGCACGATGAAAGGCACTTTATTTTTCACCGCTCGCTCAAAATCTATATTCATCCCCAGTAATCGCACCATCCGTCTTCTCCTCGTTAGCTGTAAATGATTTTCCCGCGCGCTGCTCGCGCTATTCCGCCTTGTTCTCCGGCGGCAATCCCTGAATACGCCGGTAGGTGCGGTTCACCAGATTTCGCCCGAGCGCGCCGACGCCTTTGTGCGTGAGACGCTCCTGCATGGCGGTGGCTCCCGAGGCCAGAGTTTTAAGGAGGCCGCGCGCGCCCGTCGTCTGCCGGTAGAGAGTGTTGTGCTCGTCGGCGACGACGTTATCATCGCGCTCCTCCGTGTAGTAATAGATCGCCAGAGACTTGCGTGTGATGTGGGGAGGCGTGTTCAGCGGTTGCGGATGACCGTGATAGGAGACTTCGTTCGTCTCGAAGATCACGCCGCGGTTGAACAAGGGGGCGACTCGTTCGAGTTGCCGCTCGGAACCGAAATCCCAGAATTCGAGATAGCCTTCATACTCCGGACGCCAGTCCTTATTCAGATAAAGCAGCAAATTCAGACGCCGGTGCAATTTTGTTTTGGGATGAAGATTGTAGTCCACATGGACATCCAGAAAACCGCCGCGCAGGATTTGGTGCAGGCCGCCGCCGACGAGTTCGGGGTCGTCGATGAGTTTCCTGATGCCGCAAATCTCGCCGATCAAATCACGAAACTCCCGGCTTGCCGTGAGCGTGAAAAAGCGCTCGATGGGCGGGGGGAAGTTCGAGCGTTGCGTCAATTTTTTGCGCTGGTGAATATATGTCGTGCTGTCCCAGCCGCTCACATCGGGGACGGGGTAGGCGGCCAAAATATCCTCCGCAAATTGTTCGTGCAGGAAGTTGTCGATAATGACAAACCGGAACGGCTCTCCGGCCTCCCAATCGCCTGCCAAAGCCGGAGCGCGGGCGGCGAGTTGCTCCAGAGTTAATTTCTCGAAATCCATCTCCGCACTTATCTCCGACATGTTTCAGACTTCCTCTGCCGGCGATTCCGGCAAACGCTCCGGGTTTCCCACAGTAGCCCCGGCCGTGCGAAATCTCAAACGCGAAACCGCCCTGTTCAAACACGTCGGCGCGGCCGGGCGCGACTCTGATTCGGCCGCCCGTCGGCGAGAATTCTTAAGCCGCCGTGGATGCCTGCATGCGCTGTTCGCTGAGCCTGCGATAGACATTGTAGTAACGTGCGCCCCCGACGGTCGTCAGATCGAAGTTTCGGTGCGCGGCGGCGATGCAGCGCGCGCCGATGTCCGTCTCGCCCGCGAGCCGCAAAGCCTCTGCGGCGGCCGTCGCATATGAGGCTTCGTCAAAACTCCTGAGCATCACGCCCACCTGTTCGCGCGCCAGCAGTGTATCGACATCGCCGATTTCGGCGTTGCATACGACCGGCACGCCCGCGGCGAGATACTCCGCGATTTTCGTCGGCGAAGAAGCGATCTGCGCGAAGGTGGGCTTGCGAAAAGAGAGTCCGAGGCGTGCGCGTCGCAAATACACGGGGACATCCGCCGGGGAGACTTTACCGACCCAGAAATCGTCCGAACTCAACCCCACCTGCCGCAGACGCGCGGCGACCTCCGCCGGGGCGGCCGAAGTCAGGATGCGCAGGAACGCGTCGGGCTGTCGCTCACGGACTGCGAGAAAAAACTGCGCCATCTCTTCCAACAGGTAGAGACCCGTTACGGAACCGGCGTAGATCACCTCGAAGCGATTGCCCCCCGCGCTTTGCTGCTGCTGCTGCTGCGCTTTATCAAAGCGTGAAAAATCCACGCAACAGGGGATCACCTCGATCTGTTCCGCATTCTTGAGGCGGTTCGACACCAACCAATCACGCATTCGCTCGGTCAGCACCACCACTTGGGATGCCTGTCGCAAACTCATCCACTCGACCCACTTGAAGACGCGAAACCGAACCGAGTCCGGCGTCCAGAGATTGGCATCGACATATTCTTCGGCATTCAAGCCGCGCACGTCGAAAATCAACTGGCAGCGAGTCCAACGCCGGGTGAGCATCGCCATGGATGTGGGCAATGTGCCGCGCGCGTGGATCACGTCGATCCGGTGCGTGCGCGCGATGCGAAATGTTTTCCACGCGCCCGCCAGAATATCAAAGAGCGTGGCGGGCAGCGTGGGCCATTTGTGGTAAGGCAGGCGGAACCACTCGATGCCGTCCGCCGACAGTTGCGCCCGCTGCCCCTCTAACTGCTCCCGCGACCACGCCGTGCGCAACCGCGGCTCGAAGGTTAACAGATGGACGCGTATTCCGGCCTTAGCCAACTGGCGCAGGTAAGGCAACACCTGCGTCTGCACCAAAGGTTCGCGCAACCCGAAATAACAAAGATAGAGCGTGCGAAGCGGTAGTATGGATTGATGTGTAGTTGAAATTTCTTTGGACAAAGTATCCAGCCCTTGCTCAGCCAGGATTAAAGTTTCACCCGTCTTTATCGTCTCGACGATGTGGCGTAACGGAGGTTTGAGAAGCATTTACGCCGCCGCCCCTCGGGTCTCACTCAAAGGAACTGTTGCCGCTCGGATGTAACTCTCTAACCGTGGCCGCTCGATCATATAGCAACCATTGCCACAGCCCGCGCAATGTGGCTATATCAATTACCACATTGATCCACGTGATCGTTAGCACGCGCCGCGGGTTCAGCAACTCGCGCCACAGCCGTTCGGGCGCGCGGGCGCGGTAATAACCCCACATTCGTTTCCACGTCCTGAGCAACAGGATCGCGGGCGGCAGCAGCAATAGCGGCCGGACGAAGAATCCGGCCGCGAGCAGAACTAAAATGATCAGGTAGAGGCGCGTGACGTTGAATTGCCATTCGCGGCCAAGCCCGGCTCTCATGTTGTGGCGCGAGTAGACGGTGAAGCGCCGGAACGTGCGCGCGAGCGTCGGGCGCAACTCCCACGTGACGAGCGCGTCAGCGCAGTTGGCGGCCTTCACGCCCGCCTCTTTCAGACCGCGAAAAAAGAGCAGGTCTTCGCCCGAGCGCAGGTCTTCGCGAAAGCCGCCCGCCGCCGCCCACGCCGAGCGGCGCAGCAGGCACGAGGCGATGAACTGCGTCAGACGACCTCCCGGCACATAACTGATCGCGGCGCACTCCGTGAAATAAGTGTCCGTCACCGGCTCGGCCGTGCCGTAAACAATTTCCGCGCCGGGTTCGCGCCGCGCCGTCTCGACGAGACGCTCAAGCCAGTCGGGGCGCGGGCGAATGCCGCCGTCGATGCTCGCGATCCACTCGTGCGTGGCCCGCGCAATCGCCAGATTTCTTCCCCTCCCGGGCAGCGCGTAATCGGTTTCGATCAGCACGATGGGGATCGGGCATGAAGCCTGATACTCTCGAATAATCTCTTTCGTGCGGTCGCCGGAGCCTCCGTCAGTGATGACGATTTCCGCCGGCCGGTATGTTTGCTCCAACACCCCCTGGAGAAGTTGCGCGATGCTGCCCTCCTCGTTCTTGACCGGGGCGATCACGCTGATTCGATCCAACGACGGCGGGCGCACCTGAACGCTGCTCATGCTTCTACCTTAAAACACTCCGAACCCGAGAACAAAGTGGCTGCGGCTACTTTAAAGATGCATCGCCGGGATTGAGGATTCTTCTCTTCCGGTATCAATGGCGGGTAAATTTACTCCTGCCCCGAGAGCCAATTTCTCCACTTCCGCGAAAGCGGCGGGCGGCGCGCGGCGGGTCAACCATTCGCGTCTTCGACGCCCGGCTTCAAAGGGAGAAGGCGGCCGGGCGAAAGTTGAAAAACCGTGGAGAACCGTTGCGGCCGGATGGGGGCGACGAGGCGGCGATGGGGCGCGGCGTACGAGCGGCCATGAGACGCGAAACATCAGGCCGCCCGTCATTTATTATTCTCAAACAGATTTGTTGACGGCGCAGATCACACCGCAGTCGTGGTCGTGCGACTCGAAGCGTTCTATGCGGAACGATCTGGATTCGAGGAACCGACAGAGTTCTTTGCCCGTGCCGTCGATGTGCGCCCCTTCGTGATACTCGCCGACGATGCGCCGCACGCGCCCCAGCGTTTCGGGCGCACACCCTTGCAGGATTTCGTACTCGCTGCCTTCACAATCGAGTTTCAGCAGATCGCACCGCTCGACGCCGTCCGTGTTCATCACGTCGTCGAAGCTGATGCACTCGACCGGGATGCCCGGCTGCGCGCCCGTGTCCCGCTCGAACAGCGAGTGCATGATCCAATCGCCCGGATTAACCTGTAGATGCCTCACGCCGGTTTCGCTGGCGACGGCTTTCTGATTCACGCGCACGTTGGTCAGGCCGCTGGCTTCGATGTTTTGCCGCAGCCACTTGACGTTCTCCGGGAAAGGCTCGTAGGAATGAACCGTCACGCCCGGCGCGCGCGTGGCCGCGTAGGTCGAAAAGACGCCGATATTGGCTCCGATGTCGATGACGGTGTTGCCGGGTTCGATCTCGTAGCCCGGCGGGCTGTAGATTTGCCGCAGCCACGTCTCCTGAAAAAGGAAGGCCAGCTCTATCGTTTCCGGGCCGTCGAGCGCGATCCCGTTGCGCATCCTGATGCGACGCAGCGGCTCTCGATGCCATTCCGCCGCCAACGCCTCGCGCCAGTTTTCCAGCTTGCTCACCATCCACGCATCGCGACGGCAACGCTCCGGGATGCGACCCAATCTTGCCAATGTCTGTGAAACTTCATTCATTATCGAAACACGTTTTCCTTAAACATTACTCGAACGCCCGCCGGGCTGAAACACCGCTTTGAGTTTCTCGCGCACGGAGACCGGCCACAGGCTGCCTAAAATTCTCCTGTGCACGTCCACGCTCAGGAGTTTCAGGGGATCGACGGCGAGCGCGCGCAGGTAGTGTCTGAGCGCCTGCGCGTGCTCCCCCATGCCGTAATGATTGTCGGCGACGCGCAGCAGCCAGTTGGCGCGGCTCTCCTTGCGCAGGGCGGGCGGGAAATCGCCGGAAGTCTCGATCAACTCCAGATGCTTGCGCGCCACGCGAATCCCGCCGCGATAAATCTTCGTCGTCGGCGTATTGCCGCCGTGCAGGCGATACCGCACCAGCGGTGCCTCCACCGACGCCAGCCGACAGCCGAGCGCGAGCCGCAGACATAAATCGTAATCTTCACATGGTTCGGTCGCCGGGTCGAACACCCCGACCTGCCCGAGGCAGCTTTGCCTGACGAGATATGTACCCGGAACTAAAGTGAAGCGTTCCCTGATCATCGACGCGTAGGCCGACTCGCCCTCCCCGGCGGCGAACCGCTGTTTGAGCACGTAAAGCTCTCTCATGTTCTCGTCAACCACCTGACACAAGCCCAAGATCATGCCGAGCGAAGAATCGCGCCGCGCCGCCTCGTGTAACAGCCTCAAGGCATCGGGGAGCAGCAGGTCGTCCGAATCGAGGAAGAGCAGAAATTCGCCCTTCGCCTCCGCGATGCCCGTGTTGCGCGCCGTCGAACGGCCGGCGTTCGCCTGATGCAGGTAGCGGAACTTGGGCGAGCGGGCGAAACGTTCGAGCGCCGCCCGCGTGTCGTCCGTCGAGCCGTCGTCCACCACGATCACTTCGTGATCGGGGAAGGTCTGCGCGAGGACGCTTTCGACGCTCTGCACCACGTACTCCGCGCGGTTATACGTCGGGATGATAACGCTGATACCGGGACTGACCATAATTGATGCTATAAATCGACGCTTCCTGTCGCGCGCCGCCGCCGTAAGCTCTCGGCCGTTTCCCTCTCGGCGGGAAGCGGCCGAAGCGAGGCCGCCGCGCGGGAGGTCGAGCAATGCGCCAGGCGCGGTCTCTCCGCCGCGGGACGAAAGTCTGGAGCTAACCGCCCCGGCTCTTTCTCTCCCCCCGCAGATAGCCCCAACTGAAGGCGATGCTCATCAAATAATCCAGCGCGGAGAAGGCGACGGACTTCGGCCAGCCCTTCGCCGCGGCGCGATTCCCGCTCCTGCCCCTCAACAAATGCGCGCCGATCAGGCTCGCGACCAGCCCCTTGCGGATGTCGCCCTTCCACTTGTATTCGGGTCTGATCGTGCCGAGCAGATAAGCCCCTTCGCCGTAGTTGCAGATCGTCTTCAGAAATATTTTAAGCGTCTGCTTGTGATGATGCAGCACGAGGGCGGCGGGCGCGGCCTTGAGTTCGTAACCGAGGTCGTACAACCTGCGACCCAGTTCCGTGTCCTCCGCGCCGGGCTTGCGGAAACGTTCGTCGAACAGCCCCGCGGCCAGGAGGGCTTCGCGCCGGAAGCAGGCGTTGGCAGTCACCAAATACTGCACCTCTCCCTTCGCATTCTTGCCCGGATCGAGCAGATGAATCGCATCCACGTAGACGCTGAGCAGATTTTCGTCCACTCCTTTAACAACACCGCCCACGCCCGCGACGCGCGGGCTGTCGAAGCCCTCGATCAAAGTGCCGAGCCAGTCGGGTGCGGGCAAACAATCGCTGTCGGTCATGGCGACGAACTCGCCCGTCGCCTCGCGGATGCCGCGATTTCGCGCTGAGGACGGCCCGCCGTTGGGCTGGCGCACGACTCTCAGGCGGTCGCCGAACCTTCGGAGAACCTCCGGCGTATCGTCCGTCGAGCCGTCGTCCACCACGATGATTTCGTGTGGGGCGAGGGTCTGTGCGAAGAGGTGCTCGACGGTTCCGCGAATCGTCGCGCTCCCGTTGTAGACCGGCACAACTACCGACACCCTCGGATAGTCTCTTGAATTAGCCAAGCCTGCTCCCATTCTCGACATCCGGATCGGCGAGCGGCCGCCGCCACCGTGCCCTGCGGCGCGGCAAACAAGCCCGCTTCAAATCGGTGAATTGTTGAGACTCCGCAGTTGCTCCACCGTGTCCACCGCAAACCACTTCTTCGGATACACGGACGAGAGCATCAACTGCTTCCTGACGATGAGTTGCTGCCACACGTCGTAAAAATTTTCCGCGTCGCGCGTGATCAGGTTGAGACGGCGCGGGTTAAGAATCTGAATCCCGGAGCAATAGATTTCGGCCTTCTTCAGGCGGCTGATTTCCGTCACCACGTGGTTCTGATGAAAGACGTAATCGCCTTCGAGGCCGGGGATCGGGCGTACCGGCACCAGCATACAGGCCGGCTCGTTCAGGGCGTGATAGTTTTCTTCCAGCAGGTGAAAGTCCAGGTCTACCACGTTATCGCACGTCAGCACGTAGACCGGCTCGTCGAGCGACCTGAGCAGCGTGTGGTAAATCCACCAGCAGTTACTCTGGCCGTCGGTGTTGAAGACGGAGCACGCCCCGTGCTCGATGACGTGTTGCGCGAGCATCGCGCCCTTATAGCCGACCGTCACGTGTATGTGACTGATCCGCTCGGCCAGCCTGGAGATGCCGCGCGCGATCAGGGTCGAGCCGTTATAGGGAGCCATCGGCTTCGGGATGGTGTCGGTCAGCGGCATCATGCGCAGACCCCTTCCGGCGGCCATGATGACGGCATGTCGGATCGAGGGCATTACCTGATATCCTCTGGGGGCGGATTGCTGATCATGTCGAGCAATTCCTGCTCAGATAGCCGCTCCGCGTCGGCCGAGCAAAAGACCGCGGACGGGGGATGCGGCGACGGCTGGTTGAAGTTGATGACGTAGTGCCTGACCCCCGCGAGGTCGGCCTCGGAGGTAAAGGGAAGTTCGGGTTCGCCGAGCAGGTACTCGTGCGGCCGTTCGCCGGGGCGACCCTCGATCTGCTTCCAACTTCCCCCTTTGTGCGCGACCCACACTTCGAGAATGTCGCGGATGCGCGCCGCCTTCATCGCCCGCGACATCACCTTGCCCTGCATCTGCTCGATGTTGTCGATGGCCGCGATGACCAGCGCGACCGCCTCGTCGACGGTGGAAAAGTATCTGGTCATGTCGGGGCCGGTGCTGCCGATGATGCCCGTCTGGTCGTGCATGCGCTTCCAGATGGGAAAGACGGAGCCGGTAGACCATGCGATGTTGCCGTGCCTGACGCAGGCGAAGCGCGTCTCGGTCTTTCCGTTCATCGCGCAGAAAAGACGCTCCATCAACGCCTTGGTCAGGCCGTAGGTGTTGCCGACGGGCGGGGCGGCCTTGTCGGTTGACATGCCGATGACGATGCCCGTCCCGCGTTCCACGGCGACGCGCGCGACGTTCTGCGAGCCGAGCACGTTAACGTCGAGGCACTCCATCGGCTGACGCTCCGAGAGATCGACGTATTTGGTCGCCGCCGCGTGCACCACCACATCCGGGCGCGCCTCGGAGAACACATCGCGCACCGACTCGATGTTGGAAACGTCCATGGGCAGCACGGCGCAGCCCGTAAACTGTTGGGCGTCCATGTTGTGCTTGTTGTTGCGCCCGGTCAGGACGACCTCGTACCGATCCTTCAAGGCTCTGCCGAGCCATTTGCCCAAAAAGCCGGTTCCGCCGGTAATCAGAATTGTTCGCTTCATCGTTGAAATCCCTGTCGGCTGATCGAACCTTCCGGCGCTCGATCAATAGTTGTGCGCGGCGCCTGTGGAAGCCGCCGGTTCATATTTAACGCGGTTTGCTCTTGAACTCCAAGGACGCCGCCACCTTCCGGTACATGGCGACGACCTGCGGTTGCACCACCTCTTCGCTCAACCGCTCCGACGCTATCCTGGCGTTCAACTCGGCGGCGCGGTCGACCAACTCATCATCCGTCACCGCGCGCCTGATGGCCGCGGCTATCTCGAACGGGTCTTCGGGCGGCACTATCAACGCGCTCTCCCCGTCGCGTGCCATTTCGGTCAGGCAACTCGTGTTCGACTGAATCGGGAGCGAACCCATCACGAGAGCTTCGAGGGCGGAGGTGCTGAGACCGTCGCTGATGCTGACTCCGATAGAGGCGCGCGCGCGCCCGTGCATCCGCAACACGTCCTCGCGCGAGCCGGTTGAGATGTCTTCCAGCGGAAGGCCGGTGGAGACGGATACCCGCTCGGCGGCGAGTTGCACGTCGGGGTTCGCCAGATAGACGGCGAAACTGTAGCCCCCGGCCTTGAGCTGGTCGGCGCACAACTCGATGGCGCGCAGTCCGGCCAGCGCCCTTCCCGCCCAGTGCTGGTAACCCTTCAGGGCGATCAGGCGGCGGGCGGAGGGCGGCCCCGGCTGGCGATACTGTCTCATCTCTTCCAGATTGAAGCCGCCGGCCGCCGGCATCACCGGCCAGGCTTCGCCCTTGAAACCGTACTCTCGCGCCAGCTCCACGTCCCGGCGGCACTCGCTGCTGTAGTAGTCGCAACTCGACAGTATCGCCTTGATCTTTTCCCGGTGTTGGGACAGAGGGCCGAAGAGGTAGATGTCGCTCCCCCAGTTTGAAGTCATCCACGGAGGAAAGTCTCCCCCGAACATGGATTTGGCTTCGAGAGTGAGGTATCCGGCGCGCTGAAATTCCAACGTGTGGATCAGGTCCGGCTTGATCCGGCGGATGACGCGCGCCAGCCACGCCGCGCGACTGAAGAACTGCGGCGGAAATCTCCCGGAGAGAGCCCTCAATCGATCCCCGCCTTTCGACAGAGGCCAGACGACCCTCGCTTTCACGCGCGGGTTCGGCTGCCGATCCGCTACGTAGTAGGCCGTGACGTTCTTGAAGTTCGGATGCAATGCTCCCTCGTAGCAGGGAAAGACATGCAAGTCCCATCCCAGTTCGGCGATCTGGTTGATCCACCGCGCGCTATGCACGTTATTCGGTATCGCGACGAACAGAATCCGCACCGCTCACCCCCTTGCTCCTCGCTCCAACTTCAGCAAGCGGTCGAAGGCGACTTGTGCCGTGGCGATAGTAAAATCGGTCTGTGCCCGCTCCCAGGCTTTCGCGCTCAACTTCCGGCGCAGCCCCTCGTCGTTGACGATCCGCTCGATCCCCTCGGCCAGTTGCGACGGATCATCTTCATCCACGACCACGCCGCAGTCGTGCCGCCGAAAATACACGGATAGAAACGACCCCTTCGGCGCGTGCACCAGAATCGGCTGGCGGGCTGCCAGGTACTCGCCCATCTTGCTCGTGGCCGAGGTCTTGACCAGCACGGGGTAGGGCGAGCGCAGCGCGAGGGGGAGAAAGAGAATATCGGCCTGCCGCTGAATGCCGGGCATCGCCGACAACTCCTGATGACCGTGATGGACGACGGCGGGGCCGCTGATCCCCTCGCCTTCCCAATCGACGGGCGATGCGGAATAGAGGTGCAGCTTCACGTTTGGTCGCCCGAGGAGATTGATGGCCGCGACCAGATTCCGAAAGGCGTCATAGTGCGCGTCGTAGACCGCCCCGGTATAAGCGATCCGCACTTCGCCGTCGCCGGCCGGCTCGTATGCGGGCAGCGACTCATAAGGCTCGATGTCGCACGGGTTATGAATCACGGTCGAGTCCACCCCGTAGCGCGCCCTCAACTCGTCGCGCAAAACCTCGTTGGGGACGATCACCCCGGCCGCGCCCTTCAGCACGAACGGCTCGAAGCGAGTGGCGAAGAAGCGGTCAACCGGATTCAAATGCTGGTAAGAGTAGTAATCGAAGATGTAAGCGTAGAACGGGACGCCCACCAGACGGCTCGCCAGGTAACCGGCCGGCAGATCGAGCAGTTCGCCGGAGCAGGCGATCACCGCCCGGCAATTTTCGCGGCGGATGATTTCCGCGATGCTGCGCGCGCGCGCGACCAGACCGAGCGGAACGTTGACGCTCTCGCGCAACCGGCGCAGGCCGTATCTGTAACCTCGCGTCAACTGGAAGCCTGATGTGATCTGGTAGTAGGGCGCGGGCAGGCGGCGGGAGTAATTGCCGCGGAAGACTTCGGGCGCGTAGTTATTCCCCGATAGCAGACAGTAATCGTCCCCGCTCAGACCTTCCAGCAGACGGTGAAGCATGATCGTTTGCCCCCCCCAATCCGGCGGCAGGACATGTGAGATGAGGGCAAATTTCATCTACCAGTCAACTCCAGTTGCGCGTTTAAACATTCCCGGCCTCCGCCCGCTCGCACCACACGTCCGGGTCGCTCAATAACCCAGCACGATGCGCGCCACCGTCGTGCTCACGCGCTTCACCAGGTATTCCGGCGGGGCAGTCCAGTCGTTCCGCTGGTCGAGCACCGTCCGCACGCAGCGCAGGATCGTGTCCGCGTCCGCCCCGCTCAGCATGTTGCTGCCGCACTCGACAGTTTCCGGCCGCTCCGTCACATCGCGGATGGTGACGTTCGCCACTTTGAAGATGGAACACTCTTCCTGCACCGTCCCGCTGTCGCTCAGGACGCAGAAAGCGTTCTGTTCGAGCGCGATGAAATCGAACAGCCCGAACGGCGCGTGAAACTGGATTTGCCCGTAGGCTCGCGGGTCGAGTTGAAACCGTTCCATCACGGCGCGCGTGCGCGGGTGCGTGCTGCAAATGATCGGCAACTCATACTCACGCTGCAATCTTTCGAGAGCCGCGAGCAGCGAGCGGAGACGGTCTTCGACATCGACGTTTTCCGCGCGGTGCATCGTCACCAGAAAATACCTGCCCGCTTCGAGGCCGAGGCGCGAAAGCACCTGCGACGCCTTGATCTGCTCGTCGTAATGTTCGATGACTTCGAGGATGGGGTTGCCGGTGACGTAAATGCGTCGGCCGTCGATTCCTTCGCGCAGCAGGTTGGCGCGACTCCTCTCGGTGTAGGGCAGAAGCACGTCGCTGCTGTGGTCGATGATGCGGCGGTTGACTTCCTCCGGCACGCGGTCGTCGTAGCAGCGATTGCCCGCTTCCATGTGATAGACGGGAATCCCCAGACGCTTGGCGACGATGGCGGACAGCGCGCTGTTGGTATCGCCGAGCAGCAGCAGTTTGTCGGGACGCTCGGCGAGCAGCACGCGCTCGCACTCGGCCACGATCTTCCCGATCTGCTGCCCCATGGTGTCGCCGCGAACGCCGAGAAAATGATCCGGCTGCCGGACACCGAGTTCCGCGAAGAAGAGATCGCTCAGGCTAGCGTCGAAATTCTGTCCCGTGTGGACGAGCACGTGCCGGCAGAGGCGGTCGAGTTTCTCTATGAGGCGGCTTAAGCGGATGATCTCCGGGCGCGTGCCCAGAATAGTCATGACCTTCATGCGAGCATGTCTTCCTCGTAGACGAAACGATCTCCAACCATCAGCTTGTGTTTCTTCAGCAGTTCCGCGACCGCCTCTTTGTTCATCAAGTCGTCGGAGGAGCTATATTCCTTGCCGAGCGGTTTCTTGATCTCGTCGGACGAGCGCAGTTCGGGCAGCATCGGCAGGATGGAGTAATACTTCCCGCGCTCGACGGTGCGGTGAGCCTCTTCCTCCGAGACGAGAATCTCGTGCACCTTTTCGCCGGGGCGAATGCCGGTCACGGTAGTCTTTATCTTCTGCTCGCCGATGAGCGCCTCCGCGATATCGGTGACGAGCGCGGAAGGCACGCGCGGGATGTAAGTCTCGCCCGGTTTGGCTCCCTCCAGCGCGGCGAAGATAGTGTCCACGGCCTGCTCCAGACTCAGGAGGAAGCGCGTCATGTCGGTTGTCGTGATGGTGACGGGGCCGCCGCGGCGAATCTGTTCGTGGAAGAGCGGGATCACCGAACCGCGCGAGGCCAACACGTTCCCGTAACGCACGCAGATGAAGCGCGTGTCGGTGATGTCCAGATTGGCGCGCACGAAGAGACGCTCCTGCACCGCCTTCGTCATGCCCATGACGTTGACGGGCTTGCAGGCTTTGTCGGTCGAAACGCCGACCACGGTCTCGACGGGCAGGTGGTTCTCGCGGATGACCCGAATGATGTTCTCCGCGCCGTTAATGTTGGTCTGCACCGCCTCGTAAGGAAAGTATTCGCACGACGGCACCTGCTTCAAGGCCGCCGCGTTGAAGACCACGTCGGCGTGGCGCAGGGCGGTCGAGACGCTATGCGGATCGCGCACGTCGCCGATGCGAAATTGCAAAAGCTGCTCGAAGTTGTGATAGATGACCTCGTCGGTCGCCGTGCGCAGGTGCTGGAAGGCGAGGCGCATCGAGTGTTGCTTGGCCTCGTCGCGCGAGAAAACGACGATCTGCCGCGGCAGTCCTATCTCGCCGGACAGCAGACGGCGCACCAGCACTTTCCCCAGCGACCCCGTCCCGCCCGTCACGACGACCCTTTTGTCTTTAAGCATTGATCCTCCGAAGTTCCTCGTAAGGAGTAGTGTCTGTGTGCATCCGCTCGATCATCTCCGGCCACGAGGGCGGAACGAACCCCGTCTCCCGGCGGAAGCGCGCGCCATCGAGGCTGCGGTCGCAGACGAACGCCTCGTCCGGCTCGATCTCAACTCGCAGCCCGTAAACCCGCTTGACGAGCGAGAGCAGTTCGTACTTGTTAACCGGATCGGCCGCTATCTGCCAGACGCCTTGCAGTTGTGGGTGCTCGGTGATGATCGACGCAATGATCTCAGAAAGCACCCCGGTAGTAAAGCCGCTGAAGATGGCGCGCCTGAAGCCCCGCACGCGCTTGCCTTCCTGTCCGAGAAACCATTCGACGAGGCCGTGAGAGCCGCCCAACTCCCGCCCGATCATCGACGTACGAATCGTTAAGCAGCCCTCGGCCGAAACCTCGCCGAGGAACTTCGTCCGCCCGTACAAATCCTCCGCGTCAGAGGTGTCGGACTCGGCGTAATTGCCTGCGCGGCCGGAGAAGACGCAGTCGGTGCCGATGTGGATGAGGCGCGCCCCGGAAGCGCGCGACAGTTCGGCCAGCCGGTGCGGGAAGAGTGCGTTGACGGCGATGCTGGCGACAGGGTCGCTGGCCGCCGCGCCCTGCTTGACGATGCCGATGCAGTTGACCACCACGTCCGGGCGGGCGACGGCCAACGCCCGCACGACGCTGTCGAAGTCCTGCGCCGAGACGTGGCCGAGCGCGCGCTTCGCGTCGAAGAGACCCAGCCGGAGCGGCGCGGCGGCCGACTGCCGGAAGGTCGCGTAGGTGTCGAACCGCCCGGCGAGCGTCTGCCAGAGCTTGTGTCCGAGCATACCGTTGCCACCGAGTATCAGGACTCTCATCTTCCCGCTCATCCTTTCGTCAGTTTCCCCGCCCCCGGCGTCCCGCTGAAGCGCGCCTACGCGCGGCGCGGCGTCCGGTCGATTCTTAATTTAACCGGCTCGTCTCCCACCCCAGCGGGATCATGGTGGCGGCGTGCGGCCTGATGCCGAAATTCGAGAGCAGCGAGCCTGCGTCGGCAATCTCTAACGAGACGGATTTGTCCTTCACGTCGAAGGCCGTCCCCCGTCCCGGAGCGAAGATAGCGGACGTAAAATAGTAGAACCCCGGAGACAGAACGCCCCCCGGAATGGTGACGCGCGCGCGGTACGCGCCCGGCGCTCTCTGCTCGACCATCTCGTCAACGGAGCGCACGTCGCTCGACCAGAGCAGGCGCACGTCGTTTTCGTTAAAGACATCGACGCAGACGTAGCTGCCGCTCTTCCATTCGGTGACGCGGTAATCAATCGTCAGGCAGAAAGCGTCCGTGTGCGGATGCACGCTGATCGATTCGCCCTGTGCCGACGTGAGCGATACGGACAGGATTTGCACGTCCTTGTCCGGTTCATCCGCGAAAGTCGCGGCGCTCGTCAGACGCTCGCTCTCGTTCAGATACCTGGAGACGGCGGTCGGGGCATCGGTGTCCAGAATGCACTCGCCTTGCTTGAGGATGATGGCGCGCGAACACAGTTGCACGACCGCCCCCATGTTATGACTCACAAACAGCACCGTCCGGCCTTGCCGCGCCACGCTGCTCATCTTCCCCATACACTTTTTCTGAAACGCCGCGTCGCCGACCGACAACACTTCGTCGATGATCAATATTTCCGGTTCGAGATGCGCGGCGACGGCGAAGGCGAGACGCACGTACATGCCGCTGGAATAGTGCTTCACCGGCGTGTCGATGAACTTATCGACCTCGGAGAAGGCGACGATCTCGTCGAACCGAGCGGCGATCTCGGTCTTCCGCATCCCCAGAATCGCGCCGTTCAGAAAGATATTTTCCCGCCCCGTCAACTCCGGGTGGAAGCCCGTGCCGACTTCGAGCAGGCTGGCGATCCGCCCGTAGAGATCAATGCCGCCGGTGGTCGGCTCGGTGATGCGCGAGAGCATCTTGAGCAACGTGGACTTGCCCGCGCCGTTGCGGCCGATGACGCCCACCACTTCGCCCGGCGCGATCTCGAAATTCACGTCTTTGATCGCCCAGAATGTCTCGGATGAATTTTCCGCGCCCCGCCGCCGCCAGCGACGGAAGGGGGCGCGAACAGTGCCGACCAGCGAATCGCGCAGCGTCGCGTAGGACGCCTGCGCCGCGCCGATGCGATACTGCTTTCCCAGGTTCTCGACTTTGATGATGGGCGACATGGAACTTCAGATAATGTCGGCAAAACTCTTTTCCATGCGCCGGAACGTGAAGGCTGCATAGATCGACAGCGTCAGCGTCAACCCGCCCGAGAGCGCGAGCATGAGCCAGTCGAAGGGACGGCCGAATAGCGCGGCGCGGTAGCCTTCGATGAGACCCGCCATCGGGTTGAGCGCGATCAACCAACGCCAGTCCTGAAAGATGCTCGCCGGGTAAATGATGGGAGAGGCGAAGAACCACAACTGGATCACAAACGGGAGCGCGTGGCGAATATCCCTGTACTTGACGTTCAGGGCCGACATCCACATGCCCACACCGACGGCGAGCAACGTGGTCAGCAACACGAGCGGCAGCAACATCAGAATGTGCGCGCTCAACTCTACACGGTAGTAAACCATCAAGACCGCCAGCAGCAGGAACGCGATGGCAAAATCCACCAGCCCGGCGATGACCGCCGCTACCGGGATCAGCGGGCGGGGGAAGTAGACCTTCGTGATCAGGTTCGCGCTCCCCACCAGGCTATTGCCGCTGCTGGTGACGGCGTTGGCGAAGAATGTCCACGGCAGCAGCCCGGCGTAAGCGAAAAGCGGGTACGGGATGCCGTCGGACTTCATGCCGGCCAATCGCCCGAAGATGAGACTGAAGATCACCATCGTAAAGAGCGGCTGCATCACCGCCCAGGCGACGCCGAGGGCGGTTTGCTTGTAGCGCACCTTCACGTCGCGCCAGACGAGAAAATAGAGCAGGTCGCGATACAGCCACAGATCGCGCAGATTAAGGGGCGTCCAGGATTTGCTCGGTCTGATCGAGACCAGAGGCTTGTCCGGCAAAGGCGTTTGAATGTGGGTTGCTGTCTCGGTTTCGGTATTTGAGGCGGAGGCGTGTAGCGCGGCTGTGTCCAGCACCCTATTATTCTTCGTCACATCCATCTAATAAACCTACTGCACAAGCACAAATATTGCTTTTCATAAGCTGGGCGGCCGCCTACTTCAAATTGAGAAGGCACAGTCTAGAGGTATCGGGTGAGGCGCGTCAAGCGACCTCAGATCGCCCTTTCGCGGGGTACGGACGCCCGTCCGGGCCGGGCGTAACTCGAACTGCGCGCGTCCGGGCGCGAATTCCGGCCGGTAATTCGCCGGGCGCGCCCGACATCTACAGCGGGCTGTGACATTCGCGAGGCGTTCGGCCGGGCGGTCTTCGCGCAGCGGTTGAATTCGCCCGCGCGCACCGAATTCGAGCGGCGCGCGCAGGCGAAGAAGGGCGCGAGCTTCGTCTGTTTCGTTGGCGCGGCGCGCGGCGCAGACGGCCGTCCCGACACGAACCGAGGTAGTCTGATCCGGCGCGCACCCTAACGTTGCCGCCTCGTTGCCCGTCTGGTAGGATTGCGCGTCACACGAAAGGGATTTCAAATGCTCGGGAATCAGTTTACGGCGGCCTTCCGTCGCTCTCTCGCCAACGCGAAACGCGAGTTCCACTTCATGCGGCTGCACCGCGCGTCGGCGCGCATGGCCGCCCGCCTCGCCCCCGGCGATCTGAAACTCAACATCGCCTGCGGCCCCAACGTCAAACCGGGATGGGTCAACGTCGATCTGCTGCCCGCGGCCGACCTGCACCTCGACCTGCGCGAACCGTTGCCCTTTCCCGACAACTCGGCGAGCATCATCTACAGCGAACACTTCTTCGAGCACCTGGAGTTTCCGGACGAAGCCGAACGCTTCCTCGCGGAATCGCTGCGCGTTCTCGCTCGCGGCGGTGTGTTCAGCGTCGGCGTGCCCGACACGGAATGGCCTCTGCGCGCCTACGTCACGGGAGACGACTCGTATTTCCGCCTCGCCCGCGACGAAATGAAGTGGCATCCCGCGTGGTGCGATACGCGGCTGCACCAGATCAATTTCCACTTCCGCCAGGGACAGGAGCACAAGTACGCCTACGATTACGAGACGCTCGAAAGCGTCCTGAAAAAAGCGGGGTTTGTGTCGGTAACGCGCCGCGAGTTCGATCCGTCTCTCGACAGCGAGTCGCGGAAAATCGGCACGCTCTACGCGGAAGGCCGCAAGCCTTAATCTCCCATCCGCCCTCGCCTCCCGGCGCGCCCCTTTTAACGGCCGCCGTCCTTCGCCGCGAACTCTCACACTTCAGGCATAGATGGGTTCGAAGGGCGCGTCCGAACGCTCGGTGCTTGAGGCGGCGACGGCGGCTGCGCTTCTGCCGACTCCGACATAGGCGAATCCGAGTTCGAGCATGGTATCGGGGTCGTAGATATTTCTGAGGTCGGCCACCTTCGGCTCGCGCATCAACTCCTTGACCCGTTTCAGGTCGAGTGCTCGGAACTCAGGCCACTCCGTCATAAAGACGAGCGTGTCGGCGCCCGCGACGGCTTCATAAGCATCTGACGCGTATTCGATATGCGGCAGACACTTCCTGGCCTGTTCCATCGCCACCGGGTCGTAGGCGCGCACCCGCGCCCCGCGGGCGGTCAAAGCGTTAATGATGTCGATAGACGGGGCTTCGCGCATGTCGTCCGTCTGCGGCTTAAACGAAAGTCCGAGCACGGCGACGGTGCGGCCTTCGAGTTCGCCCGCTAATCGCTCGATCTTCTCGACCATCGCGCCGCGCTGCCTCTGATTAACCTCGATGACCGCCCGCACGATGCGCGACTCCGCGTCGTACTCTCTGGCGACGGACAAGAGCGCCGAGGTGTCTTTCGGAAAACAGGAGCCTCCATAACCCGGCCCCGGTTGCAGAAAACTCTGCCCGATGCGTTTGTCCATCCCAATGGAGCGCGCCACGTCGTAGACATCGCAGCCGATCCGATCACACAGATTGGCGATCTCGTTGATGAAAGATATTTTGGTGGCGAGAAAAGCGTTCGCCGCGTACTTCGTCAGTTCCGCCGCTTCCAGAGAGGTGACGACGATGGGCGTCTCGATCAGATAGAGCGGGCGATAGAGTTCGCGCATGATAGCGATAGCCGCTTCGTCCCGGCTCCCGATGACGATGCGATCCGGGCGCATGAAATCGTCGATTGCCGCGCCCTCGCGCAGGAACTCAGGATTGGACACCACGCCGAAATCCGTCGCTTTCCGCTGGTGCTGTTTAACCAGCCTGCGGATGTGCTCGCCCGTGCCCACCGGAACCGTCGATTTCGTGACAAGCACTTTGTAGCCATTCATCGCGCGGGCGACCGAGCGCACGGCCTCGTCCACGTACTTCAGATCGGCCGACCCGTCCTCTCTCGGAGGCGTGCCGACGGCCAGGAAAATGACGAGCGACTGTTCCACCGCCGCCTCCAGTTCCGTCGTGAAGGTGAGGCGGCCTGCCTGCATGTTTTTACCGACCAGAATGTCGAGGCCCGGCTCGTAGATCGGAATCTCTCCGTTCCTCAGGCGCGCTATCTTTTCCGCGTCCACATCGACGCAGGTGACGTTGACGCCGAACTCGGCAAAACAGGCTCCCGTCACGAGTCCTACATACCCCGACCCGATAACAGCAATATTCATTATTTCGACAACCTTCCAGATTATTGATTGAAAATTTAGCGCGGACAGCGCCGTGAGGAACCGGGGACATTTACGCCCGGTCGCACGAATATCGGGTATGACCCGGTTAGTTAGTCTTGGCCGCCACTTCCGGCATCGCCCCCTCCAACTGACCGGCAAAATAAGCGATGGTTTTTACGAGTCCTTCCCGCAGCGGAATGGTTGGTTCCCAGCCGAGCAAATGTCGCGCCCGTGTGATGTCGGGCTGGCGTTGTTTGGGATCGTCCTGTGGCAGCGGGCAGTACTTGAGCCGCAGCTTTCTTCCGCACAATTCCGCCACCGCTTCGGCCAACTCCCGCATGGTGAATTCGTTCGGGTTACCCAGATTCACCGGCTCGTGGACGCTGCCGCTCGCGCCTTCCGCTTCGACGTTCATCAGGTGGATTAACCCTTCCACCAGATCATCGACGTAGCAGAAGGAGCGCGTCTGCTCGCCCGTGCCGTAAATCGTCAACTCTTCGCCCCGCAAAGTCTGCACGATGAAATTCGACACCACGCGCCCATCATTCTCCAGCATGTGCGGGCCATAGGTATTGAAGATGCGGGCGATGCGGATGTCCACGCGGTTCTGCCGGTGGTAATCCATCATTAAGGTTTCGGCCAGCCGCTTACCCTCGTCGTAACAACTGCGAATCCCTATCGGGTTGACGTTGCCCCAATAACTTTCCGGTTGCGGATGCACTTCCGGGTCGCCATAGACTTCCGACGTGGAAGCCTGAAGTATCCGCGCACGCACGCGCTTGGCGAGGCCGAGCATGTTGATCATGCCCATCACGCTGGTCTTGACGGTCTTGACCGGATTGTACTGGTAATGGACGGGAGAAGCGGGACAGGCGAGGTTATAAATCTGATCCACTTCCAACAGAATCGGCTCGATGACATCGTGGCGCAGCAGTTCGAAGCGGGGATTGCCGAGCAGTTGAACAACATTGATGCGCCGTCCGGTGAAGAAGTTATCCAGGCAGGTCACTTCATGCCCCTGATCGAGCAACCGTCGGCATAAATGTGAGCCGATAAATCCCGCGCCGCCTGTAACCAGTATTCTCAGAATTTTACACCTCTCAAGTTTTTCGTTCTCGTCCACATGACGCTTCTATTAAACGGCAAGCAGTTTCGGTTCCCGGTTTCCGACTTTTTCCGAAGTTCAAAGGATGACAATGTAACCATGCCCTCTTTCGAGCGTCAAGCAACACGAACTTGAGAGGCCGTTTGAAAATTGACCGTCGGCCGCGTCGGCCGACGGGTTAGGCGACGCCCGGCAAAAACCACCCCGGAACTCCGGCCGACTATCTGTGCGAGCATATCAAAGAGCGGCGGCCTAAAGCCAAACGGCACGAACGACCCGGCGCAACCGGGTTGCGCTGCATCGCGATTGAATCGCGCCGGGTCATTTTTACTCTCGCGGCGGCGAGGCCGGGCGCGGGAAAAGTTTAGCCCCCGCCCGTCGTCCCTGCGGGGACGACGGGCGGGGGCCGGATTTTGCCGTCAGTGCTTCGCCGTGGAAGTTACTGCTGCGGAGCCAGCGAGGTCAAGACGCCGACGAGGTCGCCGCCGCCCGTGTTGCCTCTGATCTGGTTGGTGCCGTAGGTCGCTATCGTGCCGGCGGTGACGCGCACGTTGGTGCTGTTCTGGCTGATGATGTTGTCCGCGAGGCGCATGGTGGCCGTGCCCTGCGTCGTGACGCCATCGGTGTTATGCGTGATCACGCAGTTCTTGACGTTCACGTCAGAGGAACTGACCGCCGCCACGCCGGCGTCGGTATTCGACGAGATGGTGGAGTTCCTGATGGTGACGCGCGACGAAACGTCCGTGAAGACGCCGTTGCGGCCTTTGAACATGTCCGTGGTGTCAATCACGACGGTGTGCGGGGTCGGGGCTGCGCCGGTGATGCGGATGGCCGAGCCGCCGGCGACCGAGACGCCGACGTTGGAGATCGATGTCCGGGTGACGAATAATTGGTGACCCGCGAGGTTGTTATTCAACTCGATGCCATGCGTCGTCAGGTTCTCGATGACGCAATCTTCGACGTGCAGGCTCTTGCCGGAAAGCATCCGGATGCCGGTGGTGCCGGAAGCTGCGCCGTTGATAGAGAGTCTGCGCAGGATAACGTTGATGGTACGCGGGGCGGCCGTGCTGGCGTCGTTTATCGTGAAGCCGGAGGGCGCGAGGGCGGAAAGGGTCGAGGCCATCGTGCCCCCGCCGTCTACCGTGATCGACTTGGTGATGGTGAGCGTGCCGTAGCCGCCCGGATCGAGGGCATTTATCTCGCCTTTGTCGGCGGTCTTCGAGATCGCGCCGGCCCAGGTTTTGCAGGGGGCAGTGCGGCTGCAGGGGTTGACATCATCACCGACGCCCGACACCCAAGTGCGAGTGGCCTGTGCCTGTGCCATAACGGCGAACACGAAAATCATGCTGATGGTTGTGAGAATATTGATAGTGAAGCGACTTTTACTCATGGGGAAATCTCCTTAAAGAATGGGGTGTTGAGCTAATAGCTGAGAACGACACTTAATAAAATGTCGCAGAAGTTCATACTTGACTAAGTACGAGGATGGGCGGTCTGGCTCTAAGACAAAGGCGCTGGACATCGCGGTATGCCCAAATCCGATGCTTAAAGCGAGTAGGCTTGTATACTAATTTACAGGGAGTGTCAAGCTATGAGAGAGCTATTCAACAGAAGAATAAAATCCGGGACTAACCGCTCCTTCGCTCCTTCGCCCGCCGCGCCTCGCCGATCTTTACCGAGCGTATCGCGGTGCGCAGGTTGACGGCTCACGAGCGATTGCGATTCTTGACACCGTTTCGAGCGCGCCCTTATACTCCGTCTCTTAAATTGACTCAACAGAATTCCGGCGCAACGTCTGGGGCGGGCAAATTCAGGACGCGGATACCGGCGCGCCAGCCGTAGTTGAACGAAGGGGACGGCCCAGGCACACGTCCGCGCATCACGTTATCCCCGCGAACATCTCATGCAAAAACTTTTCGTTACAGGCGGCGCGGGCTTCATCGGTTCGGCCTTTATTCGACTCGCGCTTGAGCGCTGGCCTGATGCCGAGATCACGAATTTCGACGCGCTCACCTACGCCGGCAATCTCGACAACCTCAAGGGGTTGGACGACGCTCGCCACCGCTTCGTGCGCGGCGACATCACCAAACGGGAAGAGGTGCGCGCGGCGCTCGCCGCAGGCACGGATGCCATCTTCAATTTCGCGGCCGAGTCGCACGTCGATCGCAGCATCGAATCGGCGGACGATTTCCTGCTTACGAACATACTCGGTACGCAGGTGTTGCTCGATGCGGCACGCGAGCGCGGCGTCAAACGCTTCGTGCATATCTCGACCGACGAAGTGATGGGAAGTTTGCCGGAAGACGAGAGCGCGTTCTTTAACGAGGCGTCGCCCTACGCGCCGAACAGTCCCTACGCGGCGTCGAAGGCCGCCGCCGAACATGTCGTGCGCGCCGCCCGCCACACGTTCAACCTCGACACCGTCATCACGCGTTGCGGCAACAACTACGGCCCGCGACAGTTTCCCGAAAAGCTAATCCCGCTGCTCATCTCAAATGCATTGCACGACGAACCGATCCCCGTCTACGGCGACGGGCAAAACGTCCGCGACTGGATTTACGTCGAAGATCATTGCCGCGCCATCATGCTCGCTTACGAACAAGGCGAGGCGGGCGGCATTTACAACATCGGCGCGCGCAACGAACGGCGGAACCTCGAAGTCGTCGAATCGATTTTGCGCGCACTCGACAAACCCGCCTCGCTGATCCGCTATGTCAAGGATCGCCCCGGCCACGACCGGCGTTACGCCATCGACCCTGCGAAAGTCGAAACTGAACTCGGCTGGCGGCCGGTGGAAACGTGGGAGAGCGGTTTGCAGAAGACGATCCATTGGTACGAGGAGAACGCCGAATGGGTGGCGCGTGTGCGTGATGGGGCGTACAGGGATTTTTACAAGCGGCAGTACGGATCGGAGGTCGGCACATAGTGAGAGTTTTAATCACGGGGGCGGGCGGCATGGTGGCGCGCGCTCTGGCGGCGCATTGCGCGGCGCGCGGCGATGAAGTCTTCGCGCACGAGCGCGCCAGTCTCGATATCACGCGGCCGGAAGCGGTGCGAGCCGTCTGCGAGCGCGAGCGGCCGGAGACGATCATCAACTGCGCCGCGTGGACGGATGTTGACGGTTGCGAACTGAACCCGGAGCGCGCGCTTTCGATCAACAGCGAAGCGGTCGAAATACTGGCCGCGCACAGTCGTCTGGTGGGCGCATCATTCGTCACCATCTCGACCGATTACGTTTTCGACGGGGACAAGGAAGGCTTCTACACGCAACGCGACGACCCCGAACCGCGCACGGCCTACGGCATCGCCAAACTTCAGGGCGAGCGGCGCGCACTCTTCACGAGCGCGCGCACCATCGTCGTTCGCACGGGCTGGATTTTCGGCGCGGGCGGAAAAAACTTTTTGGCGACCGTCGTCGAACGGGCGCGGCGCGGCGAACGTCTGAAAGCCATCGGCGACACCTACGGCACGCCCACTTACGCGCCGCATCTCGCCGCACGTTTGCGCGACCTGGCCGAACGCGACCTGCCGGGTATATACCACGTCGTCAACGCGGGCGAGGGCACGAGTTTCTATGATTTTGCGCGCGAGGCCGTGCAAGCGGCGCGAGTTGAGAACATCGAACTTGAGAGCGTGGCGATGGATTCACTGTCGCGTCCCGCGCCGCGCCCGCGCAACTCACGCCTGCGCTGCCTGTTGTCGGAAGCCGTCGGCCTCGCGCCGCTGCCCCACTGGCAAGAGGCGCTCAGAGAATTCGCGCTGGTTTAACGTCAGGCCGCGCGACCACACTCGCATCTCACCGGCATTTAACATGAGAGGCGGCCGTGGATACATGCACGTATCCACGGCCGCCTCTCGCTTGTTTCGTTCGGACGATGTTTCCCGCCGCGTCGATGTTCGGCGCGGGTCGAAGAAAATCTCCGACCCGTCTCCAACGCGAGCGTGCATGGCGCGCTTCTCCTAATCCAGCGCGAAGTCCCGACGCCAGTCGGAATTCTCCTCGAAGCGCGGTTGCTCATCCTTCAAAAGCACGCAGGTTTCGAGGACGAGCGCGTCCATCTCCGTGCGCATGAAGCAGCGATAACTGTCTTCGGGCGTGCAGACAATCGGCTCGCCGCGCACGTTGAAACTCGTGTTGACGACGACGGGGCAGCCGGTCTTTTGTTGAAAGGCTTCGATGATCTCCCAGTAGAGGGGGTTCGTCTCGCGCCGCACGGTCTGGATGCGCGCCGAAAAATCAACGTGCGTGACGGCCGGGATGTCCGAACGCACGGTGTTGAGCTTTTCGATGCCCCAGAGAGCGCGTTCCGCCTCCGACGCCTCGCGACGGCGATGATGCATCACGTCGGCGACGAGCAGCATGTAAGGGCTATCGGTGTTCAAATCAAACCACTCGGCCACCTGTTCGCGCGTCACGCTCGGCGCGAAGGGGCGAAAACTCTCGCGATATTTGATCTTCAGATTCATCACCGATTGCATCCGCGGCGAACGCGCGTCGCCGATGATGCTGCGGCCGCCGAGAGCGCGCGGGCCAAACTCCATCCGCCCCTGATGCAGCCCGACGACCTTCTCGCTTGCCAGCAACTCGGCGACGGCCTCCGGCAAATCCTCGCGCCGGTATTTTTTGTAAGGCAAGCCGCGCTCGCGCAAGAATGTCTCGATCTCTTCTTCCGTGTGGCGCGGGCCTAAATAAGAACCTTTCATGCCGTCGGCGTATGGCGGAATCCAGCCGTCGGCTTCGCGCGGCGAACGCCACGTTCCCGCGCGCTCGGGGCTTAGGCGCGGTTGACCGAGATAGCGATGCCAGATGGCGAGCGCGATCCCGGCCGCGCCGCCCGCATCGCCCGCCGCCGGTTGAATCCAGATGTCTTCAAATTGGCTCTCGCGCAAAACCCTGCCGTTGCCGACGCAGTTCAGGGCGACGCCGCCCGCCATGCAAAGTTTCTTCGCTTTCGTCTCGCGGTAAGCGTAAGCGGCCATCTTCAACATCACCTCTTCGGTGATGACTTGAATGCTGCGCGCCAAGTCCATCTCGCGCTGCGTCAGTTTCGACTCGGGTTTGCGCGGAGCGTCGCCGAACAACTTCGAGAAGGCGCGGCTCGTCATTTTCAGACCGTGCGCGTAGCCGAAGTATTCGTGATTCATGCGCAGGCTGCCGTCGTCGCGTATCTCGACGAGTTTGTCCCTGATGAGCGCGACATACTTCGGTTCGCCGTAAGGGGCGAGTCCCATCACTTTGTATTCGCCGCTGTTGACCTTGAAGCCCGTGTAATAGGTGAACGCGCTATAGAGCAGACCCAGACTATCAGGGAAACGCAACTCTTTCAGGAGACTGATCTCATTGCCGCGGCCGATGCCTATCGAACTCGTCGCCCATTCGCCGACGCCGTCGAGCGTAAGGATGGCCGCCTCTTCAAACGGCGAAGGATAAAACGCGCTCGCCGCGTGGCTCTCGTGATGATCGCCGAATAGAACCTGCCACGGAAACTCGCGCGCGCGCCGTTTGGCGTCTTTGCGGTCTTCGATGCCTTCGACCCGCGCCATCTCCGCGCTGATCAAATCCGACATCCAGAGTTTCTCTTTCATCCACACGGGTATGGCTTTCAGGAAGGACGAGAAACCGGCGGGAGCGTAGTCGAGATAGGTTTCGAGCAGGCGCTCGAATTTGAGCAGAGGCTTATCGTAGAAGGAGACGTGATCGAGCGTGTCAACCGTCAACCCGGCTTCGGCCAGACAGTAGCGAACCGCCTCCGTCGGGAAGCGATGATCGTGCTTGCGGCGCGTGAAGCGTTCCTCCTGCGCCGCCGCGACGATCTCGCCGTCAACCACCAGACAGGCGGCCGAGTCGTGATAGAAAGCCGAAATCCCCAGTATGCTCGTCAAAGCGATTTTACCCGACCGCGTTCTAGAATAAAGGATAGAGGAAGGGGGCGAGCGCGGAACCCTGCGCGAACACGAGCGCCAGCCCCGTCAGCACGAGGACGATAATGATCGGGAGCAACCAGTATCTACGGTTATATTTCATCAACTCCCACAACTGTAGGAGAACCTGTGATTTCGACATTGGCCGGATACCTTCCTAATACATCTTTTCGTAGTGCTTCGGGTTGTTTCGCCGCTCGCCGTAAGGCTTCCAGTAAGACTCCGTGCGCGCGGCGCGACGCCCCAGCGGGTCGCCGCCCGTCAATCTTCTGATCAACCCGATAGGCGTTACGAGGAGAAAAAAGATGATGCCCAGAATAACTCGCGTCGTCACGAATCCCATCGCCTCGGCCATTCCCATCCAGAGGCGATTCGGCACGACGAGCGCCTTCGGGTAAATTGCGCCCAGAAGCGCGAGCGTCGCGCCGAGCGTGGACAGGGCGGAGGCAATTGCGGGAAATCTGCCGCGATAAAGCCACCAGCCGCCGACCGCCAGAAAGACGCCGCCGACGAGCAGACCGAAATCCCGTTCGGTGCGATACGAACGCCTCTCTGCGCTTAGCTGCCGGGAGATTGAGACACCTCCGACGGGCGCGGCTTCGATAACTTTAATCTCATAATAATAGTCTCGGGATATAGTCTCGGGCGCCGAAAAGTCGGATGATCTCACGCGGAAAGCCGTGCGTCAACACTCCCCGCAACGAGAGCGTCCGAGCCGGAGGCGAGGCGAAGTCAGAGACCTTTGGCCGGGCGGCGATGGTTGCGTCGCCCGTACAACTCCAGCCTTATTAAGAGCACCTAACAAAACCCGAATTTCGGGTTAGAGTCGATTCAGCATTCCTAAGAGTTTCAGCCCAACACAGAGGTTTTGTTAGGTACTCTAAGATCATCTGTCCTGATTCAGGCGATCCGGGTAGGTTGCCTGAGTCTTTCGCCATTTCCGCGCTCTCTGCTATCATGGGTTGCTAAATTAGTGGTGTTTAGAGGTAGTTTTTTAAAGGTTAAGGGTTAAAGGTGATGTCTCAAGATAATCGTTTGCTGCCGCTTACTCCGGGTTCAAATATCGACCGCCCGTTGCGCGATTTGATTCAGCCCGATAAGGGTAACAATACTTACTCGCTCTCAGAGCCGACACACCTGCGCGAATATCTCTCCGTAGTGTTGAAACGCAAGTGGCTGATCCTGAGTCTGGTAGTGGTCGTCACATCGCTCGTCGCCATCCAGATGTACCGGCAGCCAACCATCTACCGCGCCGAATCGACCATCCAGATCGAGCAGAAGACGAAGAACCTCCTGCGGACGAAAGAGTTTGTCATAAACGCGCAGAACGACCCGGCCTACTGGGGTACGCAACTCGCCCTGCTTGAGAATCCGCGCCTCCATCGAAAAGTGATTCTCGCGCTCGATTTGCAAAACAACCCGACGTTTATCGGCGGTCAGGCGCGGCCGAGTTTATTCACCGCCGTGCGCCGCATGTTCTCGCGGCAGAAACCTTCGGCCGCGCCCGCCGCCGCTTCTGCGGGGCAGGAGGGCGGGCTGGGAGTCGTTGACGACACCCCGACGGCCACGACCGCAGCCGATAAGCTGACCCCCGAGCAGACCACGAAGATGCTCGCCTATGAAGACGTTCTGCAATCCAACCTGACCATCGACCCGGTCGAGCGCACGAATCTCGTCAAGATCGTCTACACGCACACCAACCCCGAACTCGCCATGAAGATCGCGGACACGCTCGCCCTCGTCTTCATTCAGGACAACGATGAACGCGAGACTTCCGGTTCGGCCAAATCGGCCGAGCAACTCGCCCGCAACATCACAGACCTGCAAGCCTCCATCCGGCAGAAGCAGCAGGAGATCATCGCCTTCAGAACCAGCCGCGGCCTCCCGCTCGGCACGATTCAGGGTGAGAACCTGACGGCGTCGATCCTGACCACCTCGACCGCGCAGATGATGGAGGCCGAAGCCGAACGCAAGAAGTTGCAGGCCGCCTACGAGGCTTCGCAAAACGCGCCCGACATCTTTTCCATCCCGGTGGTGAACGACGACAAGTCGGTGCAGGAACTGCGCGACAAACTGAGCACCGTGGAAGAACAGCGTCAGGCATTGCTCGTGCAGTACACGCCGGAGTGGCCTGCCGTCAAGAAACTCGATAAACAGAAGGAACAGATTCAAACGTCGCTCGACAAGCGCGCCAGAGACGCCGTCAGCGCGTTGAGGGCACGCTACGAAGCCGCCGTGCGCCTCGAAAACGGGCTGCGGCAGTCGAACACGTCGGCGCGCGGCATGGCGAAGAGCCAGAGTCGTTCGGAGATGGAACTCGGCATCATCCAACAGGAGTTGGAGACGACGCAGCAGCTCTACAACACCGCCATCCAGAAACAGAAGGAACTCGACGTGGCCGGCACCGACGCGCCGAGCAACATCACCATCTCCACGCCCGCGCGCCGCGCCGAGGTCGTCGGTCCGCCGCGCGTGCGCAACATCGTGATCGCGCTGCTGCTCGCGCTGGCTACGGGCATCGGCCTCGCTTTCCTGCTCGACTATCTCGACGACACGCTCAAGTCCATCGAAGACGTGGATCGCCACATCCATCTCCCGACGCTCGCCCTGATCCCCGCGCCGCGCGTGGAACGCCGTTTCGCGATGCCGTCGCGCAGCGCCGCGCTCGCCGCGGCGGGCGACCCTACGGCGAACGCGCTCGCGCTCATCGAAGAGAAGCGTTCGCCCGTCGCGGAGGCTTACCGGCACCTGCGCACGTCGCTCCTGCTCTCGTCGGCCGGACAACCGCCGAAGACCGTCCTCGTCACTTCGAGCCAGCCGTCCGAAGGCAAAACGACCACCGCCGTCAACACCGCCGTCATGCTCGCGCAGACCGGCGCGGAAGTCCTGATAATCGATTGCGATCTGCGTCGCCCGCGCATCCACGCGCACTTCGGGCTGATGAACACGCGCGGCGTGACGAACTACCTGTCCGGCGACTCGAACGTGGACGGGATCGTGCAGGAGTATGAGAAGCTGCCGAACCTGAAGATCATCACTTCCGGCCCCGTCCCGCCGAACTCGGCGGAACTGCTCGGCTCCGAAGAGATGCGCCGCTTGATCACGCAACTGAGCGCAAAATTCACGCACGTGATCATCGACTCGCCGCCCGCCATCTCCTTCACGGACGCCTCGATTCTCTCGACGATGGTTGACGGCGTGATGCTCGTCGTCCACGGCGGCCGCTCGTCGCGCGCCGTGGTGCGCCGCGCCAAGCAGCAACTCCTCGACGTGGGCGCGCACATCTACGGCATCGTCCTCAACAACGTCAAACTCGAATCTTCCGATTACAACTACTACTCCGGTTACTATTCGAGCTACTACGCCAACGATGACGAAGACCAGACGGTCGTGGCGGAGTCGGACGAATACGTCGAGACCGCCAAATCGAAATAAGACGGTTTCAAGTTTCAGGTTTCAAGTTTCAAGTTTTCGAGGCTTTTTAACCTGAAACTTGAAACTTGAAACCTGAAACCCTATGAGAGAGTTCTGCGCCATCGCCGACGACGTTGTGCTGGGGCGCGACGTGCAGATTTACAACTTCGTCAATCTCTACGGCTGCGAGATCGGCGACGAGACGCGCATCGGCACGTTCGTGGAAATCCAGAAGGGGGCGCGCGTCGGCGCGCGCTGCAAAATTTCCAGCCACACCTTTATCTGCGAGGGCATCCACGTCGAGGACGAAGTGTTCGTCGGCCACGGCGTCCAGTTCATCAACGACCGTTACCCGCGCGCCACGCGCGCCGACGGCACGCCGCAGACCGAAGCCGACTGGACGCTCGAACGCACCGTCGTGCGGCGCGGCGCATCAATCGGCACAGGCGCGGTCATCCTCGGCGGCATCGAGATCGGCGCGCGCGCCATCATCGGCGCGGGCGCGGTCGTCACGCGCGACGTGCCTCCGGGCGCAATCGTCGCCGGCAACCCGGCACGGATTTTAAGAAGCGATGAACGCGCTGCAACGATGAACGCGGAATGAAAAGCAAACTGCTTTTGTCGCGGAATGAAAAGCAACTTACCTTTCGTTTTCCCTTCATCGTTCCGCGTTCATCGTTCATCGTTTCCTTATGATTCCTTTCGTTGATCTGCAAGCGCAGTATCGCGCCATCAAGCGGGAAGTTGACGAGGCCATCGGGCGCGTCTTTGAGAACGCTTCGTTCATCCTCGGCCGGGAGGTGGAAGCGTTCGAGGCGGCCTTCGCCGAGTACCTGGGCGCGCGCTTTTGCATCGGCGTCAACAGCGGCACGGCGGCCATTCAACTCGCCGTCACCGCCTGCGGCGTGGGCGCGGGCGACGAAGTGATCGTCCCGGCCAACACCTTCTTCGCCACGGCCGAAGCCGTCTCCACGGCGGGCGCGACTCCGGTCTTCGTCGATGCCGACCCCGTCTCCTACACAATCGACGCGGACAGGATCGAGGCGGCCATTACCGAGCGCACGCGCGCCATTATGCCCGTCCACCTCTATGGGCAATCGGCCGACCTCGACCCCATCTTCGAGATCGCCGCGCGCCACGGCCTCGCCGTCATCGAAGACGCGGCGCAGGCGCACGGCGCGCACTACAAAGGCAGGCGCGTCGGCGCGCGCGGACGCGCCAACTGTTTCAGTTTCTATCCCGGCAAAAATCTGGGCGCATATGGCGAGGGCGGCGCGGTCGTGACGGACGACGCCGAAGTGGCGCGGCGCGTCAGGCTGTTGCGCGACCACGGCTCCGAGCAGAAATATCGCCACGACATCGTCGGCTATAACTTCCGGCTGGAAGGCATTCAGGGCGCGGTCCTGGGCGTCAAACTCAAACACCTCGACGGCTGGAACGATCTGCGCCGCGCGCACGCCGCTCGCTACGGCGATCTGCTGTCCGGCATGAACCGGGACGGCGCGCTCACGCTTCCGCGCGAGATGTCCTATGCGCGCCACGTCTATCACCTGTACGTCGTCCAAACCGACGCGCGCGATGCGCTGCAAAAACGTCTGGCGGAAGCGGGCGTTCAGACGGGCATCCACTATCCCGTGCCCGTGCACCTGCAACCCGCTTACGCCGCGCTCGGCCACCGCGCGGGCGATTTCCCCGTGGCCGAACGACAGGCCGCGCGCATTCTCTCGCTCCCGATGTTTGCCGAGTTGACCGACGAGCAGATCGGGCGCGTGGCCGAAGTCGTCGGCTCCTTCGCCGGTAGTCAGTCGTCGGCCGTGCGTGTTTAACTATCCGGCATGAACCAACTCTCGTTTCAACAGCCTCGGCCGTGGCCGCCCCTTTCAACTCGAACCGCCGACGGCGAGCGGCTGACGGCCGACAACTCTCTATGATCACCATCGGCGTCATCGGCTGCGGCTACTGGGGGCCGAACCTCATCCGCAACTTCGCGGAGAACGAGCGCGCCCAACTCCGTTGGATTTGCGATACGGACGAGCGGCGACTCGGCGCCATCGGCCGCCGGTATCCTTCGGCGCGCACCGCCGCCGACTATCGCCAACTGCTCGCCGACCCCGAACTCGCGGCCGTCGTCATCGCCACGCCCGTCGCCACCCACTACCGCTTCGCCAAAGACGCGCTCATGGCGGGCAAGCACGTCCTCATCGAAAAACCCTTCACGACCACGAGCGGCGAGGCGCGCGAACTGGTCGAACTGGCCGAGCGACGCGCGCTGACGCTGATGGTCGATCACACGTTCATCTACACCGGCGCGGTGCGCCGCATCAAAGAGATCGTCGAGAGCGGCGAACTCGGCGAACTGCTCTACTTCGATTCCGTGCGCATCAACCTCGGCCTCTTCCAGCGCGACATCAATGTCGTCTGGGATTTAGCGCCGCACGATCTCTCGATCATGGACTATCTCGTCGCGCGCCAACCCGTCGCGCTGACGGCCACGGGCAGTTCTCACATCGAGGCCGGGATCGAGAATATCGCCTACGTGATGCTGCGCTTCGCCGACTCCTTCATCGCGCACTTTCATTTCAACTGGCTCTCGCCCGTCAAAATCCGCCGCACCCTGATCGCCGGCAGTCGCAAGATGATCGTCTACGACGACATCGAGCCGACCGAGAAAGTGCGCGTCTACGACAAGGGCGTGACGGCGAACCGCATCGAATCGGACAGCGACAAGGAGGCCGCCTACCAGACGCTCGTCAGCTACCGCACCGGCGACGTGTGGGTTCCCAAACTCGATTCAACCGAAGCCCTCACACATGTCTCCGCCGAATTTCTCGACGCCGTCGCAGACCGTCGCGCGCCGCTCACGGACGGCGCGGCCGGTCTGCGCGTCGTGCGCCTGCTCGAAGCCGCGCAGGAATCAATTGACCAGGGCGGCAGGCTGATAGAGTTATAGCTCACACCTCAAGCGTGAATTGCTTTATGAGTGGTAGATTGCGATGACGACACCTTCACCAGGCATACAGGTTCCCCTGCTCGATCTGAAACAGCAGCACGCAGCCCTGCGCGAGGAGTTGCGCGCCGCCGTGGATCGCATCCTCGATTCGCAACAGTTCGTGCTCGGCGAAGAGGTGCGGCTGCTCGAAGCGGAGACGGCGCGCTATTGCGGCGCGCGCCACGCCGTCGGCTGCGCTTCCGGCTCCGACGCGCTCCTGCTCGCGCTCATGGCGCTCGACATCAAGGCGGGCGACGAGGTGATCACGACGCCTTTCAGCTTCTTCGCCACCGCCAGTTCCATCGCGCGCACGGGCGCGACGCCCGTGTTCGTGGACATCGACCCGCGTACCTATAACCTCGACCCGTCGCTCGTCGAAGCTGCGATTACCGAGCGCACGCGCGCCGTCATGCCCGTCCACCTCTACGGCCAGTGCGCCGCGATGGACGCGCTCTCCGAAGTGGCCGCGCGTCACAACCTGCCCCTCGTCGAAGATGCGGCGCAGGCCATTGGCGCCGAGGACGCCGGGCGGCGTGCCGGTTCGTTCGGCCTGATGGGTTGTTTCAGTTTCTACCCGACGAAGAATCTCGGCGCGGCCGGCGACGCCGGGCTGCTGACGACCGACGACAACGCCCTCGCCGCACGCCTGCGCGCGCTGCGCGTCCATGGCGGCGCGACCGAATACCTGCACACCGAGATCGGCATCAACAGCCGCCTCGACGCGCTACAGGCCGCCATCCTTCGCGTCAAACTCCCGCACCTCGACGCCTGGTCGCAGGCGCGACGCGAGCGCGCCGAAACCTATTCGCTGCTGCTGGCGAACGCGCACCTGCGTTTCGACTTACGCGCGCCGTTCATACGCGAAAACGCCCGGCACATCTTTCACCAGTATGTCGTGCGCGTCCCCGAGCATCGCGACGCGCTCCTGGAACATTTGCGCGCGCACGGCGTCGGCGTCAAAATTTATTACCCCGTGCCGCTGCACTTGCAGGAGTGCTTCCGCTATCTCGGCTACGAGGCGGGCGCGCTGCCCGAAGCCGAACGCGCCGCCCGCGAGACGCTGGCCTTGCCCATCTATCCCGAACTGAGGCTCGAACAGCAACGATACGTCGTCGATGTGATCGGCCGCTTTCAACTCTAACCATCCGGCCGCGTGAATTCCGCGGCTGGATCAATTACCCTTGTCGGCCGGGCGCGCACAGACCGCCCCCTCCGCAACGACGGCCGGAGGGAGATTGTCGCCCCTGAATTTTATTCGGAGAACAGCCATTGACGAAGAAAGCATTGATCACCGGCATCACGGGACAGGACGGCAGCTACCTGGCCGAATATTTACTGTCGCTCGGCTACGAAGTCCACGGCCTTGTGCGCCGCGTCGCCCTCGAAGACCCTGAGCGTCGCTTCGCGCGCATCTCCCACCTCCTCGACCGGATCACTCTCCATCCCGCGTCGCTGGAGAGCTACCCGTCGCTCTTCCACGTCGTCAGCCGGATCGATTTCGATGAATGCTATCACCTCGCGGCACAGAGTTTCGTCGCCGAATCCTTCGCCGACGGCTTCTCGACCATGAACACCAACATTAACGGCACGCACTACCTGCTGGCCGCGCTGCGTGAGTTGCGCCCCCGCTGTCGTTTCTACTTCGCCGGTTCGTCCGAGATGTTCGGCAAGGTGGCCGAAGTGCCGCAAACGGAGACGACGCGCTTTCATCCGCGCTCGCCCTACGGCATCTCGAAGGTGGCCGGCTTTGAGTTGACGAGAAATTACCGGGAAGCCTACGGGATGTTCTGCGCCAGCGGCATGTTGTTCAATCACGAAAGCCCGCGCCGCGGCTTTGAGTTTGTGACCCGCAAGATCACCTCGACGGTGGCGCGCATCAAGCTGGGGCTTCAGGAAGAGTTGCGTCTCGGCAATCTGGAAGCGCGGCGCGACTGGGGACACGCCGGGGATTATGTGCGCGCGATGTACCTCATGTTGCAGCAGGAGGAGGCGGACGACTTTGTGGTGGCGACCGGAGAGACGCACACCGTCAGGGAGTTCTGCCGGTTGGCCTTCGCCGAGGTGGGGTTGAGCTATCAGGAGCACGTCAGGATAGACGAGCGGTTTCTGCGACCGGCGGAGGTGGACTTACTGGTCGGCAATGCGACGAAGGCGCGGCAGGTGTTGGGGTGGGAGACGCGATACAGTTTCCAGGAGATGATCAGGGAGATGGTGGAGACGGATATGAAGTTGGCGCAGGCGGAAGCGCGCGCCGCGGCAATTCGGTCGGATGGCGAGCGCAGCGAGGCGGCGGGGCGGCGCGCCTGACGGCCGCCCGCGCGTGAGAGCAATGCCGCCGCGCGCGCGCTTTGTTATCGCGCTCTTCACGCGTGATATACTCAGCCCGCGCCGGTTCCCTCTTCGTCAGGAGATGTGTCCCGGAAATCGTCGCCATCTCGCGGGTTTTAGTCAAGGTCTACAGATGAGTTCTCAAGATCAAACAACGGACGCGCGCACGGGCACGGTAAAAGGGCCGGGCGAGCGGCCGCACGAGTTTCTCTTCATCACGGCGGACAACCGGCGCGCGCGCATCGGCGAGTTCGTCTATTACCTCGCGCGCGACGGCGCGGACGTGCGGCAAATTCTCGGCAACATCACCGGGCGCAAACTCGTGCGCAATCTGCCCGACGCCTTTTTGTCCGACCCGGAGACGCCGCCCGCCGTCATCTCCGCGCTCATCGGACTCGACGGCGAGGGCTGCGAGTTGTACGAGATCACGGTCGAGACCATCGGCTACTTCCACCCGCGAATGGGCGATTTCGTCAACCCGCGCATCCCGCCGAACGCGGGCGATGCGGTCTTCCTCGCTTCTTCCGAGACGCTTGCGGGCGTGCTCAGTTCGCGCCGCGTGAGCGAGACGGGCGCGGCGCATCTCGGCAGCCTGCTGACGCGCAGCGCGGGCGAAGTTCCCGTCGTCGTATCGGTCAAGGATGTCGTCTCGACGCACCTCGCCATTCTCGCCTCGACCGGCTCGGGGAAAAGTTATACGGCGGGCGTGCTCGTCGAAGAGTTGATGATGCCGCACAACCGCGCGGCCGTGCTGATCGTCGATCCGCACGGCGAGTACGACACGCTGCGCTCGATTGAAAGCGACCCGCGCTTCCGCGCCGACGCGGACGGCTACCAGCCCGAAGTAAAAATCTTCACGCACGACCGCGTGCGCGTGCGCTTCTCGTCGCTCACGGAGGCCGACATCAAGTATCTCCTGCCCGAAGGCGCGAGCGATAAGATGCTGCATTATCTCTCGCAGGCTTACAGGAAGCTGACGGCGGGCGAGCGCGGCGCGCGCGGCCTGTGGGGCTATCACGACCTGCGCGACCTCGTGACGGCGGAGAAATACGGCGACGAAGACGCGCGCGGCGGCGGCTCGGGCGGCAACGCCGGTTCCATCGATGCGCTCCTGTGGCGTCTCGACAATCGTTTCGACCGCCACGATTCCATCTTCTCCGACCACGAGCACATCGAACTCAAAGAACTCTTTCGCCCCGGTCGCTGCACCGTCCTGCAACTCTCGGACATCGAACAGCACGAGCAGCAGGTCGTCGTCGCGACGCTCCTACGCCGCGTCAACAAGGCTCGCATGGCGACCGTGCGCGGCGAGGCCGACACGGCGAGCGAGAGTTTCCTGCCCTACCCGGTCTTCACGCTGCTGGAAGAGGCGCACCGCTTCGCGCCCGCCGGGCAAGCGGTCGTCTCCACCAACATCCTCAAGCAGATACTTTCCGAGGGGCGCAAGTTCGGCGTCGGCATCGGGCTTATCACGCAGCGTCCGGGCAAACTCGATCAGGACGTGCTTTCGCAGTGCATGACGCAGGTCATCATGCGCATCGTCAACCCGATTGATCAGGACACGGTGGCGAAGTCGGTCGAAGGCGCGGGGCGGCAACTCCTGAACGAACTCCCGGCTCTGACGAAGGGACAGGCCATCCTGAGCGGCGTCGGCGTCAACACGCCGGTCATGTGTCGCGTCCGCGAACGCCTCACCAAACACGGCGGCGAGACTTTCGACGCCCCGGACGAATGGGCGCGCTGGCACTCGGAGGGCGAGCAGCAACACCGCGAAGAGGAAGAGGCCGTCGTCGTCAAACCCGCCTCGCAGAAGAAGGTCGAGAAGTTTCGCGGGATTCAAATTTAGCGCGCTCCCTGCCTCGATGCCGCTCTCTACCAGCGCGCGACGAAAAACCAGAACCCTTCAAGCGCGCGACGGTAAGACCGGCTATTACCGCGCCCCGCATTCCGCCTCCGCCCCTCGGCCGCCTATCTTCGCGCACGCATTTGCTTTTACCCGCCCCCGCGATGCTAAGATAAAACAGGCTTGCCCCCGAAATACGCCCGACGCCGTTCTCTCCCTTCGCACGGCGGTAATTTGTTTACTCTCACGCGAAGTTTTTGCGATGAAAGCGCGCTAAGAGTTTGCCGAGCGCTAAATTTAGAGGGAGTACGGATGCCTAGTTCAACGAAGACTCAAATCTCCGGCCGCGTCGTGGAATTGCTCTCCACGCGGCGCGACGAAATTCTCAACATCTGGATCAAAGAGCGTCTGGAATCCGAAGACTTCCGCGACGAATTGATCTCCAAGCACGAACTCAGGCAGCAGTCGCAGCAGATCGTCGAGATGCTGGCGCGCTCGCTACAGGAATCCGACGGCGCTGAATTCGACGATGCTTCGTTCGACGAACTGCGCACCTTCCTCAACGAGATTTCCCGCCAGCGCGCCGTCAAAGGCTACACGCCCTCGGAGAACGCCACCTACATTCTCTCCCTGCGCAACGTCGTGCTGCCTATACTCGCCGAAGACTTCGAGGGCGACATCGTGACGCTCGTCGGCGAGATGGATCACTTCACGCGCCTCCTGGACAGGATGGGGCTGGTGATGGTGGAAAACTTCATCCGCTCGCGCGAGGAGATCATCCGCCAGCAGCGCGCCGACATGTTGGAGTTGTCCACGCCGGTCATCAAAGTGTGGGACAAAATCCTGACGCTCCCCATCATCGGCACGCTCGACTCGCGCCGCGCGCAGATGATGACCGAAGCCCTCCTGCAACGCATCGTCGATACCGGATCGACGGTCGCCATCCTCGACATCACGGGCGTGCGCACAATGGACACGCTCGTCGCAAACCATTTGATCAAGACCGTCACGGCCGCGCGCCTGATGGGCGCGCGCTGCATCCTGACCGGCGTCTCGCCCGCAATCGCGCAGACGATGGTGCAACTCGGCATCGACCTGACGGAGATCACCACACGCGCGCAGATGTCGGACGGCATCAAACTCGCGCTCGAAATGATCGGCCGCAAGGTGGTCTCCGCCGCCGCGCTCTCGCGCCTGCGCAACGAAACGAATTCCTCGACGCAAAAGACCGAAACGACGGTGACTGGTGACAAGTGACGAGTGACAGGTTGGAGAAGAAAGTTTTTGCTTTAACTTGTCACCTGTCACTCGTCACCTGTCACTGCATTACGGAGTAATGCCTATGAACGGCTCGCAGCGCATACCGATTCTGAAAGTTGGCCGCGTCCTCGTCGTGCCGGTGCAGGTGGACATGGACGACCGGACGGTGATCGGGTTGCAGGAACGGATACTCTCGGAACTCGAACGCACGGGCGCGCGCGGCGTCCTGATCGATATCTCGCTGCTTGAGATGGTCGATTCCTTCATTGGGCGCATGCTCTCGGACATCGCGGCGATGGCGCGCATCATGGACGCGCGCACGGTGGTCGTCGGCATCCAACCGGCGGTCGCCATCACGCTCGTCGAACTCGGCCTCGAACTGCGCGGCGTGGACACCGTGCTCAACGTTGACGAGGGCATCAAACTTTTGCGCGAGGAGTTCGGCGCGGACGACGAGAGCGGCGACGACGACGAGGACGCCGAATTTCAGGGGGAGTGGCATTCGTTTGGAGAGCCGCGCCATCACGCTTGAGTCGGAGCACGACATCGTCGTCGCGCGCGGCGAGGTGCGCGCGATGGCCGTCGCGCTCGGCTTTCGCCTGATCGACCAGACGCGCCTCGCCACCGTCACTTCCGAACTCGCGCGCAACATCGTCAAATACGCCGGTCGCGGCCGAGTGATCGCGCAGGCCGCGCAGGCCGCGGACGGGCGCGAAGGCATGCGGCTCATCTTTGAAGACTCCGGCGCGGGTATTCCGAACATCGAAGCCGCCATGCGCGACGGATTCACCACCGGCCGTGGTCTCGGGCAGGGCTTGCCCGGCTCGCGTCGCCTCGCGCACGAATTCGAGATCGAATCCTCCCCCGAACGCGGCACGCGCGTCGTGGTCGTGCGCTGGATTTAACGAAACGATGAACGCGGAACGATGAAGGATGAATTAAAGTCAAACTTCCGTGTTTATCGTTCCGCGTTCATCGTTCATCGTTTCTCATATGAGAGTCATCCGGTCAATGGAGGTCAGCGACGAGGCGCAGGTGGGCGCGGTCAGGCGCGCCGTGCATGCTTATGCCGGGGGCATCGGTTTTACCGAGCGCGAGTTGGCCGAGATTGACATCGTCGTGCAGGAAGTCGGGACGAACGCGGCGCGCTACGCGGCGGGCGGCGGGCAGATTCATTTCACCACGACGCTCGACGCCGAGCCGGGATTGGAAATCTTCTACACGGATCGAGGCCCCGGCATTTACGATCTCGACCGCGTCGTGCGCGACGGCGTTTCGACCGGCGGGTCGCTCGGCGCGGGGCTGGGCGCGGTGCGCCGCCTGATGGACGAGTTTGAAGTCTACTCGACCGTGCAGGCCGTGGATCGGCTCGCCTCGCTCGCACGCCGCACGACGCACGGCACGGCGCTTCTCCTGCGCAAGTGGACGACGCACGCCGCGCGCCTCGCCGAAGAGACCCGCGCGGGCGGCGGCGCGCGGCGCATCGGCGTGTGGACTCGCCCGCACCCGCGGGAAGACAGAAATGGCGATGCCTGCTTTGTCAACCAACGTGCGGCGCAAACCCTGCTCGCCGTCGTTGACGGGTTAGGCCACGGGCAGGGCGCGCACGAGGCTTCGCGGGTCGCGCTCTCGGTGCTGGCGGAATGGCGGGGCGAAGGCTTGGAAGAAATCTTCCGCGCGGCGCACGCCGCGCTCAGGCCCACGCGCGGCGCGGTGATGGGCGCGTGCCTGATCGACGCGGCGCGCGGCACGTTTCAATATGCGGGCGTGGGCAACATCGAGGTGCGCGTCTTCAACGCGCCCGAACCCGTGCGTCCCATCTCGAACAACGGCACGCTCGGCGCGCGGATGGACAAGCTGCGCGTGTGGTCTTTCGCGTGGGCGGAAGGCGCGAGCGCCGTGCTGGCTTCGGACGGCGTGAGCGCCTCCTGGGATATGAAAGATTATCCCGGCCTGTTGCAACGCAGCCCGCAAATGCTCGCGGGCGTTCTGATGCGCGACTACGGCCGCGATACGGACGATGCGACCGTGCTCGTCGCCCGTTGAAGTTTCAAGTTTCAGGTTTCAGGTTTCAAGTTTAAGAACTTCAAACCGACGGCCTGAACTTTCAAGTTGAAGAACGCGTAACTTCAGACTTGAAACCTGAAACCTGAAACCTGAAACCCATATGGAAGGCATTGATACCACCCGGCTCGGAGACATCTACGTGCGGCGCGAGGCCGACATCGTGAAGGTGCGCGAACGCGTGCGCCGCCTCGCGCGCGAGATGCGTTTCGACACGACCACGCAGATCAAGATCACGACCGCCGTCTCCGAGCTCACGCGCAACATCTACGAGTACGCGCAGAGCGGCGCGATCACGCTTGCCGTCGCCTTCCGCGCGGGCGCGGCGGGCTTGCAGATCACCGCACGCGACGAAGGCCCCGGCATTGACGAGGCGAGTTTGCGCGCCATCATGCGCGGCCAGTACACGTCGCCCTCCGGCCTCGGCGTCGGGCTGACGGGAACGCGTCGCCTGATGGACGAGTTCGAGATCGAGTCGGGCGAGGGCAAGGGCACGCGCGTCACGATCATCAAATGGCTGCCGCCCGCGGAGGCCGCCGGGATCAGGGAACGCGTCGCCGCGCTGCGCGGGGATTTCAACGAGGAAGACAGCGAATCAGCCGTCGAAGAACTCGCGCGGCAGAACCGCGATTTCGTGCGCATCCTCGGCGAACTCGAAGAGAAGCGCGAGGAACTCGAACGCCTTAACCGGCAACTCACCGCGTCGAACGCTGAACTCAACGAGGCCAACGCGCGTCTGCGCGAACTGGCCGAGATGCGCGAGGAGTTTCTCGCCATGACCACGCACGACCTGCGTTCGCCCCTCACGGTGATCAGCGGGGTCATCAGTTTCTTCACCTCCGGCCGTCTCGGCGAACTTTCGCCCGAACAGAAGAACATGGTGGCGATGGTCGAGCGCAACACGCAGAACCTGATCGAACTCGTCAACGACCTGCTCGACGCCGCCAAACTCGAATCCGGCTCGCTCCAACTCGAACTCGCCGACATAGACCTTTGCGTCATCGTCAAAGAAGCCTGCGAGTCCTTCGCGCAACTCGCGCAGGAAAAAGGCGTGGCTCTCACGCAGGAGCATTCGGACGACGCGCCGTTCCTTCTGCGCGCCGACCGCGCCAAACTCCGGCGCATCGTCGTCAACCTGCTCTCGAACGCCTTGAAGTTCACGCCGAGGGGCGGGCGCGTCACGGTGCGCGTCGAAGCGGCGGGCGAAGGCGCGCTGCAAATCGCGGTGGCCGACACGGGCGTCGGCATCGCGCCCGACGATCTGCCCGTCCTCTTCGACAAGTTTGAACAGGCGCGCCACCGCGCCACGCGCGGAGAGAAAGGCACGGGGCTCGGTCTCTACATTACGCGTCAACTCGTCGAACTCCACGGCGGCAAGATCAGCGTCGAATCAGAAGTCGGCCGCGGCTCGACGTTCTCTTTCACGATTCCCTTGATACGCGACGAAGTGGATTCCCATAACACCTGAAAAGTAAGATGAGAAGAGCGAAACACCGGAAAGAAATTCGGAATAAGGCATCATAATGCACTATCACTTGATCGGAATTTGCGGGACGGCGATGGCTTCGCTCGCCGGGATGTTGCAGGCGCGCGGGCATAAGGTTACGGGGTCGGACGAAAACGTCTACCCGCCGATGTCAACGATGCTCGCGGAGTTGGGGATTCCGGTGATGCAGGGCTACGCGCCCGCGCATCTCGAACCTGCGCCGGATTGCATCGTCATAGGCAACGCGCTCTCGCGCGGCAACGCCGAGGTGGAGGAGACGCTCAGGCGTCGCCTGCTCTACCGTTCGCAGGCCGAGGTGGTGAAAGAGGAGTTCATCCGCGGCCGCCGTTCGCTCGTCGTCGCGGGCACGCACGGCAAGACGACGACGACGAGCATCGCGACGTGGGTGCTGGAAGTGGGCGGCCTCAATCCTTCTTTCCTCGTCGGCGGCGTGGTGCAGAACTTCGGCGCGAGTTTTCGCGTCGCCCCGGAGAGCGACTATTTCGTGATCGAGGGCGACGAGTACGACACCGCTTACTTCGACAAGGGGCCGAAGTTCATGCACTACCTGCCCGAGCTCGCCGTCGTGGGCAACATCGAATTCGATCACGCCGACATCTATCAAGACCTCGCGCACGTCAAGCTGGCCTTCCGCCGCCTGATGAATCTCGTGCCCGCCACGGGGCGTCTAATCGCCGGTTGGGACAGCGTGCATGTGCGCGAGGTGGTCGCCGAATTCGACGCGAAGCTCTACACGCAACTCGAAACTTTCGGCACTTGCGACGACGCGCGCTGGCAGGCGCGCGACATAGACCCTTCGGGCGACCTGACGCGTTTCCGCGTCTTTCGCGAGGGGCGCGAGTGGGGCGAATTTCGCACGACGCTCATCGGCGACTTCAACGTGCGCAACTGTCTCGCCGTGATCATCGCGGCCGACGCATGGGGCGTCGAGCGCGCTGGCATAGCGGAAGCTCTCGCCACGTTTAAGAGCGTGCGGCGGCGCATGCAGGTGCGCGGCACCGTCGGCGGCGTCACCGTCATAGACGACTTCGCGCACCACCCGACCGCCGTGCGCGAAACCCTGCTGGCGCTGCGCCAGAAGTACCGTGCGGGGCGGCTCGTCGCGGTCTTCGAGCCGCGTTCGACATCTTCACGTCTCGCCGTCTTTCAGAAAGATTACGTCGCCGCGCTCAAACAGGCCGACCGCGTCGTCGTCGCCTCGGTCTTCAACCCCGGCAAGCTGACGCAGTTCGGCGCGCTGCTCGACACCGATGAACTGGCGGCCGAGGTCGCGGCCGGGGGAACGCCCGCCGAATCAATCGAAGGCGCCGACGAGATCGTGCGCCGCCTCGCGCCCGAACTCCGCGCCGACGACACCGTCGCCATCATGTCCAACGGAGGCTTCGGCGGCATCCACGACAAACTCCTCGACGCGCTCAAAGGAAAGTAAGCAGTGAGCGGTGAGCAGTAAGCAGTAAAAGCAGTTTGTCTTAACTGCTCACTGCTTACTGCTCACTTTCTTACACACTTTCAATAAACATTCGTAACGGTGTTGAAGTGTGGCGGGAGTAGAAGAGAGCTGGTTAAGTTTGAACGTTGGCGGAGGGGTGTTACAACTTGGAAGAGTTTTCGATGTTCGAGTGTGCCTTAGAGGCCGCGAAAGATTCCCGACTCGAAGACCTCGGCAACGTCTCTATCGTCTCACACAACACTTTTGAGGGACGCCAAACGTTCAGGTTCCGCGCAAAAGTTCCCTGCCTCGAATACGTGAGCCTGATGATCGAGAACGCGCTCCTGCTGCGCACGCACCGCGAGGGGCGCGTCTACGTGGGCTTTGAGAAGCTGTCGCGCATGGATTACGTGGCGGGTCGGTTCCTGCGCATCTCGGACGTGAGCGAGCGCGTCTACGTCTTCGGCGTGGCGGATTGGAAGCCGCCGCGCCACCCGAACATGGGCGTGATCAAGTTGAAGCCCGGATCGAACCTCGCGCGCGAGTGGTTCGTCATCGCGCACTCCAATAAGTACAACGCCGCGCTCGTCGCCGTTGACGAAGACGGTTTCAGCGCGCCCGTCCTCGACGAACGAAACTTCCGCTCGTTCAAATCCACAGACCCCGAAATCGTCGCACGTCTCGCCGCCGCCGCCGAAGATTTAATAGATTGGTCAGCCCGCACCGCGAGTTAATGGCGAGCTGCGAAAGAGCGGCGCGCGCGTCGTTCCGCCTCGAACAACTCTCTCTCGGCCGTCTCTTTTCCAACCCGCGCCCTCGCTCCTCGCGGAGCATCATGCTCAACACCACGTCGCCGCTGTAAGAGCGCGAATGCGCCGAGCGCGGCGATGGTGGCGACAAGCAGGCGCTTGCGGTTCGGGTAGGGTTCGAGGTGGCGCGTGAAGGGGCTGAAAGTGGTCGAACGATGTGTGTATTCGCCCGTCGTCGCGCCCGCTTCGTTCATTGGCGTGAAGAGGTTGTCGTCCGGGCGCGGAGGTTCGTCCCGTTGCTGAAGTTTGAAGGCCGCGCCGTTCGCGAGCATGAGGCGATCCACCAGCGACGGGCTGATGCGCTGCAACACGGTCAGGACTTTTCCGCCGTCGCCGACCACGATGTCGCGCACCGGATGATTCGCGGCGTGGAGTATGGCCTCAGCCACGAGCAGGGGTTCGTAGACGGGAAACATGGCGCGCGGTTCGACCTTCATGCGCGTGCGCGCGTGGTTGTAGTAGGGCGTATTGATGACGGCGGGCTGTATGAGCGCGACGTGAATCCCCGCGCGTTCGTGTTCGAGTTCCATCCTGAGGGCTTCCGTAAAACCTTTGACGGCGTGTTTCGTCGCGCAGTAGGTTGACTGCAAAGGCACTGCGCGATCCGAGAGAACCGATCCGACGTTGACGATTGCGCCCCCTCCGGCGCGACGCAGGTGCGGCAGGGCGGCCTTGATGCCGTAGATCGTCCCGAGCAGGTTCACCGCCACGATGCGCTCGATCTCTTCGAGGCTGATCTCTTCCACCGTGCCATACTCGCTGACCGCGGCGTTGTTGACCCACGTGTCGATGCGCCCGAAGTGACGCGCGGCCTCTTCCGCGAGCCGGTACACTTGCGCCGAATCCGCCACGTCCGTCACGACGGAGAGGGCGCGGCCGCCGGCCTCTTCCACCGCACGCGCCGCCGTTTGCAACGCTTCCTCGTTTCGCCCCGCCAGCGCGACCCGCGCGCCGCGCCGCCCGAACTCAATCGCCGTCGCGCGCCCGATGCCGCTCGAAGCCCCCGTCAGGACGACGACCTGCTCGCCCAGTGGTTTCAACATAGATTCCCCCTTTTGCCCCTAGCCCGTTGCCCCTAGCACGTTGTCGGCAAACGCCTGTTTTTGACGGCGGCCGAGTTCGCCCGTCATCTATCTTCGGCTATGCGACCGGCGGCCGCACGCAACCGGCGACGAAGTGAGCGCTGCACGCTTATTCGCGGTCGCGCGCCGGACGACCCGAGAGCGTGTTGGGCGCGTCGAGGTGCGCGCCGTCGTGGACGGCCACGCCGAGCCGTTCGACGAGTTCACCGCCGAGCCAGCCGGTGAACAGCGACAGCCCCACCCCGAGCATCGAGAGGATGAAGGCTACGGCCTCCGGCGCGTGATTGGCCGTGTCGCGCCTGAGCCACCAACTGAGGCCGAAGAGGATGAGCACCACGTCGTTGCCGATGCCGTGAACGAGGCCGACGCGCTTGGCGCGCGTGCCCGCCGGGATAGCCCACCAATCCACAAAACCCGGCACGGCCGCGACGATGCCGCCGACGACGCCCGCCGCGATCATCCAGTAAGCGGCGTTGGCGATCTGTTGATTGTTGGTCAGGAGATAGATGATGTCGAAGATAGCGGCCGTCGCCAGCAGGCCGAGCGGGAACACGATGAGGATCGGGTGCGCCCCGTGCCCCAGAATTTTGAACTTGCTTTCCATCGGATTCTCCCTTTCGCGTTTGATGGTCGATGAGACGAAGCGATGTTCGCTTCACGCGCTCAGCAGAGGAAGCGAACGCAGATTGCACACTCCTACGGGATGAGCCGAGTCTAGCCGACCGGCAACTTCATAACAAGAGGGAGTTGTTTCCGGGAAGTAACATTGTCATCAATAAACAGTTTTCAGTTTTCAGTTTTCAGTTTTCAGTTGCCGGTTTTCAGTTGGCGGTCGAAGTCACTTGCAGGCGGTTATCAGGCGAAACGAAGATGCACTATACTGTCAGCCGCTCAAAAACAACTGAAAACTAAAAACTGAAAACTGAAAACTCTCCATGTCCATTCTCCAACGCATCCGTGAACGCGCCGCGCGCGACCCGCAACGCATCGTTTTGCCGGAGGGCGAAGACCCGCGCACAATCGTCGCCGCCGCCATCTGCGCGCGCGAACGCCTCGCGCACATAACCGTGCTCGGCAACGAAGAGCGCGTGCGCGCCGCGCAGCTCGAGGCCGGGGTTGACCTCGGCGGCATGGTCGAGGTTCGAGATCATGTGCGCGCCGCCGACTTCAATAAGATGGCCGCCTTCTATCACGAACTGCGCAAGGCCAAAGGACTGATGCCCGACGAGGCGCGCATCAGCGTGCAAGACCCGCTCTACTACGGCAATCTCATGGTGCGAATGGGCGCGGCCGACGGCTCGGTCGCGGGCGCGACCAACACCACTGCGCACACCGTCCGCGCCGCGCTGCACTGCGTCGGCGTGCGCGCCGGGTTCAAACTCGTCTCAAGTTTCTTCGTGATGGCGCACCCGGACGCGCGGTTCGGCGCGGACGGCGCGATGATCTACGCCGACTGCGGCGTCGTCATCGAGCCTTCTTCGGCGGAACTCGCCGAGATCGCCATCGCCTCGGCCGATTCGTGCCGCGCGCTTCTCGAAGTCGAACCGCGCGTGGCGATGCTCTCGTTCTCGACGAAAGGAAGCGCGAAGCACAAGTTGATCGACAAGGTGGTGGAAGCGATGCGCACAGTGCGCGCGCGCATGCCCGAACTCGAAATCGACGGCGAGTTGCAGGCCGACGCCGCTCTCGTCCCTTCGGTCGGCGAATCGAAAGCGCCGGGTTCCGCGGTCGCCGGGCGCGCCAACGTGCTTATCTTTCCCGATCTACAGGCGGGCAATATCGCTTACAAGCTGACCGAACGGCTGGCGGGCGCAACCGCCATCGGCCCCATCCTGCAAGGACTCGACAAGCCCTGCAACGATCTCTCGCGCGGCTGCAAGGCCGAAGACATCGCCGACGCCGTCGCCATCACGGCCGTGCAGGCGCAGAGCCGCAAAGGGCAGAGGTGAAACGCCGTCGCGCCTCTTCGCACGCGACGCGCGCAACCCTCCGGCCGCCGGTGCGAGTTGTTCCCGCCCCGTCTTCGCCGTCCTCGCGCACCATCTAACGCGCGGGCGGCTTGTCGCCACTGCTCTAAACGAGGCGGCAGCGACGGGCAACGCGCGCCCCTCCCTACAGGCATCGAACCGAAGGCTACACAATCGATCCCGGCAGTTGGAGTTCAACTTATGCACACAGCAGGCCGCAGTTATATTTGGCCGCTCTCCGTCCTTTTCTTTCTTTCTCTTGCGACGAACGCGCACGCGCAATCGGGGCGCATCATCGCGCAGCCGACGCCCGCGGACGATCAAATTCGCGTCTACACGGAAGAAGTGCGACTGCCCGTCTTCGCGCGCGACGAGTTCGGGCGTTTCGACCCGGCGCTTGAGTTGGACGACATCGTGGTGCTCGAAGACAACGTGAAACAGCAGGTGCGCAGCATCCGACGGATTCCCGCGAGCGTCGTGCTCGTGCTCGGCGCGGGCGGCGAGTTGAACCCGGCGCAACGCGCGCGCACGACGCGCGAGGCCGCGCTCAGCCTCGTCTCACAATTGCGCGCGGGCGATTCGGTCGCCGTCATGCAGTTCGACCGCCGCATCCAACTGATCCAGCCGTGGACTGCCGACCGCGACGCGGCCTCTCACATGCTGCGCACGAAATTCTGGGGCGCGAGCGGCGCACGCCCCGCCGAAGCTTTGCAGCAGGCGGCCACCCTCTTTGCGGATCAGCCCGTCGGCAATCGTCATCTCGTCTTTATCACGGACGGCGTGGAGACGCCGGGCGCGGGCGCGAGCCCCGAGCAGGTGTTGCGAGTTTTGGAAGGCAACACCGGGGTCGGCGGTCGCGCGGCTTATGCCGAAGCGGTCAAACGCCTGATGGCCGCGCAGGTCTCCGTACACATCATCAGCTATTCGACTTTCGGATTTAAAGAGTCGAAGGAGAAACAGAAGAACGCCCCGCTCGGCGCGCCGCCCGGCAGCGTCAAAGCCTCCGGCATCCAAACCACAGGCATCGACCCGACCATGCCCCCGACGATGAATCGCGGCGGCGCAATCGGCCCTTCGACCGGCGCGGTGATCAGCTTCGACCCGGCGATGCGGCGCGTGCGCAAGGCTTACGAGCGCGCCATGAAACGCGGCGAGGAGACCTTGAAGACGCTCGCCACCGACACGGGCGGCCGTCTCTGGATACCGCTCTCGACGGAAGACCTCGCGTTGCAGGGAGCCGAAGTGGCGCGCGAGATCGGCACGCAGTACGTCGTCACCTACACGCCGACGCGCCCGCTCGCCTCAAGTTCCTCGACGGAGATGCGCCGCGTCACGGTGCTGCCCCGCCGCGTCGGCCTGCAAGTGCGCACGCGCCGCGTCTACGTCGCCTCGGCGGCATTGCAGCAGCCGCCGGAAGTAAAACCGGAAGTGAAATAATCGGCCGCGAATAAGATACCGCGCTGAACGCCCGAGCGCGGCGGGCGCGAGATTTTGAAGCCTCTGGCACGCGGCGACAAATGTAGCTTACGGCTCGCTCCCTGCGCCTGAGTGGCGGATAAAACAGGAAAGCCCGGCGAGGGGCGAAAGAGGTTAACTTCGACTCTCTTTCGCCCCCCGCCGGGCTTCAACTTTTTTCTCGCGTGTCTCGGCGGCTCAACGCGCGCCGTGTTCTGCAAATACTTCGCCCGTTGCCGACGCTTGAATGCCCGCGTCGGCGACCTGTTTACTTAACCTTCTTCCCCTGAATCTCCTGCCCATCCCGCGTGCGTACCATCGCGTGTGTAACCTGCCCCTTGTCGTCTTTGACGAAGGTAATCTCGATATTGGGGCCGACGACGAAGAAGCGATTTTCGCCCCGTGGCGTCAGTTCGATTTTCCGCTGTCCCGGCGGCGCGCCCACCAGTTTCTCCCCCTCGCGCGTGATGTCGAGCAGGCCGAGCCCCGTCACGTCGTACTGCCCCGCGTAAGCGTCGAGCGCGGCCGGGTCAACTTTCACCGCCGGGCTTTCCAGATTTTTGACGACCTCCGCGGCGGCGGTGTTCTGCGGGTTGAGTTCGACGGCCTTCCGGTAGTTTTGCAACGCGAGCGCGCGCTCGCCCGCCGCGAGGTACGCTTCGCCGAGACTGTCATAAGGATTGGCCGCCTGCGGGTGCGCTTCGACGTTGAGTTTGAAAATCTCAATCGCCTCTTTCATCTTCTTCGCGCCGAGCAGTTGATAGCCGAGCGTGTTCAATTCGTTTTCGCCGAAATTATAAGTCGCCGCCTGCGTCGCCTTCAGGTCGCGATACTGCTTGACGGCCGAAGCCACGTCGCCGCTCTCCGTGAAGGTCTTCATCAGGACTTCGGCGATGGACTGCTTCGGCATCTCGAAAGGCTGGTTGTAGAGTATGTTCGTGAGATCGCGCGTCATGCGGTCGAGGTACGCGCCCTGCGAGGTGTTGTCTAAGAGGACGATGAGATTTTTTTGATCCGGGTAACGTGTGATGATCGTGTTGAAGCCGTGGATGCCGCCCGTGTGCCCGATGGAGTTGACGCTCTCTTTCGACTGCCCCAGATTCACTTTCCTGATCCCCCAGCCGTAGGCATAGTTGTCGAGAAACGGCTTGTACATGAGTTCGCTGCTTTTGGCCGAGACGACCTTGTCCGCGTAGAGCGCCTGATCCCAGAGGTATAAATCTTCCACGGTCGAATAGAGCGAACCGGCGGCGTAGGGGATCGACATATCGAGATAGGCCGCGTTCACGTAGCCCGTAGGGGTCTTCCGGTAGCCTGAGGCGCGTTTGCTCAGGATCGTGTCGTGGCGGTCGTAGCCGCTGTTCTTCATGCCGAGCGGGTCGAAGATACGCTCCTTGATCACCTGCTCGTAAGGCTTGCCGTGAATTTTTTCGATGATCGCGCCGAGCAGAAAATAGCCGGAGTTGTTGTAGCGAAACTTCGCGCCCGGCTCGAATTCGAGATCGCCGCTCGCGTACCGTTTGACGAAATCCGCGACCGCGTAAGAATTGCGGCTCGCATCCTCCATGAACTTCGGCAGCCCCGTATAACTGGGGATGCCGGAAGTGTGCGTCAGGAGATGATGGATCGTCACTTTGTCGCCCACGTCCTTGCGGTAGTCGGGCAGATACTCGGAGAGCTTGCCGTCGAGTTTGAGCTTGCCCTGTTCGACGAGTTGGAGGATGAGCGCGGCGGTGAACTGCTTTGTAATCGAGGCGATGCGGAACTTGGTGTCCGCCTCGTTCGGCACGTTCCACTCCATGTTCGCCAGCCCCAGACCCTTTTTGTAAATGACCTTGCCGTTCTCCGCGACGAGAGCCGCGCCGTTGAACTGCCCGATCTTATTGGCGCGTGTCATGTATTCATCAATGCGCGCGGCCTTATCGGTGGCCTGCGCAAAAGCGGCGGGCTGCAAAGCCAGCGCGACTAAAACGACCAACAGCCGGGCGCGCCCCGGACGTGCGAATTCTGACACTATCTTCATCCCTCATTCTCCTCAAAAATTTACGTTTCCGACGGCGACCGGCAAGCAGCCATGCTGTGACGGGCAAGCGAGCGTTCGTAGGCAATACGACGAAGCGGCGTCGAGAGTTCCGACGCTGCTGCAATTGTGAGATGTGGCTGAAGGTTGAAGTGTGTTTCCGGGAGGAGCGTTCGCCGGCGCTGGTGCGGCTAAACTTCGGCTACCGGCTCGTCAGTTGACGAGCGCGCCGAGGAGCGTTTCGATTTCCGCGCCTACCGGGAGCTTCGCCGGTTGATCGTTTTGCCGCTGCTGCCACTCGCGGAACGAAACCGCGCGCAACTCGTCCCAGTCCGCGCGCGGGATACGTTGGAACGCCGCCACCACGTCCGGGTCGAATTGCCGCCCCGTGAACTCTTCCAACTCGGCGAGCGCCACCTCGTAAGAGCGTCCCACGCGATAGACGCGGTCGCTCGTGATCGCGTCGAAGGCATCGGCGACGGCGAAGATGCGCGCGTTGAGGTCGATCTCCTTGCCACGCAAGTTTGCCGGGTATCCCGTCCCGTCCCACTTCTCGTGATGCTGCCCGACGACGCGCGACGCGCCTTCCAGAAATTCGATGCCACGCAAAATCTGCTGCCCGTGTACGGGATGACGGCGCATGTTCACCCATTCCTCCGCGGAGAGTTGCGCGGGCTTGTGCAGGATGGCGTCGGGCACGCCGATCTTGCCGATGTCGTGCAGGAGCGCGCCGAATTCCAGCGCGCGCAGGTCTTCGCGTCCGAGTTTCAACTCGCGCCCCAGCCGCAGGCTGAAACTGACGACGCGCTCCGAATGGCCGTGCGTCTCGCGGTCGCGCGTCTCCAGGGCGGCGGCGAGAGCTTTCAAAGTCATGCGATATGATTCTTCGAGCGTAGCCAGCGTGCGGTCGAGTTCCGCCGTGCGCTCGGCCACCAGTTCTTCCAGATAATTTTCGTAACGGCGCTTCGCCTCGCGCAGTCGTTTGTGTTCCAGCGCGCGGCTGACGGCGGCTTCGACGTGGCGCAGGTCGAAAGGCTTCGTCACGTAGTCGAACGCCCCGGCGCGCAGAGCCTCAATCGCGCTCTCAACCGTCTGCGCCCCGCTCACCATGATGACGACCGCCTCGGGCACGATGCGGCGCACGTGCGGGATCATCTCAAGGCCGCTCATCCCCTCCATGTTGATGTCGCTGACGACAACATCGAAACGCACCGTGCCGAGACGCTCCAGCGCCTCCTCCGCCGAAGCGACCGGATGGCAATCGTAATCGTCGCTCAGCAGTTCGTAGAGGACGTTGCGAATCTCCTGCTCGTCTTCCGCGATCAAGATACAGGCGCGCTCGTCGCTCGCTGGAAACATAGAGACACTTCCGCCTTCGTCCGAAAGATTCTTAAATGTTGAGGTTGGGGTTCGGGCGGCGCACGAGCAGTTCCCTTCAGCACGCGCATCTCCCGCAGGGCACATTCATCTTACAGAATTCGCCCGCCCGCGCACAACTAATATTTCCCCCGCCTGCGCCGAACGAACGGCCGCGCCGGAAATTTAAACGCGCCCCGCAACCGCGGTTGACGCCGCCGCGCGCAACCCTCTATCATGCAAACTCTTCACTCGCGCCGGAGTGGCGAAATCGGTATACGCACTAGACTCAAAATCTAGCGAGGGCAACCTCATGTCGGTTCGAGTCCGACCTCCGGCATACACTTTCCTTAAGCAAACTCTGATTATCTTAAAAGTTCGATATTTCCCGCCCTAGAGGTATTTTTACGGTCACATACGGTCACATAAGGAGTAATCATGGCTGACCCAAAGGAAGACTTATATTCGCAAAATGATGAAAAGCAATTTACCAGAGAGACTTTGCATGGGGAAAGGGCGATTATCGGTGCGGTTATCCGGGATAATGATTTAATGAAATACGCGGCCGAACACTTATCACCCGCGAGCTTTAACATCTCCGAGCATCACCATATTTTTGCGGCGATGAGTGAGCTTTATAAACGACAGGTCGCGATCTCCAAACAGAACATAGTGAGTGAATTGCGCTCGCGCGATAATCTGGACGCCTCAGGCGGTGAAGAATACGTTGCCTCGCTTGACGAGGATGTGCCTTTTAGACTGACCGCAGAACAAGATGATTATGTTGATAGATTTATTTTAGTCGCAATTGGTAAGGCCACAAGCGCCACAGCGCTAAACGGCGATTTCAGCGCTAAAGATGTAATCAACATGTATTTCGAGAAAACGCAAAAACTCAGGGAGTTGAGAGGATGGAAGGCGAGTCCGCTTTTAGATAGGGCGGATGCTCTCGTGGAAGATACAAACGCACTGCTGGAAGAAGACGAAGGCTTCACAAATTAGAGCGTTCGATATTTCTTCAATATCTCTTTGTTCGACCTTCTTGGATTAAAACCTAAAGCATAAGTGTCTCGCCTACGTTCGTCTAAACAAGGGCGCGGGTTTTCGCGTCTCTTGCATTGAGCGCGGGAGAGCGGCTATCTTTCTCGTTACAGCACAAATCCGGTCGTTAAAATTTGGGTTCGCTGGAGGAAGGCGGGCGAAGAGATGTCGGGCGAAGTGAAACTGCGCAATGATCCGCTGTGGTTTAAGGACGCAGTCTTTTACGAAATTTACGTGCGCGGCTTTTACGACTCGAACGACGACGGCATCGGCGACTTTCGCGGGTTGACCGAGAAACTCGACTACCTGCAATGGCTCGGCATCGATTGCATCTGGCTGCTCCCGATGTACGCCTCACCTTTGCGCGACGGCGGCTACGACATCGGCGACTACTACGCGATGCTCCCCGAATACGGCACGCTCGAAGACTTCAAGACGTTTCTCGGGGAGGCGCACGCGCGCGGCATACGCGTCATCACGGACCTCGTCGTCAATCACACTTCCGACAGCCACGCGTGGTTTCAAGAGGCGCGCCGTTCGCCCGCGTCGCCCAAGCGCGACTGGTACGTGTGGAGCGAAGACCCGCAGAAGTATTCGCAGGCGCGCATCATCTTCACGGACACGGAGCATTCCAACTGGACTTGGGACGAAGAGGCGCAGGCATTCTACTGGCATCGCTTTTTCAGCCACCAACCCGATCTCAATTACGACAACCCGGAAGTGCAGCGGGCGATCCTCGACGTGGTTTCCTTCTGGCTCGACCTCGGCATCGACGGCTTCCGCGTGGACGCCGTGCCCTACCTCATCGAACGCGAGGGGACGAATTGCGAGAACCTGCCGGAAACGCACGCGGTGCTGAAAGAGTTGCGCGCGCACGTCGAGACGAACTACCCGAACGTGCTCCTGCTCGGCGAGGCGAACCAGTGGCCGGAGGACGTGGTGGAGTATTTCGGCGACGGCGACGAGTTTCACATGAACTATCACTTCCCGATCATGCCGCGCCTCTTCATGGCGCTCCGTCAGGAAGACCGCCGCCCCATCGTGGAAATCCTGGAGCGCACGCCCGACATCCCGGAGAACTGCCAGTGGGGTATGTTTCTGCGCAATCACGACGAACTCACGCTGGAGATGGTGACGGACGAGGAGCGCGATTACCTCTACAACGAATACGCGAAGGACAGGCGGATGCGTCTGAACGTCGGCATCCGTCGCCGCCTCGCACCGCTGATGGATAACAGCCGCCGCCGCATCGAGTTGCTGCACGGGCTGCTGCTGAGTCTGCCCGGCTCGCCCTTTCTCTACTACGGCGACGAGATCGGCATGGGCGATAACATCTATCTCGGCGACCGCGACGGCGTGCGCACGCCGATGCAGTGGTCTGCGGATCGCAATGCCGGTTTCTCGCGCGCCGATTTCGAGCGTCTCTACTTCCCCGTCATCAACAACCCCGTCTACGGTTATCAATCGGTGAACGTCGAATCGCAGCGACGTTACGACACGTCGCTGTTGAACTGGATGCGCCTGATGATTCGCTTACGCAAGGAGCACCGCCTGTTCGGGCGCGGGCGGATGAAGTTCGTCCGGCCGGAGAACCGGAAGATTTTCGCTTTTACGCGCGAGTATGAGGGCGAGACGGCGCTGTGCGTTTTCAACCTCTCGCAGGTGGCGCAGCCCGTGGAACTCGACCTCGCCGCCTATGCCGGGCGCACGCCCGTCGAGATGTTAGGCCGCACGCCGTTTCCGCGGGTTACGGAACAACTTTATCAACTCGCGCTCGCGCCCTTCGGCTTCTACTGGTTCATGCTCGAAGAAACCGCGCCGCCGGAGGCGCAGAGCGGCCGGGAAAGGTCTTGAAGTAAACCAGCACGAACAAGGGGCAAACTATGTCAGCGAATGAAAACACGGATGGTCGTCTCGTCGTCGTCTCGAATCGTCTGCCGTTCACTTTGAAGCGCTCGGGCGACTCGGCGTGGCGCACGGACAGGAGCACGGGCGGGCTGGCGACGGCGATGGGGCCGATACTCAAGCGCACGGGCGGCATCTGGATCGGCTGGTCGGGCGACTCTTCCGACCCGTCGGACGAGCGGCGGCAGAAGACCCTCGCGCGCTGGGCCGAGCGCGAGGGCTACTTCGCCGTGGACATCCCGTCCGAGGTTGCTGAGGGCTTCTATGAAGGCTACTCGAACCAGACGCTCTGGCCGCTTTTTCATCAGTTCCCCTCGCTCCTCAACTTCAAGCCCGAACACTGGCAGGCTTACAAGGAAGCCAACATGCGCTTCCGCGACGTGGTGCTCGAACACCTGCGCCCCGGCGACATCGTCTGGGTACACGACTACCAGTTGCTGCTGCTGCCCGAACTTCTGCGCGAGGCCGTGCCCGATGCGCGCATAGGCTTCTTCCTGCACATCCCCTTTCCCTCTTCCCCGATCTTTCGCCTGCTGCCGCGCCGCGAGGAACTCTTGCAGGGCTTGCTCGGCGCGGACTATATCGCCTTCCACACCTATAGCTACCTGCAACACTTCCGCGCTTCCGTCTTGCGCATCCTCGGCCTCGACAGTCGCATGGACAGGCTGGAGGTCGGCGGCCGCTCCGTGCGTCTCGACGCGTTGCCCATCGGCATCGCGCCGCGCGAGTTCACGGAACCGCTGGAGCGCGACGCGGAGACGATCAAACGACGCGACGAACTGCGCGCGCGCTTCGACGGGCGGCGCGTCCTGCTCGGCGTCGACCGGCTCGACTACACGAAGGGCATCCCCGAACGGTTTCGCACCTTCCGCCGCCTGCTCAGGCAGTCGCCGGAGCTTCGCGGCCAGGTTGTTCTCATACAGGTGGCCGTCCCTTCGCGCGAAGTGATCCCGATGTACAAGGAATTGCGGCAGGAGGTGGACGAACTCGTCGGCAAGATCAACGGCGAATTTTCGACGCCCGACTGGACGCCCATCACCTACATCCGGCGCGGCATCCCGCCGACCGAACTCGCCGCGCTCTATTCGGTCGCAGACCTCGCGTGGGTCACCCCTCTGCGCGACGGGCTGAACCTCGTCGCCAAAGAGTACGTCGCGTGCCAGCAGGACGGCGCGGGCGTGCTCGTCTTGAGCGAGTTCGCGGGCGCGGCCTCCGAGATGGGTGAGGCGTTTCTCGTCAACCCTTACGATGAGGAGCGCACGGCCGAGGTCATCGAACGCGCGCTCGAACTTCCCGCAGACCAGAGGCGCGAGCGCATGACGGCTCTGCACAAACGCGTGGTGCGCAACAACGTCTTCGCATGGGGCGACCGCTTCCTCACGAACCTGCGCGAGGCGGCGAGCGAGCGCGCGGGTAATTTTTCGGAGAAGCCGCAGGCATTGCCCGTCGAGACGGCGGTCGCGGCCTTTCAGGGGGCAGCGGCGCGTCGCCTCCTGCTCGACTACGACGGGACGCTCGTGCCTTACAGTAACCGCCCGCAGGACGCCGTGCCGCCCGCCGAACTCGTCGCGCTCCTCGCCGCGCTCTCTCGCGATCCGGCGACGGCCGTCGCGGTCGTCTCCGGCCGCTCGCGCCGCGATCTCGAAAGTTGGTTCGGCGAAATCAAAGGCTTATGGCTCGCGGCCGAACACGGCGCGATCATGCGCTCGCCCGAGACGATGCAGTGGGAGATGTATCGCCCCAACTACACGAGCGACTGGAAAGAGCGGGTTTCCCCCGTCCTCGAACACTTCATGGATCGCACGCCCGGCAGCCTCATCGAGGAGAAAGAGTTTTCCCTCGTCTGGCACTACCGTATGGCCGACCCGGAGTTCGGCGAATGGCTCGCCAACGAACTCGTCTCGAACCTCGAACAGATGCTCGCCGACACGGAGTTGCGCGCTTACCGCGGCCAGAAGATTGTGGAAGTGAAACCCGGCTGGGCGAACAAGGGCGAGGTGCTCGCGCGACTTTCCGAATCAGCCCCCCGCGCCGAATTTTGTCTCGCAGCCGGCGACGACCGTACCGACGAAGACCTCTTCGCGCGCCTTCCCGAAGACGCCTGGACGATCCACGTCGGCGACCGCCGCACGCGCGCGAAATACTGCCTCTCCGACTCGCACGAATTGCGTCGCCTGCTCGCGCGCTTCGCCGCCGGTCGCACCGAGGGCCACGCCGCCGGGTGAAAAGTCGGCCGCCCGCAGGTTCTTTAGTTCATTAAATCGAAGTTCGCCGCTTAGTCGATCAACTCGTCCACGTCGCGGATCGGGTAAGGCGTCGTGAGGTGCCTGAGCGCGGCGGTTTCGCGGATGCTCTGTGTGTAGTAGTCGCTTTCGTTGCGCGCGTCGAAGCGCGCGGCCAGGGCTTCGCACTCCGACAGAAACCATGCGCCGAGGCGCGCCACGCTGTACGTCCCGCTCTCTTCGTACAGGGGAAGCGCGCGCGGCAGGCGTTGCAGCTTCAAAGTCGCGCGCCCGCGCTCGCCCAACTGTTCGAGCAGGAACCAGGAAGCGAGGTAATAGTCGAACTTCGTGGCGGCGTCGGCGAGCGCGTAGGCGTCCGCGAGGTGCTTCCCGAAGATTCTGACGGCGCGGTCGAAGTTTCCGGTCACGACGAGAAATTCGAGATGCTCGGCCGCGCTGGAGAGAGACGCTTTGGCGGCGAGCGAGACGAGACGATAACCCTCAAGATGCAGGCTCACGGCTTCGTCCATGCGGCCGAGACGCACGAGCGGCAGCAGCAGGTTGGCGAACGTGTTCTTCGGGATCGAAGAACAACTCATGCGCCTCTCGATGATCGGAGCGGCCAGTTCGACCGCCCGCGCGTCGTCGCCCGCGCGCAGGGCGAAGCTGACCTCGTCGTTGAGTTCGCACGTCCGGCAATCGCTCATCTCGTCGCGCGGCGTCTCATGGCCTTTGTGGAAATAGCGCGCGGCTTCGGCCTTGTCCCAGAATTTGTAGAGGCGGTTGCGCATGAGATAGTTCGGGCGCAGGGAATAGCCCGCGCGCGTGTAGCGAGCGGCCATGTCGTCGAGCATCCCCAGAATTTGCGCCTTGCTGATCTGCGGGAAGCTCGCGATGCTGTCCAGAATCCACTTGTACTGCCAGAGCACGGTCAACTCGACGATCTCACTCTGCTCTCCCCGGTCGTAATGCGCGAGCATCCACGAGAAGGCGACGAGCGCCTTCTCAGGCGCGCCGCCGAAGGTGGCCGCATGGATGAGATTATCGCGCGCGTCGAAGGAGAGCTTGAACTCGCCGCAGATGTCGGCGATGCGCACGGCCTCTTCCAGCACCGCGATCTTCGCGTCGCCTTCACCCATGCGGTAAGCCTGCAAGATGAGTTCCCAGACCTGTTCCCCTGTCGCGGCCGTCATTGCACCCAACCCCCTTCCACCTCCACGCCCCATTCGAGCAGGCCGAGCAGGCCGTCGTTCAAGAGCGCCATCTCTTTCACGTTGAGCGGGCGGTGGCTCAACAGGAGCGACTGCACGTAGAGCATCTGGATCGAGAGGCCGAGGAGCGTCTCGTCTCGCATCCGGGTCAACTTGCGGACGAGCGAGTTGTCGTAGTTGAAGCACAGCGAGGCGAAAGCGTCGGCGTGCAGGCCGTGCGTGAGGTTGCCGAGCACGCCCGACCAGAGATTATCCGACACCTCGCGCGCCTGTTCGACCGCGCGATGGAAGTTCACCTCGCTCGACCCGTTGTAGAGCGCGGGCAATTCGCGCGGCAGAAACTTGCGCAGGTCGGCGGCGCAGTTGAAAGGGCGAAGCACCTTGTCCGCGAACCGCACGAAGTCCGCCGCCCCGTCCTGCTCGTCGAGCGTCAGGTACTCAAAGCTGTACATGAGGCGCGTCGAATCGACCACCTCGACGGGCGTCGACGGGAACACGTCCGCATGCTTGGCGAGCAACTCCGCGTCGTGGACGTAGCCGGCGTTGATGACAACGAGCGACTGCGAGGCCGCGACGCGCGCGATCTGCCGAAACTGATCGAGGTCGGGCACGTAGCGCAGCGTGCCGTGCTGCCGCTTGTATTCGCCGAGCGTCATCCGCCCCGCGTTCGTCTCGAAGGGCAGCCAGTCGATGAAGAGCCCGTAAAACTCGTCGTCGTCAACGGCCAGCGCCTTGATCGAGAGATAGTGCAGCGAGATCAGTTTTTGCAAGCGCTGCTCCTGCTCGTCAGCCAGTTGCACGAGGTACTGGCGCAAAGAACGGCCAAGCGCGGTGCGGGTCGCGGCCAGATGCTCGTCCTCGTAGAAACTCTCGCGCGAAGCGGTCGGGCGCAGGTCGCCCGCGTTGACGACGCACTTGACGAAGAAAGCCCAATCGGGCAGCAACCCCTCGGCGTTCTCGGAGACGAGCATGTTCTTGAGATAAACCTTGTGCGTCTTCTTCGTGGCGAGGCTCGGCGAGAACGGCAGGACGTAGGCCACGCCCTGCACGTCGCCGGCGCGCGAGCGCAGCGGAATGTAGTCGAAGAAGTCCATCTCGAAAGTTTCGCGCCCGTAGTCCAGATAAGCCCTGCGCTCGTCGTGCGAGTCGGCGAAGGTTTGTTTCCACGGCGGCGGCTCCTCGTTGATGCGCACGGCGGGCGCGTCGTCGCCTGCGGCGAGCGTGATGGGGTAGGGCAGCAAACTCCCGTAATGATGCGCCATGCGGCGCACCGCTTCCCGCGCGAAATACTGTTCGCTCCCGGCCTTGCAACGCAGACGCACCCGCGTGCCCGGCTCGATCCGCTCGTCGAGCGTGGTGATGGAATAAGTTCCGTCGGCACGCCCGCGCCACTCAATCGTCGGTGACTCGCCCTTCGCCGAACGCGTGACGACGACGATCTCATCGCTCACGACGAAGCAGGACAGGAGACCGATGCCGAACTGCCCGATGTAGTCTGTGCGTTCGGCGGGAAAATCGCCGCGCTTCGAGGTCTGCCCGATGGTGGCGAGAAAACGATGAACTTCCTCTTCGTTCAGGCCGATGCCGTCGTCCTCGAAAATGAGCGCGGGCTGCCCGTCGTCGCCTTCGCGGATCACGTCGATGCGAAGCGCGCCCTCGTGCCGGGGGTCGAAGTAGCGGCGCGCGAGAATGGCGTCCACGCCGTTTTGCAGCAACTCGCGCACGTAGATTTGCGGGCTGCTGTAGATGTGGTTCGACAGCAGATCGATGATCCCGCCGAGGTTGATTTTAAACTTGTAATCCATAACATCGCCTCGAACGATTTATTGAATGAACGCACAAACCCGACTGTTCCGACAGGCGGGGTCATGAACTGCGAACCCGCCGGGACGTAGCCGCCCGGCTGCACCGCGCCCTGCCTGTTGGGACGCGCCCTGCCGGTTGCGGCGCGCCCCTGTCGCCTATTCCTTCAATACCCGCCCCCGCTTGCTGTTGTCAAACACATCAACCCCACGCGCGCCGCCGCGCTTCTTTCGCTACGAATGCTCGCCTCTAAAATAAGCAAAAAGAGCGGGTGTCCGGCTCCGTTCAAGGCATCCGTCCCGCTCCTTGGAATTCGCTGAAAAATTCAGTTCGAGATCGCGGAGCGGGAAGCCGCTCCCGCAACATCACTTTGTCGCTCGGTGATCGTAGCGCGAAGCCGCCGTCGAGACTTGTCGCGCACGCGTCCGACGATTGACGCCGCGCGCGGCAGAGGGCGAGGCCGACGACGCGCGCCGGTCAAACGCATCTCGCGCGAGAGCGGCGACGGCCGCCCGGCTCGGCGATGATTCGCGCGCATCGCGTCGAGCGTCGAACGCCGCTTCAAAGTCGCCCGCTCCTGTTCCCTGTCTCCGAACACTTATCATTCGCTGTCGCGCCTCACGCACGCGCGCCGCCGTAGCCGCGCCGGCGGCGCGGGGGTGATCTATACCTCAGGCGGGATTTTCTGTCAACATCTTTTCTTGTTAACAGCAAATTCGTTGCAGGCTGGCGAGGCGTCTACACAGAAGGGATATGGGCGACACGGCCTGCGTGTCGCCCATATCCCTTCCGTATAGACGCCTCTAAGGTTTTACTTCGTGCGACGGCGACTTAAGCGTGCCTGTGGGTGCGTCGCAAAGCACGCGCCTGTAGGCGGCGACGGGCGATGCGTGCGGGAGCGGGCGGCACGGTGAATTTGACGCACGGCGGAGAGGCCGTCGTGGTGGCAGCGGCGAACTTTTTCGCCGCCGCGATAGCGGCAACGCGCTCCGGCCTGTTGGCATGCCGGAGCGAACGCGCGCGCAATTCCTCCCATTCAGACGCCGGGACGCGCAGGAAGGCCGCAACGACCGCCGGGTCGAACTGCTTCCCCGCGTGTCGCTCCAACTCACCGGCGGCAACCGCGTAAGGTTTCCCGGCGCGGTAGACGCGCGTGCTGATCATCGCGTCGAAGGCATCGGCGACGGCGAAGATGCGCGCGTTGAGGTCGATCTCTTCGCCGCGCAAGCCTGCCGGGTATCCCGTCCCGTCCCACTTCTCGTGATGCTGCCCGACGACGCGCGAAGCGCCTTCCAGAAATTCGATGCCGCGCAAAATCTGCTGGCCGAGCTCGGGATGCCGTCGCATCGTCAACCACTCGTCTTCTGTGAGGGCGGCGGGCTTGCGCAGGATCATGTCTGGGATGCCGATCTTGCCGATGTCGTGCAGCAGCGCGCCGAACTCAAGCGAGCGCAACTGATCCTCTTCCAAATTCAACTCGCGCCCGAGCCGCAGGCTGAAACTGACGACGCGCTCCGAGTGGCCGTGTGTGTCCGTGTCGCGCGTCTCAAGGGCGGCGGCGAGGGCTTTGAGGGTCGTGCGATAGGCATCTTCGAGCGAGGCGAGCGCTTGCGCCAGTTCCTTCGTTCGCAGCTTGATGGACTCTTCGAGGAAGGTTTCGTAACGACGTTTGCTTCGCAGCAGTTCGTGGTGCTGCTGCGCGCGTTCGACGGCCATTTCGACGTGGCGCAGGTCGAAAGGCTTCGTCACGTAGTCGAACGCCCCGGCGCGCAGAGCCTCGATGGCGTAATCGATAGTCTGCGCGCCGCTGATCATGATGATCACGGTCTCGGGCGCGATGCGGCGCACGTGCGGGATCATCTCAAGGCCGCTCATCCCCTCCATGTTGATGTCGCTGATGACGAGGTCGTACTTCGAGGCGCGCAGCACGGCGAGCGCCTCCTCGGCCGAACCGACCGTGCGGCATTCGTAGCTCTCGCACAAAAATTCTTGCAGGATATTCCTGATTTCCGGCTCGTCGTCGGCGATGAGTAGACGCCCTCTGGAGTTGGCTTGTTCAGACATGTTGACCGCCCTTCGAGAGAAATTATTACCCCCGGATGTCGCGGCGACAGTGAGCGGCGTCGCGCTTCCGGCCAAAAGCGTTTCGGCTGGTAGATAGTGATCGGATTGAACTAAATCTATTCAAGCGGGGAGGGTCACGAAACGCCTCTTCGCAATAGCCATGCCAAATCTCCGAGAATGTGGAAACCTCGGATGCGCGGCTCCCGACGGAGAGGCAGGGGAAATTTGCCTCCCTTAACCGGAGTTAATGCTGCGACGCAACTCGGAGGTCGCAAGCCTTGCACGCAAACTTCTTTATTAAATTCAGGCCACCGCGCGGCCACCCGCAACTCTCGTGTGAGCCTCCAACAGAGCGCGGTCGCCCCGGCGGGCGGTGCCTCGGTCTTACGCTGCAAATCACTGCGGCGTGATCCGCGCCGACGCCGCATTTTGCGTCTGACTTTTTTCGACGAGCGCGTCCCCTTGTAATGAATCGGGTCAAGCCTGCGTGCGCGCTGCAACGTCTTCATTCGGCTCGCTCTCGACCGCCGCTTCACACATCGCGTCGCCCTTCCTCTTCCGTATCAGCTACATACGGGCGGCGCGAGCGGGCGCGCTCTTTGTCGCCTCAGAAATCGCTTTAAGTTATTTCAGACGCCGGAGGACTCGCCGTGCCGTCCGTGCGCGGGCGCGCGGCGTGAGGTACGACTATTGCCAATAGACGATAAGAAGTTCAGCAAGCGCTCTGCCCCGGCAGAGCAAATCAAACCGACAATTGAGCAGGACACGCCCGACAGAGGAGGAGCCGGTGACAATCGTTAAGCATTTCCGCACGGTTTCCGCGTGGCTCACACTTCTCGCGCTCCTGCTTTCGCCGTGTGCCGGCCTTTCGTTCGCGAGGGTCGGCGCACGCGCTTTTTCTCCGCAGGGCGAGAAAATTTCTCCCGACCTGCGCGAGTTAATCAGCACGGCAACGGAACAGACGCACGCCAAAGTTATCGTCCAATTCAAGGACTCGACCGGTCGCCTGCCCGACTCGCTGTTGTCGGAACTGGGCGGCATCGCGCTCAAACAATTTCGGAAGTTGAACGCGCGCGCGCTCAGACTGCCCGCGCGCGCCGCCGAGACTCTGGCCGCGCGCGATGAAGTGCGCTACATCTCACTCGACCGCCCGGTCGCCGCCGCCGGCCACGTCACGACGACGACCGGGACGGAAGCGGTGCGCGTGCAGACCTCGGCCGGGCTGCTCGGCCTGCCTGTAACCACCACGCTCGACGGCTCGAACGTCGGCATCGCCATACTCGATTCCGGCATCGACCCGAACCACGTCTCCTTCAGAGACGACTTGGGATTCAGCCGCATCACGGCGAACCGCGACTTTACGGGCGAAGGCCGCACAGACGACGTTTACGGGCACGGCACGCACGTCGCTTCGGCCGCCGCAGGCAACGGCCAGGTCGCGGAGGGCGCGTACACGGGCATCGCCCCGAACGCCGACATCGTCAACCTGCGCGTGCTCGGTTCGGAAGGAACGGGCACGACTTCCGGGCTGCTCGGCGCGCTCGACTGGGTTTTGACCCACCGCACGCTCTATAACATTCGCGTCGTCAACATGAGCCTCGGCGGGGCGGCCGTCGATTCCTACACGAACGACCCGGTCTGTCAGGCCGTCAGGCGTCTGGTCGATGCGGGCGTCGTGGTCGTGGCCGCCGCAGGCAACGACGGGCGCGACGACGCGGGCAACAAAATCTACGGGCGCATTCACTCGCCGGGCAACGAACCTTCCGCGCTCACGGTCGGCGCGTCGAACACCTTCGGCACGGACGCGCGCAATGACGACGCCGTGACGACATACAGTTCGCGCGGCCCCACGCGCAGCTATTGGACGGACGCCTCCGGCACGAAGCACTACGACAACCTCATCAAGCCCGACATGGTCGCGCCCGGCAACAAACTGGTCTACGCCGAAGCGCGGAACAATCGCATCGTGACGGCGCATCCCGAACTGGATGCCGGGGTGAGCGCACATGACACGCGCAAAATGATGTACCTGAGCGGCTCCTCGATGGCGACGCCCGTCGCCGCCGGGACGGCCGCGCTTCTCCTGCAAGCCAAACCGACGCTCACGCCGAATCTCGTCAAGACGATCCTGATGTACACGGCGCAGCCGCTCGCGGGCTTCAACATGTTCGAGCAGGGCGCGGGCGGGCTTAACGTCGAGGGCGCGGTCAGGCTCGCCCGAATCGTTCGCGGCGAATTGTCAGCGGCCACCCCGCTCGGTTATCCTCTGCTCACGACGAACGTGCCGCCCGCGCCCGAGAGCGTGATCGCCGGTCAGTCTTTCGTCTGGTCGCAGGGCATCACGCTTCATCATACCTACGCCACAGGTCTTAATCTCATCACTAAGTATCAGAAAGTTTACGCCCCCGGCGCTCTGCTCGGCGACGGTGTGATCGAAGGCGCGGATGAGCAGTTCATTGACGAGACGAAGATCACCCGTGGCGTTACGCTCGGCGACTACGTCATGACGAGCGGGGGCACACCGCTCGGCGGCGGCTCGGTCTTTTTGAGTATGAGCCTGCTGCTCGGCGACGGCATCATCATCGGCGACGGCATCATTATCGGCGACGGCATCATCGTCGGCGACGGCATCGTGATCGGTGACGGCATCGTCATCGGCGATTCTCATCTACATGCGCAGTCGGTCATGATGCGCGGCGATGAGACTTCCGGGATGAGATAAAAGTCAATCCTGAAGTTGACTGCGGTGCGATAAATTGAAATACTTCGTGCCGCCCTTCTCTCCCAACACTAGTCAGTATCACCTCGCGATTTACTGAAGCCCGGCTCCTTATTTTGGGAGTTGCGCGCTAATACGTATCTTTTCAATGTTGGAAGATTTCAGAACATTACCGAATTGTGTGCAGCGTAAGACGGCATCTTTCTACAAGCCCGACGCCGTCTGCGCCCGCCTCATAAGGAGGAGTCAGGTGAGATATTCGCACCCCTACCTTGCCGTCAAGCGGCTCTCTGTCCCCCTGCTGCTGATCGCTCTACTCGTCGGCCAATTGCCCGCGACGCTCACTTCGGCGCGCGCAGAGAAGCACCTCGCCGCCCCCGTCACCGACGGCGACGAGGGACGCCGAGGGCATACGGCGGAAGACAAAGTGTCGCCCGACCTGCTCCGCACGGCGCGTAAAGCGCGTACCAAAGAAAAAGAGTCGCACGTTAAAGTGATCCTGCAACTCAACGGCAAGGCCGACACCGCCGTCGATCTGCTCCTGCAACGCTACGGCGGGCGAACAATTCGCCGCTTGACGAAGCTCAACACGCGCATCGTCGAAATGCCGGCGCGCGCCGTCGAGGCTCTGGCCGCGCACAGCGAACTGAATTTCATCTCGCCGGATCGCGAGAGCATCCCGACCGGCCATATCTCCGAGACGAGCGGCGCGGACGCCGCGCGCACCACGACGGGCACGCAGGTGTCTGGACTGGACGGCACCGGCATCGGCATCGCCATTCTGGATTCGGGGATCGACTCAGGCCACAAATCGTTTCTGGACAGGGGCAGCAAGCTGCGCATCGTCGCCAGCCAGGACTTCACCGGCGAAGGGCGCACGGACGATCCTTACGGGCACGGCACGCACGTCGCTTCCATCGCGGCGGGCAACGGGCGCATCTCCAACGCCGAGTATCTCGGCATCGCGTCGAATGCGAACATCATCAACCTGCGCGTGCTCAATACGCAGGGGCAGGGGACGGTTTCGCGCGTGCTCGCCGCGCTCGACTGGGTGGCCGCCAACCGCGCCCTCTACAACATCCGCGTCGTCAACATGAGCCTCGGCACGCCGGCCATCGAATCTTACAAAAACGATCCGATGTGCCGCGCCGTCAGGCGTCTGGTCGATCTGGGGATCGTGGTTGTGGCGGCGGCGGGCAATAACGGAAAGACCGGTTCGGGACAGAAAATTTACGGCTCGATTCACTCGCCGGGCAACGAGCCTTCCGCGCTGACGGTCGGCGCGTCGAACACCTTCGGCACGGACGCGCGCAACGACGACGGAGTCGCCAGTTTCAGTTCGCGCGGCCCCACGCGCAGCTATTGGACGGATGCGCTCGGCGCGAAACGGTACGACAATTTGATCAAGCCCGAACTCGTCGCGCCGGGCAACAAACTGGTCTATGCCGCAGCGGTTGAGAACTATCTCGTTACCCAGAACCCGCATCTGGATGCGGGCGTCAGCCCGGTTGACGCCCGCCGGATGATGTTCATGAACGGCTCCTCGATGGCGACGCCGCTCGTCGCCGGGGCGGCCGTCCTGCTGCTGCAAGCCAACCCGACGCTCACGCCGAACATGGTTAAAGCGCTTTTGATGTACACGGCGCAGCCGCTCGCGGGCTTCAACATGTTCGAGCAGGGCGCCGGACAACTCAACATCGAGGGCGCGGTCAGGCTGGCGAAAGTCGTCCGCAGAGACCTCGGCCCGCTGACGCCGGTCGGCGCGCCGCTGCTCACGTCGCTTGTGCCGCCCGTGCCGCAGACGACCATCGGCCGGCATACCTTCACCTGGTCGCAGGGTTTGATCGTCGGGCGCACCTACGCCACCGGCGCCAATCTCTTCGCCAGGTACCAGAAGATTTACGGCGACGGCATCATCTACGGCGACGGCATCATCTACGGCGATGCCACGATGCTCACGAACGGCATCATCTACGGCGATAACATCCTGACGAGCAACGGCAGCAGCCTCGGCAGCGGCACGGCCTTCATGAGCGTCAGGACATTGTTCGGCGACGGGATCATCTACGGCGACGGGATCATCTACGGCGACAGCACTCTCTATGGGACTAGCGCGATGCGCGCGGACGCCGTCACGCAGGCGCACTCGGCCAGAACCAACGGCGACCTGACATCCGCCATGGAACTGGAAGCGGACACGGGTGTTGACTGTGTCGATTACTAAGACGATTTACTCAGAGCGCCCGGCGCTTCGTTTGAGCCGTAAAAGGATGAAAGACTCAAAGGAGATCGTTATGCCCCATTCAGCGAGATTAAAAAAGGCCGCTGCCGCCGTCGAGCCCCCCATCGAGATGGCTAACGCGCCCGCTCCGAGCGTCCAACTCATGGAAGAAGCGCACAGAGAGGAAGTCCTCGCCTTTCTCGCGTCGCGCTCGGTCGATACCATTTTCATGCGCGGCCTGATCCTCGACAACGGCATGCAGAGCGAGTTGAATCGCGGGACGCTCTACGGCTGTCGCGATGCGGCAGGGCAACTCGAAGGCGTCGCGCTGATCGGCCACGCCATGGTTATCGAGGCGCGCAGCCCGGCCGCTTACGCCGCCTTCGCGCGGCTCGCTCGCGCCACCCGCGCCCACGTCATCCTCGGCGATCAGGAAAAGATCGAAGAATTCTGGAAGCACTACGGGCGTGGCGGTCAGGAACCCCGCCGCATCTGCCGCGAACTCCTCATGGAGTTGCGCTGGCCTATCGAGACTTTGAGCGAGGCGGTGCCCCTCAGGCAAGCCGTCACCGGCGACCTCGAAACGCTCGTGGCCGTCAACGCGCGGATGGCCTATGACGAGAGCGGCGTCAACCCTCTGGAAGCCGACCCGGCAGGGTTCCGCGCGCGGCTCATGCGCCGCATCGAGATGGGGCGCGTCTGGGTGTGGACGGAGGGCGAGCGGCTCATCTTCAAAGTCGATGTGATGGCGGACGTGCCCGGCTACACCTACCTCGAAGGCGTCTACGTTCACCCCGAAGAGCGTCGCAAGAGCAACGGGCGTCGCGCCATGTCGCAGCTTGCGAGAACGCTCTTGGCGCGCACCGAGACGATCTGCCTGCTCGTCAACGAGCAGAACAAGGACGCGCAGGTCTTCTTCTTCAAGGCCGGTTACAAACTGCGCGCCTGCTACGACACCATCTTCCTCGAACCCAGGACGAGCCGGACTAACTAACCCCTTCCCGGAGAGAGCAGCCCGATGAACAGACAGCGTTTCGCCACCCCCTTCATGGCATCGGTTATCGTCGCGGGAGCCGCGGCTTGCCTCTACGCCGCCTATAACCTGCCGGTCGCGCGCTTTGGAATGCTGTCGCTGGTGCTCGTCATCGCGACCGTCATCACGTCGCACATCAGCGTTCCCGTGCCCGGCGTCAACGGCCGCGTCACCGTCTCCGAAACCTACATCTTCCTCGCGATGCTGCTCTACGGCGGCGAGGCGGCGATCCTGCTGGCGGCAATCGACGGCTTCTGCTCGTCGCGACTCATCAGCCGCAAGCCCATGACGCTCGCCTACAACGCGGCGCAGGTCTCGCTCTCGACCGTCGTCACAGTCCTCGTGCTGCGTCTCATCTTCGGCGACATGGTCAACCTCGCGCACGGCAATTTCAGCTTAAAATTCATCCTCGCCGTCTGCATCATGGGTTCCGTGCAGCACATCTGCAACTCCGTGCTGGCCGCCGCGGCGCAGGCTCTCAAGCGGGATCAATCCTTCTGGCAGGTGTGGAGCCGGGATTGCCTGTGGCCTTCGATCACCTATTTCGCGGGCGCGAGCATCGCCGTCATCACGGCGAAACTGATCGGCATGTTCGGCCCCTATGCCATCATCGCGACGATGCCCATCGTCGGCAGCATCTACCTGACCTATCGCACCTACCTCAAGAACATTCAGATGATGGCGGCGGCGGCGAAGGCCGAAGCCGAGGCGGCCGCCCGCGCCGAGGCCGCCAAGGCACAGGCGGAACAGGCCGAGCGTCACGTCGAAGAACTCTCGCACTACATCGCGGAACAGGAGCGCATCCGCGAACAGTATTCGCAGATCGAGAAGCTGTCCGCGCTCGGCGAACTCGCTTCCGGCGTCGCGCACGACTTCAACAACACGCTCGCAGGCATACTCGGCCGCGCTCAGTTGCTCCTCGGCACGAGCGATCCCGTGAAGATCGAGAACGGCCTCAACATCATCATCAAGACGGCGAAGGACGGCGCGAAGACCATCAAGCGCATACAGGACTTCGCACGCCAGCGACGCGATCACGCCTTTTCGCCCGTCGCCGTCGATCAACTGCTTCTCGACGTAAGCGAGATCACGCGCCCGCGCTGGAAGAATAATGCCGAGGCCGCGAACGTCCACATCAGCCTCGAACTCAGGATCAGCTCGAACGTCTCGGTTCTCGGCGACGAGTCGGAGTTGCGCGAGGTGCTGGTCAACATGGTCTTCAACGCCGTGGACGCGATGCCCAATGGCGGCACGCTCACGCTCGCCACGCGCGAGGTGGGCGGCGCGGTCGAGATTTCCGTGGCGGATACGGGCTTAGGGATGAGCGATGAAGTGCGCTCGCGCATCTTCGACCCGTTTTTTACGACCAAGGGCAAGGCCGGCATGGGACTCGGGCTGGCGGTCTCATACGGTATCATCCGCCGCCACGAGGGCACGGTCGAAGTCGAATCGGAGACGGGGCGCGGCACGAGTTTCCGCATCACGCTGCCTTCGGGCAAGAACGCCGCGAAGCCGCAGCCGAGCATCGGCCAACCCGTCGCGGTGGCGGCGCTCCCCGCCCGCTCGTCCGGCACGAAATTCCTCGTGGTTGACGACGAAGAGTCCGTGCGCGATCTGCTGCGCGACATTCTGGAGAAGGAAGGCCACGAGGTGACGACCGCCGCGAGCAGCAGGCAAGCGCTCGCCTTCTACGACGAGACGCGTTTCGCCGCCGTCCTGATGGACGTGGGATTGCCGGGCATGAGCGGCTGGGAACTGGCGCGCGTCATCCGCGAACGCGACGAGCGCGTTCCGCTGGCGATTGTGACGGGTTGGGGCGAGGCCGTCGGCTCGAACGCGCAGAAAGAGGCGGGGATCGATTGGGTGGTGGCGAAGCCTTTCACGGTGGAGCAGATCACGAGCATCGCGAGGGAAGTTTCCCGAAAGCAGGAGGCGGGCTTTGAGCGCGTCGAAACCACCTTCGCCGCATGACGACGGGTCAGGCCGCAATGAACGGCGCGCGACCCGTTACGGCGCACAACTCGACGCGCGGCTGCTCTTCCAGGTATCGCTTGAGCCTGCCGACGTACGGCCGAACGGCGGCAAGGACGGCGACGACGCCCCTTCTTCTGCGCCGCACACGCTGAGACTCATCGGCCACACGCGCAATATCAGCGAAACGGGACTCGCCTTCATCGTCCCCTCGCTGCGCATCGGCGACAGGTTCGCGCGCCTCATCGGCAGCCAACTCCGCATCACACTCTATCTTCCTTCCGGCCATGTGGACATACGCGCCACGCCCGTCCGCTACGAACATCTCCCGCCCGAAGACCCCGAGCGCGGCTATCTCATCGGCGTCCGCATCGTCGAGATGGCCGACTATGAATGGGTACGCATGGTCGAATACGTGCGCTCGCTCCGTTAGCGCTTCTTTTACTTGCCGCACACAAAATTCCGGCCCGGAGGCGTAACCACGCTTCCGGCGCGCGACGCCTCCAGGCCGATTCAATTAATCGAACGCGCGGGCAAGACCCGGCGGCGGCTTACTCGCAGTCGGCGCCGGTTTTAACTTCTTCCAGATTGTGCCGTTTGATCATGCGCTGGAGGGTGCTGCGGTCGATGCCGAGGATGCGCGCGGCGGCTTGCTTGTTGCCGTGCGTGTGTTCGAGTACGCGGTGAATGTGTCGGCATTCGAGTTCCGAGAGCGACAGCATTTCTTTTCCGCCTTCGCTCGCCCCCGGCTCATCCTGTGAGGGCGCAGGCGTCGGCTCCGCGTCTCTCTCCCGCCCGGCGTGCGCGTCGCCGACGGAACTGCTGATGCGTTCGGGCAAATCTTCGGGGCGCACGAACTCGTCGCAGAGCGCGGTCGCGCGCACGATGGCGTTCTCCAGTTCGCGGATGTTTCCCGGCCAGTTGTAGCTCTCCAGAATGTTCACGGTTTCGCGCGAGAAACTGACGGGGCGCTGTCCGGGGCGCTTCGACCGCTCGGCGAAGCGGCGCGCGAGCGGCATGATGTCTTCGCTGCGCTCGCGCAAGGGGGGCAGGTGCAGCGTCACGGCGTTGAGCCGGTAGAGCAAGTCCTGCCGGAAGCTCCTCTCGCGCATCTCGCTTTCCACGTCGCGGTTGGTGGCGGCTATGACGCGCACGTCAACCTGCAACGTGTGGTTTGAACCCACGCGGCGAATCTCGCCCTCCTGCAAAGCGCGCAGGAGTTTGACCTGAAAGGCGGGCGTCGTCTCCGTGATCTCGTCGAGGAAGATAGTGCCGAGGTGCGCCTCCTGCCACAAACCGCGCCGGTCAATCGTCGCCCCCGTGAACGACCCGCGCACGTGGCCGAACAGTTCCGACTCGATCAACTCCGCCGGAATCGCGCCGCAGTTGACGGCGACAAAAGCGTTCTCGGCGCGTTGGCTGCGCCGGTGAATCGCCCGCGCCACCACCTCTTTACCCGTCCCCGATTCGCCCGTGATCAGCACCGGCAGATTCGTCCCCGCCACGCGCCCCACGAGTTTCATCATCTCGACGAAGGCCGCGCTCTGCCCGACCAGATCGATGTCCGACGTGTAGACGGGCGGCACGAGATCGCCGGTCGTTTGCTGGCGCGCGCGCTTCTCGATACCGTTCCTGACCGCCTGCGAGATGGCGCGCACCTCGTCGTTATCGAACGGCTTCATCAAATAGTCGTACGCGCCGTAGGAGACGGCGTCGAGCGCGCCGACGGCCGAGCCGTGCCCGGTCATCAACACGATCTGCGCCTGCGGTTGTTCCTCCGTGAAGCGGCGCAGCACCGCGAACCCGTCGTGGCCGCCGTCGCCGCCGAGTTTCACGTCGCAGAAGACGAGCGCCCACGAGTCGCGGTTGAGCAACTCGAAAGCCTGCTCCGCCGATTCTGACTCGCTCACCGCCCAACCTTCCTGCCGCAGCACCTCGGCTACGTTATCGCGGATCAGGTCTTCGTCGTCGATGACGAGCGCTTTCATGTTTTCACTGATTGGCTGAGACATGTTTAATCGCAGGACGGGAGATGAGAAATTCATTCGACCCGCCACAGACCTCGCTTCATCCCTTTGCCTTTACGTTCTTCCGCGCGGTACTTGTCTTCCTTAAAGACCCAATACCCCGGTCATTTCAACCTAGCCGAGGCCGGTGCTGCCGAAGCCGCCTTCGCCGCGCGCGGTTTCGTCGAGCGAGTCAGCCCAGGCGGGTTCGGGCGTGATGATCGCTTCGACGATCAACTGCGCGACGCGCTGCCCCGCTTCGAGCGTCAACGTCTCCCGCCCGTGGTTGACGAGCGCGCACAGGATTTCGCCCCGGTAGTCGCTGTCTATCACACCGGCCAGCACGTCCAGCCCGTGCCTGACGGCAAGACCCGAGCGCGGCGCGATGCGCCCGTAAAAGCCGCGCGGGAGGGCAACTGACAAGCCCGTCCGCACCGTCGCGCGCCCGCCGCCCGCCTCAAGCGTCGTCTCTTCGATTGAGAAGAGATCGAGTCCCGCGGCAGCCACGCTGCCCCTCGACGGCAACTTCGCCGCCGGATGCAGTTTCAGAAATTTCAGCACGCCGATCATAGCAGAGGAATCAGAATGCAGGAGTTAGAATACAGGAGTCAGAATACAGGAGTCAGAATACAGGAGTCAGAATATCAGGAGTCAGAATAAGATTGCTCCCTCGCCCACCCGCTGTCTCGCTTTCAGCTTTCCTCTGTGCCCCCTGCGGTGTTCTCTGTGTCTGCGATGGTGAATGCCTGTTTAACCGGCACTCACCACCGCAGACACAGAGAACACCGCAGGGGGCACAGAGTTCAAATCAGTTTAGAACTCTGCCCTTAGCTTTTATTCTGACTTCTGACTTCTGACTTCTGACTTCTGACTCCTGATTCCTCACGCTCGCGCTTCGTTGATCCAGATCGGTTTCGAGTTGCAGCCCGTGCCGTTGCTGCGCCACTTCGGGCACGACCAGAAATAACTGCCCGCGCTCGACGGCCCGCGCTTCACGGTCGGCGTCTCGCATTCGGGGCAGGGCGGGCCGGTCTCGACCTTGACGGCGGCCTCTCCCGTCGTCGCGGACGCGCCCGCCGCGCGCGTCTCGTTGAGCCACACGGGCGCGGCGTTACACCCGCTCTTATCGCTTTTCCAGCGCGTGCAGCCCCAGAAGTAGCTCTCGTTTTTGAATGGACCGCGCTTCACCGTCGGCGCGCCGCACTCCTTGCACGGCTCGCCCGCCTCGGGCATGGGCTTCGCCTCTTCGAGCGCGCCCTTTTCGTCGAACCAGCGCATGCCCCGGCACTCCGGGTAACGCGCGCAGGAGAGCGACGCGCGCTTGCCCTTCTCCTTTGGCAGGCGCAGGCGCAACGCGCCGCCGCACGCGTCGCACTTCGTCGTCAACATTAACTTGCGCTGCTTCGCGTTTTTCGGCGCGTCGCTGATGAAGCCGCACGCGTCGCGCCCTTCGGAGCAGACGAGAAATTTTCCCGACGCGCCCACGCGTTCGACGAGGAAGCCCGCGCGTTCTTCCAACTTGCACTTCAGGCAATCCGGCGCATCGTCGGGACGCGGCGTTTGCGGTCGGCGCGTAGCGCCGCCTTCGCCCGCCACGGCGCGTTCCATCTCGGCGGCCGCGATCTGCCCGACGAGTTCCGTCACCATCACCTTCACTTCGCCCATGAACGCATCGCGCGCATACTCGCCGCGCGCCATCCGCGCGAGCTTCTGCTCCCAGCTGCCCGTCAGTTCGGCCGACTTGAGAAGTTGCGAGGGCAAGAGCTTGATGACGGCGATTCCCTTTGGCGTCGCCGTCAGTGATTTCTTGTCGCGCACGATGTATTCGCGTTTGAGGAGAGTTTCGATGACGGCGGCGCGCGTGGCGGGCGTGCCGAGTCCGGAGTCCTTCATCGCGAGGCGCAACTCTTCGTCTTCCACTTTCTTCCCGGCCGTCTCCATCGCGCCGAGCAAACTCGACTCGGAATAGCGCGGCGGCGCTTTCGTCTGCTTCGCCACCGCTTCGACGTTCTTCGTCTCCACCGCTTCCTTCGCGCGAACGGGCGGCAACTCCGCGTCCTCCGCTTCGTCGTCGCCGTCCGTCTTCTTCCTATCTTCCCTGCCCGGTGGATCGACTTCGCGCCAGCCCGCCTTGAGCACCACCGTCCCGCGCGTGATGAATTGCTCGCCCTCGACGATTGTCGTGATCGTCGTGCGCTCCAACTCGGCGTCCGGGTAGAAGGCCGCGAGGAAGCGGCGCGCGACGAGGTCGTAGATGCGCTTTTCGTCGGGCGCGAGCGCGTTCGGCTCGACGCGCTGCTTCGTCGGGATAACGGCATGGTGATCCGTCACCTTCTTGTCGTCAACGTGGCGGCTCGTGAGCTTCGGCGTCCCCTTCGCCAGAATCGTCTCGATGAACTTCACGTAAGGCCCGACGCCCGCTGCCTCTACGTGGCCTCTCAATTCCTGATTGACGGCCGCGGAGAGGTGGCGCGAAGAGGTGCGCGGGTAGGTGATGAACTTTTTCTCGTAGAGCGTCTGCGCGAGTTCGAGCGTGCGCGCGGCCGAGAAGGCGTAACGCGCGTTCGCCGCGCGCTGCAAGGCCGTCAGGTCGTACAGCAGCGGCGCGCGTTCCTTCGTCGCCTTCTTTTCGACTTTTTCGACCGCGCCCGGCTTGTCTTTGACTTTGAAGACGACGGCCTCGGCCGCATCCCTGTGATCGAAACGGCTCCCCTTTTTGTCGAACCACGTGCCGCGATACGCGCCCGCCGCCGACTCGAAATCCGCGACCACCTCGTAGTAATTCGTCGGGACGAAATTCGCGATCTCCTCGTCGCGCCCGACGATGAGCGCGAGCGTCGGCGTCTGCACGCGGCCGAGCGAATAGACGCCGTCGTGCCCCGCGCCGCGCGCCTTGATGGTCTGCGCGCGCGTGGCGTTCAAACCGACGAGCCAATCGGCCTGTTGCCGCGAGCGCGCCGAATCACGCAGGCCGGTGTATTCGGCGGCGGGCTTGAGGCGTTTGAAACCCGCGTTGATCTCATCGCGCGTGAGCGACGAAATCCAGAGGCGCTCGACCGGCTTGCGACAGCGCGCGAGCGTGTAGACGAGGTCGAAGATCAACTCGCCCTCGCGCCCCGCGTCGGCGGCGTTGACGATTGTCGTCACGTCGTTGCGGCCGAGCAGAGACTTGATGACTTTGAATTGATCGAGCGTCCGCTCCGACGCGTGATACTTGAACTCTTCCGGGATGATCGGCAACGTCTCCATCCGCCACGACTTGAACTTCGGATCGTATTCCTCAGGGTCGTCGAGTTCGACGAGGTGGCCGATGCACCAGGTGATGATGTCGTTCCCGCCTTCGAGATAGCCTTCGCCCCGGCGCGTCGCGCCGAGCGCCGCCGCCACGTCGCGCCCCATCGAAGGCTTCTCGGTGATGATAAGTCTCATAGAACAGTAAGCAGTGAGCAGTAAGCAGTAAGCAGTGAGCAGTGAGCGGTCGGATGCTTGCTTCAGATTTTAGTAACTCTATCGCACGGCACATGCAGCGGGCAAAGACCGCTTAATTTTATCCCTCATCCCTCTGTTCACAATCCCGCCATGTCCCACTTGCGCACCACGTCGTTGACGAGCGCGGCGATCTTGTCCGTCACTTTCGCGAAATACTCGTCGGCCTTCTTCTGATCGAACTTCGGGTAACCCTGCCCCGGCTGGTAGAGGCCGATGGAGGACGGAAAGGGCGCGGCCGCCCAGGTGCCCGGCGCGGGGTAGGCGGTGGCGAGGTCGGGCTTGTAGCGTTCGGGGTGTACGAGCGTCGGGTCAATGGCCTGCACGAAGGCCGTCTCGTTCAGACCGGCGTGGCCGCCGTCTTCGCCGAAGACCTGCTTCGTGATGTCCGACGCGTAAGACCACCAGTTGACGACGAGCGTGCGCACTTTGCGTTCGGCCGAGACTTCCGCCGCCACCGCGGTCAGGACGGCCGTCTGCCCGCCGCCGTGGCCGTTGACGATGATGATGTTGCGGAAACCGTTCTTCGCCAGCCCCTCAAGAATTTGTTTGACGAACGGGCGATAGGCCGCTTCCGTGATCTGAAACGCGCCGGGATAGGCTTCCATGCTGCCCGTCATCCCGTAGGGCAGCACGGGCGCGATCATGGCGTTGGTGCGGCGGGCGATGTGGCGCGCGATGGCGAGCGGCGCGGTGTTGTCCGCGCCGTTGTTGACGACGCCGTGCGGTTCGAGCGTCCCCGTCGGCAGCAGCACGGTCTGGACGCGCGTGGGCACGGTCTCGCGAAACTCCATCCAGTTGATACGATCCATCTCGCGCGTCGAGACGATGTCGGGCGACACCTTCGACGGCGGCGTCGTCGCCTGCTGCTGCGCCCCCGTCGCCTGCGCCAACACGGCGAACAGTAATAACAGTCGGATCGTCTGCGCTCGTTTCATCTTTACAACTCCTGGATTAAGTTTTCGCCGTCCCTTCGGCGGATGCGCCGGAACTCTCTCTCGACCGGAAATTTTAGCCTAGCACACCGAACCATCCGTACAAATTCAACAACTCGCCGAGCGCGAACGACAGGAGATTCGCCCCTATGATCGCGGCGAAGTCGCGGCACGGGAAAGCGCGCTCCCGTCCGTCGCGCCCGTCGCCGCTGAACGCCGCCCAAAAGAGCGCGCACTCGGCGATGGGCGCGAACGTCTCCGCCGCGACGAGATAGGCGAGCCGCGTCGAACTGTCGAACACCAGCGGCAGCACGATCACGACTACGGGGTATGTGCATGCGGTCAGCCACAGGCCGGAGAGAAATTTGCGGCGCAGGGTATGTCGCGCCGAGAGGCCGAGGATGAGCACGGGCGTCTCCAACGCGACGGTGACGAGATAACCGGCGGGGAGAAACCACCAGAGTTGCAGGACGCGCGTCTCCACCTCGTCACAGCATCCGCAGCAGGAACGGCGCTTCGGCGAGGACGTGCGCCATCGCGAGCGTGAAATAGAGATCGCGCGTCGTGGAATAGTCGGCGAGAAAGGCAAGCCAGAGCAGCACGACGCAGGCGGCGGATACGACGAGCGCGGCGCGAATGAGACGCGGCCGTCCGCGCCGCGTGTGCCGCGCGAGCGGCAGCGACTCGATGCGCCACCACGGCGCGGCGTCGTCGTTGCCGCCACCATCGCCGACGCCGCGCCTCACGCGCAGGAGCGGCAGAGCCAGCAGCCACACGCCGTAATGAACCGTTTCGAGAAAGACGTGCGTCGAAACGAGTAGATGACTTGAGACGCCCTGCAAAATGTCCGACCCGGCGTGCCGCGTGATGCGAAGCGCGAGCGGGTCGCCCGCGTCGGCTGGAAGCGCGGGGGCGTCGATTAGTTGCCACCAGATCAGGCCGACGAAGAACGGCAGTGTAGCGAGACAGAGATGATAAGCGCGCCGCAAGGCGGGACGCGTGCGCCGCAGGTGGCGGTCGAGAAACCAGAGCGCGACGAGCGGGTGCACATAGACGAGGCCGAGGCTGAACACCTGCGGCGCGAGCCAGTTTGCCCCGGCGAGCGCGAAGGCGACGGCGAACCCCCAAGACCAGTCGCGGCGCGGAGATTGCCGCCCTCGCATCCACACGAGCGCGCCGAGCCACAGGAGCAAGAGGCTGTTCCACACACCCACGGCCACAGTCCACTCGTCGCCGCCCCACACGAGCGCCCCCGCGACGAACGGCAGGGCGGCGTAAGCCGCGAGCAGCAGGGCGACGCCTGCGAAAGCGACTAAAAAGAAGTTGCGCGAACGCCCGAGGCGCGCGGGCAGGCGCGAGAGGAAATAACGCAACTCGAACAGATTGTGCGGCCCGGCGAAGAGGAAGACCGTGATGATCGAGAAGCGCAGCGGCATCAAACCCGCGAAGATCGCCGCCGCCGCGACGACCGCCAGCGAGACGAGCGCGAACGGCCACGCCGATGCGCCATCACGGCTCGCTCCCGACACGCCGCCGCTACTCACCTCCGGCGCACGCGCCGCGCGCGAATCTACGCTCCCGATGTCCGCCGCGCGTTCCACCTCGCTTATCTCCCTTTGGTCGCGGCCGGCACGATCAACTTGAACACGTTCTGTTCATCCACGACCTCTACCCTGATCCCGCCGTTGAGTTCGGCGTCCGGCGTCGTGGCGAGTGTCAGAGAACCCGCGTTGAGCGCGCGCGGTTCTGGCGGTCGTATGTTGGCGAGCGTTTTGATGGCGAGCGCGCCGAGCGCCGCGAAGACGACGAGCGCGACCGCCGCCGCCTGTTTCGTTTGACGCGAGCGCGTGCGCGCGACGAGGACGCCCGCAAAGGCAAGCGACAGCGAGAGGAAGACGCCCGCGATGATCGTCTGTGCCCGTTGGAGCGAATTGTTCGCGGTCGTCGCCGCCGCGTCCGACGCGGCATCGCGCTCCATCTCGGCGCGCAGTTGCAACAGCATGTTGCGGGGAATTTGCAATCGCGCCTCCGTCGCATCGTTGCGCGATTCGATCAACATGCGAGCGGCGGGTAACGGCCGTACGGCGCGGCGCGGTGTTGCCGTCGGAATGGGTTGCGGGGGCGGGGCGACATCTGCGAAGGCCGCCGGGGCAAGCGCGCACAACGCGAGAGCCAAACGACAGAGTTTCAGTTTCATGCTTGAAAATCCTTTTTATCGTAAATCGTGAATCGTAAATCGTGAATAGATAAAAGCAGGTTTCTTTCTATTCACGATTTACGATTCACGATTTACGATTCACGTGTGGTCGTTATCAAACCGGCGAGGAATCGTAAACGGAATCGTGTTGAAACGTGGTTATGCTCAAGACAACTTCGGACAAAGTTAGCGCGCGGGCGAAACGATTCGCGCAAGCCTTCATGTGGACGCGCCCAAAGTATGGCACGACTCGCGTGTTGTCAAGATTCTCAAGGCGCGAGGGGTAAATCGTCCGTTGATCGGCGCAAACTGTTCCCGCGCTCGTCGCGCGTCCGACGCCAATCACATCTCATTCGTCGCCCCTTAGTTGCGATTGCCCGCCCCGGCAGTTGCCACATGCCCCGGCGCTTGAGGGCGCGAGGGCGCGCGTGAAGTCGGTTGCGGCGCGTCTGCGTCTGCGGATATATTCTGGTTCGCGGCCGTCGCCGTCCACGGCGCACAATCGCCTTCAGGCCGCGCGGCCAAATTTATTTTTACAGAGACACTCATCCGGCGTCGCCGGGAGGAGAGAGCCTTGAGCAATAGTAAAGAAGAAGAACGCGACTCGAACATCAATCGCAGAAAGTTTATCGGGGCGGGGCTAACGCTCGGCGTCGCCGCCGCGCTCGGGGCGACAGGGGAAACCGTCGCGGCGTCCCCCTTTTCCGCGCCCGCGTCTAAACCGGACGAACTCGAAGAGACGACTATCGCCGACTTGCAGGAAGGAATGCGCGGCGGGAAATGGTCTGCGCGCGAGATCGCGGAGAAGTACATCGAGCGGATCGAGCGGTTCGACCGCAAAGGCCCCGCGCTCAACTCCGTCATCGAACTCAACCCCGACGCCCCTTCAATCGCCGCCGCGCTCGACCGCGAGCGAAAAGCGGGGCGCGTGCGCTCTCCCCTGCACGGCGTCCCCGTCCTCATCAAAGACAACATCGACACGGCCGACCGGATGCAGACCACCGCCGGGTCGCTCGCCCTCGTCGGCGCGCCCGCTCCGCGCGACGCCTTTATCGTCACGCGCCTGCGCGAGGCGGGCGCGGTTATCTTAGGCAAGACGAATTTGAGCGAGTGGGCTAACTTTCGCTCGACCCATTCGTCGAGCGGCTGGAGCGGGCGCGGCGGGCAGACGCGTAACCCTTACGCCATTGATCGCAATCCGTGTGGTTCGAGTTCCGGTTCGGGCGTCGCCGTGGCCGCCAACTTCGCCGCCGTGGCCGTCGGCACGGAGACGGACGGCTCAATCGTCTGCCCTTCGTCGGCGAGTTCGCTCGTCGGCATCAAGCCCACGCTCGGCCTCGTCAGTCGCTCCGGCATCATTCCCATCGCGCACAGCCAGGACACGGCCGGACCGATGACGCGCAACCTCGCAGACGCTTGTCTCCTGCTCGGCGCGCTCGCGGGCATCGACCCGCGCGACCGCGCGACGCAAACGAGTCGCGGCAAAGCGCACGCCGATTACACGCGTTTCCTCGACCCCGCCGGGCTTCGCGGCGCGCGCATCGGCGTGGCGCGCAAGTTCTTCGGCTTCAGCGACCGCGTCGATAAGTTGATGAGCGATGCCATCGACGCGTTGAAAGGCGCGGGCGCGACCCTTATCGACCCGGCCGACCTGCCGTCGCACGGCAAATACGACGCCTCGGAGTTTGAAGTGTTGCTCTACGAGTTCAAGGCCGACATCAACAAGTATCTGGCCGAGCGCGGCGCGGGCGTGCCGCGTTCCCTCAAGGAACTGATCGAGTTCAACGAGCGAAACCGCGAGCGCGAGATGCCCTATTTCGGTCAGGAGATTTTCCTCAAGGCGCAGGCGAAGGGGGCGCTCACGGATAAAGCCTATCTCGCCGCGCTCGCCAAAAATCACCGCCTCTCACGCGCCGAAGGCATCGACGCCGTGATGACCAAACATCGTCTCGACGCGATCATCGCGCCCACCGGCGGGCCGCCCTGGACGACCGACCTCGTCAACGGCGACCACTTCTCCGGCGGCAGTTCCACGCCCGCCGCCGTCGCCGGATACCCGAACATCAACGTCCCGGCGGGCTACGTCTACGGCCTCCCCGTCGGCATCTCTTTCTTCGGCCGCGCCTACAGCGAACCCGTGCTCATCCGCCTGGCCTATGCCTTCGAGCAAGCCACGAAGCACCGCCGCCCGCCGCAGTTTGCCGGCACCGCCGACCTGCGCGATTAAGAGTTTGACGAATGAAACTGATCTTTTCTCTGTGCCCCCTGCGGTGTCCTCTGTGCCTCTGTGGTGAGTGCTTGTTTAACCGCCATTCACCACAGAGGCACAGAGGACACCGCAGAGGGCACAGAGAGTCTCATCCATTCGCAGACCGGTATAGAACGTGAGGACGCCGCGCGCTTTAACAAAGGGATGAAGAAGAATTGATTCATTGATTCATTTCTTCATTGAATCAATGAATCAATGAAGAAATGAATCAATTCTTTTTCACCCGTTCACCACCTCGCCGCCGTTGGGGTGGAGAATCTGCCCGGCCATGTACGAGGCGTCGTCGGAGGCGAGGAAGACGTAGGCGGGCGCAACTTCTTCGGGCTGGCCGGGTCGCTTCATCGGCACGTCCCCGCCGAAACTCTCGACCTTCTCCGGCGGGAACGTCGAAGGAATGAGCGGCGTCCAGATCGGCCCCGGCGCGACGCCGTTGACCCTGATGCCGCGCTCCACGAGCGATTGCGAGAGCGAGCGCGTGAAGGCGACGATTGCGCCTTTGGTCGAAGAATAGTCGAGCAGTTCGGGGCTGCCCTTGTAGGCCGTCACCGAGGTCGTGTTGATGATCGAGCCGCCCGCCTTGAGGTGCTTGAGCGCGGCCTTGACGAGGTAGAACATCGCGAAGATGTTCGTGCGGAAGGTGCGTTCCAACTGCTCGGCGCTGATCATTTCAATCGACTCCTGCGGGTGCTGCTCGGCCGCGTTGTTGACGAGCACGTCCAGACGCCCCAACTCGCCGACCGCCCGTTCGACGGCCTCGCGGCAAAAATTCTCGTCGCCCACGTCGCCGTCGATCAACAAACAGCGTCGCCCTTCCGCCTCGACGAGTCGCGCCGTCTCGCGCGCGTCCTCGTGTTCGTTCAGATACATGACGCACACGTCCGCGCCTTCGCGCGCGTAGGCGATGGCGACCGCGCGGCCGATGCCGCTGTCGCCGCCCGTAATGATGGCGACCCGGCCTTCGAGTTTTCGACTACCGAGGTGCGTCGCGTCGTCCGAGACGGGGCGGGGCGTCATCTCCGTTTCGATGCCCGGTCGTTGATCCTGCTGCTGCGACGGCATGGTCTTCTGTCCGTCCTCTCCCTCTTCTTCTGCCATTGGCTTCTCTCTCCCTTTTGCTCTCCATTTATGTTTTTCCGCGCGCGGGCGTCCCGACAGCCCGCGCTGCGGACGACAAAAGCGCCCGCGCCGTTCGCGACGATAGCCCGAACCTCGCGCTCGCCGCAGCCCCGCGCGGGCGCTCTCGAATTCTTGTAAGACCGGAACGCATTAGTCTAACGAGACGCGTGAGCGGGAGTCTGTCCGCTGACGCACAAACAGGCGGCGCGGTGCGCGAGTGGGCAGTTTTGAAGGCAGTACGGACGCGTACAGACATGAGCCTCTCGCGCCGTTTAAAATCCCAACTTCCCCTGATTAGCGATGCCTAAAATTAAGTTCCGGCGGAGAGGTGCGTGATGAACAGGAACGAAGGAACGGCGGGGACGATTTATCAGGAAGTTTGTACGTGGTGCGGCGTGGTCGTCCGCAGGCTCGACACCAAAAACTCTCGCGGCATGTGTCTCAAATGCTACGCGCGCATGTTGAGCGATCATCAACGCTCGTCGCCCGCGCTGCCCAAAAATTTCAGACACAGCGAACGCTGATGCGCGCCGCGCTTTGACACTCGTCGTCAATTGAGGCGTCGTCGCGCGCTGAGAGGCGTCTCAAGGCACGGTGAGCGGGCGTCGCGCTGAGAACGATTTGCCCGCGCGCCCGGCGAATTGGCTTGATGGATTAATCTTCCGGCAAGCTCCACGTTTGCCCGATCTCGGTCAACGCCACGCGCCAGCGTTCTCGTCCGGCGACGGCGAACAGGCGCTCGACCGGTTCGCCGGCAGGCTCGCGGCTCAGGCGGAAAGTCGAATGGTGCATCGGGAGCACGTAGGTAGCGCCCATCTCGCGCGCCATCCGCCAGGATTGTTCCGGGTTGGCGTGCGCGTGGATGTAAGGGTCGTATGCGCCGATTGGCATCATGGCGAGCACGATATTGGCGCGTCGCTTGAGCCGCCCGAAGGCGCGCGTGTCCGCCGTGTCGCCTCCGAAAACTATCGCGCGCCCGTTCTTCTCGATCAGAAAACCGCCGTAACCGCGATGGCTGTCCGTCAGTTTGCGCGCCCCCCAGTGGCTCACCTCAACCGACTCGACGCGCACGCCGCCGTCCACTTCCACCGAACGCCCCCACGCCAACTCGTCCACGCGCCGGAAGCGACGCACGAGGTCGCCGTTGCCATGCTGCACGACGGCGTGCAAACGGCGCGGCAAACGCGTGAGCGTGCCTGTGTCGCAATGATCCATGTGCGCGTGCGAGACGAGCACCGCGTCGAGCGCGGGCAACTCGTGCGGCGCGAGCGCGGGCTGCACGAGGCGGCGCGGCCCCAGGGTCAGGATGCCGGGAACACGAAGGCCGACGCGCTCCCTCAGAGCCGGATCGGTCAGCAGCCAAGTGCCGTAAAAATTGATGAGCACGGTGGCGTGGCCGAGCCACGCAACCGTCAAACGGTCGTCCCGCCACTCCGCCGGGCGCGGGCGGTGCACTGCTGGCGCAATCTCGACGCGCCTCTCCTGCAAACGCTCATCCACAAAACGACGCCCGAATCGCCTGGCAAATCCCGCGTATGTCCTCAAATTGCCGGCCGTTATATTCATGAACGATTAGATGCCGCAAATCACCCGCCCGTCATTCATTAATCGTCGCCCATGCGTAATAGGCGGTTTTCAGTTTTCAGTTTTCAGTTTTCAGTTTTCGGTTTTCAGTTGTTCGCGGTTAACGGCAGAAGATGTAAATGTCGCAGCTTGTGCAAGAGGTGAAAATATCTGACGACCGGCAACCGGAAATTAACAACAGAAAACCGACTGCTGAAAACTGAAAACTGAAAACTGAAAACCGACTGCTGAAAACTGAAAACTTCTTCCCATTCGCCGCCGTGTTGTATGCTCAAGGTACGGAGACATTCCCTGTTATCGAGAGTTGCCTGTGCGCCGCCTGCGCTGGCCTGTTGACGTTTCCGTCGTAAGGCGGCCTGCTTTTATCATTACGACGCGCCCGCCCGACCGTCGGGAAGCGACGATTAAGGACATATTCTTGCCGGACGATCATTCGACATTGACGGCGTGGCTGCCCGATCTTCTCTACACGCGCGGGAGATTTGAAAGCGGCCTCGCCCTCGTCTCAGACGACGTGGGGCGCATCACGCAACTCACGCACGACTATGAGAGACTTCAGGCGCGCCTCGTGCGGCTCAAGGGTCGCGCGCTCATGCCGGGTCTCGTCAACGCACACTCGCACGCCTTCCAGCGCGTCATTCGCGGGCGCACGGAGCGTCGTTCCGCCACGCATGATTCCTTCTGGACGTGGCGCGAGATGATGTATGCGGCCGCCACGCGCCTCACTCCCGAAGACATTTACGATGCCTCACGCATGGCCTTCCTCGAAATGGCCGCAAGCGGCATCACGGCCGTTGGCGAGTTTCACTACCTGCACCACGCCCCCGGCGGCGCGCGCTATGCGGACGAGAACGAACTGGCGAAGCAGGTCATCCGCGCCGCCGGGGATACGGGCATCCGCATCGCGCTCCTGCGCGTCGCCTACGCGCGCGCGGGCTGGAACGTGTCGCCGGACGAGCGACAGGCACGCTTCATCGAACGCGACCCCGAAGCGTTTCTCAAGGGGACTGAAACTCTTAAAAACGATCTCGCGCGCGACGCGCCCGCAAGCGTTGATGCCCTTGCGGGAGCCGCGCCCGGAGAGGCGCAAAAGGCGCGCGAGGCGTGGGTCGGCGTCGCGCCTCATAGCGTGCGCGCCGTGCCGCTCGATTACCTGCGCGAGGTCTGCGCCTTCGCCGCCACACACCGGATGCCCGTCCACATGCACGTCGCCGAGCAACCCGCAGAGGTCGCCGCCTGCATAGGGGAACACGGGCGCGCGCCCGTCGCGCTGCTCGCCGGTGAAGGTCTGCTCGACGAGCGATTCACGGCCGTCCACGCCGTCCACATTACGCCCGAAGACGTGAGCGCGCTTGCCGCCGCGCGGGCGCACGTCTGCGCCTGCCCGACGACCGAGCGCAATCTGGGCGACGGCATCGTCCCCGCAGATTTGCTGCTCGGCGCGGGCGTGCCCGTCTCGCTCGGCACGGACAGCCATACGCAGATCGATCTCCTCGAAGACGCGCGCGAACTCGAATATCACCTGCGCCTGCAAAAACTCGAACGCGCCGTGCTCGCGCCCGAAACGAACGCGCCGTTGAAAGCACTGGCGAACGAAACACGCGCCCCGGTTTCCCGTGAATCAAACGACGAAACGAGCGGCCTCGACGCGCTCGCCGCGCGCCTTTTCGACTGCGCCACCGCGAACGGCGCGGCCGGAATCGGCGCGACCGGCGGCACGCTCGAAGCCGGACGCCCGGCGGATTTCTTCACCGTCTCTCTCGCCGACCCGTCCATCGCCGGGGCGGGCGCGGACGATCTGCTGCCCGCCGTCGTCTTCTCGCTCGCGCGCACGGCCGTGCGCGATGTGGTCGTCGGCGGTCGTCGCATCGTAGAAGATGGACAGCACCGGACGCGTGATGAGATCATCGAACGCTTCATAAATTTGCAGCGCAGGCTTTGGCGTTGAAAGATTAACGTATCAACCCCAAAAAAGTCGGGAGTAACGTTATGACGAACGAAGAGATACAAAGGGTTTTGGAATTCATGATGCAACGTCAGGAAGTCTTCGTTGGTCATCTGGAAAGGCTCGAAGAAAATCAGGAGAAGCTTCAGGAAGAAGTTAGAGGCTTGACGACGGAAGTTCGCGGGCCGGCCGGCTTAGTGGGACAACTCGGCGAGGCGCAGATTCAGACGCAGAACGATATGTCGCACTTAACGAAAATCGTCACGGGCATCGTGGAGTGGCGCGGGATCGCAACAGCGGCCGTAGTTAATTTGATATGAAGGTTGAGCAGACACTCGCCGAACTCGTTCGCTTCGACTCGGTTTCATCGCGTTCCAATGTAGAGATCATCTCTTACCTCGCCGCCCGCGCAGAGGCCGCAGGGATGTGCGCGCGCATGTTTCCGTACACTGACGAAGCGGGCGTCAAGAAGTTCAACCTCGTCTGCGTCCCGCCCGTGGTGGACGCCGACCGGATGGAGGTGGAACTCGCGCTCGTAGGGCACACGGACACAGTGAGAAAACCCTGAAAACCCTTTAATTTCCTACCCTTTTTCATCTCTCGCCTAAGTTACCAACCGCTTTTCGCTGCCTATTCACACAAGATTCACACAAGCCCGCTTACTGCTTGCGCTTGCCGCCTTTCTTCGTCGCCTTCGGCGGTCTTCCCATTGGCAACTGTTCGATGTTATCCAAGTCGCCCCGACGAATCATGTACACGTTGCCGAACTTCTCAGCCTTCAACCGTCCGTCCTGTATCAACTGCAAGACTCTTTGACGAGTGACGCCGAGGACGTTAGCCGCTTCATTCGTGGTGATATTTTCGGTTTGTTCGCTCATAACGCGGCATTGTACTAAAAAAGTCCTTTGTCGCCTAGAACTATTTTTGCCCGTATAAGTACTTTTCTCTTGACAAGGACTTTTATCCATCTATAATAGTCCTTGTCAACAAGCAAGCACTTAAAGAGAAGAGGAAAACGGAGATGATTGAATTGAAAGATGCGGAGCAATTAAGCAAGGCAACGGAGCGGGCGAAGGCGGGCAATTTGTTCGTGCAGCCGTCCGGCCAGTTCAGGATGTACTACGTCACGAACCGCGACAACGGCAACCGCTACACGGTTAATTTCTTCGTCCGAAACGGTAAGCGATACGGCCACTGCGACTGCAAGGCGGGCATGAATCACGTCGCGTGTAAGCATTTAAGTGCCGCTGCCGCTCTTCATGTTGTGCGGGCTGCGGAGAGCGCAACGCAATCATCTGCCGCTACAATCGAAAACGCGCCGATGATTCAGCCAGCGCAAAGCAAGCCGCAAGAGAAGTGGCGCGGCATCGCAATCTAAAGCGAAGGGCTTAGGAGTGCAGCGAACACCCTAAGCCCCTCTAACATCAACCCCACCCTAAGAAAGAGAGGATTGACCATGAGAAACATTAGCACGAAACAAATCACGCCCGAAAAGGCGACAGAATTGGTGACACAAATCATTCGCTCCGGCGACGATGAAGCCGCGCGTGCACTGACTATGCTTTTGAACGCGTTTGTAGATGTGGAAAGCAGAGACGAGAGACAGGCGATAGCGGTCGCAGCGTCCGAACGCGCCTACAGAATGACAGACGAGTTCGGCAATTCCCTACTCGCCTTCATAGCCGCTTAAACAAACAAAGGACTTGGGAAGTTAGCCGCTTCCCAAGTCCTTTTTCTTATCAACCGTTCGCCACCTTAGAAGGGAAGGAAGATTGACATGAAGGATTTTAACACGGATTGCGCCGCACTAGAGGTCTCCACGATTCACACAGAGGAAAGTGTCAGCATGTACTCGGATGTGTCCGAAGTCGCCAGCGGCTTTTGTTCGGTTTGCTTTCAAGACGTGCCGGAACTGCGCGAAATTTCTATGACCGAATTTCCGCAAGGGGGAGAGCCTACAACCTATCGCACAACATCTCTCCACATTTGCGTTGGCTGTCTCGCACGCATCCTTGTCGCGCCGTCTCACGCGACGTTATCACAAGGCATCGTCAACGACATGCGGTAGCCGCGCAAGACATTTGGACAGCACTTCGGCGGGCGTCTTAACGGATTGCCCGCCGAATCATTTTAGGCGATGTTTCGAGCGTTGCACGCTGTACCGTAGATTGTACAGAATTGACCTGTAACGAGTTTTTATCTCGCGGATGGCTAGACCTATGTCCAAACGTAAAAACGCCTCACAAGGCTTCTAATGCAAGCCTGACAATCTCGCACAATTCAACAGACAGACAGTCATCCCCTATGGGCGTGACTGTCTGTCTGTTGCGAAGGGAAGAGTCATTAACGCATGATTCGATGCGACGGCTATCGCCAGAATTTACGGTAAAGTCCGGTCACTTCGCCTTGTGTTGCCTGCTCTGCGCGTTGTGATAACACCTTTTTCCGGTATTCATCACGGACGGATTGATATAGAGCCTCAGATGCGCCGCTGTTAGCTGCGAAGAAAAGGCCGCGAGCCGCTTGCTCTAACTCCTGCTCAAACTTCGCCTCGCGGGCGGCTCTATCCGCATCTAATCTCTCCTGTTGCCCTGCCTTCTCTGCGGCGTCCTTCGCGGCGGCATCGGCGGCAGCATCCTTGAATACCTTGTCCACCGCATCCCTTCTCGCTTTGCTCGCGGCTTCCTTTTGCTTCGACTCCGCTATCATCCTTTCAAGTGCGCTGCTCAATTCCGTTTCTCCTTCTGAGTTCTAAATTCGCCCGCCTTAAATCGTGTCAGCCAGTTTTCGAGTACGGGCAACGGATAAAAAATCGCAGTGCCCAAAGTAAGTGGCGTGATGTTTCCGAGAGCGCGATGTCTACGGATTGTTCCCCGGCCGACAGCCGCCAGCCGTGCGGCAGCACGCTCCGTCAATAATTCACCGATATGCTTCATGCTTCAAATTTCCTTTCACCGCTTCTCACCTGCGGTATCCCAAATGACAACCGACGCAGCGGACATCCCGCAAGGAAGTGTTTGCTGCGTCGGTAGTTGCCACCTATACTTTACCGCTTGACCGTGGGGTAATTACTTAGTCCGCAGTTAATCTACTGCGGACTAAATTTTATATCTTTTATTAAAAGATAGACCTCCCCCCTTTCATCCCCTTCCCCTTTCAGACAGGAGGACTACTGCCGACATTGTACCAGTGGTTAATTGTGCCATAGGACTTCCGGCCTTCGTGATGTCACGCGCGTACGGCGTCCCTACGCTCTAGCGTAAACGGTCGAACGTAAACTGCGCACTTCGGTCTCTCCGCAGCCGCGCAGCGAGCAGACAGACAGACTTCCCCTATGGGCGTGACTGTCTGTCTGTTTGAAAGCGGAGGCTTAGTAGTTCAAATTGAAGACGCGGGAAAGAATGTTGGCCGCTCTGTAATGCCTCTGTATAATCAAGGTTAATGGAAATCAAAGACATCTCAGGACTCGGTGAGCCTCTAGCCAAGTTGGTTGAGGTAGTAGCCTCCGGCGTTGGTAGAGTCTCACGTTCCTTCTTCATCAAAAGGGATGCGGATGCCAAAGCCTACGAGATACGAAAACTGGCAGAGGCTTTGAATGAGAGTACAAAGCTACTTGGGGATGCTACCTACACGAAAGATGGCCTAACCTTAACCGCCGCACGCCAGCCCGACATACTGCCCGCTTCCCCGCAACTGGAAGAACGCGCTCTCGTTCGGACTTCGTATCAAGAAGCGAAGAAACAAATCAACATCGAAAGCGTTGTACAACACGCTGCCGAAGAATTACGTGACAAAGAAACTGTATCTGATGAAAAGGTTGATGAGGATTGGATTACTAGATTTTTCAGCATAGCAGAGAACATTAGCAGCGAAGAGATGCAGATACTTTGGGGCAAGATTCTCGCGGGCGAAGTGACAAGACCGCGTTCGTATTCTCTCAGGACTTTAGATGTACTTAAAAACTTTTCAAAAGAAGAAGCAGAAGTATTTGCCAAAGTTGCTCAAGCTGCTCTGCAAGTCAAAGGTTCGACTTTCATCTTTGTTCCCGACACTGACCATGAGATAGCGTATCTGACGACTGAGTTCAATATCGAATATAGGGACATATTGTTATTAAGAGAAATAGGTGTCCTTGCATCTAGTAATCTCTACTATAAAATACTCACAGCTAGCAGTGTCATTGTATTTGGCAAGTATGGAATTGTTATAAAAAGTGTGGATGACCAACCTGATTTAAATCTTCCGATTTTCGCCTATACTACTGTGGGAGCAGAGCTACTTCCATTAATAGATGTTGTTCCGAACATGAACTACGTGCATCGGTTAGCTTCTTATTTTAAGGATAAAGTAATGAGTATTCAGTTTGGGGTAATAGAAGAAAGGACAGGAGATATGTTCCACCTTTCAGACATAGAAGACATAACACCAACAGATTAGCAACCAACGTTTAAGTTTAATCTACCTCAAGACAAAAAAGGCTCGGCAACAAGTGGGATGTTGCCGAGCCTTTAGTTCATGCACAAAGGGTAACGCATGGACAAAATAATATTTGAGCCGCCGTCGAGCATCATCCGGCAACAGACAGACAGTCATCCCCTATGGAGATGACTGTCTGTCTGTTTCTGTAAAGACAAAAAAAATGGCTCGGCAGAAGGTATCCCATCCCTCTGCCGAGCCTCGTATTCATGTGAAGGTCACAACACATGAATAAATCAAATTTGAGAATTAGATGTCGCCGTACTTCTTCGCAGTCCGCGTCTGCTTCGTGATGACCTTGTAGCCCATGTCGGACTCCGCGCCGTTCACAAAGAGTTTGTTCTGCAATTCCGTACCGAGAACCAATTCTACATTCAAGTTCGTGTGTCTGCCGGAGCGAGAGCCGCCGCCGTCAGGCGAACTTCTCACCGCAGGGATGCCAGCGTCAGCCGCAGCCTGAACGAGTTCGGGCGTTTGGTTGGCTAGGCTGGCTACGATTTCGCCACCGTGCGCAAGGATTAAGCGAGGCTCGCCGCGTTGACCAGACACGACGCCGCCTGTGGCGAAAGCGGATGTGATGTTGCGTCGAGTGTTGTCGTTGAGAGCAACGGTCGCCGCAGCGCGTAGTTGAGTGATGCGGTAGTCAAGTTCCCGCACCGTGAGCAGCGCGTGATTGCGCGTCTTCCTGTCTCGAAGCTGGCCTGCCTGCTGCAAGTAGTTCGTCCTGATTTCCGCAGCCTGCGAGAGCGCAGATGCGGGGTCAGTCTGGTGATTTCGCACCTGACGAATCAACGTCTCAAGCTGACTGTTGGCATCGCCCGTCAGTTGATTGCGCGTCTCTTCCTCGCGCCGTCGTTGTGCGTTACGAGACAGCAAGTAAGCACCGACTAAGAGCGGAGCAGCGACCGCAGCAATCGGCAGAGCCGCGCCAGCGATGGCCGCGAGACCAGAGCCGAGCATCCCCGAACCGAACGTGCCGCCGAGAGCCGCGTAGCCAGCGAGACCGCCAGCCAAGCCCGCAGCACCGCCCGCGAGCGAGCCGATGATGCGGCCTGCGCGCGAGTGTTGTCCGAGCATCCCGCCGAGCGACATGCCGAGCGAGCCGCCGAGCATCGGCAGTGCGCCTCGGAGAGACGCCATCAAGCCGCCAGTAGCAGAGACCGTTGACGGGTTTCCGACTGACGGAATCATGCCGCCGATGTTCAACATCCCGCGACCGGAGAACGTGTCTGCCGACGTGATGTTCGAACCGTTCTGGCCGAATAGTCCGTTGGCATAGCCAGCGAGTCCGGTAAGACTTTGTTGACCGCCGCCGAACAGGTTGTACGTCGAGCCGTTCACATTCGGGTTGAATGGTGGAGTAGCACCGCCGCGCCCGAAGATGCCGCCGATGATGTTGCCGAACGAGAAGCCCTGACCGCCGTTCTGCTGACCGCCGCCAAAGGTGACTCCACCAGAGGAAGAGCCGCCGCCCATGAACATATCAACCAACTTCATTAAGAGACGGTTCGTCACCATCTTCATCAAGTTGGTCTGGATGTCGGTGAGGATTTCACCGAACTTGCCCATGCCGCTGTTGACCTTGCCGAACAGCGACGACATGCCGTCACCGATTGCATCGCTCGCGCTGATGAAGGCGTCACCAACGATGTCGGTGTAGCCCTTCGCGCTTGCCATGTGTTCGTAGATGCGCGCCCGCGCCTGTTCCGAGTGGAACACGGTCTGGTCTTGCATCTTCACCTGTGAGCGGATGATGGAGTGTGATGCTTCCTCATTCGCCTGCTGGATTTCCTTCGCGGCTTCCAGCCAAGTGATTGTGTAACGGTCAGCCGCGCCTTCTGCGGCGTGTGCCATTTCATACTGCAATTCAACGATGCGTCGCTTCGCTTCCGTCTGCGCTTCGATGTGCTTCATCGCCGCGCCACGTTGAACGCGCTCAGTCCACTCAGCCGTGCGGTTCGCTGCGTCCCTCAACTCGTCGTTGAGCAACTCCAACTGAACGCGCTCGTCTTCGGCCTGCTCGCGTAGCTTCGCCTTACGTTGACCGCACGCCTCTTCAAGACGCAGCGTGCGGTATGTGGCCTTCTCCGTTTCGTTCGCCCACTTCGACTCTTCCGCCGCGAGCCGTTCGATGTTGTTCCGCATGTTCGTGATGCGGTCATCGAACTCGCCGTTGACGAGAGCCTTCATGGTGTCCGAGTCGAGGCCGGAGACGCGGGCAACTTCCTTCGCGGCGTTGACCTTGACCACTTCGTCACTCGCCTCTTCCGGTGTCGGCTGAGACGTGGGACGCATCTGCGGGTCTAAGAGAGCCTGCGCACGTTGCTGCTGCGCGAAGCCCCACGACAAGTGATAGTGTGAGCCGCCCCACACCTTCTGACCTTTCGGTCTGGTGCGCTCGTCTTTGACACGGAAGCCCATCGCTTCAAGAGCCGCAATCTTCTGCGGCGTCATGCCGATGTCATCAACGTCAATCGCCCGACCGAGCGGGTGAAGCGAGCCTTTGTTATGGCGACCGCCCGTCGTAGACGTGACGACCAGTCCCATGCCTTCCGCGATGCGCTTCGCTTGCCGCCAATCGCCGGAGAAGTAGCCCGTCGAGCCAGTGCCAGAGCCGAGATTCTGCTTCTCGGCAGAGCCTGCGGGATTCGACACGCGACCTTTGGTGAGCGCATCAAGAATGTTCTTGACGTGACCGCCGATGACCTTGAGTTCGCTCGGTGCTTCGTTCTTCACGTTGACTTCAAGCTGTTGCTTCAAGTCCGCAACGATTGACTCTTCTCGGCCTTCGGAGATTGCACGACGCAGAGCCGCGCGCAACTCTTTGGTCTTCGCCTCGACGTTATCCTTGATGACATCAATACGAAGGTTGGTGAACACTTCGCGTTGCAGTCGTCCGGTGTCGTTGAGGATGTCAACGCGCTTCTTCGCCTGCACGTTCAACTCGGCAGTCAATTCGGCCTCACTATCAATCCGCTCTCGGAGCGACTTGGCGTAGGCCAACTGGTAGCGGGTCTCCGAGTCAATGACGGGGATGCCTTGCGTGAGAATCACGGTCGCCAACTCTTCGGCAACTCTGATACCCTCGCGCTCCACGTCGTTGACCGCATCGCGCACGCGCTTGTAGGACTCAAGGTTGTCTTTCAACTCTTTCGCCGCCCGACCGTTTTGCGGCAGAGCGTCTTTGAGCGGAAGCGAGAGTTCGCGCCGGAGCGTGATGATGCTCTCCAAGTCTCTGCGGAAGCGTTCGGCATCCTCGACTTGGATACGCAGGTCGAACTCGGCAGAGCCTGTGTCTAAGAAGCCGCTGATGTCTTTCTTGAGTTCTCTGATTTTCTCCTGTAGCTGTTCCAGTTCGGACTTAACCTTGCGGCCTCGTCCTTCGGTCTCTTCCAGCAACTTGAGCAACGCTTCGTCGCCCTTCATCGCACCACCGCTCTGTGCCGCACCCATAGCCGAATTGACCATGCCGTTGATGCCTTGAGGGTCGTTGCGCTTGCCTGTTAAATACTCCCGCGCGCCTTCGACCATGCCCGCAAAAAAGTTCACCATGATGCGTTGCGGGTCGAGAGCGCGAGCAAGTCGCGTCATCGTTCGACCATCCGACAACACATCAATCATGCCGATGATTAAGTGTTCCGCGATGCGACCGCCGCCGTAGGCGAGAGCCGTTGAACCGCGCTCAATCATTCCGGTGATGCCGTCCGCGCCGATGAGAGCGTCAGCGAACTTCACCGTGACTTTCGAGATTTCATCGAACAGCGGAGCGAACGCTTGAGCCGACTTCTGATAGAGCGCGTCTTTGACGTTCGACATCGCGCCGTTGAACGTGCGCGACTGCTTCTCCATCGAGTCACCGAACTTCTGGTCGGCAAACTTCTTGAAGGCTTCGGTGAAAAGTTCCGCACCGATGCGACCGTCTTTGACGAGTTCGATAACTTCGCGCTTCGACTTGCCGAGTTGCGTTGCGAGAGCCGTGACGACGGGGATGCCGTTGTTAGCCAACTGACGAACTTCTTCGCCCGTCAACTTACCCTTCGCGTAGACTTCACCGAACGCATAGGCCGCGCGTTGGAAGGCGTGTTCGAAGTCGCCGCCCGCAGCCGAGGCCGCGTTACCGATGCTCTTCAAGAGCGGCATAATCTTTTCCATTTCGACGCCCATCGTTTGCATACGACGAGAGGCTTGCGCCACGTCTTCGAACTGGAAGGGAGACTTGACCGCGAACTGTTGCAGTTCCTTAATGTGAGCCGTCGCCGCCTGCGACGAGCCGAGCAGCGTGGTGAAGCCGATGTGCGCCTGCTCGATACGCGCGGAGTATTCAAGCCATGCCTGCGTTCCGTCTTTAAGCAGACCTGTGATGCCGGAGAGACCGCCAGTGAGCAGTCCCAAGACACTCAGTAAGACGCCGACCGCTCCGGCAGCTTTGAGGATGCCGCCAGCACCGCCGCTGCCGAGTAGACCGCCGAGCAATCCACCACCGCCGCCGCCAGAGCCGCCGCCGCTGGCCTTGCGACGCAATTCGAGTAGCTTGATGTACTCGTTCATCTGGTGACGCCATGTGCGAGTCTCCGCGTCGGCAATAGACTTCGCCGCTCGGATGCGGTCTTCTTCGTTCTTCCTGGCTTGACGCGCAGTCTCTTTGTGGATGGCGTCAACTTCTTTTTGCCGAGCCTTCGCCTGTGCCGTCTCTCTTCGCTCGCGTTTCGACAGTTCTCGTTCCCACCATGACGAGTAACTACCTTCCATCCGACGACGTTCAGCGATTGAGGAAGAGGGTTTGTATGTCTTGTTGGACTCGATGCGGTCGCGCTTGTTTAGCTCGCGCTCCCACCATGAGGTATATGTAATTTCTTGGCGACGCCGAGACTCAAGAGCCGCGCGGTGCGACTCAAGAGTTGCTTGATGTCCCGCAAAGGTAGCTTTTGAAATTTCGCTCGCGGCTCGCTTCGCGCGTTCGACACCTTCTTGCCTACCTTTCTCCATCGGGTTCGTATCGAGTTCGACACGAACCTTCACAGTGTTGTTGTCTTCCATGTGAGTGACCTTTGTTCGTGAGGTTGATTGATAAGCGAAAAGGCCAGCACCGTAACTCCGGTTGCTGGCCTTTGCTTTTTTTGCGCTCATGTGAGGGTGAGCGGATGCTTAAACTCTAAGCACTAGCAGTATTTTATCAAGCCGCTGACGTGCCATAATCCGCTCCATCGCGGTTCGAATTTTCAGAAATTGGAGAGAAGTGAGAATGAAGCCGACACGGAAAAAGCGAGGCACGATAACCTTCAAAGCGATTTGTACGTTTGAAGATAAAGAGCGGGTCGTTGCGGGTTTAGTGGAAATAATGCAAAAGGAAAAGACCGACACGCCTGCCAGCGAAAAGGAATCTGAGAAAGATACAGGTGCTGCCGTTCGTCGGGAAAAGTGAAAAGGGGCGTTTATCCTTGCAGGTCATATTTGCAACAATCATAAATCGTCTGCGGGTGATGCCATTAGGGGCAAGTACCCCCCGCCTCTTTTAAAGCTACCCCCCGTCGCACCGCGCGCTCGCAGCCTAACAGGTGACACTGCGAAGGCTGTCGCAAGAGATTGTGCGACTTGGCAGTGATATACTCGGCACATCAAAGTCACCGTGACTTTGTTCATGTGTTGTGGATAGCTCCAACGGCAGAGGCTCGGCAGAGGGATGGGGAAACCTTCTGCCGAGCCATTTTTTGTCTAAGATTTAACAGAGCGAAACAGACAGACAGTCACGCCCATAGGACTTGACTGTCTGTCTGTTCGCTGTTGTCTTCAAATCGAACGCCCGTGAAGTCGGCTATTTCGTTCCTTGCGACGAAAATTTAGCGGGAGAGGTTGGCGTAGGGGCGTGAGCGCAGTTAATTTAACCTATGCGAATAAGGTTTCCTCTCGCTATAGGTTGCCGAGAGGTTATCAACGGCAACCTCATTTATTGAATGTGAATAGTTTGTTAATATCGCGTGGCTTTATTCAATTTATTAAAAGGATGGAGAACCTCACCACATGAGAAGAACGGACATAGTAGCGGGAGTTCGTGAAGTAGTTTTCGCACTAACACATTCACAGATAAGCGTAATACTCACGCTTCTATATGAGCGCAGTGGTAGCCAAATCCCGACATCCTACCTACCAGATTTATTTCAAGCACTCAAAACATATGCAATAGCGGCTCAACAATATTCACCCGCAGCCAAACAGGTAGCCGAGGCTTTCGAATTAACGAGTCTTGAAGAACCTTCAACGTGGGCTTCATTACTAGAGGGGGGTGAGAGCGGCGACCTTTACACGTTACACCGGACAGTAGGTTTTGCTCAAGAATATGTACCAAAATTATTGCCTCTAATTGAACATGGAGCGTCGCACGATATAGAAGAAAAAATTGAAAGCGGTGTGCCTAAATACCAAGATATGCGGGTTCTGACAATTAACATATATGAAGATGAAAATACTTTTTCGAGTCCTCTAAGGATAGTTAATGCAATTGAAAGCGTGAATCATTTTTATTATGCCTGTGCAATGTTAGACGGTAAATCGCCTACTACTATAAGCGTCGTCGGCTGTGATTCGGGCAGTGATAAGTCCTTTGATTTTTTAGGACTTGCTCAAGTGATGGAATGTGTCGAGAGAATACTAGGGCAAATTTGGGAAAGGGTTTTCTTTTTCAGAGAACATCAGTTAGACAAACGCTTGGACTTAGTGGCGAAGGCTCTACCTATTGTCGCGCAGATAACAAAGATGAAAGAACATAATGAGATTGACCCTGAATTAGCCGAACTTATTGAGCAGAATATATTGAACGGAACGAACAAGTTTATTCAGTCAGGCGCAACCACTAAAAAGATTGAAGACACATCACACTACAGCCCCCGCGCCTTACTAACTCCAGTGCAACGGCTTTTAGTAAGCGCACCGGAGGCTGAAACTGAACCTAAAGAAGGTGTTGTGGAAAGCGAAACTGCTGACAGTGAAAGTGCGGACGACGCGCAACCGGAAACATCCAAGTCCAGCAAGATGAATTTTGAGAACTTGTCGCCCGCAGAGCAAGAGGCATTTCGAAAGTTGTTTGAGAAGGCTACAGGCGAGAACAATCAAGCAAGAACAGACAGCGACGAAGCGGCAGACGGTTAATTTGATTATCCAGAAACAGACAGACAGTCACACCCATAGGGGATGACTGTCTGTCTGTTTCGCTTAGATGACTACTTATAGAGAATGTCGCCTATCTCATCTGTTGCTGTCGCCTGTAGCGCGGGTGTGACGTGCGTGTAAATATCGGCGGTTGTCCGTATGGAAGCATGTCCTAACCGTTCCGATATAACTTTCAAGTTGATGTTGCGGTGAATTGCCAGCGTAGCCATTGTGTGACGTAACGAGTAAACGCTGTATCGCCCTTTCTCCCATCCTAAGTCTTCGCAAATCTTTCTGAAAACTCGTTGCGTTACGTCTTGCCAGATAGGACTTCCAAATCTCGCAGGGAAAACTAAGTCGTACTCTTGCCAGTTATCGCCCGCGCGTAGTCTCAATTCTGCGATGATATCTTTGTGCTGAATCAATCGTCGCGCCAGTTCGCGCGTGATAGGTAGCGTTCTAGCAGAACTCTCAGTCTTAGGTTCGGCAAACGTCCAACCGCCGCTTCCCTTTAATTCGACCACAACGCGCTCCACTGTAATCGTCGGCGGCGCGTCATCAAGGCGAACGTTCTTCCATTCAAGACCGAGATATTCTTCCGGCCGCAACCCTGTCTCTACTGCTAGATGAAAAACGCAGCCGAGTTTAACTATCCACCAATCGCGCGAATTATCTATGTAGGCAAGAAAGGCTTTCACTTCACAAGCAGACAAGGCGCGTCGCTTTGTTCTCTTCGACTGATTTAAGTTGAACACCATGTTCCGTAGTGGATTGCGGGCGATTAGTTGACTGTTGGCCGCATAGTTCAGCGCAGCGTTAAGAGTCCTGTATAGACGTGTAATCGTTGCGCTTGCCAGCGGCTTACCAGTTACCGGACTTACCCATTCCGCGAGATGATTGAAGTATCGCTGGAGGTCGCTTCCCGTTAAATCCTTTAATCTCTTGCCGCAAATTGGATAAGGGTACAAGTAGTTCTTGATGAATTGCGCGGAGATGGTGAAGGTGTTAGCCGATACGCTTGGGCGGTGAACTTCGGCAAGATACTGCGATACATAATCACTAAGGTTCGTAGTTGCTTCGACATGAAGCAATCCACGACTGCGCTTTAGTTTTTGCTCTAGTAAGTCTTGTGTAGCACGTTCAAGCGTCTTCCAAGTTTTCGAGTAGTATTTTCGTTTGCCGTCTGCCGACTTGCCGATGTAGAGACGGATAAAGAATTGATTAGTGCCGCGTTCGACTACTAAGCCGCCTTCCGTCGCATGTGTTATGGGGTATCTGCTCATGCTATTCTCCAACGCAATAAGGCTTTCACACAAAATGCACACAAAGAGTGGAATTGAAGGCTTGCGTGCGGTGAAGGTAGAGCGATTATTTGAACGTGCCGCCGAGACTGTAAGAAAGGGTTTATGAGTGTTGCCGAGACGTTAGCGGAGTTAGTTGCTATTGACTCCGTTTCATCCCGCTCAAATGTGGAAATTATTAGGTTTCTCGCCGCGCGCGCAGAGGCCGCAGGGATGTGCGCGCGCATGTTTCCGCACACTGACGAGGCGGGCGTCAAGAAGTTCAACCTCGTCTGCGTCCCGCCCGCAGTGGACGCCGACCGGATGGAGGTGGAACTCGCGCTCGTAGGGCACACGGACACAGTGCCCTACGACCCTGCATGGGGCGACGCGCTGGCGCTTACGGAGCGTGAGGGTAAACTTTACGGGCGCGGGTCGTGCGACACGAAAGGTTTTATTGCCGCCGCGCTCACGGCGGTCGAGCGGGTTCGGGTCGCGAATCTCCGGCGTCCGCTCGCGCTCGTCTTCACGGCGGACGAGGAGGTCGGCTGCCTCGGCGCGAAGCGTCTCGCGGAGTCCGGCGCGCTCTCGGCGCGCTATGCCGTCGTGGGCGAACCGACTTCGCTGCAACCGATGCGCGCGGGGAAAGGTTATTGTCTGGCGTCGGTGCGCGTCGGGGGCAGCGAGGGGCACAGCGCGTATCCGGCGCTCGGCGCGTCGGCCATCTTTCGCGCGGCGCGGCTCATCGCGCGCATCGAGCGCGTGGCCGGGGCGCTGGAGGCCGAACCGCACGCCGCCTTCGACCCGCCTTACACGACGCTCAACGTCGGCGTTATCGGCGGCGGCACGGCCAAAAACATCATCGCGGGCGAATGCCGCTTCACGCTCGAATGGCGTCCCGTTCCCGGTCAGGCAGCCATGCGCGCCGTTGAACTCATCCAAGCCGAGGTCGAAAGTTTGCGCGCCGCCGAACCGGATTTCGATTGCGACATCGAAATTTTGCGGCTCGACGAGGGCGCGGAGACGAGCGCGGCATCGCCGCTCGTTCGTGAGTTGGAAACCTTAACCGGGCGGACGGCGGGCACGGTCGCCTTCGGCACGGAAGCCCCGCAGTTGACCGGGATGGGCGCAGAGGCGGTCGTCTTCGGCCCCGGCAGTATCCGCACCGCGCATCGCACGGGCGAGTTCGTGCCCATCGACGAACTCGCGGCTTGCGTCGAAATTCTCGCCCGTGCGATAGGAAAGTTTTGCCGGTAGTCAGTTTTCAGTTTTCAGTAATTAGTTTTCAGTTTTCAGTAGTTAGTTTTCAGTTTTCAGTCGCCTGTGCCGCATCAAACGTGTTGGCGAAAGATGAAAGGCGGCGATGACGAGCAGCCGACAACTGCCCGCTGTCCGCTGATAAAGAACAGTCTCTTTTATGCTTCGACAAATTTTCAAATCCGCATTTTTTCAAACGTTGCGCGGCGCGTCGCTTTTCGTCGCCCTCTCGCTCAACTACACCGCGACGGCGCAGCCGCAAAAGCCTCTGACGAGCCAGGAACTCGTGCGCCTCGTCTATCAACTTCCGGCGCAGCCGCAGAAGCGCGACGAGATCGTGGAGGAGATACGGCAGCGCGGCATAGATTTCGAGTTGACGACCGGGCTGCGCGGCATCGTCGCCACCAAGAGCGGCAACGATGCGCTCTTGAGACGCACGCTCGAAGAGGCCGCGCGGCGGCGCGCGAACCCCGCCGGTTATGCGCCGCCGTCGGCCGACGAAGCCGCTCTGGTTCTGGCGAATGCGCGCACACGCTCGCTCGAAGCCTCTAAGGGACTGCCGGATTTCGTCGTCAAACAACTCGTCACGCGCTCGGAGGCGCGCGGCAAGACACAGAACTGGCAGGTGCGCGACCGCCTGACCGTCGGCGTCAGTTATCGCGAGAGCGCGGGCGGCGAACAGTATAAGTTGCTCGCCACGAACGGGCTGCCGAATGCTTCGAGCGGAGCCGAGCGCGGGAGCTACGAACAGGCGGGCGGCTCTACCACGACGGGCGAGTTCGCGTCGCTGCTCATCAGGATTTTTTCGGACGAGGCGGCCACTTCCTTCAACGCCGTCGCTACCGATACGCTGCGCGGCCGCCGCACCATCATCTACGATTTCGACATTAAAAAGGACGCGGCCAACAATCGCCTGCTCTACGGCGGCGACGGCGAGACGCGCATAACGACGACCGGCCTGCGCGGCCGCATCTGGGTTGACCGCGAACAATTCCGCGTGCTGCGCGCCGAATACACCACCTCCGACGTAGAGCCGGATTTCCCCATCCGCCAACTCGACAAGGCCATCGACTTCAACTGGGTGACGATCTCCGAAAAGCAATACCTCCTGCCCGTCGCCGCCAATGCCACCTTCACCACCGCCGTCCCCGTCACATACGTCGAACGCGGCGGGCGCGGAAAGTTCACGCAGACGGAGATCATCCAGACGCGCAACGAAATCCGCTTCCGCAACTATCAACGCTTCGGCAGCGAGGTGAAGATCATCGAAGACGGAGACTTCACCGAAGAGGAAACGCCGCCTGCGAAGAAACCGTAATTCAAGTTCGCCCCGTCTCTATACGGTTCCCAATTGGATAAAACTCTCTGTGCCCCCTGCGGTGTTCTCTGTGTCTCTGTGGGGAATGCTGATTAACAAACATTCACCACAGAGACAGAGAACACCGCAGGGGGCACAGAGGAAAAATCAGTCTCATGCAATTGCAATCTACCTATAGTCTCCGGTTCTGAATGGCCGGAGCGCGTGTTGTGCGCCCCCAACCCGCTACTTCGCGCCCGCCGCCCCGTTCTCGCTCATACTTTGCCACGCGCCCGAGCCTATAAAGGCCGCCCAGTAAAACGGGTGGCTCCGATTTTCGCCGCGCGTGCCGCCGGGTCGCACGTCGAGGCCGCGCTTGCCCTGCCCGCCGGGGGCGCGTTCGCGCCCGCCCACGAGCATCGCCAACTGCACCTGCCTGAGAGCGTCGCCGCGCGTCGCGCCGTCATGCAACAGGCGGTAATAGGCAATCATCAGATCGCGCGTCGCATCGTCCGAGACCTGCCACAAACTCATCACCTGCGCCTCGCTTCCGGCGAGCACGAGGGCGCGGCGCAACCCGTAGACGCCGTCGCCGTTCTGCACCTCGCCGACGCCCGTCTCGCATGCCGACAACACGACGAGCCGCGTGCCCCAGAGATCGAGACCGGCGGCCTCGTAAGCGGTGAGCACGCCGTCTTCGCCCGCTATCGCAGCCGTCGTGCCGCCACGCTCGTTAGCCCCGGCCAGCGCCAGCCCGGAACGCAACAGCGGGTTCTCGCCGCGTGCCGCCCTTGAAAAGTTCCCTAACCCCAGCCCGCGCGCGTTCGCGTCCGACGCCACTTCTTCGCGTCTCTCGTCGGGCAGGAAAAAACCGTGCGTCGCGATGTGAAGAATGCTCGGCGCGCTCACGCCCTTCACCGCTGCCTCGCTCGCACGCGCTTCCGTCAACACGAGCGCGCCGGGCAGGATGGTGCTCAACGCGGCGGCCTCGTCCCTCGTGCCCGGCAGAGGCGAGAAATTGATGTTCGACATTTCGACCGAACGGCGCGGCGGCGCGGCAGTCGCAGGAAGAGGAGGAACAGGAGCCGCAGTAGCAGGTGGAGGCGACTCAGCCCCGGCGCGAGGCTGCGCCGTGCCCGCGTGCGACGCGTCGCCGAATCTCGGGTTGGCGACGACGACGGGCGGCTGCCTGCTGCCCGCGCCGAACCCCAGGCGCAACAGATCGCGCCCGCTCGTCAGGTAAGTGATCGTCTGGCTTTCAAGTAGATACTTATTCCCCTCGTCCACGAGCGCGCCGAAGGGGATCAGGTTGAGCGCGCCGTCGGGCGAGAGCAGAAGGTGACGCGCCGCGCCCGAGAGCTTTCGCACGGGGCGCATGAGTTTCTCGTCGAGCACGCGTCCGCGCTCTCGCACATCCGAAGTCGCCGGGTTCGTCAGCGCGCGACGCCACGCCGCGATGTCGCGGTCAATCGCCTCCGTCTCGCCGAGATCGACCCAGAGCGGCGCGGGGGAAGCCGCATCCCTCGTCAGCACGTAGGCCACGTAGCGCGGCGCGCCGAATTTCGACTTGCCCGTCGCCTTCGGGTCGAACGGGCGATACAACACGAACTCGACGAGAGCCGCCCCCGACGGTATCGCCGCCCGCACGGCATCGAGCGTGACGGGACGCGCCTGCGTGCGAAACTCCGCGCTGCGCGCGCTGACTTCCGCCTCCAGACGCTCGATCTCCGTTTCCAGACGCGCCTTCGGGGCTGCGTCTGCGGCGGCCGCCTTGAGTTGCAGGCGCGCCAGTTCCGAGCGCGCCGCCGATAACTCATCGAGCAACGAGCGATCCTGCGCGTTGAGGCGACGACGCAACGCGCCGATCTGATCCGTCATCGCGTCGAGCACGCGCCCCTTGCGACGAAGGATGGTCGTCAGGGCGAGTTCAGCCGCGCCGCGATCATCGGGTGCGGTGCGCGCGTGGAAGGAGACGGTGGCGTCGGTTTCGTTTGCGAGCGTCGCCATGTAGCGGCGTTTCTGTTCTTCCGAGCCGGTGGTGAGAATGAGCGCGAGATTGCGCTCGCGCAAGGACGCGTTGCGCGCGAGTAAGCGAAGCGTCCGCGCGTTGTCGCCGCGCCCCCAGTAGATGGTCGAGAGATTGGCGAGATACGTGCCGACGTTCGGGTGGTTCGCTCCATAAGCCTTTTCCGTGATCGCCAGCGCGCGCTGGTATAGAGGTTCTTCACGCGCAAACTCGTTTCGCGCGAAATAGACGTAGGCGAGGTTGCTGAGCGCGATGGCGAGGTCCGGATGATCCGCCCCCAAAGTCTTCTCCCTGATGGCGAGAGATTGTTTGAACAACGCTTCGGCCTGCGGGTAGTCGCGCATGTCGGAATGGGCGACGGCCAGATTACCGAGCACGGCGGCGTAGAGCGGCGACTCCGCGCCGAGCGTCTTTTCCAGAGACCGCAGGGCGCGCCTGTAAAGCTCGACGGCGCGCGCGTGGTCGCCCCTCCCGTTGTGTATGTGCGCGATGCTGCTGAGCGTGGCGGCGACCGTGGAACTCTCCGCCCCTTCGGTCTTCTCGCGAATCGCGAGCGCGCGTTCGAGCAGCGGCAGGGCGCGTTCGTCGTCGCCGCGTTCGATGTAGAGCAGGGCGAGACTGTTGAGCGCGATAGCCGTGTCTTCGTGCTCCGCCCCCACGGTTTTTTCCTGAATCGCGAGGGCGCGCTTGAGCATCGGTTCGGCGCGCAGGTAATCGCCTTTCGTGCGGTAGAGAATGGCAAGGCTGTTGAGCGGCGTGCCGACGAATGCGTGTTCGGGGCCGAACAATTTTTCGTGCAGCGCGAGGCTGCGTATGTAGAGCGACTCGGATTGCGCGAAGTCGCCCGTTTCCGAGTAGAGATAAGCGAGGTTGTTGAGCGTGAGCGCGACGTGGAAACTGTCCGCGCCGAGCGTCTTTTCCTGAATCGCGAGAGCGCGCTTGAGAAGCGGCTCGGCGCGTGCGTAATCGCCCTTGCGCGAATAGACGGAGGAGAGACTGTAGAGCGCGGCGGCCGTGTCCGGGTGCTCCGCGCCGAGCGACTTTTCGCGGATGGCGAGCACGCGGCGGTAAGCGGTCTCGGCCTGCGTGAAGTTTTCCCGCCTGAGATAAATCGTGCCGAGCATGGTCAGGCTCGAAGCGACGTTTGCGTGTTCCGCCCCGTCGAGCTTTTCCCTGACGGCGAGGGCGCGCAGGTAGAGCGTTTCGGCCGCCGCGAGATCGCCCTTCGCGAGGTGAAGCATCCCGAGTTTGTCGAGCGAGAGGGCGACGCTGAAATGGTTTTCGCCGAAAGCGCGCTCGCCCGCCGTGAGCGCGCTCTTCATGGATTCGATGGCGGCGTCGATCTTCCCTTCGGCGTTCAACTTGTCGGACTGCCCCATCAGTTCCAACATCACGCCGAGAGTTTTCGCCTGCTCGGGCGTCATCGCCGTCGCCGCCGCCGGGTCGCCCTGCTGCGCGCCCGCCGTCAACGTCACGACCGGGAACAACAGGGCGAGCAGGAGGAGCAACCGCGCGGCCGATCCAGACGGCCGACTTTTCTTCTCCGCCACGCCTGTCACAAGAATTCTCCGCGTTTGCGCCCGGCATGCGAGAGCGTCATCCGGCAAACGTAAAAAAACTTTGCGCCGGGCGGGTTGATTTACGAATCGGCCTCGCCCGCATACTTGTCGGTGCTGGCGTTGGAGATGATGGGCGCGTCGGTGATCAGCGCCTGATCGACGAGTTCGCGCTGTTCGAGTTCATGGATGGTGTAAGAACCCGTCGCGGGGCTGGCCGAGGCCGCGCGCCCGACGTAGTGCGGGCGTTCGCAACCGGGGAGTATGCCCATCAGGCGCGGCTCGACGAAGTGCCAGCCGCCGTAGTTCTTCGGCTCCTCCTGTGCCCAGACGAGTTGTTCCGCGTTCGGGTAGCGCGCGAAGACTTCGCGCAAAGAGCGTTCGGGGAACGGGTAGAACTGTTCGAGCCGGACGATTGCGACGCGCCGGTCGTCGGACTTCAAACGCGCCGCGTTCAAATCGTAATAGACTTTGCCGCTGCACAGGACGATGCGCCGCACTTCCGAGCGGTTCGCGATCTCGGCGTCGTCGATGACGGGGAGGAAGCCGCCCACGGTCAACTCTTCGACGGAAGAGGTGGCGGCGGGCAGGCGCAGCAAACTCTTCGGCGTCATGACGACGAGCGGGCGCGCGATCTCCTGTCGCACCTGACGGCGCAGCAGGTGGAAATATTGCGCGGGCGTCGTGGGGTAACAGACCTGCATGTTGTTCTCGGCGCAGAGTTGGAGATAGCGTTCGAGGCGCGCGTTGGAGTGTTCCGGCCCCTGTCCTTCGTAGCCGTGCGGCAGCAAGAGCGCGAGGCGCGACGGCTGCTGCCACTTGTCCACGCCGGGCGCGATGAACTGGTCGATGATCACCTGCGCGCCGTTCGAGAAGTCGCCGAACTGCGCCTCCCACATCACGAGCGCGCGCTGCTCCACGACCGAATAACCGTACTCGAAACCCATCACGCCCTGCTCGGACAACGAACTATCGAAGACCTCGAAGCGCGGTCGCCCGTTCTCGCGCGCGGCGAGTTCGGAGAGCGGCGTCCATGCCGCGCCGGTCTGCGTGTCGTAGAGAACCGCGTGGCGCTGGCTAAACGTGCCGCGCCCAGAATCCTGCCCGCTCAGACGCACGTTCGTGCCTTCGAGCGCGAGCGAACCGAAGGCCATCGCCTCGCCGAACGCCCAATCCAAAGGCACGCTGCCCTCGCCCATCTTCGCGCGCCGCGCCAGTTGGCCGACCATCTTCGGGTTGATGTTGAAGCCCGTGGGAACGACCGCGATCTTGTGCCCGAGTTCGCGAATCGTCTCGGCCGCAACATTCGTCTCGACCACTTCCGAACCGTCTTCCTCGATGATTGCGGGCGGCAACTCCGTCATCTTCGGTTTCGCGGCCACGATCTCCTTGGCGCGCGCCTGCGCCTGCTCGTAACGCTCGACGCGCTCTTTGATCATCGCCTCCACGTCCGCCTCCGAGACGACGCCCTCGCGCACGAGTTGCGCGGCGTAGATGGTGCGCACGCCCGGATGCGCCTTGACGCGCGCGTACATCAACGGCTGCGTGTAGCTCGGCTCGTCGCCCTCGTTGTGCCCGAGACGGCGGAAGCCGATCACGTCGAGCACCACGTCCTTGTTGAACTCCTGCCGGTAGTCGAGCGCGATGCGCAAGACGCGGAAGGCGGCCTCCGGGTCGTCGCCGTTGATGTGGAAGATCGGAAGTTGCGTCATGCGCGCCACGTCGGTCGAGTAGATGGTCGAGCGACCTTTTTCGGGCGAGGTGGTGAAGCCGATCTGGTTGTTGATGATGATGTGAACGGTGCCGCCCGTGCGATAGCCGCGCAGTTCGGCGAGGTTGAGCGTCTCCATCACGATGCCCTGCCCGGCGAAGGCCGCATCGCCGTGCAGCAGCACGGGCAGCGCGCGGTCGATAGCCTCTCCGCGCTCGGTGTTCATCGCATCCTGCCGTGCGCGCACCATGCCTTCCACCACGGCATCGACGAATTCGAGATGGCTCGGGTTCGGCGAGACCGTGATGCGGACGGTGCGCCCGCTGGTCGTCTCGCGCTCGCCGATTGCCCCCTGATGATATTTCACGTCGCCCTCGTCGGCCGGAAAGTTAGGATGCACCGCCCCCTCGAAAGACGTGAAGATGCGTTCCGAGAAATTGCCGATGACGTTCGCCAGCACGTTCAGGCGACCGCGATGCGCCATGCCGAGCGTGATGTCTTCGACGCCGCGCTCGCCCGCCTTTTCGATCAACTGGTGCAGGAGCGGGATGATCGTCTCGCAGCCTTCGAGCGAAAAACGCTTCGCGCCGAGATACTTCGTGTGCAGGAAACGCTCGAATTGTTCAGCGGCGATGAGACGGTCGAGCAGTTGCTTCTTCGTCTCGGGCGGGAGCGGCTCGGGGTCTACGAACTCCTGCCGGATGCGCTCGCGCAGCCAGAGTTTTTGCTCCTTGCTCTGGATGTGGCGGTATTCCGTGCCGACCTTGCCGCAGTAAGCTCGGCGCAGGATGTCCAGAATTTCGCGAAGCGTCGAACTCTCGTGGCCGCCGAGGCCCCCCGTGATGAACGTGCGATCCAAATCCCACATCGTCAGGCCGTAGGTTTCGAGATCGAGTTCCGGGTGATGGTTGACGGGCATCGCGTGGAGCGGGTCGATGTCGGCGATCAAGTGGCCGCGCACGCGATAGGCGTTGATCAGTTCGAGCACGCGCGCCTGTTTGACGATCTGCTCCTGCGTGCGGTCGCCGCCGAGCAGGGCGGGGTTGCGATCCACGGCCCACCGCATCGGCCGGTAAGAGATGCCGAGATCGATAAAGATGTTCTCGTAAAAATCGTGTTTGCCGATTAAGAGTTCGTGGACGTGCGCGAGAAAAGCCCCCGACTCCGCGCCCTGTATGATGCGGTGATCGTAGGTGGAAGAGATCGTGAGCGTCTTGCTGATGCCGAGTTGCGAGAGCGCTTCCGGCGTCATCGCGTGATACTCGGCCGGGTATTCGATTGCGCCCGTGGCGATGATGACTGACTGACCGGACATCAGGCGCGGCGTCGAGGCGACCGTGCCGATGGTGCCGGGGTTCGTCAGCGAAATGGTCGTATCCTGAAAATCGGGTAGGCCGAGTTTGCCGTCACGCGCGCGCCGCACCACGTCGTCGTAGGCCGCGACGAACTGCGAGAACGAGAGCGCGTTGGCCGCCTTGACGTTCGGCACGAGCAGCGTGCGCGAGCCGTCCTTCTTCTGGATGTCGATGGCGACGCCGAGATTGGCTTCGGCGCGGCGCAGGCGCGCGGGCTTGCCGTCGGCCGACAGCGTGAAGCCGTCGTTGAGTTGCGGATACTTGTCGAGCGCACGCAGAAGCGCGTAGGCGATGAGGTGCGTGTAGGAAGTTTTGCCGCCGCCGTGCTCCTTCAAATGCCGGTTGATGATCGTGCGATTCTCTTCGAGGAGTTTGACGGGCACTTGCCGGTTCGAGGTCGCCGTGGGAACCGTGAGGCTCGTCTCCATGTTCTCGACGATCTTCAAGGCCGCGCCGCGAATCGGGGCGGCTTCGACGGCGGGTTTCGCGGTCGCCGGGGCGGGCGCGGCTGCCTGCGTCTCTGCGACGGGTTGCGCGGACGTTTGCGCCGTCGCAACCGTCGCGGCGGCGTCGCCGGTCGCGCCCTGCGGCTCGCCGGAGGCGACGGCAGGGCTTGTCGCGGTCGTCGTCGTGGCCGTGGTAGGCCACGCGCTATGGCCGTCGGCGCGGGGCGCGGTCGCAGTCGCGGTCGCGCCGTTGCCGGAGGTGTTTGCGCCGGGGGCGGGCTGCGGCGCGGCGGACTGGCCGAGCATCTCGGCGAAATAGGCGCGCCATGATTCATCGACGAGCGCGGGGTTGCTGCGGAAACGCTCCAGGAGAGTCTCGACGTAGTTGGCGTTTGCGCCAAAGTTTTCGGCGATGAATTGCGAGTAATCGATCTGATTTTGTTGTGCGCTCAAAGTCTTATCACCTCGCTCCGAAGAAAAGCCGCGGGCGCGGCTTCCGTGGCGGTTCGACGCCCGTTTGATTGTCCGTTTGGTGCTCGAACAATAGCCTATCACTTTCCGCTTCGCACTGCATCCGTCGCCGAAACCGCACGCGCAACCCGGTCGTCTCATTCCACATCACATGACCGCCCTCGAAAGCCGATCCGCGCCCGTATCAACTTATGTCGCTACCAAAAATTTTCATCTCCGCCGCGCTCTCCTGCTTTGCCCTCGTCGCCCCCTTCACGCTGGGGGCGTGCGGCGGCGAAGGCGGCATCCAGCGCGCCACTTCGTCCGGCGCGCGTTTGCCGCCCGCGCCGCGCGCCCGCGCGGCAAACGCGCAGGAGACTTTAAAACCCGTCTACGAGTCGCCCGTGCTGGAACGTCTCGTCGCGGCGGCGAATGAACGTGCGACTCAAGAGGTCGAGTACGACGGCAGCTATTTCAAGTTGGACTATCCGAACGGCGACGTGCCGCCGGAAAAGGGCGTCTGCACCGATGAAGTGATCCGCTCCTATCGCGCGCTCGGCATTGATTTGCAGAAGGAAGTCCACGAGGACATGGCCGCCAACTTCGCGCGCTATCCGACCAAGTTCGGCCTGAAGACCACGGACACGAACATCGACCATCGCCGCGTGCCGAACCTGCGCGTCTTCTTCGAGCGCAAGGGAAAGTCGCTGCCCATCACCGACGAGGCAGACGATTATCGCCCCGGCGACATCGTGACGTGGGACTTGAACGCATCGCAGACGCATATTGGCATCGTGGTTGACGCGCCCTCGGCGACCCCCGGCCGCTACATGATCCTGCACAACATCGGGCGGGGGCCGGAGATCGAGGACGTTCTCTTCGCGTGGAAGATCACCGGACATTACCGCTACACCGGCCCGTCGCAGCAGACTCCCGCGCCGAAGCCCACACCTACCACCCCTCCGTCGCGCTCCCCCTCGCGCCGCGCGGCGCGTTAACATTTGCGCCGCGCGCCGCCTTAACGTTTGTGCCGCGCTGACGCGTCGAGAAAGTTTCGCGCGCGGCGCGGCTCGCGCCGAAAAATTTTCCGGCCTCCTGCAAGTTTCGCCCTGCGCCCGCATTCAAGTGGGTGACAAGGTTTTGCGAAATCAGACGTAACACGAAGCAGGAGGATGCTATGAGCCACGCACACGCAAGCACGCGCCCCTCGCCAACTTTCACCCGCTGTAGATTTCTACTCAACTCGCCGCTCCGCCACACACGCCTTCACCGGATCGTCCTGTGCATCCTAGCCGCGATGCTCCTGTCTTCGTGCGAACGCGCGGGCGCGCCGGGCGCGGTTTCCCGTCGCGGCGAAACAAAGGAAGCGACGCAGGCGACTCAAAATGCTCCCGCGCCTTTGACGATGAGCGAGTCGATGGCGGCGCGGCCTCGATATGAGATGTCGAAAAAGGAATACATCGCGGGCGGCGGCGGTCGCCGCGACGCCGATCTCGACGAGCAGGAGTTCAACACCGAAGCCTACAAGCACATTGACGAGAACCCCTTCTTCGAGGCCGCGCGCGCGCCGCTATCCACCTTCTCGATTGACGTTGACACGGCCTCCTACAGCAACACGCGCCGTTACTTGCGCGACGGCCAACTCCCGCCGAAGGACGCCGTGCGCATCGAAGAGTTGATCAACTATTTCTCCTACGATTACCCGCAGCCCGTCGGCGACGCGCCGTTCTCCATCACATCCGAAGTTTCGGAGTGCCCCTGGAACAAGCGGCATCGCCTCGTGCACATCGGCTTGCAGGGCAAACGACTGCACAAGGAAGATTTGCCGCCCGCCAATCTCGTCTTCCTGCTCGACGTGTCAGGCTCGATGAACTCGCCCGACAAGCTCCCGCTCGTCAAATCATCGCTGCGTATGCTCGCCGAACAACTGTCGGCGCGCGATAGGATCAGCATCGTCGTCTATGCCGGTTCGAGCGGGCTTGTCCTGCCCTCGACGCCGGGCGACCGTCGCGGCGAAATCATCGCCGCGCTCGACGCGCTCGAAGCCGGAGGCTCGACCAACGGCGGCGAAGGCATCCGCCTCGCCTATCGCGTCGCGACGGAGAATTTCATACGCGGCGGCATCAACCGCGTCATCCTCGCCACCGACGGCGACTTCAACGTCGGCACGACGAGCGAAGGCGAACTCACGCGTCTCATCGAGGAGAAACGCAAGGGCGGCGTGTTTCTCTCCGTGCTCGGTTTCGGCACGGGCAACGTCAAAGACGCGACGATGGAGACGCTCGCCGATAAAGGCAACGGCAACTACGCTTACATTGACGACGTGCAGGAGGCGCGCAAAGTGCTCGGCGAACAACTCGGCGCAACAATCGCCACCATCGCCAAAGACGTGAAGATTCAGGTCGAGTTCAACCCGCGACAGGCCGCTGCCTACCGGCTCATCGGCTACGAGAACCGCCTGCTGCGCGATCAGGATTTCAACGACGACGCCAAGGACGCAGGCGAGATCGGCGCGGGACACACCGTCACCGCGCTCTACGAAGTCGTCCCCTTCGGGCAAACATTCGAGAACCCCGGCGTTGACGCTTTGAAGTACAGTCGGCCTCCGCAAGCGTCGTCAAACTCGAACAGCAAAGAGTTGATGACGATCAAAGTCCGCTACAAAGACCCGGACGCGAGCGACAGCAAACTCCTGAGCGTGTGGGTGGCCGACGCGGGCGGAACGCTCGTGAGCGCGTCGAACAACTTCAAATTCTCCTCGGCCGTCGCCGGTTTCGGCATGCTCCTGCGCGATTCGAAATACAAAGGCGACGCGCGCTACACCGACATCGCCGGGCTCGCGCGCGCAGCCGCGGGCGTGGACTCTCACGGCTATCGCACCGAGTTCATCCAACTCGTCGAACGCGCGCAAACACTCGCCCGGCAGAGCGCGCGGAATTGATCCAAGCGGGGCAAAGGGGAAGGGTTGAAGGGGGAAGGGGCAAAGGGTAAAGGGGAAAGGTAAAAGGCACAGGCCAACTTCCTTTACCCCTTCCCCTTTACCCCTTCCCCTTTACCCCTTCCCCTTTCACCCTTCCCCTTTCACCCTTCATCTTTACCCTCCTCCAGTTATAATCGAGCGCGATGGACGATCAACTGTTGCGCGAATTTTTGGCCGAGGCCGACGAGCGGATCGAATCCCTGTTCGCCGATGTCGAACATTTGCGCCGCGTCCATGCCGGAGACGGGCGCGCGCGGCGCGAGGTTGTCGCGCGTATCTTTCGCCACGTCCACACGCTCAAAGGCTCTGCCGCCACCATCCCTGCTCTCGCCCCGCTCAATCGTCTCGCGCACGAATTTGAGAACCTTCTCGACGCCGTTCGCGGCGGGCGCGCGCCGCTGACGGGTGCGGCTGTCGATGCCTGCGAAGACGCGACGAACGCCCTCTCGCTCGTCCTTGAAAGCGCGGCGCGCGGCGACGCTACGACGTTGGAGCCGCCGCCCGTCATACTCGAACAACTGCGGCATCACGCGGCCACGGGCGCGCTCGAATCAAACGCCATCAAAGAAACCCTGCGAACGGGCGCGAGCGCGGCCGCACACGACGCCTTGCCTGCGGAGATCGAGCGCGACCTGTCAGCCGTCGAGCGGCGTCATCTGAGCGAGTCCGTCGGCGAAGGCGCGCGCGTGCTGCTCGTCGCCGCGGCGTTCGACCTCGCCACGCTTGACGAACATTTCGGCCGCTTCACGGGCGCGCTCGGCGAGTGCGGCGAAATCATCTCGACGTTTCCCGGCGACATGGCCGCCGCCGCGCCCGGCCGGATCAGTTTCCACATTCTCTACGCCAGCACCTGCCCGCGCGCCGAACTCGAAGCGCGGCTCGCCCCGTTCGGCGCGCGCATCGCGTGGGTGCGCGACGAGCCTGATGGCGGCGAGGCGGGCGACGAGCCTGAGAGCGCACTCGACGCACATGTCGCGGGCGGCGACGACGAGCCGGGCGTCGGGATGGGCGATGGGGCGGTCGTCGCCGGTGCGCCGGACAGCGGCGTGGGCGATGCGCGCTCTCCGGTCTTCGTGCGCGTGCCTTTGCGCGAACTCGACGAGTTGGTGACGGCCACTCACGAACTGTTCACCGATACGCTGGCGATGCTCGAACAAACGGCCGGGGCGCGCTCGGCGGGTGCGACGCCGGCGATAGAGGCGGCGGAGCGTTTGCGGGAAGATTTCGGCGCGCTCGAAGATCGCGTGATGGCCCTGCGAATGCAACCGCTCATGCCCGTGCTCGAACGCGCGGCACGCGCGGCTCGTATCGCGGCGCGCGCCGCCGGGAAAGAGATCGATCTGGAGGTTGCGGGCGGCGAAGTGCGCGTTGACAGGTCGCTCGCGGAAGGGATCGGCGAGCCGCTGCTGCACCTCTTACGCAACGCTATTGACCACGGCATCGAAACGGCCGACGAGCGGCGCGCGGCGGGCAAGCCGGTGCGCGGGCGCGTGCGTCTGGAAGTGGGGGCTGAGGGCAGCCGCGTGCGCGTGCGCGTGGCGGACGACGGGCGGGGCGTCGATGCGTCGCGCGTGGCGCGCGTCGCCGTCGCACAGGGTTTGCTGCCGGAGGGCGCGACGGTCACGGAAGAACAGGCGTTGCGCATGATCTTCCGCCCCGGTTTTTCCACCGCCGCCCGCGTCTCCGATGCGTCGGGGCGCGGCGTCGGACTCGACGTGGTGGAGTACGCGTTGGAGCGCGTGGGCGGCGAGTTGCGCGTGCGCTCCGTCGGCGGCGAGGGGACGGCCTTCGAGTTGCGCGTGCCGCTTAAGCTCGCGCTCGTCTCGGTCGTCCCGGTGCGCGTGGACGGGCACGCTTACGCGTTTGACGCGAGCCATGTAGTTGCGACCGCTGAAATCGAACCGGGCATCATCGCCGCCCACGTCGATGCCGAACGACGCAGCTTGCTCTGGCGGGGCGACGAACTGCCGCTCGTTTCGCTGTCGTCGCTGCTTGCAGGCGCGGGCGGGCAGGCGTCGTCGCGCGGCGCGGGCAACCCGCTGCCCGTGTGCGTCGTGCGGCGCGAGCGGGACGAGGCGAACGCGTGGCAGAGCGACGGCGCGCCGGAGCAATTCATCATCGCGGTTGACGAAATCGAAGGCGAGCGCGAGGCGCTGGTGCGCAGTCTCGGGCGACACGCAACGCGCTGGCGCGGCATCAGCGGCGCATTCGAGCAGCGCGACGGCACGGTCGCGCTGCTACTCGACCTGCCGCGACTATTGGGTCAATAAAAGTCGCGGCGCGGGCGGCGGGCGCGCGACGAGTTACCTTCTCCCGCGTCTCAAAAGGCAAATTATTCTATAGCGAATTGCAAATGGCTATAACGGACAAGTTAATCGCGGGAGGCGCGCGGGCTGCGGGCGGCGACCGAGGCGACCGAAGCGACGACGAACAGCAGCACGCCCACAAAGACCTGCGGCTGCCGCATCAACCACAAAGCCGCGACGAAGAGAGCAGTCAAGACTAAATTCGAGACGATGCAGAGCGCACGCGCCAGCGCGTCTCGCCCCGCCAGCCTGTTCGAGATCAAATTGAGAAAGCCCGCAAAGATGATCGCGACGCCTGCGCTCGCGAACCAGAGCGCGTCGAGCGTGAACGCATCGTAGTTGTGAAAGGTGAACAGCAGGTGCAGCAGGCCGAGCGCGATGATGAGGTAGGCGCAGACGATGTGGACGGTTCTGAGCATGGACTAATAAGAATTGATTCATTGATACATCGGTTCATTGATTCAATGAAGAATTGCTCCATTGATCCATTTCTTCATTGAATCAATGAACCGATGTATCACTAAACCACTCTGCACTGAAAGTGCAGAGGTTTAACGAGGACTGAAAGTCCTACTCTTCTAATATGAAGTTGTCCGTCTCCTTGTTCGACGGATGCCGATGGTGCTCCAGATATTCTTGCACCATCTCTTCGGTGATGTTGCCCGTGCTCCATGCGCCGTACCCTATCGCCCAGAAATGCCGCCCCCAGTATTGCTTCTGCAATGCCGGGTGCTCTTGTTGCAAAAGCCGAGAAGTTCGACCCTTGAATCGTTTGACTAAATCCGACAGTGACTTCGAGGGTGGATACTCGATGTGCATGTGGACGTGGTCTTTGCTCACCACACCTTTGAGTATCCTGACATCCTCGGCATCACAGATTTGGATGATTAGCTCACGACATCTGCGCTGGATGTCACCTTTGAGCACCGGATAGCGATACTTCGTCACCCACACCATGTGTGCCGTCAATCTCGTGACTGAATGACTCCCGTATCGGTTCTCTTTCATGTTGCCGCACTTCTAACATTCAGAAGAAGTGTGTAGCAACTAAAGTCTTGCACTAAAGTGCATAGTTTCCACTAGCGTGCTGAAACAATGAA
>DASQMC010000079.1:0-71543 GCA_035645695.1 Pyrinomonadaceae bacterium
TTCAACAACAGCGTGACGGTCGAGGAGTGGGACGGCGAACGCGTGCTGCGCACGCCGCACACGGAATATCCCGTCCCTTCGGTCGTGCGCCGCAAGGTTTACATCAACGTCCGGCGGCGGCGCGAAGCGTCGGGCATGAAGCGCCTGCGCATCTACATCCGCGACAAGTATCGCTGCCAGTACTGCGGCGAGCGCAAGCTGCCCGCGACCCTGACGCTCGATCACATCTACCCGCGTTCGCGCGGCGGCGACAATTCGCCCGTCAACATCGTGACGGCCTGCCTCGCGTGCAACAACCGCAAGGGCAACCGCACGCCGGACGAGGCGCGCATGCCGCTCTTGACGACGCAGACCGCGCTGCGCGTGCGTTTGGAGCGCGTCGTCCTGTGCCATTACGCCGAGGCGCGACCCGAATGGCGAAAGTACCTCTTTCTCGACGAAACGGACGCGGGCGCGGCGGCCGCCACCGCGCGCGAAGCGGAGAAGTACACCGCCTATATATGAAGGGCGGGCGTGGCCCGCCCTTCACACCTCGTACAGGTAAGGACAAGCGCAGGCCACCCGGTCGGATAGCTCAGACGGATGAGCACCGCGCTGAAAACGCGGAGAGGTTGGTTCGATTCCAACTCCGACCATCGAACGACACGACAGAGTTTTATCGACGCGACGGAGTTTCATTGTGGTGTAACTCAAACGGTAGAGTGCTTCCCTGTTAAGGAAGAAGTTGTGGGTTCGAGCCCCACCGCCACAGCCATATCGACCGCGTAGCCGGTTAGCTCAGACGGACAAGAGCGCCTCTCTTACAAAGAGGATGTCGAAGGTTCGATTCCTTCACCGGCTACCAACAATTTTTCGGGGCGTGTCTCAACCCGCCGGAACGCTGACCGCGCGGGTGTGTGGAGAATTGAGGCGCGGCTTGCCTCACGCCCCGGCCACACATTTCAACGCCACACATATCAGCGACGAATATTTCGACGCCGAATATTTCAACGCCGGATATTTCGACGCCGACTTTTCCAGCGGCGACGTAGCTCCAACCGGCAGAGCGGCTGTTTCGTAAACAGCAGGTTGAGGGTTCAAGTCCCTCCGTCGCCTTCATCCACACGCGCGCGGGTCTGTAGCTCAGACGTGCAAGACGCTTGTCTTCTAAACGAGCGGCCGCCGGAGGTTCGATCTCTGACAGGCTCGCCACATGCTTTTTCACATTTTTCACATTGCGGAGTAGCTCAGGTGGCAGAGCGTTCGCCTCATAAGCGAAAGCGCGCGGGTTCAAGTCCCGCCTCCGCAACCAGTCCGTCCGAGGGTTGATTTTGGGGTGGTAGCTTAATTCGGCAGAGCGACAGTTTTGCAAACTGTTAGGTGAGAGTTCGATGCTCTCCCACTCCACCAATTGTTTTGCGGCGTAGCTCAATTATCGGAAGAGCACTCGTCTTGTAAACGAGCCGGTGCGAGTTCGAGTCTCGCCGCCGCAATTTCAGAGTGTCCGGCGCGGGGCATAGAGCAAGGGCGGCTTTCCGTGGTCTCACAAGCCATGCAACGACGGCGGGTTCGACTCCTGCCCCTTGCAACCAATCTTCAAGCCTTTTACAAGTTCCCCACCCCAAGCAAAGGCGCACAGTCGCGGCCGTGTTGCCGCCACTGTGCGCCTTCCCGCCTACCCTTTGTAGATTCAAACGCCTTTACGTTATGACCGTATATTTTGACCCGGAGCGCGAGCGACAGAGCGGCAGACTTTTAATCTGCGAGGTGCGGGTTTGAGTCCCGTCGGGTCAACCAACTTTTCACGCGGAGTAGCTCAATGGCAGCAGCACCCGGCCGATAATCGGGCGATGGAGGTTCGATTCCTCCCTCCGCGATCTTACCTATCACTCACGACGTGTCACGCGCGACCGGGTCGAATCAACATAAAAACGATGAACGCGGAACGATGAACGATGAACGAAAGACAGGATACTTTCACTTCATCGTTCATCGTTCCGCGTTCATCATTTTTAACAGTGATGAAGGGCAGAGCGGTTCGACGGGACATTCGGCGCACAGCGGCGTGCGGGCTTTGCAGATGGCGCGGCCGTGCGCGATGAGGAGATGCGGGAAGATGATCCAATCTTTACGGGGCACGAGTTCGATTAAATCGCGCTCGATCTTTTCGGGCTGTTCGTGCGCGGTCAGACGCAGGCGTTGCGAGACGCGCGAGACGTGTGTGTCAACAACGACGCCGGACGCTATCCCGAAGGCATTGCCGAGCACGACGTTCGCCGTCTTGCGTGCCACGCCCGGCAGCGCGATCAATTCTTCGAGCGTCTCCGGCACGCGCCCGCCGTGCTCATCGCAGATCATCCGGCACGCGCCCTGAATCGCCTTCGCCTTATTGCGAAAAAACCCGGTCGAATGGATGTCGCGTTCAAGTTCGGCGGGCACGGCGCGCACGTAATCCTCCGCGCGCGGGTACTTCTCGAACAACTCAAGCGTCACGATGTTCACCCGCTCGTCCGTACATTGCGCCGAAAGGATCGTCGCGATCAATAACTCAAGCGGCGTGGAATAATTCAGTGAGCAACGCGCGTCCGGGTAGGCGCGTTTGAGTTGACTGGTGATCTTCGCGGCGCGTTTCTTCTCTTCGTCAGCCATCATGATTAAGAACAGTTGCCAGTTGCCAATTGTCAGTTGCCAGTCGCCAGTTTCCGGTTTCCAGTTGTTATTCGTTCGGGGTTGTTCGATTCAATCTTCACCAACTCGCTTGACGACCACAAACGACGGGCAAGCGACTAGCGGCCAATGACCGCCTTTGCAATCTGCGCGGCGACGCGCGCGTTCTGTTGGAGCAGGGAGATGTTTGCGCGCAGCGTCGCGCCACCGCTTTGCAGGGACATGCGGGAGAGAAGGAACGGCGTCAGTTCGCGCCCGTTGATACAAGCGCGTTCCGCTTCGGCGAGCGCCTCTTCCAAAGTTTCATTGAGAACATCCACGGGAACTTCGCTCGCCGCAGGCACAGGCACGCAGACGAGCAGCGCGCCGTCCTTTTCCAGTTCAAACTGCGCGCGGGCGATAGCGCCCGCTTCTTCCGGCGTGTCGGCACGCGCGTCCACGGGCAGACCGCTACGGCGCAGGTAGAAGGCGGGCAACTCGTCGCAGCTGTAGCCGACGACGGTGACGCCGTAAGTCTCCAACCACTCGCGCGTGGCCGGGAGATCGAGAACGCTCTTTGCGCCGGAACAGACGACGACGAGACGCCGCGCCCGCGCGAGTTCCGGCAAGTCTGCGGAAACGTCGGGCAATTCGCCGCGATGCACGCCGCCGATGCCGCCCGTGGCGAAGACGTTTAATCCCGCCCGTTCGGCGACCCAGATTGTCGAGGCGACGGTCGTCGCACCGTCCCACGCGCGCGCGACGGCGATTGACAGATCGCGCCGGCTGATCTTTTTCACGTCGTCGCTCGTGGCGAGATGTTCCAGTTGAGCGTCGTCGAGACCGACGTGAAACACGCCGCCGAGGATGGCGATGGTGGCCGGAGTCGCGCCCTCTTCGCGAACGATCCCTTCGAGCTGCCGCGCTGTTTCGAGATTTACGGGGCGCGGCAATCCGTGCGCGATGACCGTCGATTCGAGCGCGACGATGGGACGGCCTGCGCTTTTCGCCGCTTCAACCTCGCCGCTCAGTTTGAAAATCGTCATGCGGCTTCTACAGTCTGCCGCCCTGCGACGCGGCCGGTTTGACGAGCACGGCGGGGATGTTTTGCTCGCGCACGAGTGCGTTGAAGGCCGGGAGGTCTGTCTTCATAATCCCTTCCAGTTTTCGCAACTGCGCGTCGATCCTGCCCGTGAGGTCTGCATAAACCGCATAGGACTGTTCGGTGGGCGCGCTGTCGGCGCTCGCGATGACGCCGCCGAGCGCGGCCAGTTTGTTGTTCAGGCGTATCGGATAATTGAGCGGGTCCTGGCTGCTCTGGTTCTTCGTCTGGTAAAGCTCCTCTTCGACGGCGGTCATTTTCCCGCTCAGAGATTTCGCCGCATCCGAGATCGCCTTGAAGTTCGGCTGGCCTTGCACGCGTTTGAGCAGATCGTTGATCTGTGTGCGCGCCTCGCGGATCGAGATGATCGCGTTGTGCGTCTCGGTCAGCTTATCGCGAATCTTCAACCCCAGGTCGAGTTGGCGGGCGAAGTCGGCATCGGTGGTCGAGATACGAGGGTCTTTGCGCACGTCGAAAGTTTCGGTGTGGGTCTTGCCGTTGGCCGTCAGCTTCACCTGATAGCGACCGGGCACGAGGCGCGGCCCCGTGACGCTGCCCGCCCACAGGATCATGCCGGGGAAGCGCGCGGCGTCGGCGTGGCGCATGTCCCAGACGAATTTGTTCAGACCGGCCTCGGCGGTGACGCGCGCCGCGCCCGCGCCCCCGCCCGCAAAGAACGACGATTCCTCGCCCGAAGCGGCTTGCGGTTGTTCGGGCGGCGTCTGTACGGCCGCGCTGCCGGGCGCGGGACTCGGCTGCGGCGCGGGCGCTTTCGCGGTGAACGTGCGGATCGATTTTCCCGATGCGTCGAGAAATTCGAGCACGACATCCGTCGTCGGCTTCGACTTCAGATAGTAATAGACGACCGCGCCGTTCGGCGGATTGCTGCCGAATGTAGCCGTCGCGGGTAGCGGCGTCGCGCCCCCGCCGCCTCGCATGCGATAGGGGTCTTCGGGTTTGAAGAGGCGCGTCTCCATAGCGCCCGCGCTCGCGCCCCCGCCCCTGTCCATCATTTGATGCAGCACGGCGAGGTCGTCGAGAACCCAGAAGGAGCGTCCCTGCGTGGCCGCGACCAGATCGCGCTCGCCTTTGTGGACGGCCAGATCGGTAATGGGGACGACCGGCAGATTATGCTGGAGCGACTGCCAACTCTCGCCGTCGTTGAAAGAGACGTAGATGCCCGTTTCCGTCCCCGCGTAGAGCAGGCCGCGGCGGTTCGGGTCTTCGCGTATGACGCGCGTGAAAGCGGTTTCGGGAATGCCCTGCGTGATCTTCCGCCACGTCTTCCCGTAGTCGTTCGTACGGTAGAGGTAGGGGCGGAAATCGTCGAGCTTGTACATCGTCGCGGCGACGTAGGCCGTCGCGGCATCGCTTGGCGAGGCGTCAATCGAGTTGATCTGAATCCATTCGGGCATCCCCTTCGGCGTGACGTTATCCCAACGTCCGCCGCCGTCGCGCGTGACGTGGACGAGGCCGTCGTCGGAACCCGCCCAGATGATGCCCGCTTTGACCGGCGACTCGCTCAAGGCGAAGATCGTGTCGTAATACTCGACGCTCGTGTTGTCCTTTGTGATGGGGCCGCCCGAAGAGCCCTGCTTCGTTTTGTCGTTGCGCGTCAGGTCGGGGCTGATCGCAGTCCAGCTCTGGCCTTCGTTCGTCGATTTGAAGAGGATGTTTCCCGCCGTGTAAAGAACATTCGGGTCGTGCGGTGAAAACAGGATCGGGAAGTTCCACTGAAAGCGATACTTCATCGCCTCGGCGCCCGCGCCCATCGGGTTGTCAGGCCACACGTCAACGTTCCTGAGTTGTCCGGTGCGGTGATCGTAGCGCGTGATGAGGCCGCCGTACGAGCCTGCGAAGACGATGTTGGAATCCTTCGGCGAAGGCGCGATCCAGCCGGACTCGCCGCCGCCCACGTCCCACCAGTCGCGCTCCGTGATGCCGAAATCGGTCGTGCGCGAGGCGATGCGGACGGTCGAGTTGTCCTGCTGCGCGCCGTAGATGTTGTAGGGGAAATCATTGTCGAGCGTGACGCGGTAGAACTGCGCCGTCGCCTGATCCTGTTCCGACCACGTGCGCCCGCCGTTGAAGGAGACGTTTGCGCCGCCGTCGTTCGAGTTGATCATGCGCGCGGCGTCGTTCGGCGCGATCCAGAGATCGTGATTGTCGCCGTGCGGCACGGAGATGGAGGAGAACGTGCGCCCGCCGTCGTTCGACTTGTAGAAGCCCGTGTTCAGGACGTATACCGTATCGGCGTTCTGCGTGTCCGCGTAGATGCGCGTGTAATACCATGCGCGCTGGCGCAAGGAACGCTGATCGTTCGTCTTCGTCCAGGTGCGCCCGCCGTTGTCTGAACGAAACACGCCGCCGTCTTCGGCCTCGACAATCGCCCAGACGCGCTCGGGGTTGACGGGCGAGACGGTGATGCCGACCTTGCCGACAAGCCCGCGCGGAAGTCCCGCGTTGCGCGTGATCTCCGTCCAGGTGTCGCCGCCGTCGGTTGATTTGAAGAGGCCGCCGCCCGCGCCGCCGCTCTCAAGGCTCCAGGGCGTGCGCAGCACTTCCCAGAAACCCGCGTAGAGTATGTTCGCGTTCGACGGGTCAAGCGTGAGATCGATTGCGCCCGCCTTATTGCCACGGTAAAGAATCCGCTCCCACGTCTTTCCGCCGTCCTTCGAGCGGAAGACGCCGCGCTGCTCGTTCGGCCCGAAGAGGTGGCCGAGCGCGGCGACATAGACGATGTCGGGATTGCGCGGATGCACGCGCACGCGCCCGATCTGTCGTGTGTCTTCGAGGCCGACGCGTTTCCAGGTCTTTCCCGCGTCCATTGATTTATAGACGCCGTCGCCGTGCGAGACATTGCCGCGCACGGGCGATTCGCCCATGCCGACATAGATGACGTTCGGGTCGGATTCGCAGACGCCAATCGCGCCGACCGAGCCCGTGCCGAAAACCGAGTTATCCGAGATCGGTTCCCAGTTCGCGCCGCCGTCCGTGGTCTTCCAGACGCCGCCTCCCGTCGCGCCGAAGTAATAGACCATCGGCTGCGACGCCACCCCCGCCACCGCCGTTACGCGCCCGCCGCGAAACGGGCCGATGCCGCGCCATTGCAGGAGTTTCAGCGGATTGGAATCTACAGCTTGCGATGCTTGCGCTTGCGCGGGTTGCGACTGTTGCGCCCGCGCCGGGACAAGACCGACAACAATTAAAAAGACGAGCGACGATGTGGCGGCAAGGGTCGAACGGCTACGAAACGAGTTGAGATTCATCATGACAAAAAAATATCCCTCGGCTAAACGACAATAGAAAGGCTTTCCTGCCACGCAAGAGACACTCGATGCAACCAACGCCCGCCGCACAACATATCGAGCATCCGTGTGGATTTGGATGAGCGACGTGCTATGCGAAGTCAGGCGGCGGCGGCGGTTCGGCCTCAAGCTCATTCTGTTTTGGGACAGCCGGTGCGAAAAGATATGACAGGCCGCCGCCGATACCCATCGTGACAAGCAAAAACACGGAACTGAAGACCCATTGCAGAGGCCCAAAGGTCGGAACGAAGAGCATATTTAGCGCGGATAACAACCAGCAAATCAGTGCGACCACTAACAGGGTTTTGAAGCGTTCGGTTTTTACGAGGATGCCCGTGATACAAAACCCGACGATGGAGAAGATGAAATTGGAGACCATCAGCGCAAGCACCACCTGTTGAGGCGGCAAGTCACTGTTTCCGACCGTCACGCCGATCACAAACCCGCCAATAAAGGTGAAGGCATAGACCAACACGACGCCTTGTATAATGTTCTTCGCCTTCATATTCTCACACGTTCATGTGGCCTCACACGCCAATGAAGTTAACTTCAACGACGCGGATTCGCCGGTTCAACTTCAACGCGTCGCCGTCGCACTTGATTTCAAATGCTTGTCGAACCATTCAAGTTGGCGGCGCACGAGATCGATCTGGTGATTCGGTTCGGCGATGCCGTGCCCTTCGCGCGGGTAGCGGACGAAGACGGTTTCGATGCCGCGCTTGCGCAGGGCGCGATAATACTGTTCGGCCTGCGCGATGGGAACGCGCCTGTCCTGCTCGCCGTGCGTGATCAGCAAAGGCGTCTTGACGCGATCCGCGTAGCGCACGGGCGACCACTTTTCATAAGCTTCGCGCGCCGTCCAGGGGGTGCCGCCGAAGCCGTATTCCATCAGGCCGGGGATGTCGCTCTGGCCGTGGAAGCTGTACCAATCGCTGATCCCGGCGTGGCCGATGGCGGCCTTGAAACGGTTGGTCTGCGTGATGACCCAGAAGGTCATGAAGCCGCCGTACGAGCCGCCCATCACGGCGAGGCGTTCGGGGTCGGCCACGCCCGTCTTGACGAGTTCGTCCACGCCCGTCATCAGGTCTTGATAATCCTTGCCGCCCCAATCGCCCACGTTTGCGGTCGTGAACTTGTGGCCGTAGCCGGTCGAGCCGCGCGGGTTGGGCAACAGCACCGCATAGCCGCCCGCGGCGAAGATCTGCGCGCGCGTATTGAAGCCGTAGGTGAAATGCGAGTAAGGCCCGCCGTGAATCTGCAAAATGAGCGGGTAGCGTTTGCCCTGCTCGTAACCGAGCGGCTTTAAGAGCAAGCCCTCGATCTCAAGCCCGTCCGGCGCTTTCCAGCGGACGACTTCCGTCGCGACAAGCGCGAAGTCCTTGATGTGCGAGTTGAAGCTCGTCAGGCGCTGCGCGCCCTTGCCCGCGCTCGATGCGACCCAGATGTCGTTCGGCGTCTTCGCGTCGTTGAAGGCGAAGGCCAACATGCGCCCGTCGCGCGAGAGGTCAACGCCCGCATACGCGCCCTTGCTCTGGAAGATCGCCTGCGGCGGCGCGTTCCCCGCGAACGGAATTTTCAACAATTGGCCGTAGACGCCTTCCGCGCCCGCCGCATACAACGCCGCCCCGTCGGGCGACCACTTCGGCGCGCCGTTGACGGAATCATTATACTTGCCCGTCAGGTTACGGGGCGGGGGGGCATTGGCGGCCGCGCTTGCGTCCGAAGCCACGACGACGAGATCGATCTTGGCCGCCCACGATGCCGGCTCGTCGTTTGAGAGATAAGCGATCCATTTTCCATCCGGCGAAAAGCGGGGCGCGTAATCGGGTCCGGCGTTCGTGGTGAGTTGGCGAGGCGCGCCGCCCGCGGCGGGAGCAACGTAGAGGTCTGTGTTGCGTTCGTCCGAGATGTCCGTGAAGGACGACTCCTGCGAGCCGCCCTTGCTCATCGTGTAGGCGACCCACGCGGCGTCGGGCGACCACTGCGGGTCTGAGACGGTGAAGGAGCCTTCCGTTACGCGCCGCTTCTCTTTCGTATCGAGATTGATCGTCCATAGATGCGAATAGATGAAGCCGCTGTCAACGACGATGGCGTCAAACTTGTCCTTCCTGCGTTTGTCGCGCTCGGCCTTGTCCTGCGGCGTGTCGCGCACGACGTAGGCGATCCGGCGGCCATCGGGCGACCAGCGAAACTGCGCGACGCCCGCTTCCTCTTCCGTCAGGCGTTCGGCCTCGCCGCCCGCGACGGGGATAATCCAGATTTGATTGCGCGGCGCGGATGAAGGAGCGTCCGGTCGCGGCGCGTCGCGGTTGGCGAGGAAGGCGATGCGACGGCTGTCCGGCGACCACTGCGGCGCGCTCTCGCCGCGTTCGCCGTTCGTCAGTTTGTAGGCCGCGCCGCCCGCGCCCGCCGCGCCCACTCCGACTATGTGTATGTGCGTGTCGCGCCGGTTCTCTTTCCGGTTCCACTCGCCGACAGTGAAGGCGATCAACTTGCCGTCCGGCGACCACTGCGGCGCGCCCACCTCCTGTAACGCGAGCGCATCTTCAATCGTCAACTTTTTGCCCTGCGCCCGCGCCACGACAGCGCCCGCCGTCAAGGCCAGCGACAACACCCACACACACATCCCTGCACGTCTCATCATTTCGATCCCTCGTCTCCTGATCTGTGAGCAAAAGTATACGGAACTCAGGCCGTAGCGGTTTCCATATTTGTGAGTTGGACACATCGCGGGAAAAGCTACTTATAGCGCATCCCGCCGGGAAATGCTCGAAAATTCTTTCAAAATCGCCGGGCATCACGCGACCCGCCGACACGCCCGCGAGACTCCCGGTTTATGTCGAACATCATTTATCGCGCGGCGCGCGCGCAGCGAAACTTCCGACGACCCGCGACCTGTCGAACCGGCGTGCGGGCGCGCCGATCCTTTCGTGCTTAACGAAAGAACGCCGCCGCTCTTCGGTGAAGAGCGGCGGCGTTCCTGTCGGTTCAACGTTCGTGGCGTTGATTGGTTGTTTAGGGCAGACCCTCAAGGCTGACGATGAAGCGGAACGCGCCTTCCTTATCGACGCCCAACATGAACTGAACGTCCACGGAGCACGTCGAGGTGGGAGCGCAGATACCCGCGACCGTCGATTCGAGACCGGCCGGGAATTGCGCGTTGACGAGCGTGAGCGTCGTGTTGTAACCGCCGCCGTTAGGTTGCTGCATCGGCAGTTGCTCGATGAGCGTGCCGCGCACCCTGGCGGACGCGTTGGCAGCCGTCGGCACAAGTTGATCGGAAGAATCAAGCACGCGCAGGTCTGCGAAGCCCGCGGGCGCGGGGTTCGTCGTGATGTCCACCACGCGGAAGCGGATACGTGTGATCGTCTGACCGCTGTCGTTGGTGAAACGACGGCGAATGGTCATCGTGCCGAAACTGCGGTTCACGCCGATGTTCGACCCGTCGCGCGAGCGATTGGGCGAAGCGGACGACGCGACCGACGGATCGAACATCGTCACGGTGATATTGCGAGCCGTGTCCTGCCGCGGGCTGACGGTGTTCTGCGGCCCCGGTGCGCCGAGTATTGGCTGAGCCGCGCCGAAGGAGGCCGTCCCTGTGGAGACGAACACGAAGTCCTGATTGTTCGCGTTGGTGTCCTGCGGGACGCCGGACGCGAGTTTTCGCACGAAGCTGATCTCGCCGTCGGTCGAGCCGATGGGAGCCAGACCCGCACCTTCGAGCCTGTTAGCCGCGTTTCCGGTGAAGCCGACCGCGTCGAGGCGGTTGCCCGGCGCGAACGTGCCTCGGTCGGTCGTCGAATACAACGCCAGACCGCCGTCATCGTCGATGTCCGTGCCGGTGATGGGTCGGTAGTAGAAATCGGCGGCGGCATACCGGACGAGGCTGTAGCCGCCCGCTGCGAGCAGGAAGTGCTTGCGCGCAGGGATGACCGTGCCGTTCGGGATGACGGCCACATTCTCGGCCGTGCCGCCCGAGGTGGCGTCAATCGCCCAGCCTTCCGTGCCGTCGCCGGCGTTGACCGTGATGTCCGCGCCCGTGTTGTTATACAACTCGATGAACTCGTCGGTCGCACCGCTCGTGCCGCGCAGGCGGAACTCGCTGATGATCACCTGACCGGGCGTGGCCGTCGTGGCGGCCGTGTTGGCCGAGGCCGCGAAGTCCTGCCCGCTCTGGCTGTTCGGGACATCAGTGTAGGTGCGATAGGCGGGCGCGAAGCGCGTCCCCGCACGCGTAGGTCTGACCGTGTAGTTGCCGCCTGCCTGTAGGCCGGTGAACGAGTACGCGCCGGTCGGCCCCGTTGCGACCTGCGCCTGGGTGGTCGAACCGGTGAGCCTCACGGTTGCGGTTTCGCCCGCCGCGAGGCCGGTCACGTTGCCGCTGATGGTGAGCGCCGAGGGCGGCGTGAGAGCGATCTCCCACATACCGCGGCTGTGCGTGGCGATGCGCAGGAAGCGGTTGGCGTCCTGAATGACCATCTGGAAGACGGCGAGGCGCGGCAAGCCCGTGCCGTAGGGAACCCACGTCGCGCCGCCGTCCTGCGAGGTGTAGACGCCGATGTCCGTGCCCGCGTAGAGATGCGTCGGGTCGGCAGGGTCAACCACGAAGGCATTGACGGGAACATCGGGGATACCGTTAGCGATGGCCGTCCACGTCGTCGCGCCGGGCGTGTCGCTAAGGTTGGTGGTCTTCCAGATATGCTCCACGGCCGGGATGCCCTGGCCGCCGTAGCAAACATAGGCGACCGACGAATTGGTCGGATCAATGAAGACGCGTCCGACGGCTCTGCGATTGGCAACCGAAATCGGAGGAGTCACCTCCGTCAAAACGTTCGAGCCGGAGCGGGTCGCGAAGACCTGACCGCCCACCGTCTGGAGGCCGGCCGTCGTGTTCGCGCTCTGAACGGCAGTGCCCACGATGCGCGCGTTGTCGTCGGTTTTGCTCACCCAGACGGATGAAATGGCTGCGCCGACCGAAGGCGCCGCCGGGAAAGGATTGACCGGCGCCTGACTGGCGACCGTCATCGTGTCGCCGCGATTGATCGAGCGATAGAGACGATCCGTGGCGAAGTAGAATGTGTTCGGCTGGCCGGGAATGAGGCTCGGCCCCAAATCCATCGGCGCGTAGAAAAGCACGTTATCGTTGGTGATGCCGTTCGGCCCTTCCACGTCGCCGCAAGCGTTGACGAAGCCGCCGAACACTTGGTTGTTGATATTGCCCTTGAGCACCCACTCGCCTTCAAACGCGCAGTCCGTGCGCGAGACGCGCCCGAAGCCGATGAGGGTGTTCTGCTGGTTGAAGTACGTGTGGTACATCGTGACGTTCGTGGTGTCGGTCGTGCTCTTGTCGATGAGAGCATAACCGCCATCGCCGAAGTCCGCGCGACGCCACTGGTTGATCGGCTTATTCGGGTCGGCATTGTCGGTGGGCAGCAGGAACTGCGTGCCGTTGTCCTGCGTGCCGCCGAGCGTGAAGAAGCGGTCGGTGGCGTGCACGTCCAAGCCCTGAAACTGGGTCGCGCTGTAGCCGGGGTTATTGAGCGAAGTCCATGTGACGCCCTTGTTGGTCGAGCGCCAGATGCCGCCGTCGCTGCCGGTGTAGACGATGTTAGGGTTCGACCGGGAAACGACCGTTACGTGCGTGTCGGCATGGAGGCCGGTGTCGTTGCGTGCGAACGACGCGCCCCCGTCCGTTGAGCGCGCCTGGATGCGCGAGCAGGGATTCGACGTAGACAGTGCAGAGCCGCCGAGATGGACGATGTTCGGGTCGCTCGGGTCGGACTCGATGGAGATATCGTAGGAGCACTGGCCGCCGCAGAAACCGCCGCCGCCCAGCTGCTTGACCCACGTCAAACCGCCGTCGATGGACTTGCGCACCGCGCCCGAGTTGGTCGTGCAGGACGTGCCCGCCGCCGACTCGCTCGAGGCAAGATAAAAGGTGGTAACGCTGCCGATTCTCGTCGCGGAGAACTCGCCGCGCGTGGTGTTGAGGGCAAGCCGCTGCGTGAAGGTCGGCGTGGCCGCGAGCGCATCAGCCGTGCGCCAGACGCCTCCTAGAGCGGCTCCTGCCGTCGAGCCGGGGCGGACGAAAGCCACGAGGACGTTCGGGTCGCCCGGATCGAAGCGAATACCTGTGATGTTGTGGTTGCCGGTGCAGGGGCTGTCGAAGCAGTTTTCCGGCGCGACGAGCAGCTTCTGGAAGGCAACGGTGCCGGCGGCGGCCGTCGCGTTGGTCGAACGATAGAGACCGCGAATCCCGAGCGGCGGAATCGTGCCGCCCTGCGGAGTCTGTTGCGGATTGCCGACGATGGCCGAAGTGGTCGAGACGAAGATGGTCGCCGGGTCGGTCGGATGCACCAGAATGTCACTGATGGCGCGGCCGGAAAACGTGCTGGTAGATACGGCCGTCGGAGTAGGCCCGGGAGTCATGAAATTATAGGCCGGGTTGATGGGGCCGGTAAGGTCTGCGGTCGTCAGCGCGTTGTTGATGCGATAGACGCCTATCCCGGCGTAGCAGCCGCTGCCGCACTGGTTGGACTCGCCCGTGCCGACATACAGGATGGTCGGGTCGGAGGGCGCGAAAGCGAGCGCGCCGATGGCGAGCGATTCCGCGCTGTCGAAGATGGGCGTCCACGTCTGCCCGCCGTTGAGCGAGCGGAAGACGCCGCCGTTGGCCGACGAGATGAAAACGATGTCCGGGTTGGTCGGGTGGACGGCGATGGCCGTGGTGCGCCCGCTGACCGGGTGAACTACGTTGGCAGTCTGACCGTTCGGGATCGGTTGCGGGCCGATGGGCGTCCAGCTCGTGCTGCTGATCATCGGCTGCGCCAACAGGCCGTTCTTCGCGTCCTTTTGCAGCTTCGATTCCTGCTGCACCATCTGACCAATCGCCTTCACGCGAAGCATCGAGTCATATGTGCCGTCCTCGCTCACGCCGAGCAGCATGTTGATATGCTCCTGCCGCTTCTGTAGATATGCCTCGAAGTTGACCTTGCCTCTCTGGAAGGCGGGCAGGTCCGGGTCATTTTCTTTAGCCGCGTCCGGCTTGCGATTCAGGTTACGCAGACGTTTGGTGGGCGCGTTTTGTGCGGTGCCGCCCTTCTGCGCGCCGGTTGAGACGGCGTCATTCGCCTTCGAAGTTTTGCCGCGTTCCTGTGCGCTGGTGGCTGACTTGAAATTCAAAGCCAATAGGGAGAGCACGACGGCAACGCCGGCGAGCAACATCCATCTCGTGTAGTTCTTCATGCAAGTTCTCCTGGAGGGGTTAAACTATCAAGAATCGGCGAACGCGCTCCGTCGGCTTAACAAACAGCCGCCGGCTTAAACGCCCGCACGGTTCGGAATCAAAACCGTTTACCTGCTAGTAAAGCGCAGCTATCTTTTTCATTTGAAGGTTGAATCGAAATGCCGCACCGAATCCCCGGCGACTCAATATTCGCTCCTGACGGAAACGCCAACGGCACACCTTTCCGGCTGAAAGGGTCAGGTAGGTTGCGGGGGAAGGAATTTGTTAGATTGTAAATAACGGGTTTCTGGGAAATGATCGAGGTTGCGGCCTCTTCCTGATCTCAAAATAACTCACTGCGGTCTTTTAAGTAAGCCCGAGTAAAGTAATCTCTTTTGCCGCTTACTGTCAACATGTTCGGGAACTTTCGTGTCGCCGGGACGCGCGCCCGGCTGCCTGCTGCCCATTCGCACGCCGGTACGGGGCAGTGGGAAAAATCACCAAAAGAGGGTAGCAGAATAATCTCCGCCGAGCTACCGGGAAGTGATTGATTCCCTTCTTTGAGTCTGAACATCATCGCCACAGCCTTGCCGCGGCCATTCGAAACGGCATAGAGGTGCCAAGTGTCGCCGCCCTTACAGCCGGGAGCGGCGAGACGAAAATCTCGCCGCTCTTTTTTCGTCTCACAGTCTCGCTGTCCGGCGCGTGTTGCCGCCCGGCCGGGGGTTTACAAACTCCGCGTGAGTGCGGCACACTGCGCTGCCGATGGACGACATGCCCCGAGCCTCCACTGCAAACGCGCCGCCCGCGACGCACAAACTCGCGCGCCGCCTCAATCTCTTCGACGCGACCATGCTCGTCATGGGCGGCATCGTGGGCGCGGGCATCTTCGTCAACCCGGCGGAAGTGGCGCGGCAGGTGCACACGCCCTTTCTCATTCTCGGCGCGTGGCTCGTGGGCGGGCTGATCGCGCTCGCAGGGGCGTTCGTCTACGCGGAGTTGGCGGCGCGTAGACCCGAAGTCGGAGGCCAGTATGCTTATCTGCGCGACGCGTATCACCCGACGGTGGCATTCCTCTACGGTTGGTCGCTGCTGCTCGTCATACAGTCGGGCGGGATGGCGGCCGTCGCCATCACTTTCGCGCGCTACTTCGCCGAACTCACGCGAGCGCCTCTGCCGGAAGGCGCGCTCGCCGCGCTCGTGCTCATGCTGCTGACGGCCGTCAACTGCCTCGGCGTTCGCGCCGGCAGCAACGTGCAGAGCGCGCTGATGGTCTTGAAGATCGCGGCCATCGCCGCGCTCGTCTTCGGCGGCTGGTGGTTCTCGGGCGGGACGAACGGGTTCGCCGAGAGCACGCCAGCGCGGCATGAGCCTTTATCGTTCGATCTTTTAACCGCAATGGGCGCGGCGCTCACGCCCGTCATGTTCGCTTACGGCGGCTGGCAGACGACGAGTTTCGTCGCGGGAGAGATGCGCGACCCGCGACGCGATCTGGCGCGCGGGCTGCTGTTCGGCGTGATTGGTGTGGTGCTGCTCTACACGGCGGTCAGTTTTGTGTGCGTGTACGCGCTCGGCGCGGAAGGTTTGGCGCAGACGAACACGCCCGCTACCGCCGTCATGCGCGGCGCGCTCGGCGAACGCGGCGCGCTCCTCATCGCGCTCGGCATCACAGTCTCGACGCTCGGCTTCCTCAGTCAAGGCATGCTCACCGCGCCCCGCGTCTATTTCGCGATGGCGGAAGACGGATTGTTCTTCCGCCGCATCGCGCAGGTCAGCGAACGCACGCGCGTGCCGGTCTTCGCCATCGCATTGCAGGGCGCGGCGGCGATCATCATCGCGCTCTCGGGGCGCTACGGCCAGATACTCAACTACGTCGTCTCGGTCGATTTCATCTGGTTCGGGCTGACCGGGCTCTCCCTCTTCATCTTTCGCCGTCGCTCGTCACCAAGCGACGAGGCGGCCACGACGTTTCGCGTTCCCGGCCACCCTTACACCACTGCTCTCTTCGTCGCGGCCTGCTGGCTGGTCGTCCTGAGCACCGTCTACAAATATCCGGCCAACAGCATCGTCGGCTTTTTGATCGTGGCCGCGGGCATCCCGGCTTGCTACTACTGGCTGCGACGGCAAAGGAATTCCCACTTATGAACGAACGGCAGCGCGTGATGAGTTCCGCCTACATGCACTGGGCGAAGACGCAGACACCTGCGCCCTATAACCTCGCGACGAGCGGCGTCAACCACTACCCGCTCGAAAGCCTGCGCGTCTCGCTCTCCGATCTCGAACTGAGCGGCACGAGCGGTTACGGCTATCCGCCGCTGCAAAAGGCCATCGCCGCCCATTGCGGCGTCGCGACAGATTCGGTCGTCGCCGCCAACGGCACTTCGATGGCGAACTTTCTCGCGATGGCCGCGCTCGTCGAACCCGGCGACGAAGTGCTCGTCGAGCAGCCCACCTACGAGTTGCTCATCTCGGCCGCGCTCTACCTCGGCGCGGAGGTGAAAAGGTTCGCGCGCCCGTTTGAATCGCAATTCCGCCTCGACCCCGCCGAAGTCGAACGCGCCATCACGCCCCGGACGCGTCTCGTCGTCGTCACGAATTTGCACAACCCTTCGAACGCTTATTCCGGCGACGACACGCTTAAACAGATCGGCGACATCGCGGCTCGCGTGGGGGCGCGCGTCCTCGTCGATGAAGTTTATCTCGACGCCGCCTTCGCGCGTTCGCCTCGAACCGCTCAACGCCTCGGCGAACATGTCATCAGCACGGCGAGCCTGACGAAGGTCTACGGCCTCAGGGGCCTGCGCTGCGGCTGGATACTGGCCGCGCCCGCGCTGGCAGAGCGCATGTGGCGGCTCAACGACCTCTTCGGCGTCGCGCAACCGCACGCCTCGGAACGCCTCAGTTGTATCGCCTTCGCGCGCCTCCCCGAGATCGCCGCCGGCACGCGCGCCCTGCTCGAACGCAACCGCGCCCTCGCCAACAGTTTCTTCTCCACGCGCGACGACCTCGAAACTTTCCCCATCACCGACGGCATGATTTCGTTTCCGCGCCTGCGACACAACGGCAGCGCGGACTCTCTCTGCGCACTGCTGCGCGAGAAGTATGAAACGTCGCTTGTGCCGGGGAGATTTTTCGAGATGCCCGGACACTTCCGCCTCAGCATCACGGGCGACACGGAGATGTTGAGCGGCGGGCTGGAACGTCTCGGCGCGGCGTTGGACGAGATCAAGGGGCGGCCAAACGAACAGTAGCCGCGAGACGAAGGCCGCCAAATGACCCGAAAGCGGCGACAGGCATTAGCCGCGAAGCGACTCTTAGAAGCTGTTTTGAAAGTCCCGTCAGGGACGATTGATAATAGCCCGGCACTTGAGTGCCGGGAATGGGTTGAAGAATAATGAGTGAGTCCCGTAGGGACGATTGAATGTACATCACGATTCAATCGTCCCTACGGGACTCAAGTATAAAGACACATCAACTCTCCCCGGCCATAAATGGCCGGACTATTTTCAATAGTCCCTTCGGGACAACAACAAGGTTACTTTTCAAACAGCTTCTAAGCCTCGAAGCCTCTCTTTGGCCGACCCCTTCAAGTGCCGCGCTCGCTTATACGTTTGATGTGCGCCCGGCGACGCTCGCCACCGCTTCGGCGAGTTCCTTTGGCGCGATGGGTTTGGCGAGATGTAGTTGAAAACCCGCGGCGAGGGCGCGGGCGCGGTCTTCTTCGCGTGCGTAGGCCGTGAGGGCGACGGCCGGTGTAGGGTTGCCGCCGACGCGCGCCGCGTCGCGCTCCCTGAGCTTTTCGATGAACGTGTAGCCGTCCTCTCCGGGCATCCCGATGTCGCTCAGGATGCAATCGAATGAACTCCTTTCCAGCGCGGCCAAAGCCTCGCTCGCAGATTCGCACGCCTCCACGGTCGCCCCGTATCGTTCCAGAGCTTTAGAGAGCAGCACGCGCGTGTCCGGTTCGTCTTCAACGACGAGTATGCGGAGTCCGCCGAGCACCGACTGTTGCTCGGAGAGTTCGGTTGCGCTTGCGTGTTGCTGCTGCTGCTGCTGTAGCGTCCGCCCGTCCACCGTCTCTGAGGGCTTCGCGAATTCGAGCAGCGGCAGACGCACCACGAAGGTCGCTCCCAGTCCCTCGCCCGCGCTCGTGGCGGAGACCGTCCCGCCGTGCAGTTCGGCGAGGTGTCGCACGATGGCGAGGCCGAGACCGAGACCGCCGTGCGTGCGCGTCGTCGTTTGATCGGCCTGGCGGAAACGGTCGAAGACGAACGGCAAAAACTCCGCTTTCAATCCCTCGCCGGTGTCCGTGACGGAAATGCGCGCCTGCCCTCCCTGCCGCCCGAGACGCACTTCGACGCTTCCGCCTTCGGGCGTGAACTTGACGGCGTTCGCCAAAAGATTCCAGATGATCTGCTGCAAGCGTTCCGCGTCTCCCGCAACCACATTCGCCGGTTCTTCCAGCGCGAGCCTGAGCTCGATGCCCTTCGCCTGAGCCGTCGGTCGCGCCGCTTCGCACGCTTGCTCGATCACGTCCCTGAGTTCCGTGGGCTTCATTTCGAGGCGGAGCTTTCCGGTGATGATGCGCGAGGCATCGAGCAGATCGTCCACGAGTTGTTTCTGCGAGCGCGCGTTGCGCTCAATGGTTTCGAGGGCGCGGGCGGCGGTCGCTTCGTCGAACTTGACGGAGCGCAACAAATTCGTCCAACCGAGAATCGAGGTGAGGGGCGTGCGCAGTTCGTGCGAGAGCGTGGCGAGGAATTCGTCCTTGAGGCGATTGGCTTCCTGCGCCTCTTGATAGAGGCGCGCGTTGTCCACGGCGAAGGCGGCGCGGTGCGCGAGGTCTTCGGCGAGCGCGAGATCGGCAAGACCGTAGCGCCGCCCCAGCGTGGAACTGGCAAACGTGATCGCGCCGAGCGTGCGGCCGCGCGCCACGAGCGGCACGATCATCGCCGATTCGACGCCCAGTTGTCGCGCGACGCGGAAGCGCTCCACATCCTCCGGCTCCGCCGCATCTCCGGCGACCGGAGAGATTTCTTCATAGAGCATGGACTGCCCCGTGCGGATCGCCTTCGCCGCGCCCATCGCCGCGTCCGGGTTCGGGTTTTGATGCAGGTCGTATTCCCAAGCCGATTCAGCGTTTTCCGCGTCGCCGTCATGCGTCACGGCGATGGGGCGGATCGAGCCGTCGTCGTCCACCACGTGAACGATGCACCAATCGGCGAGAAAAGGGACGCTCAGACGCGCGACGGATTGCAGCGTCGTCTCGTAATCGAGCGAGGCGGCGACGAGCGCGCTCGCTTCGACGAGGAAGCGGCCGGATGCCTCCTGCTGTTTGCGCTCCGTGATATCCGTGAGCGTCCCGACCCATTCGCGCAGGCTCCCGTCGGCGGCGATAACGGGCACGCCGCGCACGGCGAAATCGCGGTAACGCCCGTTGCGCTGGCGCAGGCGATACTCGGTCATGTAGATGGTGCGGCTCTCGATGGCGCGCTGCCAGAGTTCGGCGGCGAGCGCGCGGTCTTCGGGGTGGACGGCATCGAGCCAGCCCTGGCCGCTCACCTCCGCCACGCTCTGCCCGGTCATCGCGCGCCACGCCGGGATGTCTTCGACGCGCCCGGCGGCATCCGTCGTCCACACCACCTGCGCCGTCGCTGTGACGAGCGAACGATAACGGTCGAACTCGGCGTGCGCGCGTTCCTCGGCCAGGGACAACGCGCCCTCGGCGTGCTTGCGTTCGATGAACTGGCCGAACTGGCTGCCGATGGTGTTCATCAGCGAGCGCAGTTCAGGCTCCGACGTTCGCACCTCGCGGCTGAAGAACTCCATCACGCCCAGCACTTCCCTGCCGAGCGTGACGGGGAAACCGAAAGCCGCGCGCAGCCCTCCGCGCGCGGCCGCGGGGGCGCGCGGCATCTCCCGTTCCCGCGTTATGTCCGAAAGCCACGCCGGTTCGCCCGTCTTCCAGATGCGGCCGGGCAGACCCTCGCCGCGCGCGAACGTTATCTCGCGCGTCGTCGCCGCAAACTCGCCGGAGCCGGTCTGCGACGACGACGGCTGTTGCCTGATCTCCTGACAGCGCAGCACGCCCGCCTCCCCGTCCACGCCCCAGAACGCGCCCATCTCCCAACGCAAATTTTCGCAGACGGCTTCGAGTATTTTGCTCGCCGCTTCCGGCACGCTCGCCGCTTCGGCCAGCACGGCCGTCACGGCATGATGCGCCGCCAAGCGCCGCGCGGCGCGCTTGCGCTCCGTGATGTCGCGCGCGATGCCGGTGAAGTAGCGCGCGCCCCGCTCGATGAATTCGCCGAAGGATATTTCCAACTCGATCTCGCGCCCGTCGCGATGCCTGCCCGGAAGTTCGACGCCGCTCCAACTGATGTGGCGCGTGCCGGTCGTGAGGTAGCGTTCCAGCCCTTCGCGGTGGACGTGGCGCAGGTAATCGGGCATCAGCAAGGTGAGGTTTTGGCCGATCAACTCGCTTACGGGATAGCCGAAAATCTTTTCGGCGGCGTGATTGATGAAGTGAATAACGCTTCCGGCGTCGATGATGATGATGGCGTCGGCGGCGTTCTCCGCGAAGGTGAGGAAACGGCCGTCGGCCGTCCCGGCGAAGGCTGCCGGGTCTCCCGCGTGCGCTTCGTCAGCCCCACGCGGCGAGCTTCCATCTTCCGGTAAAGGGGAGTTCATAGACGCGACCCACTGAATCCCGGCCTGTTTAAATTGATAACCGGCATGACCGATTATAGCGCACCCGTGCGGAGGAAAAGAAAGGAATGAAGAAGAATTGATTCATTGATTCATTGATTCATTGTTTCATTGTTTCAATATTTCTATTTCTTTATTGAATCAATGAACCGATGGATCAATTCTTCCCTTCTCCGCCACCCATTCAATAACCGAGTGATGCTTAGAGTTGTTCAACCTCGAAACTTGTGCGAGACGTGTGAAGCGTGGCCGTGCAGGCGCGATTCGGCCTGCAAGTGCTGGACGTAGGAATGCTCCGTGCCGTAGAGCTTGTAGCCGCGCTCGCCGAGAAAACGGCTCCAACGAATGTCGTAGCCGGGCGGGATGCGGCGCTTGATCTCGTCCCAGTTGGCGACGATCTCCTGCAAGGGGCGGCGCGGAAAGAGGACGCATTGCGTGCCGTAAAATTTGTGCGGGTCGATGACGGTCGAGCCGTATTCGTTGCCGGGCAGGTAGAGCGTCAGGAGACCCGTGTCGGGGTTGATGCAGAGCGAGCGCAGTTTTTCGTTGAAGCGTTTCGAGAAGATGATGTCGTCTTCGATGAACAGAACGTGGTCGCCCTCGCGCGTCTCTTCGAGGACGCGCTGGAAGGCGAAGTGGACGGCCTCCTGCACCGAGTCGTAAGTGGATAGCCCCTCCTCGCGCGCGTGGACGTAGACGGCGGCGGGCGCGAGCGCGGCGACGAGCGAAAGATATTTGCCCGACAGTTTCGGCGTGTGGCTGGTGTCGATGACGATGACGGGCGGCCGCAAGCCCGCGCTCACCGTGCGAAACGAGGCGACGAACTGTTCCATCGATCCGGCGTTGCGGTCGCAGCTAAGTATCAGGGGAACGATGCGCTCGTCCGCCGAAGTGACGCGCGCCCACCAGTCCGCGCCGTACTTTTCCGCGAGCACCGCGTTCATCTCCGCGCTTGCGCGGTTGACGTAATCCGCATAATCCGTGATCGACTTGTGCTCTTTGTGCGTGATGCGCGCGCGGTTCGTCAACACGTTCCGGAGTCCCGCCTCGCGCACGCGGTAGCCGTAATCGTAATCAACGCCCCAACCGTAGGTCAGCCGCAAGTCCCAGAAACCGAGGCGGGCGATTGTCGCGGCTTTGACGAGCGGGGCGGTGGCTTCGAGATAGGGGACGAATTGCGCCTCGCACGCGGCCTGCTCCATGAACTTGTGCGGCGAGTTGTGCTGCGGCGCGATCTGCGCGTGGGCGTCGGACGCGAACAAGACTTCGCAGAGATTAGCGAGCACGTCGTTGCCATACTCGAAGCCCACGTCGGAGTTGAGAAACCAGTAGGCGTCGTAAGCGTCTTCGGCCGAAGCGATGAGATAGCCCTCGTGCATGCCGCGCGTAAAGCCGAGATTGTGCGGGAGCGCGTGCGTGGTCGAGGCGGGCGGCGCGTCCGAACCGTTATCCACGACATAGACTTTTTTGTTCGTGTAGCGGAGATCGTTTCTCAGGTAAGCCGCCAGCGCGTCGGTCAGCGCGCCGGTATTGAAGTTCAAGACGATGATCGCCACTTTCGGCGGCGTGCGTATCTCTTCGCTCATGCTGCGCGTCCTCTCTCGCGACGGATTCTCAAAGGGCGTCAGGCCGGGACATAGACGTAAATTTTCCAGTTCATGCGGCGCGGCAGTTCATGGCGGCGGCAGGCGCGCTCGACGATGCGGTGCAGGGCGTCCTGTCGCCACCCGGCGCGCAAAAATTCGGCGTGCCACCACGCGCGCGAACGCATCGTGATGTGCGAATAGTCGCGGTCGTTTTTGCGAAACCGTCCTTCCTCGTCTTCGTTGTCGAACGACGGGATACAGGCGACGATGGCCTGTCGCGTCCACTTGCGCGCGCGCGTGAGAAACTCGTGCGCCTGCCCCTCGGTCAAACTCTCGCAGAGGGAAAAGGCGAGCGTCAGATCGAACTCGCGTTCATATTCGACCGATTCTGCGCGGGCGAGCGTGAGGTGTGTTTTAATCGACGCCTCGGCGTGGCCGATAGCCCACGGGCTATGGTCGAAGCCCCACGCGTCTTTGCCTCGTTCGCGCAAAGCGCGCACGAGGAAACCTTTGGCGCAGCCCGCGTCGAGGAAAGATTCGGCTTCGGGAAAACTTTCGCAGAGGTAGCTTGCCGTTCGTTTGAAGAGGTCTGAGAATAGCTGCCACGAATAGCCGCGCTCCCAGTTGCTCTTGCGCCCGTGCTCGAAGTAGTCCGCGTCGTACCAGTCGCCCTCAATCGGCACGCCGGGGGCGACGAGTCCCTGCCCTTTGCTATCGTCAGCCGTCCAGACACCGCGCGCCGCTCCGGTGCGGCCGAGCATCTCTTCGATACGCGCGCGCGCCATCTCGCCCACGCGCTCCAGCGAATAATCCTCGCGCATCTTCCGCGCGGCGCGTGCGGCCTTCGCGCGCGCCGCCTCGCGCTCATGGTAGACGCCGCGCATCAACTCCGAAGCGTGCTTGAGATCGGGTTCAGCCCAGCGCATCCGCGGATGGTAGTAACGATAAGACTGCCGCACAGGACAGAGCGTGTGGCGCACGAGTTTGTGCGCATCTTCGTCGAGGTATTCGAGCGGGCCGGAGTAGTTCGTGGCGACGACCGGCGTGCCGCGTCCGGCCGCCTCGAACAGGGGGTAACACCAGCCCTCGCCCCTGTGCAGGGAGACGTAGCAATCGCCGCGCGCGTGCAGGGCTTCGATACGCGCCTCCGGCCACGCCTCGCCGTGAATAAGAACGCGCGCGTTCGACCCCGTCCGCCGACGTAATTCTTCCAACGCCCCCGCGGCGACGTGGGACGCCTCCGCATTCACTTTCAAGACGAGCACGGCGTCAGGCTCCTCCGGGAAAGCGCGCAGGAAACTCTCGATCAACCCTTGCGGACTTTTGCGCTCCTGCCAGTGGAAGATGCTGTAAAAGACGAAATCACGCGCATCGATGCCGGGAAAATCGTAGGTGTCGTCCGCCGCCGTTTGAGGAGGCACGAGCGCGTGCGGGAGTTTGAAGATCGCTTTGTCGAGCGACTTGCCGAAGACCGAGACGTTGTAATCGCAGGGCAGCCAGATTTCGCGCACGCGCCCGAGCGCGCCGCGCCATTCGGTGGGCATCGCGTCGGTTTCCCAGACGGTCATGCCGATTGCGTTTTCGACCCCGGCGGCATGGCGCGCCCATTGCGGCGGGATGCCGTGGAAGAGATGCACGTCGCCCTTCACGCCTCGGCCGACGCGCGACTCGACGAGTGCGTCGCGCACCTGTCGCGGGCGTCCGGCCGCCATGTCGATCACGGAGAGTTCTATGCCCGCGCGGTGCATCGCGTGGATGTAGCCGCGCGCGGCCTGCCCGTAGCCCGACGCGTCGAACACGTAGCCGTAATAGACGAGACTGAGATCGCCCGCGCTCGTTGCCCGGCGCGACGCACCGACGCGCTCCGGCGGACGATGGGCGGCAAACGGCGCGGGCGTATCTCGTGCGTGGTCGTCTACGGAAACCGCAAGTTGTGAAGCGTGGTCGTCCACGGCGGCCACGAGTTGCAAAGTCGCGCGCGGCGCGGCGTCGGGCGCGAGGGCGTTTTGTTTGACCTGTTCCATCACCTCTTCCGCCGAGAGGGTCTTCAGGCACGCGAGATGTTGTTCGCAGTCGCGTCGCCCCCACGGTTGTTTCCTGCACGCCGCCTCGCACGCGAGTTTTTTCGTCACGGCGAACATCTTCCTCGAAGGGATCATTTCCCGTTCGGGACTCGTGATGCCGAACACGCCGAACGTCGGCGTGCCGACGGCGACGCCTAGGTGCATCAACCCCGAATCGTTCGCCACGAGCGCGGCGCATTGCCGGATGAGGGCGGCCGTGTCGGGCAGGTCGAGCGCGTCTGTGAAGTTGCGCGCGTGCGCGGGCCAGGCGAAGGCTTTGCGAAAGTAGGTCGCGGCGTTGTCGAGGTCGGACTCCGTCCCGATGATGGCGACCTCCGGCCAGAGACGCGCCAACTCGTCGAAGCCGTGCCATTTCTTCCACGGCCAATCCGGTTTGCAGCCGGGATGCAGCGCAAGCGTACGGGGCGGCAGGTCGAACTTTCTGCCCGAGGCAACGGCGAAAGGCTCGGGCAATTCGTCCTTCCAGCCCAACTCGCGCGCCATCCGCCCGACGCAGGCGATGTCGCCCGCCTTCAACCATTCCGCCTGATTAAAAGCGAGCACGCGCTTCGCACGCACCCAGCGGCGCAATGGCGCGCTCCACTGCGTGAACGTCGCGACCTCGTAGGATTCATTCGCCAGAGCGGCGACGGGCAGGCCGCCCCGGTTGCCGCGAAAATTTTGATAATGGATGAGGCGTCGAATGCCTTGCGCGTTCTCCCACAACTTCACGCACTCCGGGTAGTCGGGCGCGACGAGCAGATCGACCTGATAGCCGAGACGCGCGAGCGCGCTCGCAAGCGGCGTCACGCGCAGGATGTCACCGATGCCATAGGCCGCCGAAACGAGAGCCGCGGGAGCGTCAGCGCTAAGCGCGCGCGGTTGTTGCTTGTCGCTCGCGCCGGGTTCCCCACGCACGCTCGCCTGCGCATCTCTGCGCACGCTCGCCCGCGCTTTCCCGCTCACGTCTCTGCGAGCCGCGAAGTCGTCGTAGAACTTCACGTCCGCGCCGAGCAGACGCCTGATGTCCTCGGCCGGGTGCTCGCGCCAGTAGCTGCCCGCCGTGTTCTTCGGACTCACATTCGCCTTGTGTATGATCCCGACGTGGAAGCCCGGATCGGGCAGCACGCAGATGCGCGCCGCCGGGCGACTCCACACGAACCGCGCGTCCTCGCCCACGTCGATCTCGCGGAAACGATTGACCGCCCAAAACTCCCGCGTGTAACACAAACTGCTGCCCGACACCCACGGCTTCCGGTGCGACGGGTAGACGTATTTCCAACCGCGCCCGCCGCCATGACGGCGCAGGTCGTAAAACAACAACGTGCTGATGCCGCACAACTCCGCGCCCGCGCCGAGCAGTGATTCGATCTGGTAACGCAAACGGTGCGGCGCGTGCCAATCGTCGTCGTCCCAGTGTGCGATGACATGGCCGCGCGCCCGTTCGCACGCCAGATTCCGCTTCGCCCCCACCGGCAACTTTTCCGCCACGCTAACGTAACGCACGCGCTCGTCCGCGGGCATCAAATCCGCCACCGGGTCGTCGCCGTCGTCCACGACGATCAACTCTTTCGGCTCGTAATCCTGCCGCAGGAAATACTCGACGGCGCGCGACACGAACGCGCGGCGGTCAGCCGTCGGCATGATGCAGGTGACGAGAGGCGTTGACATCGCTGGAAACCTGTTTAACTAAGTTCGCTGTTCCGGCGGCGGCGCGTCCCACAGCGTGAGAAGTCGTTGCGCCGCCCCTTTCACCCCCTCGTCGTCGTCCTCGCGCCCGACGCGCTCGACCACTGCGCGACTCTGCGGCCACCTGCGAAAAGCCAGAGCGTCGAGCGCCGCAAGCCGGAGTTTGGGGTGCGGGGCTTCGGTGGCGACGTTCTCGAAGATCACGAAGACCTCCTGGTCGTACTCCGCGAAGGTGATGGCGAGGCGATAGAGGTTGTGAACGTATTCGTCGTGCTCGTCCGTCGTGTAGGCGCGCTCGACGAGTTCCCCGGGCCCGTAGGTCGCGAGTTTGTCCGTGAAGTCTTCGATCAACTCTTCAAGATCAGAGCCGCGGAAATGCACGTAGTTCATTCCCGTGAACGGGTCTTCGACGTAGTTGATGGCGCGCATCATGTCCGGCGTAGTCCAGACCTGCTCGTAAGCCTCCTTCTCGCCCTTCGGCTCCCACGTGCCCTGTTTGGTCAGGCCGAGTTCCGCAGCCGTCTCCTCGAAAAGTTCGCGTGTGACCCCGCTCCGAAGTACGAGATGGACGCTCTCCTGATTATCTTCTGACGACATTTGTCACCTCTTGAAAATTTCTTTGAGTTTACTACGCACGAACGTTTCCACGTCGGCAAGGGTAGGCTTTTGATCCTTCGGGAAGAGCGGCAAATCTTTCTTGTGCTTCTCGAACCACGCCTTCAGGGTTTCGCGCTCGCGCTCCCGCCTCTTGTCGGACGCTTCAGCCTCTTTCTTCGTGAGCGCCCCGATGCCCCTCGTGCCCTTCATGTCCTGCGCGACGATGGCCGCCCCCATCTGCGCCTCCCCGAAGGCGGCCGGGTGGATGCCCGTCTTGCCGACAATCTGATCGATGGGCTTGCCTCCCGGCCCGCTCGCCAGGTCAATAGCCATCATTGAGTAGGCCAGGTCGCGCCTGTTGGCGCCGCCTCCGTGGCTCGGCTCCTTCGCCATCATCAGCCCGTAGAGTTCGGCGAGGTCGCCCGCGTGCGGCTCGGCCTCCTTCGGCAGCGGCTTGCCCGTCGCCAGCATCTTGAGCCAATCGCCCGTAGGCTTCCCGGCCAGGGCTGCGACCAACTCGTCGTACTTGCGCCCCTTGGCACCGCCGCCGGGGCCGATGCCCCTCCACGGGAACGGCCCCATCTGATAGGGCGCTTGCTCGAAGCCGTGCTCAAAGGCCACTTCCTTCCCTCCCACGGTCTGCCCGACGATTACCCTCTGCTGCCCCGCGCCCAGCGCCACGACGCCGGCCGCCGGCGCACTGCGCTGCCTGATGTCTACCTGCTGCAACGTCTGTCCGCTCGGCGTCGTGACCGGAGCCAGCGGCGGCACGCCCTTCTTTTTATTCTCCCTATTCTCTTTTGCTCTCTCCTTCTGCGCCTCTTTAACCATCTCTTTCGCGATCTTGTCGATAACCAGAAACACCTGATTGTCCTCGAACGTCCAGCCCTCTGCCAGCGTGAGTTCAGGGTTGATGGTCGCCACCAATTCCCGCCCGCGCAACTCCAGCGTGGTCAACTTGTACTGCACCTTCCACAACGCGAGCCGCGCCTTGAGGATAATGGGCGGCACGCCCTTAGCCATCAGCGCCTTCACCTTCGGCTTCAACTCGCGCCCGGCGCGTTCCAAGTCTTTCTTCTTCTCCTCGGGCGTGCGCTCCTTGCCACCGAGTTTGCCCATCATCTTCTTGACGAAGGCGATGGCCTTACCCAGGAACTTGTCGATGGCGGCGTCGATCACGCCCTGCACCTTCTTGACGGTGGCGGTGGCGCGCTTCGGTATGTCGCCGAGGCCGATGAGGCGCGCGAAGAAGCCGATGACAAGCGGGATGGCCGCGCCGAGCGCCTGTTCCACCTTCGTCGCCGCCGCGCCGATAGCCCCCTGCGCGATGGCCGACACCGAATTGACGATGGCATCCACGAACGACATGATCTGCGCGGCCTGTTCGATGACGAACATGACCGTGTTGTAGATCGCCAGGACGGCCTGAACAATCGCGCCCGCCGGGTTGAACATCGAGAGCAGCTTCGTGACGGCGGCCTTGATCACCGTCTCGATGATCATGTCGCGGATCGCGCCGAGCACCATCTCCTTCAGGTTCGAGAGGTCGCCCTTGACCTGTTCCCACAGTTTCGCAGGGCCGCCCGCGATGAACGTCTTGACGTATTCCACGAGTTTCTCGATGACCGTCACGGCCGTCGGCCCCAGCAGCTTGACGGCCTTCGCGCGCATGTTCTCGAAGGTGATGCCGAGAATCTGCATGACGAGTTTGAAGATCGAGGCCAGCGAGAAGTCGGCCGGAGGCGTGACGCCTGCCGAGGCGAGCGCGCCGAAAAGCCAACCGATCAAGCCCTTGACGAGCCACGACTTGATGTTGGCCTTGAACTGGTTGAAGCCCTGTTTGATCGCGCCGATCAAATTCGAGAGGAAGCCGATTGGGTCTGCGAGTATGAGTTTGATGGTGTCCGCGCCCTTCTTCAAAAGCGCCATCAACTTGTCTTTGAACTCCGCCAGAACCTTGATGATCTCGCCGAGTTTTTCGACGAACGCCTGCACGAGTCCCTTGTTGGCGTCCTGTATCTCCTTGAGCGCCTTGTCGGCCTTATCGGACGCCTCCTTGTACTTCTGCGCGAGCGCCTGTGCGAGTTCGTTCTTCTTGTTCTCGATGCCCTGTTCGAGTTCCTTGAAACGGCCGTCAATCTCCTTCTGCGCCGACTCGCCCACGGAGCGCAGATTCGGCGCGAGATTCGAGACGTACAGCTTGATCTCGTTCTGCCCGTCCGCGACCATCGCCTTCGCCTCGGCCAGCCGCTTCTCGACCAGATCGGCGACGCGCACGACGAGCGCGTCCATCAAGCGCGTGAAGATGTTGCGCCCCTCGACGTAGAAGGCGTTCACCTCCTCGGGCAGTCCCGTGAACTGATCGGCCACCCAGCGCGCCGCGCCCACGCCCGGGATCGAGAGATAGCGCTCCAGCTTGTAGTTGAAGATGCGTTCTTCGACGTAGCTTTTCATCGCCGAGAGCGCGGCGTCCGTGCCGGTGTCGAACATCGCGCCGACCTCCGTCTCAAGGGAGGCGAGTTTGTTCTCGACGTTCGTCTTCGTCCTGTTGTAGATGGCCTCGATGTCGTCGGCCACTTTCTTGCGTTCGAGTTCGTCCTTCTTCTTCGCGGCCTCCTGCCTGAGTTGCACCGCAGACTTCGACTTGGCCTTGCTGCCGAGCATCGCGCCCGCGCCTTTTCTCGACGCGGCCTTGGCCTGCGCGCCCGCGCTCGTGAGCACGCCCCGTTCGCGAGCGCGAAATGCGGCGGGCGCGGCGTCGGCCTGCTTGCCGACAGAATCTTTCGCCGTCAGCACCGCGCTGAAACGCGGATCGTTGGCCTTCTTTAACTGCGTCGGCGTAACTTCCGCGTCGGCCATCGCCGCGTCTGTGTCCTGTTTGGAATCTTGCAGCGAAACGTCCGCGGCCGTCTTCGGCGCGGGCATTCCGGCGGCGGCGTCAACGTCGGGCGAAGGAGGTTGAGGCTCGTTGGGGATAGGCGTCGATTGCTTGGCCTCGCCGGCTTCGCCGGGCGGCTCCTTCGATGCCGAGGAGACATCGCCCGTCGCCTCCTGCTTCTGCTGGTTGACGTTGCCCTTGAGCGACCCCTTCAACGACGAGGCGTCGCCGCCCTTCATAAACTTCTCGGTGTCGCCGAGAGTCTTCGGCATCGCCTTCTCGATCTCGGCGCGCAGGAGCGAGAGAAAACTGTCCGACTCCGGCTTCTTCGTCTTCGCCTCTTTGATCTTATCTACTTGTTTGGCCTTGCCGCCCGCGGCGCGTTCGTTGGGCGGCCCCTTGGCGGCGGCCTGCGCCTCGGCGGCCTTTTGCTTCGGCGTCGGGTGCTGTTTGACTTTGGCGGACTTCCGCTTGAGGTCTTCGACGATCTTCGCAAAGCGCGGGTCGCTCTCCGGCTTCTGCCGGGGCTTGGGCTTACGCGAAAGTGATCGAAGTGCAACAGGCATTGGGTAGAACGATGAACGATGAACGATGAACGATGAAGTGAAAACAATATCCTTGTCTTTACTTCATCGTTCATCGTTCATCGTTTCCTTTCCTTTCTCACCAGCGGTTGAAGGCTGCGACGACGTTCGCGTCGCGGCGCGTTTGGAGCGGGCAGACCGCGCCCGCCTTGCGATATTCGCGGCGGACTGCCGCCTCGAAATGTTCGGACGTGACCGGGCTATCGTCCGCGAGCGCGAGCGAAGTGGCGTGAAGCACGGCGTTGCGAATTTGCCCGCCCGTCAACTCGCAGCGGCGCGCGGCCTCGTCGAGCAGTCGCCCCTCGATCCGGTGCGAGAGGGGAAGGTGCAGTTGCCAGATCGTCCAACGCTCCGTGGAGTCGGGCGGGGTGAAATTGATCGACACGTCCATGCGCCGCTGGAACGCGCCGTCGATGCGGTCGCCCGCGTTGGTCGTGACGACGAGGATGCCCTCGAAGGATTCGAGCCGTTGCAACAGGTAGTTGGTTTCGAGGTTGGCGTAACGGTCGTTGGCGTTGCCCACGTCGGTTCGTTGCGTGAGCAGTGCGTCGCCTTCGTCGAGCAGGAGGATCACGTCGAGTTCTTCGGCGAGCGCGAAAATCCGGTTGAGGTTCTTCTCGGTCTCGCCGATGTACTTGTTGACGACGGTCGAGAGGTCGAGCCGGTACAAATCCATCTGGAGACTCGCGGCGAGCAGGCGCGCGGCGAGCGTCTTCCCCGTGCCGCTCGTGCCGCTGAAGAGAGCGCGCACGCCCGCGTTCAGCCCGCAGGCGAGCGCGTCGCCGACGTGCGCGGGCAACCTCTCGCGATGACGGCAACGGCTTTCGAGATTGCGCAATTCCGCGAACGTCTCCGCGCTCGCCGCAAGGTGGCTCCAATCGCCCGTCGTATTGATGCGCACGGCCAGCGTATCGAGCATCTGCCGGTTGAGCGCGCGGCTGGCCTGCTGCACGTCCGTGATGTTGACGCCCGCGCGCCCTGCGAGCGCGGCGTAGGCGATGGCGAGCTTGGCGGCGCGGCGGATGTTACCGCCCGTCAGGCGAAAGCGTTCGCTGATGAGTTCGATGTCGGGCGTGGCGTGCGTGCCGAGCGCTCGCAGCCAGTGGAGGCGTCGGGCGTCGCGGTCGGGCGCGTCGAGCGTGACGGTGAGCGCGCGTTCGGCCGCCTCGCCGCGAACGCCGCCCTGCTTGCCGAGCACGACGCCGAGCGCGCCCGCGTAGCCCGCGAGCGGCGGCAACTCCACGGTCTCGCCGGGCGGGATGTCGAAGACGAAGACGGGCAGCGCGCGGAGCAGCGTCGCGAGCGTGCCGGCGAGCCGCCAGCGTTCGTCTGGAGAGTTGTTCGCGTCAGTCGTGCGGTCAAAGTTGGAGAGTTCGAGCACGCCCCGGCCGAGCGAGCGCGCCACCGCTCCGGCGAGCGTGCGGCGGCCGTTGTGATGCGGGCCGCGCACGACGAGCGCCTGCGCCTCGCCCGACGCGAGCAGGGCGGGGACAACTTCGAGTTTGGCGCGCAATGCGTGGGGGAGGATGAGCGCGTCGAGCGCGTCGAGCGCGGCGGGCGCATGATACCGCGCCCACGGGGCGAGGCGTTCGCGCGTCTCGCCCCGCAGCACGTCCCAGAGCAACGGCGGCACGTAGAGCGCCCACTCAGTGCGCGGCGCGTCCGTCCCCGTAAACTCGACGAGACCCAACTCGTGCAACTCGCGCAGACGTGCGCGCACCTCTCGACAGTCGTCCTCGTCGCGCCACCATGCCAAGAGCAGGCCGAGAGTCGGACGATGTTGGCCGGGCGTCGCCTGCATCGTTTCAAAGAGCAGGCCGAAGCGCGCGTCCTCTTCCGAGAGACCCGCGCATATCAGCAGCGTCATGCCCGCATGATCGAGCGCGGCCGCATCGCGCAACGCCCGCAGCGGCAGGTGCGTCTCCGCCGTCCCTTCTTCCCACAGGCGGATCGCTTCCCGCCACCAATCATGCGCCCCGCGCTCGTCTTCGACGCAGGCGAGATGCGCGGGCGCGCGGCCTTCGAGTTCTTCGCTGTAACCTTCGAGAAAGGGAAACTGTTCGTAGGCCGCCTCGACCGTCTCAAACGATTGCGCGACTTGCTCAAGCACGCGCGCGACGGCGGCGAAGACGTAGAGTTTGAAATGGTTCGCGGGGGTCGCCGCGAAATCGGCGAAAGCATGTTCCGGTTTTTGCGCCTGCACCATTAGACCGCCCCTCCCTCTTTCGCCTTCCTACTCGAAATGAAACGCGACGATGCGCCCCGCCGCCGGAATCCAACCGGGGTCGCGATCAAGTCCGGCCACGCGCACCTCAAAGGGCAACTCCGCCAGTCGCATCAGGATGTCAACGTGCGTCGCCGTCACAAACACGCGCGCATTGCGCTCACACAGGAGACGCGCCGCGCGCCGCACGTCTCCCGTGCCGAGCGCGAGACGCAGACGCGCGCGCGCGTAAAGATGCACGCGTTCGACCCAGAGCGCGAGCGGCGTGCGGCCGCGAATTTTGAGCGGGCGCGGGGCGCGCGTGGGCTTCCCCGCGAACGCGTGTGCGTAAACTTCCGACTCGCTCTCTAGTTGCGCTTCCAATTCCTCTTCACCGTCGAGCGGCACGTCAATCAAGAGGAACTTCTCAGGGTGTATGACCTGCAAGCGGCCTTGCCCCCGCGCGTCGCGCGCGACAGCCCAACGCCAGTTGCCCTTTGCGGGAATATTTCGCAGCCACCCGGCGTCCATGCGCCACGCGCCGGGCGGGCTGAAATTATCGCCGGGCGGCTCTCCCGGAGCGCGCCCGGAGAGTTGTGCCAGCAGAGGCCAGACGGGATCTTCCTCGACGCACGCCCCGGCCATTCGCCGCCCGAGGAGGGCGACGAAATCCCAAACGGGCAGCGCGATGCACTGCGCGGCGGGCGCGGTGAAGTCGCCGTAGAGTTCGAGAAAGAGAGCGAGATTGACGAGATGAAACAGCCCGCCGAAACGCGTCTCGATCCGCGCTTCGAGCAAGGGCGAAACGGTTGTGTGCGTCGCCTCCGCCTCCGGGATGAAAGGGAGCGGCGCACCCGTCGCTTGTTCCTCAACCCGCGAGTCCGGCAACTCGAACAGCGGCGCGCTCGCGCCTCGTTCGGCGGCTTCACCTCGCGGCGCGACGCTTTCGACGACATCGGAAGTCACGGCGAGCGCGACCGTGTCTCTCGCCTCGAACTGTGAAGTCTCGGACTGCCGGGGGGGCTCTCCGTCCTGCGGCGAAAGTTTCGACGTGGGTGCGAAAGCGTTCGCGTCTTGAAACCCGGGAGTGCCACGCCGCGCGCCGCGAATTTCAGACGCGGGTTGTTGCAGTTTGTCTGAAACAACATGCACGGGAGACGCCGCGCGCACGCCCTCCGGTGTGTGAACCGCCCCGCGCGGGGAGGCCGCGCCCGGCTTTGACGCGGAAAGGGTCGGGAGCACGCGCGCGTCGCGCGGCTTTTTCGCATTCGAGCTTGGCGGCGCGGCGACCGCGTTCGTTTCACGGCCGGGTGAGGCCGCGTTCATCCACGCTTGTATGCGGAGCGCGAAACCGCTCCCGCGCACGACGACTGGCGCGCGGTGCAAGGCGAGTCCGACGCCGAGCAAGCATTGCTGCGACAATTCCAACTCGTGCGACGACGCCTCCGGCGCGAACTCCCTCCACGGCGACGCGCCTCCTCCTGCGCCCGTTTCCGCCGGAGGCGGTTGAAATTCCCCCCCCGCCGTGTCGCCGGGAAATGTTTCAGGTTGCGACGCTTTAGGCCGCATTCCGGCCGCGCCCGAACGCCCGGCATGTTCCGGCGCGGCGAAGACGACGGCCTGTAATTCGCCGAGCGCGAAACGGCGCACGAGGCTATCGAGTATGGCGCGCGCCCCGCCGGGCGCGAGCGCGCGCGCGAAGGCCACGGCTCGCTGCCGTCGCGCGAGATGTTCGAGCGCACCCGGCACGTATTCGGGCGTCTCGCGCCAGAGTTTGACGACCGCCGGGGCGTCGATGGTCTCTTTGAAAAGACTGCGCCACCACCAGCGCGCGGCGGCGCGCTGCTCGCACCAATCGCACGCGAGCGCGGCCAGCAACTCGGCGCGATCCTCGAAGACGACGCAGGGCGCATCGGCCGCGACCGCATCGCGCGCCGGACGCGGGGCGCGACGCGCGAGTTGTTCGATAGAAGCGCGCACGGACTGTTGCCATTCCGGCGGCAGGAACGAATTTGCGCCCGAGAGCGAGACGGTGCGCGGGCGCGGATCGTCGAGGCGGCGGATGCAGACGATGGCCGACGGGGGGAGCCCCGCGGGTTGCACTTCCGCCGCGCGGAAGAGAGTGGCGAGCCGCAACTGCGCCGCCAGCGGATCGAGGCCGGAGCACCGGACGCGCAGCCGCGACACGTAAGTCTGTTCACCCGTTTGCAGGTTGATCATCTCAAAGAAACCGGGTCGGGTTCGCGGGAAGCAAGCGGCGAGCGAACGGGACGACTTCGTGGTCAACCCCGCGCCTGCGCGCCTCTTGCCTCACGCGAACCCGGCTCCATAAGGCCGCGCCCGTTTTAGAATCTGAAGCGCACTCCGCCCTGTAGGGTGGAGTACTTCACATTCGTGCCGGGCGTGAAGACGTTGTGGAAATTGTACGAGCCTTCGACGGCGAAGGTCGGAGTGACGTTGAATTGCAAGCCGCCGCCGAGGTTCAGGCCGCCGCGCGTGTCGCCGCCCCCGAGGCCGCCGAAATCGAAGTGATACGCGCCGCCGCCGCCGTTGAGAAACGGCCTGACTGAACCGCTCCCGCCGAAGACTTTGACGTTGCCGGAGAACTGGTGCACGTTGAGGTCTTCGACGGAGACGACGCCGAAGTCTTCGCCGCGAAAGCGATTGAAGTTGTACAACGCTTCGAGCGAGACCCGATTGTTCAGACGGTATTCGAGGTCGATACCGAAGTTCGGCCCCGTGCTGAACACGTCGCCGAATTCGGCATGCGGAATGCTCGCGCCCGCGTGCAAACTCAGCCCCCAGCGTTTCTCGTCGGCGTCGGCGGGAATCGAGCCGCCACCACCGCCGCCGCCCGTGCCGCCGCCCGTGCCGCCGCCCGTGCCGCCGCCGCCCGTGCCGCCGCCCGTGCCGCCGCCCGTGCCGCCGCCGCCCGTGCCGCCGCCGGGTTCAATCGCCTCAATCGTCGTCTTGATTTTGACGGCTCCGTTGTGCGGCACGCCGACGCGATAGAAGTTGGGCGCGAGTTGCTCGGCTCCGGTGAGGCTGTGTCTCCAACCTTCGAGAGCGCCCTTGTGCGTGACGTAATAGCCAAACGAATTTTGCGGCTCAAGGATGGTGAAGGCCGTTCCGTTCCTCGTTATGCGCCTGCCAGTATCGTGGTAGGCGTGCACGCGATAGGTCGGCATGAACGGGTCGAGTTCGCCGGTAATGTCGCCGCCCGGCCTGTTGCCCGGCATGGTCGATGCGCTGCCCCCTATAGCGGTCGCACTGCCTCTCGCCGGGTCGCGATCATCCTGACCGACTTTCGACGGCATGTTCGCCGTCTCGACGTAGAGATAGACATCGCGTCGCGGCGTCCCGCCCAGCGCGGGCAGCCCGACGACGCTGATCTCGGCGTCGCGCTCAAACGTCGAAGCGTTGACGAAGTCCATGTTGCGCACGGCGGTGTCGTTGAGAAACTTCAGGTCGGTGGTCGATGTCAGTTGCACCAGCATGCACTGGTGCATGGTCTTATCGCCGTCGAGAAACGGCGTTTTCTCCGCCACGTTGAAGGTGAGCGGGAAGGAGATGGTTCCCTCCGAGGCGTTGTTGATAACGGCCGCGCTCGGCACTTTATCGCCGTTGCGGAGCTTGACCCACAGCCCCGCCGGGTCGCCCGAATCGTTGAGCCCGATTTGCGACCCCCAGTTGGCGATATAGTAAGTGGCCTGAATTTGTCCGGCGGGAATCGGCTGGCCGGTGTTGTTGAAAGGTTTCGCGACGAACGTGTTCGGGCTTTGCAGGTTCATCAGGCTCGTCGGGTTATTGGTCGTCCCGATCTTTCCGCCTTTCAGCGAGACGCCGTCTGTGGGGCATTGCGGGTCGGGCGAGTCGGCGGTTCCGTTCGTCAGCCGCATCTCTTCCCACGTGCTGGTTTCAGGGAATTGATCTTCGCCCTCGCCGTTCACGCCGATGTCGGCCGCCGATTGCGGGAATTTATAGACGATGTAGGCGTCGCCCATCGCAGGCATGACGCGCAGTTCATACCACATGCGAAACGTGGACGGGATGTTCAGCCCGTTTGCGAGTCCTGAATTGCTGAACGGGATCATCATTTCCACCGCCCACGAATTGCTCGGATTATTTTGCACCCAGATTCTCGTCCTGCCGGTGAGCCATGCGGGCGTGTTCGCGCCCACGTAAGCGTCGCCGGGGCTGGCCGCCGGTTTGGTCGAGATGGTCGCGCCGTATTGCGAGGTCGCCAGTCCGGGGGCGGCGTTATTGAGTTGGATGGAGATGAGTACATCCTCCTGACCGCCGCCGGGGCTGAAGCCGACGAACAGGCGATTGTTCGTGTTAACGGCAAGACTCGGCGCGACCTTCACGTTCCAGGACAGGTAGAGGCCGGTGGCCGCGCCCGCGTTCGAGTGCAGGACGCGGAACGCGACGTGCTCGGCCGTGCCCGTACCGCGCGTGTAATTGGCGGCTCCGCGCCAGCGCGGGTCGTCGAGCCGGTTGCTGAATCTATCCGGCGCGTTTGGCGACGCTCCCATGTTCCACCAGTTCGGCGGCGCGCTTTGTCCGGGGACGCCGATGGCGCGCGGCACGCAGGTCGTGGCGGCCTCGATGGTCTGGCTGAATAAGCCTGCGCAGAAGACCGCTACGAAGACTGCGTAACCGATGCGGCCGATGCGGCCGAAGTGCGGAAGGCGACGGCGGCGCGCGTGGGCAAGAGATGTTGAAGGCGCGGTTTGCGTGTGGCGGGTGCTGAAATTCATTTCGTATCTCCTTATCAGGCTGTGAGGTCAACGGCAATGATCCTCTTGGAATGCGGACGGTCGGGTGCGGCCAACGTCCGCTAGGCTTGCGCCGGCAGTTTCAGTAATAAGCTCAGCGTCCGTTTGAGCGAGGAGCCCTGTCGTTGAAGTTGGATTTCGACTTTGGCCTGCGCCGTGGCGGCTTCGAGCGCCTTGATGCTGATTCGCAAAGGCTTCGTCGCCTCGCCCGAATTATCGAAATCCTCCTTCTTGATCTCGAACGGGTTCGGAACAGTTTGTGTGCTGACGGTGGCCGTCCAACCCGAGCCGGACGTGATCTTGGCGGTCACGTCGTATATGCCGACGGCCTGAATGACGGCCGTGGGGTTGACGCGCGCGACCTGATTAGTCTGCGCCGTAGATTTCTGCAAGGTGATGGTCGGCGGCGCGGTGGAGTTGTTCACACTCCCGGCCGAGACGGGGATGAATTCGATAGCCGGGGTTTGCCCCCCCGTGTTGAGGAGCAGGTTGGTTGCGGGGTCGGGCGGATCGATGGCCTGCCCGACGGTAAATTCCGCGGCGCCGCCCGTCGTGCCGCCGACTTTGCCCGACGAGGCCGAGACTTTCAACCCGAATTTCTGCCCGTTCGTGTTCGGCGGGACGGCCTTGATTCTGACGAAGAAGGTTTTCGTCTCGTTAACTTCGAGGTGAATCTGGTTGCCCTGCGCCTTGGCCTTCTGGCTGTTAAGCAACTCGATCTGGCTCTGCCACGGCGCGGGATCATTGACGCCCGTGATCTCCGTCGTGATCGTGAAGTCGGCGGCAAGCGAGGCGCGCGACTTCAGGCTGTATTCAAAAGTCACGGCGCTGCCGGGGGTGATCGTGAGCGGGTCGGCGGTTTTGAACAGCACATCCACGCCGCCTTCGAGCGAGAGTTCGACGGGCAGGATCGTCACCACCTTCTGGGCGGACTCGCTGACGTTGCTGACGCGCACCGTAACCTGCTTGCCCTGCGGCGGGAGGTTCGGGATGACGGGGATGGTGAAGATCAGGTTCTGGTCGTTTGACCCGGCGAGGTAGGTGTCAACCCGCGTGTCTTCGTCGAACGTTACCTCGGTGGCTCCGATCACGAATCCGAAGTTCTGCCCGGTGATGTGCATTTGTTGATTGACGCGCGGCGGCGGAGAATGCGGCTTTATGTCCGTGATGAAGACCTTGCCGCCCACCGGCCCGATTGATTCAAGCCCCGCCACTTTCGCCTGCAACGCGTTGATCTCGTCAACGATGCGATTGATGAATTGCGCCGTGATCAGATCGCCCGGCTTTACCTTGTCGATTATCTGCGCCATCTTCGTTCTCCTCTCTTCTCGTCCCGGCTGATTCAGCCTTGAGCAGCAAGACTCAGGAATAATTGCTGTAGTTCCAACGAGCCAGGTTGTAATGCGCGTCTCCGTGATAGGGGACGTGGCCGCTCGTGAAGATCATGTAAGGTTGCGGCGGATCGGCCGCCGCCTGCGCCCCCATGTTTTCTCTCACGCGATAGACGCGGAGCACTTCCTTGCCCCCGAGGACGTGCGGCGCATAGTCGAGCGCGGTGCGCAACAGTTCGACCGCCCGCGCGCCTTCCGTGTAGACGGGCGGGGGATAAATGATGCCCTCGAAAAATTTCAGGTAGTTGAAGCCGACGGGCGAACCGGCGCTGGCGAGCGGCACGATGCCCGCGGGCGGCAGGTAGCGAAAGTAGGATTTCGCGGCCACGCCTTCCGGGTGCGGATTGTCGCGGCGAATCGCATCCAGATGTTCCTGAAACTGCCGAAACATCGCTTCGGCGTTTGCGACGCGCCCGTCGTCGAGCGACGGCGACCAGCGATCCGCATCCGGTCGCCCCGAAGGGCGACGCCTCACAGACCACATGTCGGTAAAACCGATGCCGTTCGCAGTCCAGTAGACGAGCGCGAGCGGCACATCGCAAGGCGTCAACATTCCCTGTTGTTTGAGCGGCGTGGTGAGCTTTGCCCCGGCGCGCGCCGCGTCTTCGACGAACGGGTCGGCGACGAAACTCTTTCGCCGCGCCTCGCCCGAACAGAGTTGCGCCAGCATGTTTCTGAGAAGCGAGAGGTTGGCCGCGCCGCCCGCGTTCATCAGGGTTTTGAGTTCGGCGCGCGCGTCGGCCGGGATGGCGGGGTTGGTATCCACGTCCGCGTTGACGAGTTTGAACTGCACTCCCTCGACGGCGTAGCGGCTGCCGCAGCCCGGACTCGTCAGACCCGTGTTTCCCAAACCGCTCACGGGCGCGCGCTCGTCGTAGCCGGAGGCGGGCGTGATGACGAGCAGGTAGACGCCCGCACCGGCGACGACGGCCGTCTGCGTCGGCGGCGCGCACGTGGCGAATAGTCCCGCCTCCGCGTTGGCCGCTTCGAGTTCGCGCACGAGCGCGACTTCCGTATCGAGCGGCAGCGAAAGCGTCTGGCCGTTCTCGTTCAAGGCCATCCCCGCGCTCACGCGCACGACCGCGTTCTTAAGGCCGCCCGCGCCCGACTGCGGCGCGCTCTCCACCTCAAGGCCGTTGACGACCCCTGCGCCGATGGCTCTTCCGAGTTGCGCATCGCGCGCGCGGTTGGCCTGCTGCTCCTGCCGCAAATCTTCGGCCGAGAGCAAGCGCCCGTTGAAGAAGTTGGTGTTGCGAATGCCGCCTTCGAGGAAAGGCTCCAGCAGTTCGATTCTGCCCATGTCGGATTAACCTCTCTCTTGAACTAGATGACGGGCGGCGCGAATGCCGTCACGCGTTGCGGGCTGTCCTGCCCGACGAAGTTGATGTGACGCGCGGCGGCGTGCTGCGCAAGCGACGCCTCATCCCCGCCTTCCGGCTGTACTTTCATGCCGTCGAGGTTGAAGGCGAACCGGATTAAGCGTGCGTCGGCGGCGAGTTCCACCTCGAACACGTTTCTCATAGTCGGGACAGGCGCGATGGAGACGACGTTAAGCGGGTCGAGAAAATAGTTCGGCGCGTCGGTTTCCTGCACCGCCATGAGATCGTCGTGTGTGAAAGAGATGAGCGCGATCTGGTTTTCCGGCGTGTCGAGATGAAACCAGAAACGGAACAGGGGCGCGCCGCCCGTGTCGCGCACGATGGTGACGAGCGGGAGCGTCTGCACGCGCGGCCGCGCTACCTCGCCGAAACTGCCGCACGTCAACCACTCCTGCAACATGCGATTGTGAATCAGGTAAGGACGGCGATCTTCCAGCACGCGCACGGGCGTCGTCGTGTCGAGCAGCACGTCCGCCGTCAGCGGCACGCGCAGGTCTGCGAGCAGCACACAGTTGTCGTCAGTGACAGTACCGGAGTCCGAACCGTCCGGCGCGCAAGAGGCCGACTGAGTGTTGAACCGCCGTGGACGCCAGCGCGGGCGAAATTCCGTGACCCACAGGCGAAACGCGATGCGCCGGAACTCGCAGGCCTGCGCGACGTTGACGCGCATCGGATCGGCGGGCGAAGCGTCGAGCATGAAATCGGGCGGCAACTCGTCGGGCGGCAGCACGGCCGGGTGCGCTGCGTCGAGCACGGCCGCGATGAAGTCGGCCTCGCTCGTGAGGTTGTTTTCGTCCTCCGTCACGACGAGGTGCTCGTTGAGCCATTTGATGAAATCGCGCAGGGCGTCTTCTTCGCGCTGGTCGGGCGTGGGCGGCTTGGCCGCGCGCCGCACGCGCAGTTCGAGTTTGAAGTCGTCGCGCAGGCGCGAATAGGCCATCGTGTCTTCTTCGCTGCGGCACGGTTCGCCGGGGACGGGCACTTTATCCGTCGGGCATGAGCGATAGCACAAGACGACCGAGAGCATGACGGGCGACGCGGGCGGCGTGCCCACTTCATCGCCGACGGCCTTTTTGTTCTTCGCCACGGCCAGCCACTTTCCGAGGTGCGCGCACTGCGCCGTGTTGACGTGGACTAATTGCCCGCGCGGCGTGACGGCCGTGCCGGGCGAGACGTTCACTTCGATCTCGCCGTTGGCGTTCGGTGCGACCGTCACACGCAGGCCGTTCACCGTGCCGTAGCCGATTGAATCGCGCATCATGAGTTGATCGCGCCCGGAGTGGTAAGCGAACTCCTGCGTCAGATCGTCCACGCCGAGCACCATGCCGTAGGTGTAATTGACGTGCTTGGTCGGATCGCCCGAAGCGCCCGGAGTTGCCATGCGCGATGTGAAGTCTTCCATTGTTTTTCTCCTGCTGCAAAAATGTCGCCCGCCCCGACGCGCCGCGACCGTCGCCGAAAGAGGGCTGAAGTCCCGGCGGCGGCTCTTACCCGCGACCCAAAACGTTCCGCCGCTCGCTCACGTTCTGCGGGTGTGCGGGCGCGAGATAACTCTCGGCCAGATGCTCCTCGCCGAGCAGCATCGGGCGCATGAGGCCGGGCGCGCGGCTGCCGAGGTCGAGCAGCGTGTCGTCGCCGAGCCGCACCTCGCCGAGACGAAACATCGCCCAGTAGAACTTGATGTCGAACGTTGTGTGCGCGGGTTTTTCGAGTTCGACGATGCGCCGCGCGAGTTCGCGCATGCCGCGGTGCGCGGCCGCGTCGAACGTGTCGGTTTGCCGCATCGGCAACAACACCGTGAATTTGTGCGCCGTCCCGCGCATCGCCAACACGAGCCCCTCGAATTGATACCAGTCGTTCAGCGGTTCGCCGCCCGGCGGCAGGCTCGACGGCAAACTTACGTCGGCAAAGGCGTCGGGCTGCGTCTTGTAGGCCGCGCCGAGCGCGTCGAGGTGCGGGTAGCGGCGCGCGAGAAAGTTCTCCCAGGCCGCCGCGTCGGCCGCGGTCGCCGAGGGAACGAATCCGAGCACGGAGCGCGAGAAGGCTTCCCAAGCCTTGCCCGCCGCGCCCCCCGGTCGCCTGACGGGATAAAGCTCGCCGCCCGCGAGACCCAACCTCTCGCGATAAGACGCGTGCAACGCCTCGCTGCCCTGCGATGGCTGCCAGCGCGTCTCCTGCTCGACCAGACGCGGGGCGAACGCTCCTGTCGGGTCGCCGAAGACCACGCCCGGCACGCGGCGCGTGCGATACCGCTCGACGACGCGAATGCCGTACGCGCCCGATGAGGCGGCTGATGCGGCCGCTTCGTCCGTGAAAGCTTCGTCCTCGACGCACTCGTCCGAGACGAGCCTGAGCGCGAGTTCGAGTCCGTGCATCGTGCCGCGATACCGGAAGAAGAACATCGCGTGCCGGATGAACAGCCGCCGCTTCGCCTCGTTCCACACCGGATCGAGCGCGACGCCGTACCAACCGGCGAGCCATTCGAGCGCGTCGGCGGGCGCGCTCCGCACGTCGAACAATGCCTGCACCGCCGCGATCTTATCTTCGAGCGACGTGTACAAGCCTTCGAGATTGGCGAGGAAGCGTTCGAGAAACGAAGCCGATTGATCGTCTTCGCGATAGACGGACGGCAGGTAGCGCACGACGTAGGAGAAGCGCGGGTAGTAAGCGCGCAGGGCACGCAGTCTCGGCGTGGCGCGTTCGTTGCCCTCAAGCGTGATCTCCATTTGCATGTACCGGCCGCGCGCTCGTTGAAAGAGCAGTTCCCAGGTTCCCTTGCCTTCCGCCCTGCGTTTCGCCGCCCCAGCCTTGCTGTCGCCTCCGCCGCCGTCGCGCGCGCCCGTCGCGTGGTTCGCATAGGGCAACTCCGACCCGTCGCCGCGCAGGTAGAGACGCGGCTCTCGCGACCATTCGGCGAGCGCAAGGTCGTCCTCGTTATTCGCCGCGCGCGTGCGCACCTCGACGCGCGTGCCCGGCGGGATGCACGCGTCAAACATCAGGCGATGCCACACGCAATCGGGCTCCGCGCCGTCGAAAGCGCGCGTGTAGAACGTTCCCGTCGCGGCGTAGCGCGGTCGTCGCTGTTCGACGAGCGGAATCCAACGCCCGTCGAAATCGTAGTAAGCCTGCGTGCCTGCACGCACCAGCCCCTTGCCGCCGAACAGACGCATCGGCAGGTAAGCCGCGACGGGTTCGAGTTTGAGTTGCACGCGCTTGCGCCACTTCAGGTTGAAGGCGTAACTCTGGTTGCCGTCCGAGGAGACGATGTAGAGGCGGTCGGGTTCGCCCGTCGCGGCGCGGCGCGGGACGAAGGCGAAGTCGTAACCGATGAGGCTGAAATCCGCCCGGCTGTCCGCTTCGATCAACTTCAACATCACCTTTGTCGAGCGCGACTGCCCCAGCCGCTTGCCCCCGCGATAGCGATGCACGCGCGCAAACTTCCGCCCGGCGCGATAGTCGAGAACGAGCACCGAGCCGTCCGGCAACGCTTCGATGGCGATGGGCTTCGTGATGTAAATCCGTGCGGAAGTTTTGAGGGTAAGGCGTTGCGGCAAATCGCAGGCGCGAGCGTCGCCCTTCTGCTCCGGGTCGCGCGGCTCGAAGTCCTCGGCCTCCGGCGTCGCGGGCGCGTAGGCGGCGGGCGGGATGACGTTGAACTGGCGGTCGAGTTCCCAGTAGCGTTTATTCGCGCCGTCGAGTATGAGGACGCCGCCGCCCGAGCGCGCCGCCATGTCGAGCGGCTCGAACGGCACGCCGCGCGGCCACCACAACTGCTGCGGCGCGCCGCCCGCGTGGAGATCGAAGACCAAAATTCCGGCCGGTTCCAACACCCCGGCGACCAGATAATGATCTTCCGTGACGGCGAGCGAGCGCAAAGCGAGTGGCGGGCAGTTCGTCGCGGCGACGGGTTTGAAATCGACCGGCGGCGCATCGGGCGCGCAAGCGGCGCTGCCTTCGACCGGCCAGAAGATTGTGGTTCGCTTCGTGCCCGCCGAGTTGACGAGAATCTTTCCGGCCGTCTCGTCGATCCAGTACCAGTTGCCATAGCGGTCGCGCCCGCCTCCGCGCCGGTTCTCGAAGGCGGGCGGCTTGTCGTCGGGCGCGGCTTCAAACTTGAAGAGGCGCGGCGGAAGCGTCAACTCGTGTTGCTCGGAGTTCCAGGCGGCGGGCGCGGATCGGGGCGCGATCTTCGTCTCGTTCTGATCGGGCGGCGCGGCATGCCAACGCTCGCGCAGAAGAGTCGCCCCCGGCGCATCGGTGCATTCGCCCCAATCGTCAAAGCCGAGCAACAGGTGATAGCGCGTTCCGTTGGCGTCCACGTCTCTTAACACTCCTCCGGTATCAAAGGCACGGGCACGATGCGTTTCCCCTTGCCCGTGGTGGTGCCGCCGCCCGTGCCGTCGCTGCCGCCGGTCGTCTCGCCGCGCAGAGAGTCGAGCGAGAGCGGGTCGCCGATCTGGACGGAAATCCCCGCGACGCGCGGCAGTTGCAGCCCCGAGAGGATGATCTCGCCCGTCCCCGCTTCGCTCCCCTTCGCGATCAAAACATCTTTCACGGAGAGCACGCCCTCCTGTCGGCTTGCGACGGCGAGCAGTTCGCGATCCGTGATGCTCTTGCGTAGCGGCCAGCCGTTCTGCGCGGCGGCGTATTGCGGCGTGGTCAGGAGAGCCGCCTGAGTTTCAAGCACAGGCACGCCCGAGGGTGGCAGGGGCGAGAGAAACTGTAAGAGCGCGAGTTTGACCGCCTCGCGCACCTGCGCGACCGATGTGCCCGCCACGACGCTTAATCCGACCGACACCCAGACGGGAACGTATTCCGGGCCACGCAGGAACACTTCCGTCGTGATCAGGCGGCGCGGGTCGAGGTATTTGCAGATGGCTTCGAGGAAAAGTTTGTCGGGCAGCGGCGCGTCCGGCTGTTTGGCGTCGTAGCGCGGGATAACCATGAGCGTGACCGCGCCGGGAGCGTCGCCCGGCTCGCTCCTCGTGAGCGCGGGATTGTAGGCGGGCAACACGTCCACGCGCCCGATCTGTATGCCGGGCGTGCGCAGGGCGATTGTCGAGAAGTCGGCGGCGTTGACGAGGCGGTCGCGGTGCTGCAAGTATCGCGCGATCTGCTTTTCGCCCTCGGCGACCGATTCCGCATCCGCGCCATTCCAGGTGCGCACGGGGTTCGAGACTTTGAAACCGGCGGGCAGCGCCGGACTCGTGTTGATCGAACCAGTGCCGACGTTGCCCGCCATGCCGACGCCGTAATCGTAACTCGCGCGTATCGTCGCGCCCGCCGGAGGCCGCCGCCCGCGCGTGCCGTCGCCGAAGCGTATCTCGCCCGACTCGTGGTTGACCGTGAAAACTTCCGTGAGCGTCGCGCCCCCGGCGGGCACGCCCGGCGGCAGGCGCGCGTCCAGCACGGGCACTTCAGACCCTGCGGCGTAGAGGTCGTCGATCTCCTGCCACAAGCGCGTCTGCCCGTCCTTCGGCGTGACGGTTAAACGCGTGGAGCGCGCGACGACGGGCTTTTGCGACAGGAAGGCAATTTGATCGGGCGCGCCGGTGCCGGGCGGCAGCAGTTCGTTCGAGACGCGCGCGCGCTGCGAGACGAAGGCCGTGTTGATGCCGACCCACAGCAGGCGCGCCCCGGCAGCCGTCGCAGACGGGCGGATGCGCAGCCACGTCACGACGCGCTCGTTCAGATTCGTGTCTTCGAGCGCGGGCGGAAAATCGCCGACGCCCGGTTCGAGCGGATCGAGGTTCGTCCAGAGTTTGAGTTCGTCCTTGTTGCCGGGCAACGTGATCTCGACGACGCCGGGTTTCGTCAGCACGTCCGTCGGCGCGCGTGCGTCGAGCGGTTTATATTTCGCCACGCGCAACTCAGGGTCGTCGGGCAAGGTCGTGCCTCCCGAGACGTTCGGGATTTCATAACTCAGTTGCGTCTGCGAGGCTGCGCTCGCGGCTTGGCCGAGCGGCATCAGGGCGCGCGTCGCGGCGGCGAGCGCGGGCACGATGCCGAGGCTGATCGTGCGACCGGCGATGGCCTCGCGGATGCTGTCACGCAAATCTTCGAGCGCGGTTTCGGTCGTGCCGGAAGGCTTGTCGCCCGCGCGCGTCAGGAGCGCGATCCAGAGCGCGCCGTCGCTCGTCTCCGCGCCGATGTCGATACCGTCGGCGAGTTTCGCGTCGAGCGGAACGGTCTCGTAGAGTTCGATTGTCGCGTCGTCAACCTCCGCGTCGTTGTAGGAGGCGTAGAGCAGTTTGTAATAATCCGTAAGGGTATGATCGGTCGTTGTGAGTTTGCGTTTGAAGAAGACCTGCGCTTCGACGGGCAACACGTCGAGTCCCTGCACGGTGCGAAACGGAACCTGACCGGCGCGCACTTCGAGGCCGTCATTGAGCGTGACGGTCTGCGCCGCGCCGCGCTCGTTCGTGAACTGGACGAGGCCGACCGCCGCCGAAGCCGTTTGCAGGGGCACGCCGAGCAGCGAGAGAAACTTGCGGCGGTTGCGTTCGGGAATCTGGTTGCTGCGATAGAGCAGATTCTCCGTCAGGAAAGCGAAGATTTCGATGAGCGTCACGCCGGGGTCGCTTTTGTTGAAATTCGTCCACTCAGGATTATGGACGGGCACGCGCGCCAGCGCCTCGTCGAGCAACTCCTGATAGCGGCGATCATCCAGATTCGGAATCTGCAACGGCATGGAAACTGACTCCTTAACTTTTACTACCTGTGCAATACAAAAATGTAGGTTGCATTCAAATCGCTCCGGCTAACCTGCGAGCACCACGTTCAAACTCACGCTCTGCGAGGCGCGTGTTGCAACGAGTTTGTAATTGATCGTGGCGACCACGGCCTGCGCGTCTCCCTCGTCCGGCTCGACCGTTACCGATTCGACCGCGATGCGCGGCTCCCAACGCGCCAGTTCCTTCGTGATGCGATCCTTGATCAACTGTCTCGTCGTCACCGTGTTCGGCTCGAAAAGGTAAAGATTGAGGCTGCCGCCGAAGTTCGCGAGACGCAGGCGCTCGCGCTGCTCGGTCAGGAGAATCACGCGTATGCTCTCGCGCACGTTCGTCTCGCCCTCCGACCATGAGACGCGTCCATCCGCCCCGACGCGCGGCGGGAAACTAATGCCCTTGCCGAATATGCGGCCGCCGTTATTCATCGTTCGCCCTCACCCCTTCGCCTTCTTCGCGCTGAAGCCCGGCAGCGGGAAACAGATCAGGAAATACGGAAGCCAGCGGAAAATGATGTCGAGCAGGTTCACGATGATCATCAGCAGGAGCAGCGCGCAGATCGTGATGATCGGGATCGAGAGCGAGCAGATCATGCCGAACTCCAAAGTCCCGCCCGGCTCTTTGCAGGGGCCTTTGTCGGGCGCGGATAAATCCTTGTGCAGCGGCCACGGCAGCACGGAGCGCACGAGGTCGCCGAGATTCATGCCCTTGGCGCGGTCGATCTGCCCGCACAGCATGTCGGAGATCATGAAGGCAGTGTTTTTGTCGAACTTCCGCAAGCCCGCCGGCGACGTGTCGAGAGGCATCGCGATGCGAATTGGGCGCGCGGGCGCGTCGGGGTCGAAGAAACTCGCCAACTGGAAGGCGCGCGTCGGCGCGCTGACCACTGGCGGATCGACCGGGCCGCATTCGGGTCGCTCGTAGACGCAGCGCACGACGAACCAGCCCTCTCGCGTGTCCAGAACTTTCTGCGCCGCGAGCGGGAGAGGCGCGGCGTATGAACTCTCTCCCTCCGGGAGCGCGGCGGCGACGAGGCTCGCGAGGTGCGACACGCGACCGGCGGCTTTCAGGAAACGATCCGTGTCGTCCGTTGCGCCCGGAGCTTTAGGCGCGAGCGGCCCTTCGAATTCCGTGTCAGCGAGCGGGAAGAGGAAGGTCGGCCACTTCGCATCGGGGTTGTCGCGCAGGTAAGCGGTCGAGACGGATTCGAGATCGTCTTCCAGCTTCGCGGCCTTCGCTGCGTCGAGCGGCGTGCCGCCGCGAATGGCCTTGAGCGCGTCGGCCAGAGTTTTGGAGACATCCTTCGCCTGATAGCCGACGCCTTTCACCAGCGACTTCAATTCGTCCGCGGCGGCAGGCGTCTCGTTCGTCAGTTTCGTGTAAGTCGCTTGATCGAAGGCGGTGGCCGCGAGCGCGCCGACGAGCGCGGCTTCCGGCGCGGAGAGTGCGGGCGTCGCCGCGCCCGTGACGGTCTTCCACACGCCGGGCAGGTATTGTTCGAGGTATTTGGCGAAGTCGAGAAGGATGTACCACGAGACTGTTTGAATCTGCTCGCGCAGAGACTTCAAAGTCCCCTTCTTCGCCGTCGGGTCGAAGGCTTCATCGTCGGTCTTAGGCAACGGCGGCGGATTGAACATTTTGTAAGTCGCGCCCGCGCGCTCGATGAGGCGCGTCCACGGTTCTGTCACGTCCAACCAGAGCGGCATCATGCGCGGGTCAACCGGCCGGTCATTGTCTGTCGCGGAGGCGTCTCCCGTCGCGGCGTTCGCCCCGGCCGTCGCGCCCGAAAGCGCGCCCGCGCCCATGTAGTTCTCGCGTTTGCCGACGGGGATGAAGCCCGTCAGGACGCGCCGCCTGTGGCCGTCGTCCTGCGTGTAGTTGACGGGAAACAGCGGCAATTGTTCCTCGCCCGCGACGAGCACGTCGGCGCGCGCCGCCGGTGCGATGCCGCCTCCTGATGCCGTCGATACTTTCCGCCAACCGGTGCCCGCCGCCGTCGTCGCAAGCGCGTATTCTTCCCAACTTCCCTCGTCGAAGTCGGGCAACTTCTGCGAGCGATCAATTTGCCCGTTCGCATCGAGAAAGTTCGGCGGCAGCAGCCGCCTGACGACGAACGACGCACGCTCGTCGCGCGCGGGATTCACGGCGCGATCCGGCAACCCCGCGCGACCGCACACGAGACAGGCCGTGATTAGGTAGAAGCGTTGATGCGCCGGTTGATAGAGCTTGAGGGGCGCCGAGGCTGAGGCGTCGGAGATTGCGACGCTCGCGCTGCCGTTCAACGTCGTGAGCGCGCCGCCCGACGTGGCGAGCGTCTTCGCGTTCTTTTTCTCCGATGCAAGGCGCAGGCGATTCAAGGGACGCAGGAACGCGGGCTGCCTGACGACGGGCGCGACGGGCGGCGAAGGACCGCGCCACGTCTCCGGCTGCGCGACGAGTTGAGAGAGCCGCGCCGGGTCGTTCTCCAACAGCGCGAGGTAATCGTCCATGAACTTGTCGGAGGCAAAGCGCAGGATGGCCGGGCGGCGCAAGGTGCGGCGGCGCACGGCGATTTCCGCCGCGCCTGCCGCTTCAGGCCACAGGGGCGCGGGCGCTGTCCATTGCACTACGTCTCGCATCGATTCCTCACCAGATGTTTCCCGCGCCGGGCGTGTACGACGCGCTGATCACCGCATTGCTGATCAGGGTGTCGCACTGCACGACGCCGCTGAATTTCGACATCCCCGAATCGACCGTTACCATCGAGGCCGACACCTGCACGAGCGACGCGTTGATCGTCACCTTCGCCGAGGCGTTGACGGTGATGCCGCTCGGCTCCAGCTTGATCGAGTTGCCGTTGCTGTCCACGATCTCGACGGTGCCGGGGCCGTCCTTGAGCGTCACCTTCTGCCCGCCGGGCGTTTCCAGAATCATCTGCTCCTGCCCGTCCGTATCGTCGAGCGTCACCTTGACGCCGTTGCGCGAGCGCAGGACTTTGCGATAGTTGTTGCCCGCAGCGTCCATCGAATCGGGCGGCGCGTCGCTGCCGTTCCACAATCCGCCGATGACGTAAGGGCGGCGCGGGTCGCCTCCCTCGAACGTGACGAGCACCTCGTCGTTCACGTCCGGCACGAACCAACTGCCGCGATTGTTCCCGCCCATCAAAGTAGCCAGCCGCGCCCAAGCCTCGTAGCGCCCGCTACCCGTGTCGGCCGACCACGGCAGCGTGATCTTCACGCGCCCCTGGCCGTCCGGGTCTTTTATGTCGCTGACGAGCGCGGGGAACACGCCGTACCAGCGACCGCCCAGCCCGGCCGGTTGCCGCACGTCCAGGATCATCTCCAGTTGATTCTTCTCACCCACGTTTCCACCTATCCCGGCGAGGCCGTCTAAACCCTGCCGATGCCCGGTCGTTCGGCGCGAAATTCCGTGCGGATGCCATTGGCTCTGTCGAAGAGGTGTTTGACCTCCGTGACGTAGTACTTGCCCGAAAACAGCGGGCCGAGTTCTTTCAAATCGACGAACACGCCCGCGCGCAGATCGGGCTTCGTCTCCGCCGTGCCGTAGCCGACGATGAAGCGGCGCGCGCTGAGGCGGAAGAAGGTTTCCGCTTCATACTGAGCCTCCTGGCTGTTGAGCGGGATGGTGTGCGCGAGGGCTTCCCTGCGCGCGCCGAGCGCGGATTGCAAAATGCTCACGCCGCTCGTGTCGCCGTTCAGTTCGCTCGTGATGACGGACTCGGTGGCCTCGTAAGTCAGCGCGCTCTTGCCCGGCACGTCCCAGCCGTTAACCGTGACGCTCGTGCGCTGCATGGCGAGATCGGCCAGCGCCTTGAAGTCGCGCAGTTGCGCGCCGCGCTTCAATTCGAGAGTTGCGCCGCCGCGATTCCCGTGCGTCCTGGCGTTCAGGGTGCTTCCCTCCATCCAGAGTTCCGCGTCAATCGCGCGCGCACGCTCGCGCGCGAAGGCGAGGTCGCTCTGGTTGACCTGCGCGAGCACCCTGTAGGTCGGCCCAGCGACGCTCACGCTCGGACTCAAACCGTGATCGCTGGCGATCTGTTTGAACACGTCCGCGTCGGTCGCATCGGCGAAAGTGCGCGTGCGGCGCGTCATGCGTAAATCCTGAAAGCGATCTTCGGCGAGGACGGCGATGTCCGGCGCTTGCCCTTCGGGGAAGCCCGCTTCGAGTCCCATGATGCGCCCGTCGAAAATGTTCCGGTCGCCGATCTTCACTTGAAACGCCTTGCCGAAGTCGAGCGTGCGGCGGTCGAAGTAGAGGTAATCCGTCGTGTTGTTGACGTTGCCCCAATTACTGAAACGCGCCTCGCAACGATAGAGGCCGCTCGTGTTCTCGACGATGCTCAAACGGTTGAGGCCGCCCGCGAGGGCGGGTTGTTCCGTCCCGCCAACGTGGATGGCGGGGGTCGAAGAAACTAATCCTGTGGTTATATCGTCGGCCATAAAATTTTAGTGCGCCCGGACGCGCTCGGCGCGCTCCGCCTGCTGTTGCCACATGCGCTCGAACTCTTCGGGCTTCGGCTCGTCGCCGCCGCCGCCCCCATCCCCTCCCGCGCCGCCGCCTCCGCGTTTCTTCGAGTCGCCCGTATCCGCCACGTCAACGTTCATCTGATCGATCACCACCGCCATCGCTCTCACCTCCCTTTAAAACAGATCGCCGACTTCCAGCTTGATGTTCGTCTCGATTGACCCCGCGCCGCCCTGCGCCGATAACGAAGACGACGCCCCGAACGAGGGAGATGCTCCGAATGGCGCGGTTGCTCCGAATGAAGACGACGCCCCGAACGACGCGGATGCTCCGGCGGAACCTGTGACGCCCGCGCCGAACGAGCCGCCGCCGGAGCCGCCCGCGTTCATGTCGAGCAGTTGGCCGGGTTCGAGCATGCGCGGGTTTTCGATGTTGTTGGCGGCGGCGATTGATTGCCAGTCGTCGCCTTTGCCCTGGCTGTCGGCGAGTTCCGGCAAGCTCTTGTCCTTCGGGGCTTCGGTCAGGCGGCGCGTGCCGGGCGTCTGCGCGGCGGAGGCGTCCACGTCTTTAATCGTGAACTCCGTGATCTTCTGCTGCGACAAATTGAGCGTCATGCTCGCGCGCAGCGGGCGGCCTTCGGGCGAGAAGAATTCGAGCGACTCTTCGAGCGACTCCATCAAACCGTCGAACTGAAACGACCCCCAGATGAAGCGCACCGACGGCGGCACGTAATTCTTGCCCTCCTGCACGGGCGTGATGAAATAGGCCACCTTCTGCGTCAGCTTGCGCACGTCGTTTTCCGCCGTCTCCCCCTCGGGCATGGGCTGGGTTACGTCGAACCAGAGTTGGAGGACGAGTTTGGTCGTGCCCGCGCCGACGAACTGGCGCGCGGGCGTTCCCTTCTGGTCGCCCGCGCCCGCGGGCGTCGCGATCTGGTTGGCGAACGAGACCTTCAGCGACTCCGGGTTGAACTGCACCTTCGCAGTCTTCTCCGGGTTGATCTCGTTCTTGAACTCGGCATCCAACTGCCGCAGTTCGGCTTTTTCCAGTTTGACCGAATCAGGCATCTCGACTCCCGGCGACGGTGCGGAAGTGATGAGTGATGAGTGACGAGTGATGAGCCGGAAAACCATCCCGCTCGCCACGCATCTTCTCGTCTCTCGTCATCTCTCGCTCATCGCTTTCAACTCATCACTCATTACTCATCACTCATTACTCATTACTCATTACTCATTACTCATTACTCATTACTCATTACTCATTACTCATCACTCATCACTTCTCCCCGCTCATTGCCCGGACGTGCCGGTGTTGTCTTTGAGCGAGAGCGATTCATAGGCAAGCTGGAGTTCTTCTATCGCCACCGCGCCGTCTTTCGCGTTGAGCGGCGGGGCTTTGAGTTTGACCGGGACGCAGCGCGAGAGGATGAAGCGCGCGCTCTCGGTCGTGCCGTCGGGGGCGAAGACGACCACTTCGGCGTCGGCGCGCGTCTCGGGGTTCGTCAACATCAGGTTCACCCACCTCCACAGGTCGAACGTCTCGGTCATGCCTCGCCTGAGCGTGACCGACCCGAAGTTGAGCGGCCCGGTCAGGCGAATCTGCTTGCCGTTGTTGCCGCCCTCTCGGATGGTCTTGACCTCCATCGTTATTTCCAGCCCGTCGCACTCGGCGAAGGCCGCGTCGCAAATCTGCATCGCCACACCGTCAACCCTGATCTCGACCGAGAAGTTGAAGGCGACGAACGGGTAGACGACCGTCTCGTTGGCGGATTTCGTCATTGCGCTATCTCGCCTCCGTGACGAAACCCCGGTCGCCCGTCTGCACGAGCCGGATCGTCATGAACGTCAGAGGCCGCGACGGCGCGACGCGCAACTCGACTATGAAACGCCCCTCTTCGACCGACTGGCGCGTGTTCAAAGATTCGCCCGCCACGACCTGATAAGCGGCGGCGGCCGTGCGTCCGGCAAACGCGCCGCGCAAAAACATTCGATCCAGCACTGCCTCGAAGCCGCGCACGACGAGGCGGCGGAAGGCCGCGCTGTTCGGCTCGAAGACGTAAGTCGCGCCGTGGCGAAGGGCCAAGCGGCGCAGCAGGATCAGCAGGCGGCGCACGTTGATGAGCCGCAGGTCTTCGTCGTCGCTGAGCGTGTCGGCGTTCAGGGCGAGAAAGCCGCGCGGCTCGTGGCGGATGAGATTCAGCCCGGCCAACTGCAAGTCGAGCCAGCGATGGCGGACGATGGGAGGCGCGAGCGCGACGCAGCCGTTGACGAGTTCGTTGGCCGGGGCGACCCACGCGCCGCGTGCGTTGGCGCGGCGCGCGAGGATGCCGCAGGCCGCGCCGTCCGGCGGGTTGTCGCGAAAGAGATCGAAGCGGCGCGCATCGCGCCCCGTGAGCCACGGGTGATAGACGGCGGCGTAGCTGAACGCGCCCGTCTCGTCGTTGTTCAGACGCACGCTGTTGTCCGAGCCGGGCGCGCGTTCCTGCGTCGTCTTGAGGAGCGAGATGTGTTCGATGGCTTTGTCTTCGCGATAATGCGACGGCAGGGAGAGCACCGCGAGCAGGTCGCCGCGAGCGGCGCACATGCGCACGAGAGCGCGCTGCACGGAGAGCAATTCGGCGTTCGAGTAGTCGGCCTCGTCTCTCAACTCCCACGCGTTCGACGGCGCGACGCGCACAGAGACGCCGTTCGACCAGTCGCTCGTGCCTCTCGCGGTCGTCGCGCGGACGCGATAGTAATAATCGCCGGGACGACGACCGTAGAGCGTGTAGCTCAAGTCCTTGCCCGTGTAGACGGTCGTGCCTCCGTTCCAGTCACGGTCGGTTGATTCTTCGAGCACGAACGTTGCGCCCGCGACGCCGGACATCCAGGAGAGCGTGTATGTTCCGCTCTCGCTGAAATTGCCGGGAGAGGCGATGAACGGGCGCTCGATCACTTCGATGTCGCAGTCCAGAAAGTGGCCGAGTTGCGGGCGGCGCACGAGCGGCGGGTTGTCGAGCCGCGAGCAGTCCAGAAAGTGCCACCACTCGGGGCGCGGGAACGGCTTAGAGGGACGCGCAATCGGGGCTTTCTCCTGATTGGCCTTGTCCCAACCGCGATGCACCGCGTCCGGCACGGCGACGACGGTCACTTCTTCGAGCGCGAGCGCGGCGTGAATGCCGCGCAGGCGGCGCGGGTGTTCGCTCAGGTAGCGAATGAAGTCTGCGCGCGAGAGCAGATCGTTGAGGCTGGCTTCCCGGAGATCGGGGTCGAGAAACAAATCCGCATCGAACTCGGCAAGGCCGTCTCTTTCGAGCGGCGTGCCGGGAAGTTTGACGGCGGGCAAAAACCGCTCCGGCAACAACTTCATGCCGAGCGGAATGTAGACAACCCCTTCGCCCTCAGCCGCCGCGAGCGGGAAGCGAACCTCGCCGACGGGCTGCCAGAGCTGTTCGGCCGGTTCGTTGACGGGCGCGGTTCTGTCGGCGTCGTAGGCTTCGGCGTCGGTGGGGAGTTGGCCGAAGTAACGCGGGTGGCTCGCGCCGAAGGCGAGTTCGCCGAGCGTCAACGCGTAATCGTTTCCCTTGCGCGCCCACAACTCGAAGGAGAGCCGTTCGCCTACGGGCGCGATTTTACCATCGTCTTCGAGAGCGTTTTGCGCGGGCGCGCCGGGCAGCCACCAGAGGCCGCGCCCTTTGATCCGCACCACCTCGGCCGCGCCCGGCAAAGCAGCGTTCGTCGCGATGCCGGTCTCTTCGACCGTGATCCAGAGGTTCTCGCCTTCGACGCGGACAATTGTGCCCGCGGTCGGAGCTTCGGCGGCGGAGATGGCTAGATCGAGCGTGAGCTCGCGCCCCTCGCGCGATTTCTTCTCGTTGTCCCACGGGTACAAAACACCAGCGCGGCGAGCGGCGAACTCGTCGGCCTGTGTGCGTTCCGGCGGTTCCTGCGATTCGTATTCAATCGGCGTTTGAGGCTCGGACGTGTAGACGCGCGCCTCTACGAGTTTCGGCGCGGCGGGCGGCGGATGCGGGGATGTCGCGCGCAACCAGACGGGATGCGCGGCGTCGGTCTGCACCGTCCGTCGCAGCGTGGGCGAACTCGCGGCGAGCGGCGCGATCCCGGTCGCCTGAAAAAGCAGCACGTACTCGTCTTTGAAAGTGAGACGCAGCAGATCGCCTTCGACCAGAGCATCGGGCGAATCGAGGGCGAGTTCGGCGCGGAGTTTCGCCAGAGAGAAACCGGACACCATCGCCGGACGGCTGACGAGCGACGCGCTCACTTCCAGATCGTCCGACCAACTGCCCTCGGAGCGCGCCCGCACGTAGGCCGGGTTCAATTTCTCCACGATGCCCTTGCGCGCATCGTCGGTCGTGTTGAGCGCGCCCGCCATCAGGCCGGGCACGTGGAAGAAATTCGAGCGGGCGCGATTCAGCGTGCCGTCGCCCATCGCGGCGGCGCGCTCGCGCGCGACGCGCACGATCCAGCAACGCCGCCCGCCGTTGTCGAAGAAGCTGCGCACGCAGGGCGCGAGGTAGGCGAAAGTCTCGCCGCTCAGTTTTCTGTCCCACGCGACGCGAGCGTCTTCGCCGAAGATGTCCGTAAACTGCGCGACGGATTCGACGGCGACGGCCAGGTTCAAAGGTCCGGACGCGGCGAAGCCGACGAAGGCCGCCACGTCCATGCGTGGCAACCACTCGTCCAGAGACGGCGCTTGAGCCTCGAAACGAAAACCGGGCAGACGCCGCGTAACGACGCGCTTCAACATCGCTCACCCCATTTGCCGGAGAGTCCGGCAACAACCATCCGGCGAAGACGCGCTCGAACGCTCCCCTCTTAACAGAGCGTTATCGGTCGCGCAGTCGCCAGCCACGGACGGCTTATTCCATTTCCAGACGCTCGTAGGCGAGCGTCAACTCTTCCATCGCCACGTCCGTACCCCTGGCGTTCATCGGGCCGCTGACGTGCTTGATGATGCGCGCGCGCAGCAGTTTCCAAGTCTGGACGACCGCCGTGTGATCCTCGTTCTGCAACTGGATGACAACCGTGCGCTCGGCCATCTGGTTGCCGTTGCGTATGTCGTCGAGCCACCTGTAGAGATTGAGCGAGCCGATCACGCCGCGCTTCAAAGTGACATCGGTTGCCTTGTTGAGGCCGGTGATTTTGCGCACGCTGTTCTCTTTCGAGTTGCCCGTGCGATATTCCGACACGGTTACTTCCATGCCGATGTTGCTGCACTCCTGAAAACCCGCCTCCACCCCGTCGGTCGTGCCCGTGCCGAGGTCGACCAGAAAATTGAACTGCACATACGGACGATCACGTAGGACTGCCATAATCTTCTCCTCAAAAACGATGAAGTAGGAACGATGAACGATGAACGGAAGAAAACTGCTTTTACTTCATCGTTCCGCGTTCATCGTTCCGCGTTAAACTTTCCTATCCGCCGTCCACTGGCCGATGCGGAAGATGACGAACTCTGCGGGGCGCAGGGGCGCGACGCCGACGAGACAGACGAGCCGCCCGTTGTCGAGATCGTTCTGCGTCATGGTCGAGCGGTCGCAGCGCACGAAGTAGGCTTTGTCTGGCTTGTCGCCGAGAAGCGCGCCCATCTGAAATTCGTTGAAGAGGAAATCTTCGATGGTGCGGCGCACGTTGTCCCAGAGCATCGAGCCGTTCGGCTCGAAGACCGCCCATTGCGTGCCCTTGTCGATGGAGCGTTCGAGATAGGCGAAGTAGCGGCGCAGATTCACGTATTTCCATTCGGGGTCGGAACTCGTCGTGCGCGCGCCCCAGAGGCGGAAACCGCGCCCCTCGAAGAAGCGGAAACAGTTGATGCCTTCCGGGTTCAAAACTTCCTGCTGCGCGCGGTTGAGCATCTTCTCGAAGCCGATGGCGAGGTTGACCACTTCGTTCGCGGGCGCTTTGTAGACGGCGCGATTGATGTCGTTGCGCGCGTAGATTCCGGCGACGAAGCCGCTCGGCGGCAGGTTGATCTCGCTGTTCGTGACGGGGTCGAGCACGCGTATCCACGGATAGTAGAAGGCCGCATATTTGGAATCGATCTTGGCGCGCATGGCGCGCACTTCCGAGATCGATTGATCGTCGCCGCTGTCTATGACGGCGATGCGATAGCGCATCCGCTCGGCGTGCGTGACGAGCGCGTTGATGATCGCCGTCGCTCCGGCGGTGTTGTCCCTGTAGTTGGCCGTCGCTCCGGGCGTGGCGACGATGGAGATGTCTTCCAAATCCTCGAAGGAGACGAGGCCGAACTTGGCGTTCGTCTGCTCGTCGATGTTACCGGCGTACTCCTCGGCTCCGGGCAGTTGGCCGTCGTTGCCGCCGGTCAGGAGAATTTCCACGCTGCGGTCGCTGTCGGTCGAGTCGAGGTTGTCGAGCAGGTTCGCGCTCAGGTTCTCGTTCGACTTGGAACTCGTGCCGTAAGCGATGAGCGTCTCGATCAGTTCGACGCCGGTCGCGAGACCCGCGCCGACGAGCACGACGATGGGGAGCGTGCGCGCCTGCGAGAGGCTGCTCGGATTTTGCGAGAAAGCCGCGCTGATGGAATCGCGCGTGCCGAAGGTGTTCTCGTGTTGCGGGTCGAGCGCGATGTTGTCCCAGACGTTCGTCGTCGAACCGTCGGCGGAAGTGACGGAGATGGTCAAGGTCGCGACGCGCACCTCGTCGCCCTCGTCCACGCTGAGCGCGCTGAAGCCCGAGCCTGCATTCGTGTTGAGCCGCAGATCGCCGTTCGCCTTCGTCGCCGTTTCGCCGAAAATCCACGTCTGCTCCGTCTCGTCGTAATGCGCGAGACGAAAGCCGCCGGTGCCGGGCGGGCTGTTGACCGGACTCGTCACATTGCTCACCCAGACCGTGTCGAAGTTGCGCAGCGACTTGACCGACAGGTGTTCCGGCTCGCCCGCTTTCTTCGGGTCTTGCACCAGAATGTTCTGGCCGAGTTTGACCGTGACGCGCACGCGCACGTTACCGGCCGCGCCGGGGAAGCGCGCGCGGATGAGCACGGATTCATCGGCCAGTTGCGCCACAGGGTCTTGATACATCCACGCGCGCGCATGGCCGTCGGAGTAGAGCGCGCCGGTCTTGCTCGGGTCGTCTTCGAGGATTTTTTCGCTGGGACGCTTGTAGATGTTCTCGACACCGTCGGCGTCGCCGGTGATGACGAGCGGGCGGAAGATGCGCCCGATATAAACCCGCTTGCCGCCCTCTTCAAAAAAGGCGCGCACGGCGTGCCAGAGATAGTTGTGCGTCTTCGCGCCTTCAAAATCGAGTTTCTGCCGGTCGCCGTAGATGCGCTCGAACTCGACGAGGCCGGTGATGATGTCCGGCTCAAGATCAACCGGGCCGAAGCGCGACGGGCCGACCAGCCCGGTCGTGGTCGTGCTCACGCCTTCGATTGACTTGGCGCGAAACGAGGTCTCTTCGATATAGACTCCGGGAGCAAGATATTCAGGCATGACTTCTCCTTCAGGGCGGTGAACCCGCCGGGGTAATGAACAGCACCGACTGCGGAACAGGCGGTGAAACGGTGATCGAATCTTGCGACTTTAAAATCAATTCCTGTCCGTATTTCAATGTCACGCCCGCCAGTTCTTCGAGCGTGGCGAAATCAGCCCACAGCGTGGCGGGCGGCGCGTTGAGTTGGTCGAGCGTGGCGCGCAGGTCCGGGAGCGGCGCGAATTTGGTTGCGGCATCATCCTCCTGAGGCGGCGGGGCGTAACCGGCGTTTAAGGTCAACTCCCACGTCTGCTCAAGGAGCGGCACGTTTTTGTTGACCGGCGGCGAGGCGACCGGCGAGGCGAGCGGCGAATCGGTCGGCTTCGGATAGGGAAAGATGAGGGCGACGCTTCCGCGCTCGTCGCTCATTCCGCGCGCGTGCAGTTGGCCGTCAAGACGTGCCTCCAATACCGCCCATCGGGCGGGCGCGTTCGTGTGCGCGTTCCACAGGTCGGCGCGAACGACGGCCATGCCCGAATTCAGCGCGCGCGCCGGGGCGGAATAGAGCGGGACGCTCCTTGCGCCTTCGGGCGGCGAAGGCTCTAAGGGCGACAGCCAGTTGTAGAGGCCGCGCGGGGCGGGCAGCTCAACCTCGAATCGGAAAGGCTGAAAGCGACGCTCCTGATCGACGACCTCGACCACGAACGTTTGCGACGGCGGCAAGTTCAGCCAAAACTCTTCGTCGCCCGCGCCGTGTTCAAAGGCGCGCTGTAGTCCCGGCGCATGGTGCAGGACGTATGTTCCCGAACGATTGACGAAGGCTTCGACGCGCCGCGCGCTGTTGTTCGACGGGTAGACCGTCACGCTCAGGCCGCCGCCGACGTTTTCGCCCGTCGCCGCATCGTGAAAGCGCAGCCCGACCGGCGCGACGAGCGTCAGCCTTTCCAACACCTGTACGGGTTTGAAGACCATCACGCGCTCACCTTTCCGAGAGCGAATTCGCGCGTCTGCACCGCCTCGGCCTCTTCGAGCGCCACCTTCGACTCAATCGACACCATGCGGATCACGTATGTGACCGAGAGCGGCGGATTCAGTTTCGTGAGTGTGGCGAGGTTCGACATGTCTTGCAGGTTCAAAGGGTCGAGGATGATCTCGATGGTTTCCCCTGTGCGGAAAGTTTCCGCGTCGGCGGCGTAGTCGTTCAACAAACTCGCGTGCAGCACGGGCACGTCCTGCATCATACGGATCGCCCAGCCGAGCAGTAGTTGCTGCTTCTCGGCCGTCTTGCCCCACGCCGTCAACATGTAATGAAGGTCGAGCGGCAGCGGCGGCCGGTAGCGCTTGCCGTCCGTGCCGGTGGACGGCGGCAGGTTGCGCCGCGAACCGTTGACCGCGATGCGATAGAGAAACAGCGACAGCCCTTCCTCCATCGGCGACAGGAAATCCTTGATCTGATAGAGACTGAAACGCGCGCCCTCGAATTCCGGCTTCGGGCACGCATCGCCGAGCAGTCCGATGATGGTCTGCCCCGCCGCCGCAATTGCCTCGTATGTCGCCATCTTTTAAGGTGACCGAAATCAACCGGCCGTTGTTCCGTGACAAGTCGAACCGGACGACGCGCCGCTCATTCGTTTCCGGCCGGGTGGCTCGCGAAGCGTTTGAGCCAGTGTTTCAGACGCCGACGCCTGCCTATCTCCACGCCCATCTCCGCCAGATACGGCTCGATGAAGATTTTGATCTCGTCGAGGTCTTTGAGATAACGCCGCGCGCCATCTGAGACGTGCGTGATGTGGCCGTGCCACTTCACGCGCTCAACCCGGTCGCCGCTGCCGGTGGCGGCCTCCGTCCACACCTTGACGATAAACGAATCGAGTTGCGACTCAGGCAAGTCCATGACGACCCCGTGCGAGGGGATGGGCTGTGAGATCGGCCGACGCTGATTCTCATCCGGTAACGGTCGGGTGGCGGATGGAATCTCTGGGTCAAACCAGTAATCATGCGCGGGGATAGGTATAGCAAGAGGGGCGACGCGCGTGCGTCTCTCGCGCGTCTGCCGCATCGTCTGTGAGGAAATTCGGGTTGTGGAATGCGGGATGCGAAATGTGGATTATAAAGACAGTTGCTTTATAGCGGATTGCAATCTGATGAATCTCTCTGTGCCCCCTGCGGTGTTCTCTGTGTCTGCGGTGGTGAGTGACTTCCAGAAGCATTCACCACCGCAGACACAGAGAACACCGCAGGGGGCACAGAGAAAAGATCAGTTTTATGCAATTGCAAATGGCTATATTAAGCCGCAGGGCGCATTCGGCAATCAATTCTTGAGCGCTTGCTGGACGGCCTTGATGTCTTGCTGGAGGCGGCGTTGAACGTCGGACATGACGAGTTGGAGTTGTTGGAGACGGCCTAGAACATCCGGGAGCGAAGCGGCGGGCGTGTCGGCAGTCGTATCAGGTTCGGCGGGGGGCAGGGCGCGTTCTTCGAGTTGATCGAGGCGGATTTGCTGGTAGAGCGCGATTGTGCGGCGGTCGGGCGCAACGTCGAGTTCCTGCCGGAGCGCGGCCACGCAGCGTTCGTACTGGCGCAGCGCCGCCGTGCGGTCGCCGGACATGTAGAGCAGGTGCATCAACTGGCGGTGCGTTCGCTCGCGCGCGCCGTCGTAACGCAGGATGATCGAGCCGTGGAGCAGTCCCATCTCGTAGTCGCGGTGCGCCTCGCAATAGCTGATCAGTTTGTCGAGCATCACGAGGTACATGTTCTGCAAACGCTCGCGGTCGTACAAACACCAATCCTGATACCAGCCTTCGAGCAGATCGCCTTTGTAGAGTTCGGCGGCTGCCTCCACGAGTCGTTTCGTCTCGTCGTCCAAATCCCGCCCGGCCTTTCCCTGCACCCGCGCGAAAGCGCGCTCGAAGACCGCCACGTCGAGCCACACGGCGGAGTCGGCGTTGAACCGTACCCAGTCGTGGCCGGTGGAGAGCAGGCTGCCGTCGTCGTTCCCGCCCGCGTCGCCCCCACCGTTTCGTCCTTCGAGCGCGGACTGCAAATGCCAGAGAGCCTGCCGCAGATACTTTTTCGACTTGTCCGTGGCCGTCTCGCCCCAGAGCAAACCGGCGAGCGATTCGCGCGTGTGCGGGCGTTCGCGATGGACGAGTAAATAACTCAGCAGTTCCTGCACCTTGAAGGCGTCGAGACCTTCGAGCGGTTGCCCATCGGCATGAACGCTGAACTTACCGAACAGTTGAATACTCAGAGTGGACATCGCATCCATTTCCTTTCACGAAGTGAAGGTTCAAGAGAGCCGGGGGATTCGACGCGAACGTTGACCGCTGGCTCGGGCTGCAAGGTGACATTGCAGACGGTTCGACGCGTCGATGGCTCTAAGTCAGGCTGGAATTTTCTAAGAATGTCTCTCCCGCTCGCCGGGCAACGAAGTGAATAGCTGTTTCCCGCCGCCTTCAGCGCAGACGAAACAACGATGTGTGATGCTGTGTTTTGCGGTCTACGGCCGTCGAGCGGGTGAATCGTTTGACTTGACTCCGAGTAAGAGCCACTTGTTGCATGTGGATACGAGAGAAGTTGTGCGGAACATGGGAGAATCTCCAAGTGAGACGGCGAGGTCGGTGAATTATCGAAGAGCACTTAAAGCGGCCAGGCTCGTGCTGTCAAAATGCGCCTTCCCTTTCGGAGAGCGCCAACCTGCTTGTGAGCGTCCTGTGAGACGGCGGGTGTTATATCGCCGCCGCCGCCGCTTGTCAATGCTTAAAGTTAACTGTATTCAAAATATAACAATGCCTGCATGAAACTATGCAGGCACGTCGCGGCCATGCGCGATTATAGGACTCAACGCGCGGGCGGCACTGTAACTTCCAGGGAGAAGTTGCCGCCCCGGCGCGGCGCGCCCGGTTCGGTGTAACGCAGATCGGCGAACCTCACGAGAAATTCCTCGGCGCAGTTTTGCGTCTCGACGCGGGCGGCGGGAAAGCGGGCGAAGTCTAAAAAGATTTTCGCGCGTTCGTCCGCGGCGGCGCGCGCGGCGTGTTCAGCGGCTTCGCCCTGCGGCTTCTCGAAGCGCGCCGACCCGCCCGGCGCATTGAGTTCATCTTCGACGCGCGCCAGCAGCGAAGTTTCAAAACGATAAAGGGCGGCCGACGTTTCCGCGAGCACGCGCCAGCGCGTCGGGTCGGCCAGCGAGGGCATCGCCGCAACGCGCAGCACAGACTCGTTTTGTCGCGCGGCCACTGCCCCGGCGACCGCTTGCGCACGCGCGAGCGCGCGCCCGTGCAGGAGGCCGAGCGCGCCCCAGTAGACGACGACGAACGCGAGCGCGGCCAGCGCGACACGGCTCCCCCGGCGCGCCGGGAGTTTCAAACGGTGCGCGCAGATCAAAGCGGCGAGGCAAGCCAACCACAGAGCGCGCGATGCCAGCGGGTAGCCCATTCCCACTCGAAGCGGAATGACGACAAAGGCTACGGTCGCCGCAAGCGCGAGCGCGCCCCACGCGACGCTCCGCCATCTCGTCGTCGCCGTCAGGAGAAACGACGCCCCGCCCAGACTCAGCCACAACCACGGATCGACGATGTAAACGAGGTCGCCGTAAAACCAACGCCCGTCCCACGGCAACAGCGGTCGCACGCCGTAGTTGTTCGTCCAATCCATCAGCGGGTGCGTGGCGCTGACCAGCAGCGAGGCGATGACGAGCCCGCCGAGACGCACGCCCGGCGCGCGACCGCGCACGCGCGCGACGACGCGGCCAACCCCGTAGAACAACAGTGGGAGGATGAGCGCGATGGCGAGCGTGCCGACGATGGAATGCGTGATGCCGCGATGATGTTTGAGATAAAACCAGCTACCGCCGAAGGCCGCCACGATGTCCGCGTCCGGCGCGTTGGCCGCGACGAGGCACAGGGCGGTCGCTCCCGGCGAGAGACGTTCAAGCCCCGCCTTCGCCGCCGTCAAACCGACCAGCGTGTGCGTCAGATTATCCATGTGGAAAAGAGGGTCGGAGGTCTGTAGTTAGAAGTCAGAGGTCTGTAGGAATCAGTTTTTGCTTTTCACTGACCCTTAACCTCTGACCTCTGACCTTAGAACGGAAGGTTCGCGGCTGTAGGTTCCGCGGGCAGTTGGGTGTGGCGCGCGGGGTCTATGCGTTCGAGTTTTTGCGCGGCTTCGCGAGCGGCTGCGGATTGCGTGACGGGTTTGCCGTCCTTGCCTTTGGCCTCGCGCGCTGTCTTGGCAATCTGGAAAAGAATGTCTGCGGCTTCGCTCTTCTTGCCCTGTTTGTCGTAAACCGTAGCGAGACGCAGATTCACGGTGTCAACCGGGACGGCCGGATTTTGCGCGCGCGCGAGTTCGTTGTAGAGCGTGGCCGCGGCGTCATATTGTCCGTCGGCTTCCCTCGCCTGCGCCAGCGCGAATCTGGCACGCGCCGCCACCTCCGCCTCGCTGCTTCCGGCCAACGCCTGTAGTTCGCTCAGACCCTTCTCGCGGTCAACCGTCAATAAATTGGCGGCGCGGAAGTAGCGCGCGAGCGACCTGTAAGGATCGCCGTACTTGTTCTCGACCTTCTGCGCTTCCTCCACGACGCGCTGCGCACGCTCCTTCTCGGTCGTGAAACTCAACCCCGCAGGAGCAGCGGGCGCGGCGGGCGCGGGCGTGGCCGACACGGTGGCGTCCGCGATCTCTATGACGCGGCTGAGAGCGCGCGTGGCTTCCTCGGCCTTGCGCCCGCTCCACCACGAATAGACGCCCGCCAGCAGGGCGAGCGCGACCAGACCGGCGAGGGCATACAGAATCGTGCGCCCTTTGCCTTCGAGACGGTCGCCGACGCGGTCGAATTGTTCAAAAGCCTTTTCGCGAAATTTATCGCGCCGGACTTCCCGCGCATGTTTTTTCTTGGATGGAGCCACGTTTTTTTCTCTTGCAACATCGCACGGTTGTGCGCGTTCTGATTTCAGCAGTTAGGGTGAAACGATTCACTCTAACGACCGTGGCGCGGGGTTGTCAAGCAAGCGTTCGGCGGCGCAACCCTCCCGCTCCGGCAGACTTTATTGACCGTCGGCGGGGTGCGTGCTACGCTTCGCGCCCGCATCCGCGAGCGATTATGTGGCAAGCGAAAACAGGCGATATATTTTGGGAACATGACGCAGGGGCGTGGTGTCTAAAGATACGTATGCACGGCGAGCGGCAGTCGCCGCATGAGTCGCCGGTTCGCGCTGGAGGACGTTTGTGAGCTTCGGAGAGCCAATCGCCCTCCGCGGGCAAGCCGAATTGGAGCATCCCGCCACTGTGGCGGATTCGGCCGAGGCGCGTCCGAGCGCGGAGATACAGTTCATTGAAAGATTACGCGCGGGCGAATCGGCAGCTTTCGACCGGCTCGTGGCCGAGCGTTCGCCCGAAATTTACGGCCTGCTCTACCGCCTGACCGAGGACCCCGAAGAGGCGCGCGACCTGACACAGGAGACTTTCCTGCAAGCCTTTCGCAGCATCGCGCATTTTCGCGGCGACTCGGATTTGCGCACGTGGCTCTATCGCATCGCCGTCAATCAGGCGCGCAACCGCTGGCGCTGGTGGCGGCGCAGGCGGCGGAACGTCACCGTCTCGCTTGACGCGACCGACGAGATGCACGAGCAATCGCTCGGCGCGCGCCTCGTAGACGAAGGAGCGGACGACCCCGAAGCGCGCACGCTCGCGCACGAACGCGAAGAAATCTTACTCGCAGCCGTTCGCACCCTCGCACGCCCTTATCGCGAAGCCGTCGTCCTGCGTGATGTCGAGGGCTTGAGCTACGAGGAGGTCGCCGTCGCGCTCGACATCAGCGTCGGCACGGTTAAGTCGAGGCTCTCGCGCGGCCGCACGGAGTTGCGCCGCAAGTTGGAAGGCTCTTTGTGAAATAGCCGTCAGCCATTAGCCGTCAGCTTTCAGCAAAAGACGGTTGAGACGGTTTACATGCAAGGGTTGACACGTTACGGCATTTAGATTTGCCTTCCGCTGAAAGCTGACCGCTGATAGCTGACGGCTAAAAAGTTCTTTGAAAACGAATGGCTGCCCCGCCCCGGCTTCCCCCATCAATCCAAGGTGCCAGTGGGTCGGGAAGCGACGGAGGTTCGAGTTTCGTCGTATGCAACGCGGAGGGCGGCAAACGTGCGTGAGTTTTTTTAGATGCGGCCAGCAACAACCCGTCTACGAATACAGCACGCCGGTTACCGCCGTTTGTGTGCAGGCGTTGGAAATAGTTCAACATGCGTTGCTTCCTTGAGCGAGGGAGCAGCCGGGGTCGGCCAGCCATTCGTTTTAAAGCAGAGGCCGGAGTATCGGGCGTCAGTTAACACAAAACTGATTCTCATCTCCGACCCCTAATCTCTGAAACTATGACTTGCGAGGAGACACAGAAGAGTTTTTCGCCGTATCTGGACGGCCGGTTGGCGCGCGGCGTGCGCGTAGGCGTGGACGCGCACCTCGAAGTCTGTCCCGTGTGCCGCATGGAATTCGCACGCACGCGCTCGCTCGTGCGCTCGCTCGCGAATCTCGAACGCCCGGTTGCGCCCGCCAGCCTTGCCGCCTCCATCAACGAACTGCTCTTGATCGAACGCGCCGCGCGCCGCCAACAGCCCGTGGGTTCGCTCCACGCGCGACTCCTGCGCTGGCTCGAACCTCGCCTCATGCCCTATACGGTGGGCGCGCTCGCCTCGTTGATTTTGTTCGTCGGCGTAGTCAACGCGCTGCGACCACAGTTTCGCGTGCTCCGCGAATTGACGATTGCCGCCCGCGCCGCCGACGAATCGCTCGACAAGTCCCTGTTCATAGGCGGCGGCTACGATGTGACGAAACCCGTCCCGACGATTAATCCGAACGGCGCGCTCGCCGCGCTCATACAAGCTCCGTCACGCGGCGGCGACGATGCCGACGACATGGTGATTTACGCCGACGTGTTCAGCAACGGCAGCGCATCGCTTGCGGGCGTCGTGCAACCGCCGCGCAACCCGCACCTGCTCGACGAGGTGCAGGAGGCTTTCCGGCGAACGCCCGCCTTCGTTCCCGCCTCGCTCGACCGCCGCCCGCCCACGGTGCGCATCGTCATGTCAGTCTCTAAAGTTAACGTCCACGAAGGCAGTTTCTAAACCACGCAAACTACTTTCAGCCGCTTTCTTACCCCAAGCGCGCGAGGCCGCCGGTTCTGAATTGAACCGGCGGCCTCGCTCGTTCTCGTGTCGGATTCTCCCCCTTATCGGCCGGAGCGCGCACGACGCTCGTAGAAGTTCATGAAGGCGCTGCGCACGATTCGATCTTCAGTCGTGTCTCGATTGATACCCTTAAACCAGTCCATAACGGCGTCTTCACACGTTCCGCGCTCGTTTCTTAATCTCCGCCCGCGCCGGGCGTCGCGGCGAGCGTGAGGTTCTCGTTTGTGCCCGCCAGCAGGCGCGGGTTCTGGCGAAATTGCGTGTCGAGCCGCACCTTTTGACGGACGAAGCGGAACAGTTCGCCTACCGTGACGAGGCGATCCGCGTTGGTGTCCGCTTTCCCCTGCATGCCTTCGAGCAGAAAGTGTGTGAAGACGCCGTGGCCGTTGCCCCAGCGCGTCGATTCCTGCGAAAGTTCGTTCACGTCGCTCGAAGTGATGACGGCCTTGCCCTCCTCTTGATAGAGCATCTTCTCCATGTAGAGGCTGATGAGATTGTTGCCCAGCCCGCGCGTGGCCTCGCCCCCCGAGCCGGTCAGCCCCGCGCTGTGGCAGGTGTCAACCAGAAGCACGAGCCGGCGGGCGCGCACGTTCTGTTCCAGATACTTCTGGAATTCTTTCATCGCCAGAGCCGTCCCCGCCATGTCGTCAACGTTGGTGTCGTGCGCGAGGAAGTAGAGATTTTGCGGCGCGAAGGGGTCGGGCGCGCCGTGTCCCGCGATGAAGATGAGCAGCAGATCGTCCGCTCCCGCCTGCCCTATGAAACTCGTCATCGCCTGCCTGACGTTTGTGGCGGTCGCCTGCTCGTTGAGCAGCAGCCGCATGTTGTCGGGGGAGAAACGCCCCCCGCCCGGCTGTTGTAAAAACTTGTGGAGTGAGACGGCATCCGCGTCCGCGAATTTTAGATCGGCGAGGTTTCCGCCGTTATTGCGATACTTCGAGATGCCGACGATAAGCGCGTATTTCCTGCCCTTGAATATCTCGACGTTGTCGGCCAAGCCCGCCGTGCGCACGGGGACTAACAACTGCGTGCGATTGCCCGCCGCATCCGTCGCTTCCACGACGAGCTGCGTCGTTCCGGGCGGAACCGGATGAACGGTATCGAAAGTCACGCGATTCGTTTCGTTCGCCAGCCCCAAACCGCGCACGGTTACCTGCGCGCCGCGCTTGAGCGGCAGCGGTTTGCCGTTGAGCGTCACCGCCTGCACAGAGGTCGCGGCGGTGGCAACGCCGGAGAGGCGCACCGGGTAAGCGCGGCCGGGCGGCAGGATTATCTCGCGTTCCGGTTCGAGCAGCACGAGTTCGGGCGGCACTTGCTGGTGCTGCGGCGCGCCGTCTTTAAGTTCGACGCGGTAAGCGAAACTCTCGTTCCGGTTCTCGGTGGCGGTGCGCAGCACGAAGCTCGCGTAATACTCTCTGCCCCGCCGGTTGCGCGCTAAAATTTCCACCGTGTTGCGCCCCGGTTGCAGCCCCCATTGCGGGTAACGCTTCAAATCCATGCGCACCAGCTTCCCCCGCTCGGTGGAAGTGATCTCTATGATCGGGGCGGCGGACTGCCCGTTGAGCCGCGCGCCGATCTGCCCGTAGTCGATGTTGTCGGCCGCCGGGCGCAGGACGTGCAGCATGATTTTGCTGACGTTGGCCGTGGGGATGGTGAGTTCCGAGAGGGCGGTCGATTTCAGCCCCGAATCCGGCAGTTCCAGTTCAAACACGGCCGCGGGCGCGATAGACTGCGTCCGGCTGCGCGTCGGCGGAAGCGTGATTAATATCAGCGGGACGAGCCACATCGTTAATTTCGCGACGCGGCCCGTCTCGCTTTTGAACTTCTCTAACATATTCACTCAACCTTCTCGTCTTGGAAGACGACGACTAGGGTCTGCGTCGCGTGTCCGTGTTGCGTGGTCTGGGCGTCACGGTCGAGGCGGGCGTGGCGACTGCCGGATTCGGCGACGTCGCGCCGGGCATCACGCCGCTTGCGCTGAATGGGCGGTTGTTGCCCGGCAGGGGCGCAGTCCACTTTTTATCGCCGAGCAGGCGCATGTAGTCGTAGAGAATGTCCACGTTGGGCGGCAGCGAATTGTCTTCAACCCTCACGTCGAGGTTCTTCTTCTGGTAGGCGAGGATGTAATTTTTCAGCGCGACGACGGCTTCGCTCTGCGCCGCAGGCTCTTTGCCGTCCATCAGCATCATGGCGCGGTGGAGTTGAATCTCAGGGATGTTCTGCCGCGTGTCGAGACGAACGGCCGTGAGCAACATTTGCTGCGCCGCATCCAATTCCTCTTTCGTGCGGCCGACCTGTTTCATCACGCGCCCGTAATAATAGACGGCGAGCGGATCGTCCGCGCGAATGGTCACGGACTGCTGCAAATTTTTCCGCGCCATTTCAAACATGTCGAAGTAAAAAGACTCGATCCCGTTGTCGCGTTTGAGTTCGGCCAGGATCATGTTGAACTCGGGGCCGGTTCCCACGAGTTTACCCTCCTTCAATAATTGCTGGTACTGCCCCTGCAACGGCCCCTGTAGAAGTTTCTGCGAGTATTCCGTGCGCTCGCGCAGACGGCCGCGCGCGCCGAGGAAGCCCAACTGTGCGCGACTATCACGACGCACGACTTCGTTCATCGCCGAGAACAGGCGCGGCACTTCCTGCACGTCGAACGAGCGATTGAGGGTCGCCTTCATGGCGAAATCGTCGGCCTCGTCCTCCTGTGCTTTCGCCCAATCGGTGGACATGTTTTTCGAGTAGGCGTTGCTGATCAGGTAGCCGATCCGCGTGCCGCCCTCAAAGGCGTTCACGGTGTTTCGCCCGCTGCCCCCTGCCGCCCCGACGACGCCCGCAGCCAACAGCCCGCCGATCATGCTCCAACGCTGGCGCTTCTTCTCCTGCCGCTCGTTATACTCCGCCTCGGCCAGCGGCATCATCACTTTGACCCGCCAGTGATCCTTATGGACGTGCGCCAGTTCGTGCGCGAGGATATAGGCGAGCTGGGCTTCGTTGTCGAGCAGGGAGATCATACCCGTGGAGATCAGCACCGTGCCGGTCGAGAGGGTATAAGCCGTCGGGATCGGGTTGACCATGATCTTGAAGGAATACAATTTGTCCGAGTCGGCCGGGACGATGGTTTGGCCGAGCCGGTTGATATACTCCTGCACGCGCGGGTTGTCGTAGAGCGCGCGATGAATCTTGATGGTCTCGCCCTCCTTGTCGGTCGAGACGTATTCCTTCGGGTGCGTGGTGTTGACCCTGTAAGCCTCCAGCGTGTGGCTCTCCTGCACCTGATAGAACGTGTCATCCACCTGATCGCGGAATTCGGGGTCGCTGGCATACTGATCCTCCGCGAATTCCCGGAGGGTGTTATATTTCTTCGCCTCCTTCGTGCGCACCTTTACCTCTTTTTCCTTGCGCTCCTCTTCCTTCTTCTTCAAACTCTCCTGCCGCTCGCGCAGCTTTTTCTCCTCCGGCGTTTCGGCCTGCGGCGCCGCCGCCTTCTCCTGCGCTGCCACGCGGAACATGGGGGCGGGCATTAACAACAACCCGGCGATTAGCAACGACAGCAGGCGGGGGACGTGCGTATGTCTCATGAGATGGTTCTCCTTGAACTGTGTGAGGGATGGTTAGGACGAATACGCGCGGAAGTTCAGCGCGCGAACTTTTTGAACAATGCCACGACGAGCAGCGCTTCGCTTTCGTCGCCGGTGCGACCGCGGAAGTTCTGGTTCTTCTCGGCGTACTTGATGTGAAAGAGCGATTTCCTCCAGCGGTTGGGCTGGAACTCCGCGATGCCTGAAAAGGGCTGACTGAACCCATGATCGCCGTCCGAGGGCACAAACCTCACGTTGTTCTTGCGCAGGTGCAGCCAGCCGCGACAGTAATCGGCCAGATCGCTCCCGCCGAGTTTTTCGTGGGAATGGTTGACGAAGAAGGACGCGCCGCCGCCCGCGCGAAACGCTTCCTCGAACGCCTTCTGCGCCTTCAGAAAATCTTTATCCAGGTACATCTGCGCCGTCGCCAGATAGGTCAGCGCCTCCGCGTCGGAGGGTCTGGTTTCGAGTATCTGTTCGAGGCGGTTGATGGCGGCGTCGTAGCGTTGCAGGCCGATGAGTTCCAGAGCACGCGTGGCGGGCGATTCGGTATTTTGCGTCGCGGGCGTCGGCACGGCCGAACCGGACGCGCCGACGAAACATGTCAGCAGAATGGCGATGAAGGATTTTCTCAAGAGGCGTCTCTCCTAATGTGAGTAAACGGGCGAGACTGGAATGTCGTTAAGGGCGCTGGCGGTCGGGTTAGATTTTCTACTTCTCTCCCGGCTCAAGACGTGTGAGAAACGACGGGAAGGCTCGCGCGACTATTGTTCGTGGGATGTGATGCGCCGGAATTGAGGTTTTGCGCGGCGGCTTGCGCCCTCTCTCTCAAACCCGGCACCCCCGACCGACTCGAATGGCGGCGGATACTATCACGCCTTCTTCCGGGCGTCAATAAAATGCTCGCCTGACCGCTTATCACTTTTGAGAAGAGAATAAGGAAAGGGTTCACAGCCTGTGGTAGAAGTTGGACTGTCTAAGAACAACTCACTACCGGAGACAGGCCATGAACCCACTGAGAAGATACCCCGTCCTCGCCTCGCTGTT
>DASQMC010000080.1:0-111579 GCA_035645695.1 Pyrinomonadaceae bacterium
AGTGCCGAACGTCGTGAACCTCGCGGCGCGCACGCCCGCGACGCACCTGCTCGTCGTGCGCCACCGCGACCGCCCCGGCGTCCTCGCGCAAGTCCTCGACGCCATCCGCGCCGCACGCATCAACGTGCAGGAGATGGAGAATATCGTCTTCGAGGGCGCGGAGGCCGCCGTCGCCCGCATCAACCTCGAAGCCGCGCCCGACGCCGCCACGCTCGACCGGCTGCGCGCCGACAACGCCGACATCATCGAACTCGACCTGTTACGACTCAACAGTCAGTAACTAGTTTTCAGTTTTCAGTTTTCAGTTTTCAGCAGCCGGTTTTCAGTTGTTCAAAAGCCATCTTCGGCAACTCGTGTGACAGCCACGTGAAACTGAAAACTGAAAACTGTCTACTGAAAACTGATTGCTGATAGCCATTTTATGAAAACCACTCTCATCACGGGCGCGTCGAGCGGGATCGGCGAGGTGTTCGCGCGCCGTCTCGCGGCGCGCGGCGAGAACGTCGTGCTGGTGGCGCGTTCGGGCGAGAAGTTGACGGCGCTTTGCAACGAACTCGGCCGCGCGCACAACATCAACTGTCAGACCGTCGCGCTGGACTTGACGGAGGTCGGGGCGGCGCGGCGTTTGTTTGACGAGACGGCGCGGCGCGGTTTGGAAGTCGATACGCTCGTCAACAACGCGGGCTTCGGTTCGATGGGCGATCTCCTCTCGCTCGATCTGGAGCGCGAGTTGAACATGATCGATTTGAATGTGAAGTCGCTCGTCGAACTCACCTATCTCTATCTCGCGCCGATGCGCAAAAGGCGGCGCGGCCACATCATCAACGTCGCTTCCGTCGCGGCCTTCCAACCCGTCCCCTACATGGCGACCTACGCGGCCACCAAAGCCTTCGTGCTCTCCTTCACCGAGGCGTTGTGGGACGAAAATCGCGCTTACAACATACACGTGATGGCGCTCTGTCCCGGCGCGACGGAGACCAATTTCTTCAGCGCGGCGGGCGTTCGGAAGCCGCCCTTTCGCGTCGCCCAGACGGCGGAAGATGTGGTTGCGACCGCCCTGCGTGGACTCGAACGGGGCAAAGGCCATATCATCTCCGGCTGGATCAACTACGTGCAGACGCAGGCCGAACGCCTCGTGCCGCGCTCGCTCGTCACGCGCATTGCGGGCAAGGCGCTGCGTTCAGGTTTGAACATCAAGACCGACTAAATTCATTTCAGGAAGAGAAACATGACAGAGAGAATCTACAACTTCAGCGCGGGGCCGGCGGTGCTCCCCGTTCCCGTCCTCGAAGAAGCGCAGCGCGACATGATGTCGCTCGCCGGCGTCGGCATGTCCGTGATGGAGATCAGCCACCGCTCGAAAACTTTCGACGAGATCATCGGCGGCGCCGAACAGGGCTTGCGCGAGTTAATGGGCATTCCCGACAATTACAAGGTGCTGTTTTTACAGGGCGGCGCGAGTTTGCAGTTCTCGATGATCCCGATGAACCTGCTGCCCGAAGGCGCGACGGCCGATTACATCATCACGGGCAGTTGGGGCAAGAAGGCTCTCAAAGAGGCGAAGCGCGCAGGGACGATCAACGTCGCCGCGAGCACCGAAGACAGCCGCTACTCGCGCACGCCCGAGCAGCACGAACTGAAGCTCTCCCCGAACGCGGCCTACGTTCATCTCACTTCAAACGAAACGATTGAGGGCGTCGAATGGAAAGACCTGCCCGACGTGGGCGACGCACCGCTCGTCTCCGACGCATCGTCGAACATCCTCTCGCGCGTCGAGCCGGTGGAGCGGTATGCGCTCATCTACGCGGGCGCGCAGAAGAACATGGGGCCTTCGGGTCTGACCGTTGTCATCATCCGCGAAGACCTGCTGGCGCGCGCGCCTTCCGGCCTCCACACGATGCTCGACTATCGCACGCACGTCGAAAACGATTCGCTCTACAACACGCCGAACACGTGGGGCATCTACATCCTCAACCTCGTCTGCAAGTGGCTCAAAGGCAAAGGCGGCCTCACCGGGATGCAGCGCGACAACGAGGCGAAGGCCAAACTGCTCTACGACGCTATCGACGCGGGCGACTTCTATCGCGGCCACGCCGCGCCCGAATCGCGCTCGCTGATGAACGTCACGTTCCGCCTGCCTTCGGAAGATTTGGAAAAGCAGTTCGTCCGCGAAGCGACCGCCGCCGGGCTTGACGGCCTCAAAGGCCATCGCTCCGTCGGCGGCCTGCGTGCCTCGATCTACAACGCTTTCCCGCGCGAGGGCGTCGAAACATTGGTCGAATTTATGAAGGAGTTCGAGCGGAAGAACGGCTGAATCGCGTTCGGCTCGGCGGAAGGTGAGGGCTTGATGAGCGCCACTGAGATAATCACCGAAACAGCGTCGTCTCTAACCATCAATGCGCGCGCGCTCGACCTGACGGACGAGAGATTTTTAGAGCTCTGCCAGGACAACCGCGACCTGCGCCTTGAGATGACCGCCAATGGAGAACTCATCGTCATGGGGCCGACCAACACGGAAACCGGACGACGCAACGCCGGACTCAATTTCCAACTTTACCTTTGGGCGAGACAAGACGGCACGGGCGTCTGCTTCGATTCGTCCGCGGGATTCACCTTGCCGAACGGCGCGAAGGTCTCGCCGGACGCTTCGTGGATCACGAGGCGTCGCTATGAAGCGTTGAGCGATGAAGAGCGCGAGCGGTTCGCGCCTTTGTGTCCGGACTTCGTCATAGAGTTGCGAAGTAAGACAGATCGGTTAACGCGCCTGCAAGCGAAGATGGTCGAGTATATGGAGAACGGTGCGCGGCTCGGCTGGTTGATTGATCCGGCGGCGCGGAGAGTTTATATCTATCGCCCCGGTCAGGAGGCGGAGATGCTGGAGAATCCCGAGGCGGTCGCGGGCGACCCCGTGCTGCCGGGCTTCCGCCTGCAACTGAACGAAATCTGGTAGCTCACCGAATCGGACGAACGCTAACCCTCGATCTTTCAACTCACAGTACATGAAAAAACTTTCCTTATTCTTTACCTTGCTCTTAATCTGCGCCGCGCTGGTCGCGAGTTTTTCATTCGCTCAGCCATCGGCGCAGCGACCCGCACCGAATCCTGCCGCAGGCGGCGACGGCGTGACGCTGGCCGCAGAGAAACACCTGCGCAACGTGCGCCAGTTGACGTTTGGCGGCGAGAACGCCGAGGCGTATTTCAGCGGCGACGGCACGCAACTCATCTTCCAGTCGAAGCGCGACGGGCGCGGCTGCGATCAGATCTACACGATGCGCGCCGACGGCTCCGACGTGCGCATGGTTTCAACCGGCCGGGGGCGCACGACCTGTTCCTACATCTTCCCCAAAAAACCGAAGCGCATCCTTTATGCCTCGACGCATCTCGGCTCGCCCGACTGCCCGCCCAATCCCGATTTCTCGAAGGGCTACGTCTGGGCGATCTACCCTTCGTATGACATTTTCACGGCCGACGCCGACGGTTCGAACCCGCGCGCGCTGACGACGACAGCGGGCTACGACGCCGAGGCGACCATCTCGCCCGACGGCAAGCGCATCATCTTCACCTCGATGCGCGACGGCGACTTGGACCTTTACACGATGGATGCGAACGGGGGCAACGTGCGGCGTCTGACGACGGAACTCGGCTACGACGGCGGCGCGTTCTTCTCTGCCGACGGCAAGCAGATCGTCTATCGCTCCTACCATCCGAAGACGCCCGAACAGATCGCGCGCTACCGGCAGAAGCTCGGCGAGAATTTGATCGAGCCGACCGTCTTCGAGGTCTGGGTGATGAACGCCGACGGCACGAACAAGCGGCAGGTGACGAAACTCGGCGCGGCCAGTTTCGCGCCCTACTTCTTCCCCGGCGGCAGGCGCATCATCTTCTCCTCGAACGTCAACGACCCCAAGCGGCGCAACTTCGACCTCTACGCCATCGACGTGGACGGGACGAACTTCGAGCGCATCACCTACGAAGAGACTTTCGACGGCTTCCCGATGTTCACGCCGGACGGCAGGAAACTTGTCTTCGCCTCCAACCGCAACGCGAAGGCGCGCGGCGACACGAACATCTTCATCGCCGACTGGGTGAAATAAAGAGTTGTCAGTTGTCCGTGGTCGGTTGTCCGTTGTTTTGCTTCTTTCTTAATTGGAGATGTTCATCTTCAGGATGCCGCTTAGCAGTCATATGCGACTGACAACTGACCACGGACGGGTTTTAGACTTATGAGACGCAAAATTTTTCAACTATTGCTGGTCGCCGTGATGGCGGCGAGCGCGTTCGCGCAGCAGGGGGGCGGATCAAGTCGAAGCGATGTGAGCTTGGAACGTTTGCGCGCGCACGTCGAGTATCTAGCCTCGGACAAGTTGGCGGGCAGGCGCACGGGGACGCCTGGCGCAACCGAGGCGGCGCAGTACATCGCGTTGGAGTTTCAACGCTACGGTTTAAGCGGCGGCGTCAAATGGCCTGCGGGCACGAAGGAACGCCTGCCCGCCTACATGCAGAAGTTCCCTTACGTCTCCGGCGTCGAACTCGGCAAAGGGAACGCGATGACGTTCACGACGCGCGGGGGCGAGTTGGCGACGAGCACGCGCGCCCGGACGCTCGACCTGCGCATCGGCGAGGATTGGATGCCGCTCGCATGGAGCGCGAACGCGCGCGTGGCGGACAGCCCCGTCACCTATGTCGGCTATGGCATCACCGCGGCCGAGTTACAACATGACGACTACGCGGGCGTGGACGCGCGCGGCCGCATCGCGCTCGCCTTCGCGGGCACGCCGGACGGCGACAACCCGCACGGCCGCTTCGCGCGCTTCGCCGACCTTCGCTTCAAAGCGGCTGCGGCGCGCGACCACGGCGCGCTCGCGCTCGTCGTCATCGCGCGCGAGGAGAATTTCAAGGAAGAAAAAAACGCGCGCCTGCGCGTCGATGAAAGCGTCGTTGCGGGCGATGCGGGGATTCCGGTCGTCGTCGTTTCGCGGCAGGTGGCGCGGCGCGTCGTCGAGACGGAGGCCGCGCCGCTCGTGACGTTCGAGAAACTGGAGAGGGAGTTAAGCGACAAAACGCAGGGCGCGCCTGCGGGCGGCGGCGAAAAGACGGGGCAGGGGGGCGTGCGCGCCAATCACTCGAAGATGCTGAGGAACGCGGCCTTCCGGCTGGCGACCGAGATCGTGCGGCGCGAAGCCCCGGCGGCCAACGTCGTCGGGATTCTCGAAGGCTCCGACGCGAAGTTGAAGAATGAAGTCGTCGTCATCGGCGCGCACTACGATCACCTCGGGCGCGGCGGGCAGGGCAGTCTCGCGTCGCGCGAGGGCGAGATTCACCACGGCGCGGATGATAACGCTTCCGGGGTGGCGGGCTTGCTCGAACTCGCGCGCACGTTCGCCGAAGGGCGCAGGGCGGTGCGCCGCACGATGGTCTTCATTGCGTTCGGCGGCGAGGAGGAGGGCTTGCTCGGTTCTAGCTATTACGTGAGGAATCCGTCCCTGCCGCTCGCGCGGACGGTGGCGATGATCAACCTCGACATGATCGGACGGATGAAGGAGAACAAGTTGATGGTGGGCGGCACCGGCACGTCGGCCGAGTGGAAACAATGGATCGAGAAGGTCAATAGCGACCTGCGCGTTAACGTTAAGACGGCGGCGGCGGGCGCGACTTCGGCGAAGGAGCAGGGCGAGCGGGGAGGCTACCCGGTTGTCATAGGCGCGAACGGCGAGACGGTTGCGACGGTCACGCCGGGCGGGCGTTTCGCTTTGACCTTGACGGAAGACGGTTTCGGGCCGAGCGACCACGCATCTTTCTACGCCAAACAGACGCCCGTGCTTTTCTTCTGGACGGGCACGCACGAGGACTATCACAAGCCTTCGGACACCGCCGACCGCATCAACTACGAAGGCGAACTCCGCATCGTCTCTTTCGTCGGAGACATCGTGCGCGCTTTGGACGCAAGCGATGCGCGCCCGACCTACACGGTCGCCAAATCGGATGCGGCGGCCGGGCGTTCCACCGGCTTCCGCGTCTACCTCGGCACGATCCCCAGCTACGCCGAAGGCAACGGCGACGGCCTGAAACTCGACGCCGTGCGCGAAGACTCTCCGGCGGCGAAGGCCGGTTTGAAGGCGGGCGACGTGATAGTCAAACTGGCCGGGCGCGACGTGCGCAACGTCTACGATTACACTTACGCGCTCGGCGAGATGCGTGCCGGGGTGGAGTATGAAGTGGAGGCGATGCGCGCGGGCGAGCGACTGAAATTGAAACTGACGCCGGTGGCGAGGCGATAGAAGACAGGGGAAAAGGGGGAAGGGTTAAAGGGTAAAGGTGGAGCAGCTTAAACGGCTCTTTACCTTTACCCTTTAACCCTTCCCCTTTTCCCGACTGATTTTACCAGCGGGGTTCGCGGTCGCCGCCGCCGCCGCTCCCGCCACGGTCGCGGCCACCGCCGCCACCGCCGTAGCCGCCGCCGCCACCGCCGTAACCGCCGCCGCCACCGCGACCGCCGCCACCGCCGCCGCCATAGCCGCCGCGACCACCGCCGCCACCACCGCCTCCGCGATCCTCGCGCGGGCGGGCCTCGTTGACCGTCAGGGCACGGCCGCCGAGGTCTTTGCCGTTGAATTGTTCGATGGCTGCCGCCGCGCCTTCCGGCGTCGTCATCTCGACGAAGCCGAAGCCGCGCGAACGACCCGTCTCGCGATCCTCGATGACGGATGCCGAATCCACCTCTCCCGCCTGCGAGAACAGATCGCGCAGTTCGTCGCTCGTGGTGCGGAAAGAGAGGTTCCCCACGTAAAGTTTCGTACCCATATCTTTTTCCCTTAAAAGTCGAAGGAAGCGCGGGCGTCTTTCAGACCAGGCCGGCGGAGTCTTCGGAAAAGTCTCCGGCAAACGGCTCGGCGGCGACAACACGCCCGATGCTCTGACATTAACGAGAGCGGCTTCCAACAGATTGATAACCTAACCTCACTCTCTCCCCGGCCGGACGCCGTCGCCTAACTTCAGTCGCGGGCAGGCACATCACCGTAGATGCGCGAGAGCGGGAACTTTGAGCGGGCAAAAGTATGAACGCAATCGCCGCCGAGCGCAAGAGATAAGTTCGGCCGCGCGCGACGGGGAAAACCCGCGCGCAAGAAGCGGAAAACGTTCGCGGCGCGTGAGAGCACGGGCGCGTGCGCGCACCGCGACTCGAACACGATGCCGGGCGCGCCGCCGCGCATGATTTTGCTCTTGAAATGCTAGGTGCTTTGTCGCAGAATGTCCGCAGACGAACAGGCGAGTTCTTCTGAGTCATGCCAAGTTGCCGCCGTGGGCATGCGGCTCGCTGTTTATCACGCCATCCAAGCTACGCTTATCGGGGCTATAAGGAATCCGCATAATATGATCGGGCAGACTATTTCCCATTACCGCATTCTGGAACAGATCGGAGAGGGCGGGATGGGGGTGGTCTATGAAGCGGAAGACACGCGGCTCGGCAGGCGCGTCGCCATCAAAATCCCTTCCGCCGCGCACGACAGCCACAGCCACCACGCGCGTTTCCTGCGCGAAGCCCGCTCCATCTCCGCGCTCAGCCACGCCCACATCGCCACGCTTTTCGACTACGGCGAGACGGCCGACGGCCGGCCTTTCATCGTCATGGAACTCGTCAACGGGCGCGAACTCGGCGACTTGATGCGCGCCGGAGAGTTGTCGCTTGCGCGCGCCATCGAGATCATCGCGGACGTGGCCGAGGCGCTTTCCGAAGCGCACCGTCGCGGCATCATCCACCGCGATGTCAAACCCTCGAACGTTATCATCGACGAGCGCGGCGAGGTGAAAGTGCTCGACTTCGGGCTGGCGAAGCTCATCAACGAAGAGGCGGAAATCGACCAGAACGGCGTGACGCTGGCGGGCATTAAAACGCGTAGCGACGTAATGCTCGGCACGCCGCTCTATCTTTCGCCCGAACAGGCGAAGGCCGCCCCCGTCGATGGGCGCAGCGACATTTTCAGTCTCGGCGCGCTGCTCTACGAGAGCATCACGGGACGCCCGGCCTTCTCCGGCGCGACCGTCGCGGAGATCGCGGGGCAGGTGCTCCACGTCACACCGCCCCCGCCATCGCAATTCAACCGGCTCGTCCCCCCCGAACTCGACCGCGTAACCCTGAAAGCTCTCGCCAAGCAACCCGAAGATCGTTACCAGAAGGCCGAGGAATTGGTCGCGGATTTGCGCGCGCTCAGTTTTCATTTCTCCGAGTTGGACGATACGCGCACGCCGACCATGATCTCGTTCGTGCCCGGCGGGAGCCGCACCAACGCGCACCGCGCCACTTCGCTCACGACGCTCTCGGACAACCTGCGCCGCCCGCGCCTTTCCATTGCGGCCGTCCTCGTCGGCATCGCCGTCCTCGCGGGCTTTGCGTGGGGCGCGAGTTGGCTGTTGCGCCACAAGCCGCACGAACCCTCCGAAGAGGCGAAAGCCGCCTACGAGTTAGGCACGAATTTGCTGCGCGAGGGCGCTTACTACCAGGCGAGCCGCCGTTTGCTGCAAGCCACCACGCTCGACGATAAATTCGTGCTGGCGCACGCGCGATTGGCAGAGGCTTTGACCGAACTCGACGACGCGGACGGCGCGCGTGATTCGATGCTGCGCGCCTCTTCGCACGCCGCCGAAAGCGACGCCCTCTCGCAAGTGGATGCCCTGCGCCTCGAAGCGATCCGCGCGACCGTCTCGCGCAACTTCACGCGCGCCGTCGGCTCGTACCAGCAGATCGCGCGCCAGATGCCCGGCCGCGCCGACGTGTATGTTGACCTCGGCCGCGCCTACGAGAGAACGGATCAGCTCAAAGAAGCGATTGAAAGTTACTTCGAGGCGACGAACCGCGATCCGAAGAACGCGACGGCCTACCTGCGCATCGGCATTCTCGCCACGCGCCAGTCGAATCCCGCAAGCGCCATCTCGGCCTTCGACAAGGCCGAACAGATTTACAAGGAATACGCCAACACCGAAGGCCAGACCGAAGTGCTCTACCGTCGCGGCTATCTCTCGCGCACCGTCGGCAAACTCGACGAGGCGCACGCGCAGTTGCAGGAAGCGCTCGACATGGCGAAGGCGGGCGGCAACCTGTCGCAGCGCATCAACACGCTTTTGCAGTTGAGCGCGGTCGCCACGAATAAGAACAACCCGGAAGGCGCGCAAGCCTACGCGAGCGAGGCGGTCGAACTGGCGCGCGCAAACGGCATGGAGAATCTCATCGCGCTCGCGCTCGTAGACCTCGGCAACACCTTTCTCGGTCAGGGCAATTACGCCGAGGCCGAAAAGTACTTGAAGCAGGGGTTGATGTTTGCGCAGCGCAGCAACGCTTCACGTCACGCGGCCAAAGCGAACGGCAACCTCGGCAGCCTGCGCTTGCAGCAGGGCAACACCGACGAGGGCATCCGTTATCTCCAGCAGGCGCTCGAATTCTATAGCTCGGGCGGCTACCGGAAAGAGGAGGCGCAGGCGAACGCCCTGCTCGGACGCGCCAAACGTCAGAAAGGCAACTACGAGGAAGCTCTGAGCGCGTTTGAGCAGACTCTCAAACTGGCCGAACAGATGGCCGACCGCTCGCTGGCGGCCGTGGCGCGTTCCGAGATCGGCAACGTGCTTCTCCAGCAGGACAAGTATCTGGAGGCGCTCCAGCATTTCGATGAGAGTTACAAGATCGACAAGTCTCTCAACAACGAACTGCGCAGCGGCTACGGCCTGTGCAATCGCGGCGAAGTGCTCTGGCCGCTCGGCAGGTACGACGAGGCGCGTTCGATGTTCGAGCAGGCGCTCGTCGTCGCCGAAAAGCCGGGCGGTAAGAATAAAGAGCTACTGGCGTTTATCTATCAGGGTCAGGCGGACATGGCTTTGAGCCGGCGAAACTTCGCCGACGCCAAAACTAAAGCCGAGCAGGCTCTGGCGGCGGCGGGCGCGCAAAACAAAATGACCTCCATCGAAGCGCGACGCGTTCTGGGGCTGGCGCAAACTTTTTCCGGGGCGCGCGCCGCCGGTATCGAGACGTGCAAAGAAGCCCTCGCGGGCGCGAGAGAGATGGGCGACCCGTGGCTCATCTCCAACGCCCAACTCGCGCTCGCCGAAGCCCTGCTCGAAGGCGGCCAAGCGGCCGCGGCCCTCGCCAACGCACAGGAAGTGCAGCCCATTTTCGCCCGCTCGGGACAAAAAGTTTCGGAGTGGCGCGCGTCTCTGGTCGCGGCGCGCGCCAGCAATCAGGCGGGCAATCCGGGGGCGGCACGCGATTACGCGTCCCGCGTGACCAATTTGCTTGCGGAACTCCAACAGAAATGGGGGATGGAAGTTTTCAATTTCTATCAGGCAAGACCGGACGTGCAAGTCTGCCGCGCGCAACTCGGCGAGTTAATCGCCGGCGTCCGGTAAACTTGTTTCCTAAGTTAAGTACATCTTGAAAGGAAATACGTAGATGAGCGACAACGAGAACATACCGCAGGATCAGGAGACTGAAGAAGAGACAACGGACGACCTCAGCAGCAGCGCGTCGTCGGCGGCTGATTCGTCCGATACCGCGGCATCCGAAACCGACCCCCCGATCATTATTCAGGGTGGCTCCGGGACTTCCGGCTGAACCGGCACAACGCGAGCCGCCACAGACGAACAGGCGCGGAGGATCAGGCGTGTTGCATGCACGAAACCCCCGCGCCCAATCCTTATTCGTCAATCGTGGCGGCGTGAAGCGCAAAGTTTTATTGCACCTCACACCGCAAACCTCAACAGACCTCAACTGTAAAGGAGAATGAACATGAGCGTCCAGAATCCACTGGTAGTCGAAAGTGATCCTCCCATCATCATTCAGGGCGGCGGCTCGGTGAGCATCGTCGTCCCGCCGAACTTCACCGAACAGGCGGCGCGCGACAACGGGAAAGATTTCAAGAACGGCAACGTGAATCTGATCAGTTTGCAGATCGATGCAGGCCCGGTGATCCCCCTAACCAAGAACTCCAAAATCACCATCACCTATAAATGACGCGAGAACGGGGGCGGCTCGCTTCACGGAGCCGCCCCCACGCTCGCGCCGAAAAAAGAGAGGCGGGTTTGCGTCCTAATCGGGCGCGCCCGCCTCTCGGTCTTTCCGGTAGAGGGCAACATAGCGCGCAAACTCTTTCGCGGGCGCGCCGTCGCTGTCGTTGATCTCGCCTCGGTGCGCCACGCGCGCGCGCTGTTCGCTGAAGGCGGCCTCGGCGATGTTGGCGAGCCACCAGAACGTGCCGCGCGCGCCGAGGTGTTCGCGCACGCGCTGGAAGATGCGCGGGTAGAGTTTGGCCGTGCGCCCGAGGAGGCTCTTGAGCGCGTCGAACGACATGCGATCCTGAAAGAGTTCGCGGCGCACGCGCACGTCCAACCCGTGCAGCGCGGCCATCACGGCGTTCAGCGTCTCGTTGACGTTCGCGGGCTGACCCTGCGGCGCGGGACGCAAAAATTCGGCGAGGCCGGACATTTGCGACACGCGCGGCGCGGGCGCGTTGATCTCTGAGAGCGCTCGTGCGTCGAGCAGGTCGGCGGCGAGCGCGAGGTCGGTCAGGTGCGTGAGCCGCCGCAACCCGCGCACGTCCGCGCCGGGAAAGGCGAGCGGGCTGATGACGCCCGCCGCGTCGCCCACGAGCATCACGCGGTCTTCGGCCATGCGCGGGCGCGTCTTCGGCCAGCCGCGCCTCGTCACGCCCGGCGCGTATCCGAACAGCGGCCGCCCGACGCGCCACTGCGCGCCCGCACGCTTGTAACGCGGCAGTCCCTCGAAGTAATGCTCGAAGAGCGCGAGCAAAGACTTGTCGGCGGGCGAATCGACGGCATCGTAAAAAAAGAGGCGCGTCGCATACTCGTCGCGCGCACGCGCGCCCGCGAAGCCGTCCCAGATCAGTTGCCTGTGGTCGCGCGCGTCCTCGGTGCTCACCAGAATCTCGCCGACGTTGAAATCAACTTTGTCCGCCCCCTCGCCGCGCGCGAACCCGCGCGCCACCGTGCCGACCGAGGGCGCGACGTGTGTGAAGGCGCGACCGCCGTCGAACTGCCGCGCCACGGGCGAATGCACCCCGGTCGCGTCAACGAAAAGCCGCGCCGCGAACAGACGCCTCCTCCGCGCCCCGCCCCTCAAGGCGTCGCCGTTCGCGTCTTCCGTTTCGATGCACACGCGATCCGCTTCCACGTAGGCGCGCACGAAACGCAAATTCTCAAAGAGCGCGCAGCCTTCTGCCTCGCGGGCGCGGATTTTCGCGGCCGCCAGCCCCAGCAGCTTGTCCGCATCGACGGCCGCGTCGAGCACATTCTCCATCAAAAGCGGCGGAGTTTTGACGCGTGAAGCCGCGTCGTGAAACTTGACGAAGCCCGAGCGGTAACGGTTCACCACTGACGCCTCGATCTCCGCCTTCGTAAACAGCCCGGCGCGCACAAACTCCGCGAGTTCCTCGTCGCACAAATTCCATGTGCGCCCACTGCCCCCGCGCCCGACCGTCCCGGCGTCGAAAACCATCACACGCCGTTTGAAACGCGACCCGAGGACGGCCGCGTGGAGCAGACCGAGCGCGCCGCCCGCGTAAATGATCTCAAACTCGCCCTCGACCGCGAGACCGGCGGGCGGCGCGCCGCGCACGACCGCTTCACGCGCCGCGCGCTGCTGCTGGTTCTCCACGGTCTCGCGCCAGCGCGCCTCCGCGAGCCAGATGCGCCGCAGGTAATTCTCGCGCTCGCCGAGCGCGCCGAAGTTCGCCACCGTCAAAGGGTAACGCTCGCGAAAATATTTGAGGTCGGGGGCGTCGCTCGCCTTCGCCGCATCGGGTGTCGTCGGAGCGGAAGTCATACGAAAAATGGAAAATCCTTTGGAACGGAGTTTTGCGAGCGGACACCTTAGCGCGCGCCGGTTACAAATCAATCACTAAAGAATCGGTTCATTGATTCATCGGTTCATTGATTCAATGAGGAAATAGAAATATTGAATCAATGAACCGATGAATCAATGAATCAATTCCTTCACCCTCGTCGGCCGCGCGTGATAAGGCTGATGACGGCGACGAACAGCGCCGCGCCGATGATTGACCAGACGACCGGGAAACTCTTGCCCCCGACGGGCACCATCAGCAATTCCGGCAGCCCCAACTGCCGCGCCAGCCACATCCCGAGAATCGCGCCGATGAAACCGAGCGCGATTGAGACGAGACAGCCGCCGCGCGAAAAACCGCTGATCGCCTGCCCGAGCGCGCCGCACACGCCCGCCACCAGCAACAAGATCAGTAAATCGATCCACGTCATGGCCTCAGCACCTCGTGTTTTAATTAAACGTTAAAAGCCCCGGACAGTTTCTTCTTTCCAATTCCGGCGATTGTCCATATAATCGTTCGTGGCCGGGAGAATTGACAGGGCCACACACCCGTCGGAAGTTGTTGCTCGCGCTTGACGCCCCTGACCCTCAATAAATTTCACTCAAAGTTCAGGAGATTTTACCAGAGATGCGCAAATTGTTTCTCGCTACCCTTATCATCATCGCCACTTTCAGCGTCGCCGCGGCGCAGGATGCGGCCAACGCGTCGTCCAACCAGAGCGACATTCCCAACATGGGCAGAGCGCCGTCCCAGCCGAACGGCATCGGACGGCTCGATGCGCGTGTCTTCGACCAGGCAGGAAATCCCGTGCGCGGCGCGTCGCTCAAACTCGAATCCGAGCGCTCGGACGGCTACTTCTGCGAGTCCTGGAACATGTCGGATGCGCGCGGCGTCTCCGTGCTGCCGCCGCTGCACATGGGCAGCCTCAAGTTGACCGTCAAAGCCAAAGGCTACGAGACGCAAAAGATAAACGTCCCGGCCGACAGCCTCAACGAACCTTTCCGCATTACGCTCGTCAAAAAGAACTAGCGCGAGCGCGGCCGGGCGGTGGCGCAGAACGCGCCGCGACGGTTAATAACGTGAGTTCGATATAAGCGGATGCGCGTTCTTGCAGCCCCGTCAGGGGCGTAATAGTTGTAACCCACGGCGCAAGACGTGGGTGCGCGGTAGATACAATAGAGAAGCCCCGGCAGGGGCGAAAGAGATTCAACCTCGAAGTTCTTTCGCCCCTGCCGGGGCTTCTCTCATCCTGTGGCGGCTATCCCGACGGCTTGCGCCGTGGGCTACTGTCTGTCGCCCCTGCCGGGGCTTCTATCCGTCACCTCTGACGGGGCTACATTGTTTATCGCTGCTCCGACGCCCGTGCTCGGAAGAGAACGCGGGGAGTTTGTCATCAGCGAAGGGCGGGCGTCGCCGCGAACATTTTCAAGCGGAGGATTGTTTTAAGATCGAGATGTTTTGCCTGATGCGTTCTTCATCTTCGCCCGTCAGCGAAGGCTCGTAGAGCAACTTCTCGTACATCGAGAGGCTTTCGGCCGTCCAGCCTTTCTCGGCGAGAAAAGCGGCTTTGCGCTCGGCGGCGAAGTATCGCCCGTGCGGGCGCTCGTAGCCGATTGCACGGTCGTACCATGCCAGCGCGTCCGAGTCCTGCCCCTTCATCCCGAAGATGATCGCCAAGTTGACGCACACGATCATCTTTTGGAAAAAGTCGAGTTCACATTCGATCAGTGGACGCAGGACGACGATGGCGTCGTCGTGCGCGGAGTTTTCCACGAGACGCGCCGCCAGAAACAGGGACTGTTCAAAGTGTTCGGTTTGCATAAGAATTCGGTCTCCGCGTTTTCAGGCGATGCGCAGGTATTCAAAGACGCGCGGCATCGAGGCGTGCCACGAGCCGTGCCAGTTGCGAAGCAGAATGTCCGCCGGTGAAAGTTCGTCCGTGACGACCTGCTCGCGCAGCACGTCGAGGTAGGGCAACTCTTCCGGGGCGACGCGGCGCAAGCCTTCGACTGAGAGCGCGATTGATTCTTTCGCCAGCGCGAGCACGTCAACCCCTGCGGCGCGGGCGGCGAGCGCGTCGCGTGCGACCGCGGCGCGGAGTTCGAGCGCTTCCCGGCCGTTCAGGCGGGGCGCGAGCGAGAGGGCGTGCGATAGCGCCTCGGGACAGTAGAGCAGGCCTTTCCAGTAGGCTTGAAAGGCGAGCGCGTGGGCGAGCGAACCGCAATCCGCGCTGCGCAGTTCGATATGCTGTTTGAGTCGGGCGTCGGTGAAGATGGTGGTGAGATGATCCGCCCAGTCGCCGAAGACTGGCGAGAGCGCGCCCGCCCCGCGCGCGAGGAAGTCGCGGAATTTCACGCCCGCCGGGGCATCGGTATAGCTCCCGCCGCGCTGCGCGAAGATCATGGGCACGTCGAGCGCGTAGGCGATGAAAGAGGCGGGCGAGAAAGACTGTTCGCTCAGTGCTGGCGGCGAGATGCCTGTGCGGTCGGCGTCGGTCGCGAGCCACGCGGCGGCGCGCGTGGACTTGTAGCCGGAGAGACGCCCCCCTTCAAAAGGTGAGTTGGCGAAGATGGCCGTCGCGATTGGCGCGAGGCGGTTGCCGACGAGAAACTTCCGCGCGAGGTCGTCTTCCGCGCCGTAGTCGAGATTGGCTTGCACGGAGCAGGTGCGCGTCATCATGTCCCACGCTCGCGCGCCGCGCGTGGCGAGGTAGGGACGCATCACGTCGTAGCGCAGCTTGGGAAACCATCGTTGCTCATCAAGCGCGCGGAGCGGATCGAAGCCGACGGCGAGAAAGACGAAACGCTCCGCTTCGGCGATCTCGTGCAGGCGCGCGAGATAGCGTTTGACCTCGCTTTCGACATCGGACAACTTGCGTTGCGGCGCACCGGAGAACTCGATCTGCCCGCCCGGTTCGACCGTCAGGCGATTCATCTGCCCGGCGTTGGCCTCGACGATGGTGCGCCCCTCGTAGACGAGATCATCGGACGAAGGGGCGAAGCCCGCGAGCACGCCCTGCACCTGTGCCGGGCTCAGGCGCGCCGGGTCGTCGCGGTCGCAGGCGTCGTATCCGAAGAGTTCAAACTCGATGCCGCACATCCACTGCGCGACGGGCTTCGCGCCGCGCCGCAAATTATCCTCGAAGAGCGGAGCGGAAGCCTCGCCGATGCGGTCGGTCAGGAGCGGGAAGCGAGAGCGGGCGTGCATCTGCGCGGGTTCGACGGGCTGCCCGGCGGAAGGATCGTCCGGCGGGCAACCGCTCGCCGCGTCTTCGCTGAGTTGGTCGTGGGTCATAGGCGAAACGCTATCTTTACTCGCGGGCGACGAAGAGATTGCTGCTGAAACGACCCGCCGCGTCCGTCCAACGCCGCGTGCATGCGAAGCCTGTGCGCGCGGCAAGCGCGTCGAGTTCCTCGCGGTCATACTTGTAGGAGTTCTCCGTGTGGATGCGTTCGGCGGCGGCGAAACTGATCTGCATGTCGAGCGCGGGCAGGCGGACGACCTGCTCGCGCCTGCTCTCGATGTAAATTTCGACGCGCCCCGCATCCTCGTTATAAAAGGCGACGTGGCGGAAGGCGCGCACGTCGAAGTCTGCGTCGAACTCGCGGTTGAGGCGCACGAGTTGATTGAGGTTGAAGGCGGCGGTGATGCCGAGCGCGTCGTCGTAAGCGGCTTCCAGCGTCGCGCGGTCTTTCTTCAAGTCGGCGCCGAGCAGGAGCGCGTCGCCCGCACGAAGCACGCCGCGCAGCGAGAGCAAAAACCGCGCGGCGTCGTCGCGGTCGAAGTTGCCGATGTTCGAGCCGAGAAAGAGCGCGAGGAGGCGTTCGTCGCGCCCGTCGCGCTCGCCGCCGAGTCGCGCGAGCGCCGTGTCGTAATCGCTGGCGTAAGCCTCTATGCGAAGCGCGGGGTAAGTTTGGAGCAGGATGTCTGCGCTCGCTTCGAGCGCGGACGCGGAGATGTCGACGGGGAGATAGAGCAAATCGGCCTGGCGTTTCAACAGGGCTTCGATGAGACGGCGCGTCTTCGTCGCGCTGCCGCTTCCCAACTCAAGGAGCGAGAGCGGCGCATCGTCCGGCGCCGTGGCGGCGGCGATGATCTCGACGGCATGGCGCGCGAGGATTTCGTTTTCGGCGCGCGTCAGGTAATACTCCGGCACGAGGCAGATGGCATCGAAGAGTTCGCTGCCGAGTTCGTCGTAAAAGTATTTGGGAAAGAGTTGTTTCGGCGAGGCGTTGAGGCCGTGCGCGGTGTCGCGGGCGAAGGCGGCGCGGGCGTCGGCGGTATCGAGCCTGTGAAGGCGCAGGCGCGCCGGGGCGGCGTGCGGGTCGTCGGCAGCAGCAGTGGGCGTCATCGTCTTATGGTTTCTTCAACTACGCGTTTCGGGTGCGCGGATTCGCCGCAAAGGGCATCCTCTCCGGTTTGTTGACACGCTTCGGCCCTTGCTCGTGGTTTTCGCATGCTATCATAACTCGTCAAAGTTCACTGTCAACTAACAGCGGAGAGAGGGAGTTTCAGGTTTCAGGTTTCAAGTTTCAGGACTGGCGGGTTCTTCGTTCTGTAACTTGAAACCTGAAACCTGAAACCTGAAACTTTTCTTATGAGCGAACAGGCCGCACAGATCGCGGAGATGCTGGAGGAGACGCGCGCCGTCACTTTGAGATTATTCGACACGGCGACGCGCGAAGCGGATTTACACGAGAGTCCCGGCGGCGGCTTCCGCCCCGTCATCTGGCATCTGGCGCACATCGGCGTCTTCGAGGCCTACTGGATTCTGCAAAAAGTGAAGGGCGACGATGCGCCCGATGCGCGCTACGAACGCATCTTCGACCCCATTGCCACCCCGCGCGAAAACTCGAAAAATCTCCCCGCGCGGCGCGAGATGGAACTCTACCTGTCGCGCGTCAGAAGCGCGACGCTCCGCTATCTTGAAGACGCGCGGCTCGACGACGCCGCTTCGACGCCGCTCCTCCTGCGCGACGGCTACATCTTCAAACTCGTCCTCGAACACGAACGGCAGCATCAGGAGACGCTCGCCTACCTCCTGCACATGCTCGACCCCGCGAAGAAAAGGCGCGCGGCTGTCGCCGACGGCTCGCACGATGCGACGACGATTGATGCGCGAGAGGCGGGCGATGCGCCGGAGTCGGCTCTATCTCAGGTCGGCGCGCTCGCGTCGCCGCCGCCGTTGGCACACGCCGAGCGCGACATGGTGAGCGTTCCGGCGGGCGAGTTCGTGTCGGGCGCGCCGTGGCGTTTGTTCGTCTACGACAACGAACTGCCCGCGCACACCGTCTCGCTGCCCGCTTTCAAAATCGACCGGCTGTTGACGACCAACGAAGAGTACGCGCAGTTCATCGCGGAGGGCGGCTACGAGCGGCGCGAATGGTGGGACGCGGAGGGCTGGGAGTGGCGCGAGCGGGAGAACTGGACGCACCCGCTCTACTGGAAGCCGCAGGGTTTTGCAGGCGACACCACGGCGGCGGCGCGGCGTTGGAGCGTGCGCACGATGTTTGAAGAGGGCGCGCTCAAGGCCGAGCACCCGGTCTCGGGCGTGAGTTGGCACGAGGCGGCGGCCTACGCGCGCTTCGCCGGTAAGCGTCTGCCGACGGAGGCCGAGTGGGAGAAGGCCGCATCTTGGGACGCGGCGGCGGGGCGCAAACGCCTCTACGCGTGGGGCGACGATGCGCCCGCGCCCGCGCACGGCAATTTCGATCTGCGCCACTGGGACACGACCCCGGTCACTGCGCACCCGGCGGGCGCAAGCCCCTACGGTTGTCTCGATATGACGGGCAACGTCTGGGAATGGACGAGCGATCCGTTCGCCGGTTACGAGGGCTTCAAAGCCTACCCCTACCCGGAATATTCCGAGGTGTGGTTCGACGGCGACCACCGCGTCCTCAAGGGCGGCTCGTGGGCGACGCACCCTTCGCTGCTCCGCACCTCTTTCCGCAACTTCTTCCGCCGCCACTTCCGCATCGCCTTCGCCGGAATCCGCTGCGCCGCAGACGCCTAAACCGCCTCCAGGTCGGCGCAGCATCCCGAGCAGCGCGTGGCTTTAAGCGGGATGGTCGAGAGACAATGCGGGCAGTCTCTGGTCGTCGGGGCGGCGTCGGTCGCCTGTCTGCTCTTGAGGTGGTTGACGTAGCGGACGATGAGAAAGACGACGAAGGCGACGATGAGGAAGGTGATGATGTCGTTGATCAATTGGCCGTAAGCGATGACGGGGACGCCTTCGGCACGCGCGGCGGCGAGGCTCGGCGGGCGCGCTTTGTCCGAGAGGTTGACGAAGAGACCGGAGAAATCGACGCCGCCGAGCAACAGACCGATGGGCGGCATGATCACGCCGTCAACGAGCGTCGTGATGATCTTGCCGAAGGCCGCAGCGATGATGACGGCGACGGCGAGGTCTACGACGTTGCCGCGTTTGATGAATTCTCTGAATTCTCTGAACATTTGAACGCTCCGAAGTTTTCCCGAAGGCGCGCGAGAGAGGTCGCCGCACGGGGATGTGCTGGTCGTGCGGCGTGGTTTCTATTGTATTTGCGCGGCAAAGTCAAATTGTCCTCGCCGCGCCGCGCGCCGCGCTCTCGCGCCCCGGTTTGGCTTTCCGCGCCGCCTTCCATTAAACTCCCGGCAGCTTCAATCAACTTTAGACATCAAGAGATTCGGATGAGTGAATTGCGAGAACCACGCTGGTCGGTCGTGAGCGAGCGCGGCTGCGAGGCGTCGGGCGTGAATTACGAAGATGCCGCGGGGCTGGTCAGCCGCCTGCGCGCCGGCAAGGTTCACGGCCTCTGCATCATCAGCGACGAAGCCGCGCGCCGCTACACCTCCAACAACCATTCGACGCCGCCCGCGCCGCAAGCGAAACCCGCCGCCACCGCAAAGAAACGCGCCCCGCGACGCAAGAGCGCGAAACTTTCCTGAGCAATATTCAAAAGCTGTTTTCTCCAGCCGTTCGCATATCGCTATAAACGCGTTCGGGGTTTTACCTACACGCGCACGCGGAAGTCTGCGACGAGCGGCAGGTGGTCTGAGGCGACGAGCGCGGTGAGGCTTTTGTGCAGGGTTAACTGTTGAAGTTCGAGCGCGGGGTCGAAGTAGATGTGGTCGAGGTGGACGAGCGGCAGCGCGCCGGGATAGGTGCGCGGGCTGCGCAGGTGCGTGCGCAGGTCTGCGCTCTGGAGGTGCTCGGTCAGGAGGCGCGTCGCCAGTCCTTTAGTCCATTCGTTGAAGTCGCCGAGGACGACGCGCGCGCCCGAGAGTTCCGCGTTGCCGAGTATCCTGTCGCCGACGAGTTGGCGCGCCTGATGACGACGCTCGATGTAGGCCGTGCCGAGATGCACGTTGAAAAGGTGGATGAGTTGTCCGGTTGTCGCCGTCGTCGCCGTTGTGCCGCCGCCCGTCTCGATGTCCACGCGCAGGCAGCCGCGCCGCTCGCGCCCGCGCCAGGTGATGTCGTAGTTATGCACGTGTCGCCACGGCAGGCGGCTCAGGATGACGTTGCCGTATGCGCCGCCGCTGAGCCGTCGGTTCTCGCCGATGTAGTAATCATAGCCGAGTTCTTCGGCGATGAATCGCGCCTGATCCATTTCGCGCGCCGCGCCGCCCACGCTCAACACCTCTTGCAGCGCGATGATGTCGGCGTCGAGTTCGCGCAACACCGAGGCGATGCGCGCCGGGCGCACGCGCCGGTCGAGGCCACGGCATTTATGCACGTTGTAAGTGACGATGCGGAGCATGGAAAAGCTGTCAGCTGTCCGTAGTCAGTTGTTCAGTTGAATCTTCAGTAACTAACGTATGAATCACAAAACAACTGACAACTGACCACGGACAACTGACAAGGTTTTATTGTTGTCTCTCCAGAAGCATGCCGAACAGTTCGTGGGCGCGCTCGAAGATGGAGCGGCGTCGCCATTCTTCATAGGAGACGGGCGCGCTCTCGGCGCAGTCGCGCTCGAAATCTTCCGTGATGCGCGCGGCCAAACTTTCATCGCAGGCGGCGAGGTTCACTTCGTCGTTGAGTCCGAAGGAGCGGTTGTCGAAGTTGGTCGAGCCGACAACGCTCCACAGGCCGTCAACGACGAGGGTCTTGGCGTGCATCATCGTCGGGGTGTACTCGTAAATCTTCGCGCCCGCATCCAGCAAATCCCCGTAGAGGCGGCGGCTCGAATTGCGTGTGATCGCATGGTCGCTCTTTACGCCGGGAACGACGATCCGAATCTCGACGCCGCGCTCACGAATAGCGCGCACCATTTCGGCGCGCGCGCTGCGGTCGGGCAGAAAATAGGGGGTCGTGATGAGGATTCTCTTTTGCGCGGATGCGAGAAGCATCTGAAAAAGTATGCGCGCGCGCGTCGAGCGTCCGGCGGAGGGCGAACTGTTGACGACGAGCGACGGCGTCGAGCTTTTCATTTCGCAGGTCGGGAAATATTCCATGCCCGCCAGTATCTCGCCCGACGCTTCGAGCCAGTTCTCCGCGAACGTCGCCTGTAAATTCGCGACCGCGTCGCCTTCGACGCGGAACATCGTGTCGCGCCAGCGCGGGTGGTCTTTGACGGGGTAACGCCAGTGGTCGGCGACGCCCGCGCCGCCGACGAAGGCGACGCGCCCATCGACGATGAAGAGTTCGCGGTGTGTGCGGTTATTGATACGCGGCAACGTGTACCAGCGGAACGGGTGATACCAGCAGACGCGCCCGCCCGCCGCGCGCAAGTTTTTGAAGTAGCTGTCCCACGAGGTGAAGTTGCCGATGGCGTCGAGCACGAGGTTGACGCGCACCCCGGCGCGGGCGCGCTCGGTCAAGACCTCAATGAATTCGTCGGCCACGCGCCCCCGCTTGAAAATGTATGCCTCGATGTTGATGTTGTGCTCGGCACGGCGCATGGCGGCGAGTTCGGCTTCGTAGTAATTCTCGCCGTTGGTGAGAACCTCAATCGAACTGTGGCGCGTAACCTGCGCGTCGGTGAGGGCTTCGAGTATGCGCAGAAACTCGGGCGAGCCGGGATGGCAAGAGGCGGGTTGCGTGATCTTGTAACCCAGACCCGGCTCGAACAACGCGAGGAACAGCAGCAAACTCTGCGCGGCGATGGCGATGATGGCGATGACGAGGAAGGTGTTCGAGTCCACAGGTTCAGTTGAAAATGTCAGGCCGGAAATTTGAAACTAAAGTTGCACGGGAAAAGTTTACGTCGCCGAGTTTAGCACGACGAACCGCGCGCCGCGTTAGTCTTTTGCGGGCGAGAAGCGGTTAAAAAGTCCCTACAGGTAGGATAGACAATAGCCCGGCGATATACCGCCGGGCTGTTGTCTATCGCACCTGAGGGGGCTGCCACAAACTGCTTCTACGGTTTCCGGGGTGGCACGGCCGGTTTGGGCGGCGCGTTTACATGGGGTCGTCGCCGGCAACGGCTCGCTTTTTCGGGGGCGGAGCGGTGGCCGTGGCTTCCAGTTTTCCCTGACCGCTGTAGCCGTCGTTGACCTTCGTCTCCATGACTTCAAACGCGAGAGACAGTTGGCCTTCGTCGTTCGCGAACTGACCGCGCGCGCCGAGCGGGTGGCGCGGCGGTGGGACGAATGATCCGGGGTCGAGGCGCGCAAGCGTGAGCGTGCCTTGCGGCGTCACCGTGCCGCTCGCCACGTCTTGCAGCGCATACTTGCCCTCGGCGCCCGCGCCCTCTAAAACGAAGAACACGGTGGCAAGCAGGCCGTGGCGCATAACGCGTACGTCGCCCGTGATCGTTGAACGTTCGCGCCGCCCGGCGAAGCCGCCCATGCGCGTAAATTCGCCCGCGCTCACCTTGTATGGCCGGGCGGCCTGCTGCCACGTCGCGCCGAGTTCGAGCGCGAGCGGGCTTTCTTCCTGAACCGGGACGGAGATGATTTGAAACGCCTGTGTGAGCGCCATCGTGCTGAACGCGTCTTTCGCCGGAGACTTCTCCGAGACGCGCAGGCGAACGCTCGCGCCCGCCGCGCCACCGTGCGTGATCTGCACCCCGTAGCCGCCGCTCGACCGCTGGCCGAGGAAGGCCGCCACCACGGCGTTCGTCTTGAAGAAGTCCGCGCCCTGTTCCGGCAGTTTGTCGTGCAACTTTCGTAGACCGGCGTACGTCTGCGCGTCGCGCGCGACCAGGATGAAGGGTTCTCTGACGGAACTGTAGCCGCCCGACGCCAACTCTTTGATCTCGCCCGAAACTTTTGTCTCCAAATTCCCCCTCTCCTGCGACACCGGCGAAGGCTGTGTTGCAGGCCGCCCCGCCTGCGTCTTCGATGAAGTATTCTGCGCGTCGCCGCTCGCGCCCTCACGCGTCTGGACGGCGCAGGCGCTCACCGCCGCCGCGTTCAAAACGAGCGCCGAGAGCGCCAACACAACGCCAAACGTTTTTCGAGTTATCTTCATTTGCACTCCGTAACCGGGCTTAATGCTCCGGGCTCTGAAAAACGGGGGAGTTTCGGGACAGACGCGCTTGAGACGAGAACGCGCCGCGGGCGGCGATTGTATGCCCGCCCGTTTGTGATTCAAACGCCGCTGTAATGTTTGCCTGCCCGATTCTAACAAAGGTTCGGGCATTTGGAATGCCCGCCCGCCCGCAGGGCTGAACACGCGGGCGATTTTCGGTTACACTGTGCGCAAAACGACGGCGAGGGCGACGGGAGCGAAAGCGATGTCTACAGTTGAAGAGAAGCCTGCTTTAATTTGCGAACGCTGCGACAAAGAATGCGCGCGCATGGCCGAATTGAGGGATGCCGACGACCGGATTCACCACGTCTGCTGGACGTGTCTCCATCGCACGGAGAAGCGCGTCAACGTCAACCGGCGCTGGCAGAGATCGCGTCGTGCGTAGACGTGCGGCCGCCTGCTGCATGCTTGCGGTTAAAGCCCTGCGGAGAGCTTTTCCGCAAGCGCGACGCGTGTAGTAGTTTTGAGTGTCGCGTGGTAGGTGGAAGGATTCCGAGCGAGCGGGATGCGGACAGGGGCGGCGCGGAAGGCTCTCAACGCATCTGATGTTAGACGCACGCGCGCCGCGCGCAGACGGCTCCGGCAGACGCCGCGCCGCGCGGTCTTGGGCAAAGCTGATTTGTAAAGTTCTGCGACGATTGTCAGGATCGACAGCAGTACAAACCCCGCCAACTTTCTCTGGTTGATCGTTTTCGGTTTCTTTCAAACTGTAGGAGAATTTTATTGATGGGCATGAAGCGTAATTTGTCTGGGCGTGGTGTGAACGCTCTCCTCGTCGTTCTGGCTCTATCCGCAGTCTCCTTCGCGCAGTCCGCGCAACAATCCTTTCCCGGCGTTAAAATCAAAAATTTCGGCCGGATGGACGAGCGTTTCTACCGGGGCGCGCAGCCGAAGAAGGAAGACTATCGCAGCCTCGCCGCGCTCGGCATCAAGACCGTGATCGACTTGCGCGACGACGCGAAGGCTTACGAGAAGCCCGCCGTCGAAGCCTCCGGCATGCGCTACGTCAACATCCCGATGAGCGATAAGGACTATCCGCGCGAGGAGCAGATCGAGGCGTTTTTGGAGCTAGCCAACAACCCCGGCACGGGCGCGTTCTACGTCCACTGCGCGGGCGGGCGTCATCGCACGGGCGTAATGGGCGCAGTCTACCGCTTCACGAAGTACGGTTGGAATTACGAACAGGTTTACAGAGAGATGAAGGACTACGACTTCTATTCGCGCTGGGGACAGGGCGACATGAAGAAGTATGTGCAGGATTACTGGCAGCGCGTGCAGACGCCTGCGCCGCCAGTCGTGCCGACCACAACCGGCGTCGCGCCCGCTTTGAGATAAGTTCGCATTCGGCAAGCGGGAAAACCGTGGCCGCTTCACTCGGAAGCGGCCACGGTTTTTTATGTCCGGAGTTTTCTACAAAGCGCGCCGGGGAAGCTTATTGATAAATTTGATTGCCCGTGCCTTTCGTCTGTTCCCATTCGATGCCTTCGATCTGCTGCGGGTCTGAAGACATGATCTCCTCGCTCATCTCATCCGTGCTGACGCTGAGGTTCATATTCAGGAAATAGACGATGCAGCCGACGGGCTCTTCCGCATCGGACGGATCGAGTTGGCGCAGTTCGGCGTTGAACTTGTGACGCCGGAAGAGTCGCACGAGCGTCTCCTGCGTGCGCGCCGTGTCGCGCGTCTTGACGGTCACGAGAATGGGGCGCACAACCTGCCCGAGTTCATAGTGTTCGAGCACCCAGAGCAGGGGGAAGACGAATACTGCGAGCGTGAGCGCGAGTTCCCAACGGCCGACGCCCGTCGCCAAACCGACGGCGAGACTGATCAGGAGGACTGTCACTTCCTTCGGGTCGCGGATGTTCGTGCGAAAACGAACGAGTGAGGCGGCGGCGAAGATGCCGAAGGCGCGCGCCGCGCTGTCGCCCACGATCATCATCAGCGCGGAGGCTACGACGGCGAGCAGGATTTGCGTCTGCGCCACATAAGGATTTCGCGGCAGCGAGGGGACGCCGCGACGCGGGCGAAAGGCCAGCGCCGCCACGAGCAGCGCGGCCAGCGAGAGTCGCACGATGATGCGCGGGATCACCACCGTCCAGCTTTCGGGCGGTGCGTTGGGGCCTGCTTTAATGTCGTCCGCGCCGAACAGCATCGCGATGACGGAATCGTTGCCGCCATCACCGCCGTCGGCGCGCGGCCGTGTGTCGCCTTGCTGCTGTGCGGCTGTCGGAACCTCCTCCTGCTGCCGCGCACGAGGTTCGGCGGTGCGCGCGGGTTCGGCGTCGGCGTTACGCGCCGCGGTGTCGCCGGGGGTCGTGGCCTGCTCCGAATTTTGGGCGGGCGCGTCGGCGGCGGCGGGCGCGGCGGTCTCTTGCCCCCCGTTTGCGGGAAGATTGTTCGGCCTCTCGCCGCGAGACATTAAGAACGCGACGAGCGCGAACCCGAGGAGCGCGGCAAGCACTCCCACGACGAGAATCTTCTGCTGGTTTCTATTGCGCATGTCACCTTACTTTACTACGCCCGCCGCTCTTTAAAGCGACGGGCGTCTAGCGAACAATTTGAACTGACCGCGAGCGTGGATTGATGCCGTTCAGGATTCGGACGGCGGGAGCTTGACGAGTTCGTTGATTCGACCGCGCACCGCGCTCGTCAACGTAGTCACTTCCTCCGGGTTGTAGTTGGCCGCGCGGAAGGCGTCGCCGATCTGCTGATCGCTGAGGCGCGAGAGCAGCGCGGCGATCCATTGCACGTCGCCGACCGTGATGTCTTCAAAGGTGTTCTGCTTCTTGCCGCCGTAGTGGAAGAAGACGGTGTCTTTGTAGACGTGATCAACGAATTTCGAGTCGGCGTAATCTTCCGGGTTATTGCGGCTGCGTTTGAGCGCCCAGAGCGGCCCGCTGCCGATCTTGCCGAACGTCGCGCCGAGGTCGCTGACGATGTATTGCAGTTCGCTCTGCCCCTCGGGGGTGACGACGTGAAGAATCCCGTTGTTGTCGTCCTTGATGTCCCAGTTGTTGAGCAGGAGCATCATCACTTTCAAACCCTGAAACTCGCGCTTGCCGACAAAAGGGTTCTTATCCCACAGCCACGGGTCGAGCCGCTTTATGTCCTTGGAACGCCCCTCGAACCTCACATTTTCGTAAGTGCCTTTCGGCGTGCCGGCGATGGTCACGCTCGGCACGAGGTAGGTGAGTTCCGTGACGTAGCCGACGGCCCACAGCAGGCGCACGGCCGCCGCCTCGGACTGCGCCTCGCGGCTGACCTTCGCCACCCACTCGCGCCCCGCCGCATCGCGCACGCGATATTTCTCCGAGAAGCCGCCCTCCACCTTTTCGATCAAAGTGAGGCGCGACACGTCGGGTTTCCCCTCCTCGCCGCCCGAACCGTGGAACAGATCGCGCGTGGCGATGTCCGCCGGTTCGCGCCACATGACGGGCGTGCCCGCGGGCATCGGCTTCGGCTTCTTCTTCGATTTCTTCTGGACGGCGAAAGTCGTCGTCGAGAGTCCGAGCGCGATGATGGCAAAAGCGACCATCAACGCGCGAAGTTTATTCTGTCGAAACATGCGTAAACACCTCTCCGGCAAATGGATTTTAACGTTCGCTCGACTAAAGCTGAACGTTCATAAAATGCAGTTGGCTATCGAACCGCTCTTCGCCCTCGGCGGGTTGAATGCGTTCGTAAGAGCCGTCGGGGAGAAGCTTGCGCGCCTTCACATTGTCGCGCAGGTAGGCGGCGAGAATTACATCTTTCAGATGACGGCGCAGGCGCGCGTCGTGTACGGGCGTGAGGACTTCTACGCGCCGGTTGAGATTGCGCGGCATCCAGTCGGAACTGCCCGTGTAGAACTCTTCCTCGCCGCCGTTCGCGAAATAAAAGACGCGGCTGTGTTCGAGAAAGCGGCCGACGAGGCTGCGCACCGTGATCTTCTCCGAAAGCCCTTCGACGCCGGGGCGCAGCATGCAGACGCCGCGCACGACGAGGTCGGTCTTCACGCCCGCTTGCGACGCCTCATAGAGCGCGTGAATGATCTCGATGTCGGCGAGCCGGTTGATCTTGATGACCATGCGCGCGGGGCGTCCGGCGCGCGCGTGCTCCGCCTCGCGGCGTATGAGCGCCAACATGCGCTCGCGCATGTTGACGGGCGCGACCATCAACTGCCGGTACTCTTTCTGCCGCGAATAACCCGTCAGGTAATTAAAGAGTTCGGAAGCGTCCGCGCCGATCTCCTCGTCGGCGGTGAACAGCCCGAGGTCCGTGTAAGCGCGCGAGGTGTCCGGGTTGTAGTTGCCCGTGGCGATGTGAACGTAGCGGCGCATCGTCTCGTCCTCGCGGCGCACGACGAGCGCGAGCTTGCAGTGAGTCTTGAGTCCCATCAGCCCGTAGACGACATGCACGCCCGCCTCTTCCAGACGTTGCGCCCACTCGATGTTGTTCTCCTCGTCGAAGCGCGCCTTGAGTTCGATGATGGCCGTCACCTGCTTGCCCTGCTCGCTCGCCTCGATGAGCGATTGCGGGATCGGCGAGTTCTGACCCGTCCGGTAGAGACAAATCTTGATGGCCGCAACCTTGTCGTCGTGCGCGGCGGCGGCGATGAAATCCGTGACGGGCGCAAACGAACTGTAGGGATGATGCAGGAGAATGTCCTGCTCGCGGATGGCGTCGAAAATGGATAGATGCGGGCGGCTGAGCGCGGCTGGCCTGCTCGGCTTGAACGGCGCGTCCTTCAAATCGGGGCGGTCGAGCTTGTAGAGCTTCAACAGGTCGGGCACGCCGAGCGGGCCGCCCACGCGGTACACGTCTTCGGGTTCGACTCCTATCGACTGCGTAAGATACTGCGTCATGTCGGCGGGCATCGCCTCGGCCACTTCGAGGCGCACGGGCGTGCCGAAGCGACGCTTGCGAAGCGTCTGCTGCATGATTCGCAGGAGGTCGTCGGCCTCGTCCTCGCGGATGTCTATGTCGGCGTCGCGCGTGACGCGGAAGGCGTGGCACACGCTCGCGCGCATTCGCGGAAACAGCGCCCTGGCGTTGGCCGCGATCAGGTCTTCGAGCAGGATAAACTTCGAGCCGTCTTTTTCGACGGGGATCAGGCGCGGCACGAGCGGCGGCACCTTGATGCGTGCGAAACGCGGCTCGATCTTGCCGACGAGCGAACTCGTGATGCCGTGCTCGGGCAGCGGCGCAACCATCAGGGCGAGGTTGAGGCTCAGGTTCGAGACGTACGGGAACGGGTGGCTCGGATCGACCGCCTGCGGCGTGAGCACCGGGAAGACCTGATCCTCGAAGTATTCCTGAAGCGCGGAGCGTTCGTCTTCCGACAGAGAGTTATAGGAGGCGAGCACGATGCCTTGCTCCCTCAGTTGCGGCAGCAACTCCTCGACGAGGCAGCGGCTTTGCTCTGCGATCATCGGCAGGAGGCGCTCCCTGATCTCTGCGAGTTGGGCGGAGGGCGTCATGCCGTCGGGCGACAGTTCCGTCACGTCGTGCTCGAACTCCTCTTTGAGTCCCGACACGCGGATCATGAAAAACTCGTCCAGATTGCTCGAAAAGATGGCAAGGAACTTCAGACGCTCAAGGAGCGGTTGCGTGTCGTCCAGCCCCTCTTCGAGCACGCGGCGAAAAAATTCCAGAAGGCTGAGCTCGCGGTTGATAAGCAACTGCTGTGCATCCATCAACTTCGGCGACAGGGTTGCGCCGGTCGGGTCTGCGCGCCGGTCTTCGGGAGAGGGTTGTTTGCTGGCTACAATCTTCATCAGAACAGTTTTGAAATATTACTCTGCTTGGATTTTCGTCCGGGCGACGCTTCTGTCCTCATCGAGCCAAACGACATGCGTATCTGATGCGCGTAGCGTGTCGCCGGTCGCCGCGAAAACGAATATTACAACACAGATATAACGATTCTTCTCACGCCTTGCGAGCCTTCCCGTCATAAACTCGCGAAAACCGTCTACTGAGGAGAGCACTATATCAGACACCCTCCGGCAATCTCCATTCCTAAAACGACGCCGCCGCACGGTCTCAATAAAACTTCAACTATTTCAACACTTAAATCATCCCTCAAAATTCTTCGCTAATTCGCCCGACGAGATCGCGCGGGCATGAATTTTATGCTCGTGTCGCAAAAATCCTGCCCCGCCATGTAGCAAAATCATGTGCCCCGTCTTTCCGGCGATTCTGCCTATCAGAGTTTCAATCTCTTTCCGCGCCGCAGATTGACAGTAGTTTTATACGGGCAAATAAAAAGACGCTCCGGAGAGCGCCCTTTTGTCGAGTTGTTGTTGTTCGCCCGGCTTCATTCTTTGTCGAAACGCCCGAGAGAGTGCCGAGAGTGAATGAGCGAGCGAGTAAAGACAAGCGATGAAGGCGAGAAGTGCGAGAATCTGACTCACGCCCTTCTCGCCTTGCTGCGGGCAGTCGCGGCGTCATCTGCATCGACTTGTTGGGCGGCGTGTTTATTACAAGTTGCATCCGCTTACTTCAGACTTCATTTTCGATGCTTCCCGTTTCCACCATTTCAGCCGACCAGACGCGCAAAGCCATGACTGAACACACAAAGCCCACCATCTCGACAATCAACCTTATTCGGTTGCCGAATTTCCAGGCGTTGGCGCGGGTAATAACTTCGGTGGCAGAAAGTTTATCCAACCCCAAATCAATGCTCCAGATAAGCGGGGCGAGATACATAATTAAAGCAAGGCAAACGCCGAAACCGATAACTGTCGAAAGCACCAGCCATTTGCGAGACCGTCGCGCCCATCTCCACGCCGCAATCGCTGCTGCGAGCGACACGAGAAAAATCAGGGGATTGCCCGGAAAAAAGAACGGCAACTCGCCATCCGTCGGAATGGCATTGTAAGCGGCGACGGACTCCGGCGGATTCGAGAGCTTTTTCGGAATAACGCGGGCTTCGTTAAAATATTGCCCGCCGCACCAAATTCCCCAAACCACCACAGAGGCAATTAGCAGGAAAGACGCAAATCGTTTTCTCATACACAGGTTCTCCAGGCTACATAACTTCTCTGCCGATCAAACACTTATCTTTCGTTTTCAAGCGAAGCCGCCCAACGCCCGGCATTAACCCGCGCCGAGCGGACAACACATAAGACACATCACAGGAAGCATGATGAAAGGGATGCTATCGAGGCGTCGGGTTGAATGAGTGTTAGATGTAGTCAAGCGTGAATAACCGGAGCGGAGATTAGTACAGGCAGGCTTCGAGAATACCTGCCTGTACTTAAGAATTCAGTGTCCGATGTGGTCATCCCCGGCATTCAACCGTAAACACGAACTTGCTCGAAGTTAGTTCACCGTTAGCGTTGAAGGTGGCATGGATTTCCGTCCTGAGTAGCAAATTATCCTCATTGCCTTGGGAGATGACGTTCAAATGCGACACGGTATTGAACACAAAAGCCCCATTCACGTTACTTGCTGTTGTTGCCGTGACCGCTTCGTTAACAACGTACCTGATGCCGCTGGTGGTATTCACTCCCTGGAGGGCGAAGTTGATCTCAAGTTTCTCGTTGCTATGACCGCTTTTGGTTGTCGTGACATGAAATAAAACGTGTGATGTGCCGTCGATGGTGATTTGATCGCCGGTACACGAATTCACGTTGAAGAATTCGATGGGAACTCGCGTGTTACTTGTGATGACAGTAGCTTGGGCCCTGGCCTCCGCCGGACCCGCTAAAGCGAGGATGGCTAAGGCCAGCGGAAAAATAAAAAGCGTTGACAGTCTCTTGAGAATATTCATGATTGATCTCCTGAGTTTGAGAATGTGAGTAAGCGCTAAAGGCGCTGCACACAAATAACTTGAGACTGCTGGCCTTGCGCCCGCCGGGGAGCGCCACAACTCGTAAGCCAGCTATAACGGACGGCGGTGCGAGGGGGTAAGACGATATGCCAGCCCTTCTGCCGTGTCAAATAACTCTTTAAGGGGAAGGGTTAATCGTTTGCTGTGCATCGTTCATTTCGCGCGCGGCATCTAACGCCTAAATGCCGCCACCAGCGGTATAACTCCGTAATAGAACGCGAGAAGCCGCTATCAGCGGCATAAATACGTGGCTGGTAAAGCCGCTCATTTCCGCCCCGCGTGCGTGAATAATGCCGCACCCCGCGCCACCTCTTCACAAGCGAAACATTCGCCCTCGCCCCGTCGCTGATGTGAAGAATCCGCACATGGCTTAGCCGGCGGGATCGGACTTGGCACACTATAGGCACACAAAACACTTAGGGGCAGCCGTGTGGCTGCCCCTAACTCGTTGTAGATAATGGTGGAGCCGAGGGGGATCGAACCCCTGACCTCATGACTGCCAGTTATCATTTAAAAATTTAACTGACAGTATTGAAAATAAAAGACTTAGTAACTCTCACCAAAGCAAGAAATTAGTAAATCATCAGGTCAAAATATTACTACTAAAGATAATATATAGCAAGAAAAATCTTACTTAATGAAGTAGCATTTTAATATGATATATTCTCGCGCATGATTAAAACGCACGTTAGAGAAATGGCAGAGAAAAAGGGAATTACTACTGCTTATCAATTACAGAAAGCATTAGAAATTTCCCCTAGTGTAGCGGCTAGACTTTGGAGAGATGATTTTGAATTTATCAGTAGAACTTCACTCGACAGATTATGTCGGCTGTTGAAATGTCCACCGAGTAAGTTGATTAGTTATGAAGCGGAATAAATCTAGCTATTCAAAAAGAGAAAGATTTAAAGCTAATAGAAAATCGTAAGGTTGGAAGGCCAAAGAAAATTTCTTAAGGGATGAGGGGGCTAGAAATTTTCTGAATTAGTTGTCTAAAGGGTGGGTAAGAAAATTTCTGTATAGAGCATATTTAGTCTTACGGAAAATTTTTTTGATTTTTTTTAGAGTGAATGAATAGTTAGACCTATATTAATAAGTTAAGGCTTGATGTTTTAATGTTTCTTAGGAGCTTTTTTCCAGCCTAATAATTTGATTTCATCATCCTTCAACCAAGGACTGTATCCCTGATATTTGTGCGGACACAGAGAAAAATGATTTGTATGCTCTAAACGAGAGAAAAATCTATTAAAGGGTGTATCTAATGACCAATGAACTCCAGCCAGCATTGAAGCTATAGTTTTATCACCATTTTCATAGGGCTGATTATCTTTATCAAATCTTATGAACTTGCCATTGAATGTCTGAAACCCGTAACTTCGCTCATCTACATTTACAATGCTCTTTACTTCGCAATCGTTGTAAATATAAGCGGCCTCAAGAACGGGAAATCTCTCAAGTTCCTCTTTTTTCATTTCCTCTTGGTACATTTGCGTTATTCTTTCTCTAAGCTTTCCACCATCACTTTTAGGTCTACCGCGTGTATCAACGGCTACTTGCCAAGCCATCATAAATAAATTGGGTTCACCCAAAATAGCTTGATGCCGTTTTTGATAAAAATCATTACACTTTTTCCACTTCCGACCAAAATCAATGAAATGAGTCATAAAAGAATCAATTTCACGCGAATCAAGAGAACCTTTGACTTCTACAATAGACCGCACAGATTCTGGTCGAACTACAACGAAATCAGCATCTTTAAAAACTACAGGGAATTCACTCGAATCATAAACAATAATATCGCATTGTTTGGACACTACATGTTCACTACGATTAAGTACATCATAGCCTTCTGGTATTTCTCCCGTAACTTGAGTTTCATCAGGGAAAAGTACGAAACCCGTACCTACTTCATATTTTCTCGGAATGAACTGGGAAAGAACGCTCATTAATAACCGCTCTTTATAAGTTCCGAGACTTGGTTCGTGTGCGTCCTTTATTATTTGAGCGAGCAAGTTTATCTTTGAAGCAAACCCCTCTCCAATTAATGACGCGTAACTCGTCAAATCACCTGTCCGAGACTTCATATACTGTGCACGATTTTGCTGTTTCTCTAGTTCTGTATATTTCTTTGGCATAGTATCTTTAGAAACTTTTTGTTCCCTCAACTCTGAAACCTAACAGATAGAGTTAAGCCTCTTAAAATAAACATTGAATTTAAGAACTAACTAAACGCGAGTGGGGGTTTAATACTTTATTAGACTTACATATGAGCTAATAAAATCATATACAGCTAATTCAATTTTTTCGAGACGCGATACCGCTTTTCATACGGGACGTGATACCGCTTTCGCTTATTTCTTTCGATTTGAACCAGTTTATTTTGTTCTTGCTGAGCAATCGCTTTCGGCTCAACCTCCTTTATTTCATCCCAATTCCATTCACCCCAAGTGTAAATAATAGAAGTAATAATAATGACAGGAATTAAAGCAAAGAAAGCGATTTGAAGTTTGAATATGGCACAGGCAGTAAGACTCACAGAAAAGAAAATAATTCCCGCCCAACCGTATCGCTTCCTCTTTTTTTCAAATTTTTCCTTAAGTATCGTGTAATTTGTTTCCCATTCATGCTGCTTCTCAATGTCATATCGAAGTGGGTTTTGTTCTCTAACTTTCTTGATATATTGAGGCTCATACTTTCCAATATTTTTTTGCAGTTGAACCAATTCTTTTCTAATACTTCTTTCTTCATCTGTAAGAGTTAGTGGCCTAGCAGCAATAGGAGTGGAGTTATAACCATTTTTGTAAGAGTCATAGTAATCTATCCAATATTGTTCACGCGCAACTAATGTTTTGTTTTCGCAATCTGTAACTTCTTCAATAACAGTGAACTCAAAATTCTTAAAACCATATTTCCCCCAAGCAAGCTGTAACTTTTTATTAGGATGGCACCTTTTATTCAGAGCCGTTTTATGTTGCGTAAATCGCAGATCAATATTGACTGATGAACCAATATATCTCTCACCTGTAATTGAGTTTCTTATGGAGTAGATACCTTTAGACATTTGATTTGCATCTATTTTCGATTCTTCCTGCTTTTAATCACAATCGAACTTTCTCCCTCTACATCAGGTTTATAATCAAACAAAATCACTGGATGAACTTTAAGTTTATTGCAAAGTGTATTCAGAGTTTTCAACGAAATCGCTTTAGCTGTTCCCTTCCATAATTGATAACACGAAGGTATGCCGAGTCCTGTAATTTTTGCTAACTGTGCAGCATTCTCAATGCCTTGTCTGCGTGCAATTTCTTGAACTTGTAATTTGAGTGCCATAGTTAAAACTATAGCATCGCTATTATGTTGATTTTAGAAGGTTTAACAACATTGTAAAGATTCCATATCGGGTATAAATGAGAAATTGACGCAATTCCTAATCTTTTCTCATTCATCACATTGATAAAAATTTACAAGGTTGTTAAAATTTAAGTTCACGTTATTTACATCATTGATAAAGTTGAGAGCATAGCTTTTGAAAAAATCTACTGAAACAATTTCCAGTAAAGATGATTTATTAGCAGATGATGAGTCTTGGATTAATATTATCGAACCTGAACTATGTAAAGATTCTGCTGCTGTCGAGTTGTTAGCGCGCTTGTTATTTACTATTAAGAAGGAAATTAATAGTGGGTCTGCTGGTGTGAGAAGGGCAAGTAAGATTTTATCGAATGGAATTGAAGTTTTGTATCTCTATACTAGCGCGCACAAGGCAGCACTTGAATTATATGTTTTATCTTTAGCAGGAGAATTAAAACCTCAAGACGAACCTTTGAATCTTATTAATGCGGCGATTGAGAGAGGGAAAAGGCAAAGAAAGGGATAAAAAGATTGTTACTGTGCAGCGAGATTGTATGAATTGTGACGGCACTCCATTTGATAATAATTACAAAATGGAGTATTAACGATAATGACCAAGATACATTCCTCATCACCTCCATCAAATCCATATGCTTTTGTTTGGCAATTTTTTTCGCTGAAAAATGCTGGATGGATACTATCTGTAATCACTTTAATTTTATTACTCGTTGTGCTTTTTAAACCTTCCATATCACAAAAATTATTAGATAGACTTGGCATATCTGATGTATCTCAACAAGACCCTTTGAGTGTTAATGGAACATGGACTTATGAAACTAATTTAATTACGGAAAAACATCCAAAGGGTCATAACAATGTTACAGCCTACAAAGGCGAAAACACCATAAAAATTGCCTCTAATAACAACGGCTATGTGATGCATGGGTTTAGAACCCACATCAAAAAGGTAGGAGAAGCTAGCTTTAGTGAAATAGATAAACAGTCTATTGACCTTGATAATGTAGGCGTTAATGTTGATAAATCTGAATTTTACTTCTCCTTTATGGTTTCACAAAATAATGGTACAGGTTATGCAGTTTTAAAAGTTAATCCCAGTAAGACAAGAATGGATGGTACTGTTCATTATCTTTTCCCCGATGGGACATGGGATAATGTAAAAATAGCCCTTTATAAATAGAAGTTAAGTAATGTATTTCAGATGAGATGAAAGAAATGCTATCAGTGTGATTCTGCCGGAAATTCAATATTAGAAGTTGCTTATAAATAATAAGCCTATCAGCAAATCCAATTCCAACCCCCTTATAAACTTCCCCCAAAGCCCTCTTTAAACCCGAAACATCTTCCTAAGAATAGATTAGAAGAATATTGGCTATCGGAAGATTACCTGCTGAATGAGGTTATACGGTCTGGACTAAAGTCGGTATTGAGGGTAGGGGGTAATTAGACCCTCTATTATATATGTTCTATATAGAGGGTGACTTTACCCCCTACCCTCTGCTATGGCTTAGTCGGTCTCTTTATGCCACTAAAGATTTTCATATCTAACAAATCTACAAATCCCTTTTTTCTGATTGTTGATAATGAATCCTCTATTGAACTTACTAATGCCTCATAATCTTTATAAAGCCCAAAATCATACATTTTTTGTAGTCGCACAGCCTCTGCTAAATGAGTTTCGACGGTACGTAATATCCTAACAACTTCATTATGAGGATTTATATAACTTCCTTCATCCGGCTTATCTTTAGGCTGCACCCGCAATTTATTTATTAATTCTTGCGCCGCCTGATTAAGAGCCAATGCTTTATTATCTTGCCAATCAGAATCCTTCTTCGCACTAGCAATTACTTGCTGAACATATTCAATTAAGTAAAATTTGTAATGTGAGGGGAAAGTTGTTTTTGTTTGGGAATCATACTTCCCTCGCTTTATGTCTAATAGTTTAAAATCATTGTCCTTCTGCCACTTCAATAAATCTCTCCTTCTATCTCTAGCCCAATATGCTTTAACATTCCTGCTATTACTTAGTTTAAGAATTTTCCTGTGTCTTTCAATTTCCTTATCAGTGGTGTCAAACTCAACATTTTTACCTGCGAGGCCAATCAAACAATCTATATAATCACGAAATTTATTAGGACAACCCGCCGCTAATAAAATATAAGTAACGGCATCAGTAGTGAAGGCAAATTCCTCCGCTTGCTCTTTGTTATCCTTATCATCAATTCCTGACATTCCGGCCTCCCGCAAAAACTCTTCACTAAACAAAATTCGACTCGCCAAAAAGTCATAATCCATCTATGACTTTTACTCAAGTTTTATCTTGAGAGGCGAGTCGAAATTTGAGATTTAGTTCTTGGCTTACTTCAATCTGCTCAAGAGAGAAGTTTTTATGTGAGTTTCTTTCAACTCATCAGTTTCTACCTCTACATACTTCTTGCTCATGGTCAAAGTTGTATGACCTAAAGCCTTCATTAAGTAAAAAAGATTCCCCCCATTTCTCACATAGGATTTAGCAAACTTTCTTCTGAAAGCATGAAACGAACCATCGAACCCTTCGATTTTTAATCTATGACAGAGAATTCTAAAATCCCTGCGAGTGTTGTCATAGAGTAATTTGCCGCCGTCTCTATTCGGAAATACGAGACTGTGAGAATGTTGCTGGCAAAATTTCCAAAGAGTTTTTCTTAACTCTAAACTCATCGGAATAAAACGTTCCTTGTTGCCCTTACCTCTAACTGTGAGAAATAAATTATCAAAGTCTATCTTCTCACGTTCTAATTCTAAGGCTTCGGTTACACGCACTCCGGTATCTATTAATAGACATAAGAGTGTGTGAATCCTGAATTCTGTGAACGTCTTTGGCTTGAAAGAAACTATAGCTTTCAATTGTTGGTCTGAGAAAGTTTTCATCACTCTTTGCTCTGTTTTCAAGAGCTTGATTTTTAATGGTTCAGTGATGAATTCATACTCATGTAGCCAGCTTAAAAAAGAATTCAAGCCCCTGATATAGACATTGCAAGTTGAAGGTTTCAAGCCTTTTTCTCGCATTGTCAAAACAAATCTATTGAGAACAGATTTATTAAGTTCTTGGGTATCTTCTCCGACATAAAGCTTAAATGCTTTGTAGGACTGTCGGTAGAAAATAATTGTATTTGCTGCCGAATTCTTAATGTACTGTCTTTCTTGGCAGAACTGGTTGAACGGTTGGTCAAGAAAAAATGGACTCATACACTCAAAACCTCCTCAAGAGATTTTGGTAAAAGTATTAAGTCCTTTATTTTCTAAGAAAAGGTGGAGCCGAGGGGGATCGAACCCCTGACCTCATGACTGCCAGTCATGCGCTCTCCCAGCTGAGCTACGGCCCCTTTGGAATCAATCACTTGCAGTTTGTGAAGGTACTTGAGAGCGGATTACCGCATCGCCATCATCCGGCTCAAGACCTGAAACTGTAACTGATTGACTAAGGAGCCGTCAAATGAGCCTTGATTCTCTATTCGCCCAGTTCTGCAAAGAGAAACGCTACCTACAGAACGCCGCAGAGAACACCATCTACTTTTACAGTCTGTGCTATACCGCTTGGAAACAGACCATGCAGGATAGTCCTGTAAACAAACTGGCAATCAATCAATTCGTCATAGGTATGCGCGAGGCTGGCAGGTCTCCAGCTACCTGTGATGCTTATATCAGAGGCTTCAACGTATTCCTTTCTTGGCTTCACGAAAATGGACAGGTAGATGAAAAGCTGACCATCAAACGGCTAAAGCTGGAAAAGCGAGTGATGAAAACATTCAGTGAGGCACAACTACGAGCAGTAATTAACTATAAGCCCAAGGACTTTTACGAGCATCGTACCCACACGATGATAATGACATCTATAGACACCGGAGCAAGAGTAGATGAACTCTTAACCCTTCGTAGAGATAAGATTGACCTTGAAAATCTTCTCATCACTCTTCAGGGCAAAGGTAACAAACAGCGTGTGGTTCCTATGAGCTTCGAGTTACGGAAAATTCTTTATAAGTTTCTAAAACGCCACACGTTCCCTCTAATTTTTTGCACGAAGGATGGAGGCAAATTACTTTATGACAACACGAGGAGGAATTTTCATACTCTTTTAGCCAGTGCTGGCGTTGAGAAAGTAGATGGTTCTTGGCATTCACTCAGACGCACGTTCGCTACTAACTACATCAAGGAGAATGGCAACCCGCTAAAACTGCAACGGATACTTGGTCATACAACTTTGCGCCAAACGAATGAGTACGTAAAACTCGTCACAGAGGATTTGCAGGAGGATAGCCACCGAACTTCAATTCTAAATCGGTTACGGTAAGGCTAAGGTTGGCTAGCTTAGCTCCTTCGCAATTAAATAGAGGAACATAAAAATGATTAGCAGCGAAGAGTTGATTGAATTGAGACTTTAAGGAATCCCGACTAGGGCGCGGTATACTTTACGCCTATTCTGCGTGGAAGCTTCATGTCAGCGAAGAACTGCGGTAATCTCCATGTGACCTATCTGAACAAGAGGGCGACACTGACATGCTGCTTCCTCTTAAGTTAAAGAATAATAAGTTCTGCACTTGCTATGTCTTATAGACCTCCTTCGGCAGGCGTACCACAACCGAATTTACCGTTTATTGAATCCACTGATGCTACGTCATCGGGCGTGGGACTGACCTTCCGTGAAAGTAAGAACAGCGAAATCCATCGTTGGTATCCTTATGTCGAGGGCTTTTCGGCTGAGTATATTCGTTCCTTAATTTTAGGAAGTGAGAAAAAGCCAAAATCAATCTATGACCCTTTTGGCGGTTCAGGTACAACACAACTTGAATCAAGTAAGCTAGGTATTCATTCTTATTTCTCAGAGATAAATCCGTTCATGGCTTTTGTCGCGCTAACGAAAGTCAATGTAACAAAGTGGGCGCACCATAACCTCAGTTATGTCGAGAAGTGTTTTAATAATTACATCGGTCAGTTGAATAATGAATCTTTTCAGAAGCGCGTCTGTGCGGTTTCGCTAGATGACTATAAGGCTGCCTTTCCTGAGAGGGATTTCTTTGTCGAAAATCACATAAGAGAATTGCTTTCAGCGCGAGACTTGGCTGTTGAACTGGCAAGCGATAGTTGCGAGATAAGAGACTTGCTACTTCTAGCAATTGCGGCAAACGTGGTTGGCTGCTCCAACATGACACGCCGCGCAGACTTACGGCGTAGAAGACCAGATGAATACAAGACAAGGGTAGTTGATACCGTCAAATCAATTACAGAGAAAATTAGGGAAATAGTCAACGATATTAAAGGTGCAAACTATGACCTTGCTGTGACCGAGCAAGCTTCGCCAGATGCCAAAGTATTACCTGACCACTTCCATGAGTCGTTTGATTTAGCGGTTACGTCACCGCCCTACCTTAATGGAACTAATTATTTTCGTAACACAAAACTCGAACTTTGGTTCCTCAGTTATATCAAGAGTGAGGATGAGCTAAAGAGCTTCTACCGACGGGCTGTTGCAGGTGGCATCAATAATATCTCAAAGGACAAAGCAATACCGCATGAATTCAAGTCCGTTGAGTCTGTGGCGGTAGTGCTCGACCAGCAAACCCGTGATTCCAGAATACCAAAGCTCGTGCGAACGTACTTTAGCGACATGTACGATGTCCTTTCATCAGTCTGGAAGTCATTGGTATATAACGGACGTTTCATCGTAGATATTGGCGACTCTAAATTCTACGGCGTTCACGTTCCTACCGATAAGCTGCTGGTGGATGTAGCTAAAGAGGTAGGGTTTGAAGTAGATAGCATGAATGAGCTTGCTCGTCGTTACTCACGGGACAAAACACCGCTTCAGCAAATCGAAATTGTGCTAAGAAAGCCAGCGAAGTTAGGGAAGCATAAAAAGGTTGTTACAGCCGCAGAAGATGGTTTGCCTAGTCCTCAATTGCCTATACGAAAGGCTATTTCTTATTTTCGAGAAAGTTTGCCATATAAGGTCGAGCCTTACTCCAAGAAATCTTGGGGACACCCGCTCCATTCACTTTGTTCATATCAGGGCAAACTTAAGCCAGCTTTAGCGCATTGGCTTGTCTCTATTTTTTCTGAGCCGGGTATGTCTATTCTTGACCCGCTGGGTGGCGTTGGCACAATAGGATTTGAAGCCTGCTTACAAGGTCGGCATGGCATCTCTAACGATTTGAGCCCTCTAGCATCTGTTATAGCGAAAGGTAAGCTCTCACCGCCTAGTATTGGTGATACGCTTGAAGCTTTGGAGTCCTTCAAAAGTGACTTGTCGCAGATTAAATTAACGGGAGATGACTATGAGGCTGCTAATTTTGGTCTAAATGCAAAAGTGAAGGACTACTTTCATGTGGATACCCTTGAAGATGTGCTTAAGGCGCGTAGGGTGTTTCTGGACAAAGTTGAACTCACAGCTACTAATGCCTTTATCAAAGCATGTCTATTACATATTCTTCATGGTAATCGGCCTTACGCTTTATCTCGAACTTCACACCCCTTGACACCATATAATCCTAGAGGTGAGTTTGAGTATAAGTCGCTAGTTCAAAAGTTAGAGGAGCGGCTTCGTCGCATCCTGTCAGTGCCTCTGCCATCAAGCTTTGTTGCAGGTACAGCATTCCATGACAGCTTCCGCAATCTTAGGAGCCTAGTTCCTATTCCCATTGACAGGATAATCACGTCACCTCCATTTATAGGTATGCGATTTGACCGCCCCAATTGGATGAGGCTTTGGTTCTGTGGGTGGCAGGCTAAAGATTTCCATGCCACGCATGAGAACTTCCTTGAACGCCAGCAGATGAAATCGCTAGTCGTCTATACAGAGTTTTTTGATGTATGTGCAGACTTGCTAAGTGATGGTGGCGTTCTAATTCTACATTTAGGCGGCTCAAGCAAGTATGACATGCTGACGAAGTTGATTGATTTGGCCGCTAAGCGCTTCACATTTTTAGAAACAGTTTCTGAGTGTGTGGCAGATGTGGAAAGGCACGGCATTAGAGATAAAGGGACGACATCAATCCATCATTTCCTGTTCTTAGAAAAGAAAAGATAAACTATTCGGAATCATCATCTGCTCTAGTGCTAAGTTCAGAGATGACTTTCTCGTAAGCTGCTGTGTCATCCCTCTGCAATATCTCAAACAGATTTATGTCGGGTCTAAGCTCCCTGACCTTTCGAGCGGTAGAATTGAATGTTCGGGCCTCCCAAGTTCTGGCGAAATTCGATATATCGTTGATGATATCTTGAAGATGTTTTTGGTTGACCTCCTTCTTTATTAGTTCCTTGTAAGGCAGGCCTGTAATTTTCGAGAGACGGTGTAGTTGCTCATCACTGTAGAAGTCTACTGGGAACCTATCCGTCTTATGTCCATTGCAAGTTTCACAAAGACAAGTTGCATATTCATCAATAGGCCAGAGCGCCGCGAGGGGGCGAGTGTGGTCTAACCGCACCTCCTTGAGTTTGAGAGGCTTGCCACAATTGAAGCATTGCCTACCGAATCTCTCCCAAACAATACTTTTCAGGCCTGCTCCATGCCTATCTTTTATTGCCTGCAAAATTTCAGGCTCGCGGAGTAGTAGTTTGCGCTCCCTTGTGATGACTGAGGATTCGTGTAATTGGTCAACTGTTCGCGCAGGATTGAACGAATCATTTATCCGCCACTTTTTACATGAGCGACATTCATTCTGATGGCCTGTCAGCTTGGCGTTGTGCTTATGAAAAGCAAGAGCACCGGGATGCTCGCTGTCTAACGGTAAATGACGACCACAATATGAGCATTTCTTGAGTTCTATGCCTTCTGGCATTTCCTTCAAGTGAATAGGAGATGAAAGGTCGGCTTTAATTTCAAGGTTTAGAACCTGCTCATGGGGGAGATAAAAAGTTTCGGGGCAGATGGGAATTGATTCAATGTCTTCAAGCGTAATCTCGCCCTCTAGCATCTTGTCGGGCAGGTTTAACACTCCAAAATCCAAGCCCCAAATCTCAATGTCTTTAACTCTTCCCTCAATTTCTATCGTTACCACCACTCTCTCTTCACTGTCATAGTCTGCGGCTAAACCAATGCGGTTCCATCCAGAGCTTAAAGTGAACCTCATTTCCCGTTTAACCTCATCATCAACAACCAAACTCACGCGGGCCTCACAGCTACTGGAAGGCTTGATATAACCACCAAAGCCCATATATAGACTTTCATCGGGTTCAATTTCAGCTTCCAAGACAATTCGACTATTGGGTTCAGAGAGTTTGAATTGAAGTGTTGGGTGTCGTTCTATGCGCTGATAATCACGCCTTGTAGCATACTGGTCTTCGCGTGAGTGCTTTGCGAGGCGGCGCATCAGAGCACCCCTTTCTCATCGAGAAGAAACAACTCTGAAAGTCGGCGGTATCCTAGTGCCTTAGCTATCCTGTGTAGGACTTCAACAGAAGGCGTGGCTTTGCGGTTTTCAATGTGATTGAGATGCTCAAATGAGATGCCAGCCTTATGAGCTAACTCCTCTTGGCTTAGGGAAGGTTCCTGAAGCTTACGCTGAGTGCGAACTAAATCCGCAATAGCATCACGAATTGTCGTATCTTCATTGCTTGAATTGGATTTGTTGTCCACTGGCTCTCCTTACAAAATCCGCAACATGTGCGAATCAATGTAGGTGGAAAGCTAGCTTTGCGGTATGAACTATAGTTCATGTCAAATAGGCAAGGCTCTTAAATTAAGGAGTGGCGCAGGCGAACTTTTGAATGGTGAGAATTCAGTTGGAGTGAATCGAATTTACGTGGGTGAGTATGCCTGCCTTAGCGGTGCGCTCTATCGCGGACGCCTTCGGAGGTAGACAAAGTTGAATGCTCCCACAATAGGTGCTGTTAGAGATGGTTAAGTTTGAACCAAAAGTAAATCAGCAATTGAAATAGAGAATGGGATTCTGGGAATGCCGTTTAGGTAATTGCCGTCCTACGTATTTCTCGCGGATTGCTTCAGGCGCTACCTCTCCGATGAATTCCGAGCGACCCTCATTTACTTCCGGCGGGAAATACTTCCCTTGAGCCCGCGACCGCTTGTCCCAATATTCAATCGTCTCTTTGCGTGCCGGTATCCACCTGTGAATTGTGTAGACTTCCTTGATGAAACCTTGATAAACCGCGAAAGCATATCGCGCTTGTTGCGCCCGATGCCTGCCCAGTCGCCATATGCTACGGGTGCTATTGTATAAGTCCTCCGCGCTCTCAACATACCTATATTGCTGGTTAATGTTAATCGCCACTACTGGCTCATCAATTTGTGCAAACGCTCCGGGCCTATCACGGTGCTTTGCCCCGCCCAAGATGGGTTGTTTATCGGGCATCCGCCAAATTCTTGGTGCCTTATTCTTTTCACTAACTACTGTCATTTCTGACAGTTGGGCACCTTCTTGTAGTTCTGTGATTGTAGAATCAGTCCGAAGGCTATGAGATAATGTCGTGGTGATTGTTTCCGCCTCACTGCTTACATTCTTTAGTGCATCGCGCATCTCAGCAGCATTAGCAAACCGTTGGGAGCGGCCTACCGCCATCGCTTTAGCGAGAACGTTCGCCACATATTTAGGGACTTGCCTGTTTAGCTTGTCTGCAGAGCGCAACGTGTCTGGCTCTCCGTCTGTAGTTGCAGTTAGACGTGTCAGCACATCAGGCGGCATCTTTCCTGTCATCAAGTGGTAAAGAGTTCCAGCCAGTGAGTACAGGTCGCTGCGTGCGTCTGTCCCGGTGCCTTGTATCTGCTCAAGCGGAGAATAGTTCGGCGTATAGCCAAAGATGCTGCCGGATGTCGTAACCCTCGATATTTGTCCAACGAAACCTTTAGCCAGCCCGAAGTCGAGTAAAATAATCTGACCGCGAGTTGTTAATTTCAAATTCTGCGGCTTTATATCTCTGTGAATGATAGGTGGCTCTTGCGCGTGCATGTAAGTTAATGCGTCGAGGAGTTGGTCTCCCCAGCGCAACACATCTTCAACAGGGAACGCACCAGCTTGCTTTTGTAGCATCTCCCATAGGTCGTCACCTTCGATGTAATCCATCACGAGATATAGGCCATCGCCTTCATCGAAATGGTCGATGACTATCGGCAGCGCATGGTGGCGCAGTCCCGCTAATAGCTGCGCCTCTCGCTCAAATTGTTTTCGCAATCTCTCGTCAGTGAAGTGAGTCTCTTTCAGCGCGACGGTCGTGTTGAGGCGCAGGGCTTTAGCCTCATATACGGTGCCCATTCCGCCCTGTCCTAATTGTCGGACAATGCGGTAGCGATTTTGTAAGACTGTATCTGGGGTGAGCATCTTTATTGACAGTTATACTCTCAGCCTAACTATGCTTTCGCTTTGGGCTCGGCAACTTCACAGGCAAATCTAAGTCGTCATCAATAAGCACATCCACCGTCACACCTGCTATCCGCGCATAAGTCAATAACACCAACAGCGGAGGCTCACGTACTCCACGCTCATAGGCGGAAATGCTCGTTCCTAAAAGTCCTTCTGGACTGCCAAGACGTTCAAGCATAGCCGTTTGCGGCAGATTTAATGCGGTGCGTATTTGTAGCAACTTTTCACCAATCCGCTTTGGATAGTGACGTGAGCGTCGTGAACTTCTCCCCATCAGGATATGCCTCCCGATAGAGAAAGTTCGCTGATAATTAGCTTGCCGGTGCGACTAAATAGTCGTAAATTGCTCTCGCATTCACCAATCGCCCGGAGTCGAAAACTTCGCTGCTCCGTAGCGGCTACCATCAATAGTGATGTCGAGCCGAGATAGGCATTAGCGGCTAATTACTTGTCAAAGTAACAGGCTGGTAAGAATAACAAAGAGCTAAGTAACCGTCACTTTTATTAGCTGCGCCTGAAAGCCCACAAGTCGTAAACCTCCCGACTAGAGGAGCCTCGCAATGAGCACGCCGTCTTTAATCAAATGCCCTGCCTGTAGCGCGCAAGTGTCGAATCAAGCACCATCTTGCCCCAGATGCGGTCAGCCCATATTAGGGAGTACCAATCAACCTCGACCTGCCCGACCATCAGCTCCCGCGTCGCCAGAGATGTTCCAGCAACATGCTTTGCCTACTCCGAAAAAGAGTGCTGGTAAAACATTAGGACTGGGATGCTTGGCAATATTTGGGGTATTCGTCATCATCATCGCGCTCATAAATACTTCCCATAAAGGAACTCAAAGCGACACGCGGAATCAATCTGCTAAGTCCAACTCGGCGGCATCGCCTGAGCAAAAGCAAACCATCCCATTCTCAAAAGAGGAATTGCAGTCTAGGAAGGACAGAGTAGCGGCGGTCAACGCGATGATGAACGATGACCCTGATTTCGGGAAAATGTACATTGGCTTAGAGCAGAAGGGCGATGGCGTGACGGTGTATGTTACAGACATGTGGAACGGAATATCAGAAGATATGAAGACCGCGTTTGTGAAGCAATTTCTGACATGGTGGGGCGGCTTTGGAGCGAATCAGAAGATTAAGGAAAGTCCGAGCGACTTGCGACTAAAGATAGTCCATAAGGCTTCAGGGCGTGTGGTCGCAACGCATGGTGCTTTGTTCGGCCTAGACTTAAATCCGTAGCCTAATATTTCTATAAACGTGCGCTTACATTACTGATGGTGTTGACCACACCAGTAAGTTTATCTATTGACACTTTTACGTATCTGAGATATTGATTCTCTCTACTCGGGTATTCACGAGCAGATTGATGATGCCTTACATCATTAGTCTGCTTTTCCTAAAGGCGACCGTAATTTTAAATACATTGTAACGTCATCACATTACTATCTATATTAAATTACAGAGTTAGTTCCTCAAACCTACTCACAACATAGCCAAGATTGATTCATTATTTATATGAATCTCATCAACCTCCGTTTTAAAGACAAGATGCACTATATCTCTAGCTAACATCGTTGTCATTCAATATATGGGAGTCATTAAAACATATGAGAAACCCCAATAGTAATGGCTTAAATAATGCATACAGTATGTTGTGGACGGAATTCCTATTTATCTTACTACCATTCGTAGTGAGTGGAATCGTGTTTTCGTATAAGGGTGACTATTATAGGTTGATGTACATGCCTGAGTGGTCTCTTGCGGCTTCAGTTCTTATCGGCCAATCATTAGTGAAATTTATATCAGGTATGGTGGGTAATAGCGGTATCTATACTGCTCACCGGGAGAGGGTGGCGTTAGGAATTTCATTCCTCATTGTCATTTGTCTCGCCCCCGCACTTATCATTCTTTGTCTTGTTCTCGTTGAAGGAACTCTTTCACGAGGATTAATAATTGCACAGATAATAATATTTCTGCTTGGAGTTGCTGTGTTCTTTGCATTTGGTGCGGGTGGTGAAACCTTAATGAGGGTTAAAGAGGCAGGCAGTAAATGAATAGTTGCTGCTTATAATTAACTTCATAATATAATTTAAATAGAGGGCTGGACAATGGGCGTTGCAGAACTTGCACAACTTAGCTTAGGACACGTTAAAGCCGAAGAAGAGTCTGATGATGTAAGAAAGTATTTTATAACTACGCCTACATACATCAATGCTACAAATGAATCACGACGAAAAACTTATTATGTTGGACAAAGAGGGGCTGGAAAAACTGCGCTATTCAATAAGTTAGCTTCTGATTATAAGAATAAAGATAAATCAATAATCCTACAAATAACTCCAGATGACTTTTCATATGAAAGATTTAATAATGCCCAGCATAATTACTCAGATATGCGAGCAGTTTACGGAACCGTATGGCATTACACACTAATAACGCATATGTTCGCTGGTGTGGTCGATTATTACAATCAACGACCATATATTAAAGCTAATAGATACAATGTAGATACACTGAGAGCTTATTTAAAGCAAAAAAATGCATATCCTAGTACAGGTTTTCTCGGAATTTTCTTGAGATATTTTGGGGAGTTTACAAGCAACAAAGATTTTAATAATGCATTAAAGGTTGGTACTGGAGAGTTAAGACAAGACAAATACTTTTCGAGGTTAACAAGCCTCGCTGATATTTCAGATGAATTAAATGCATTTTCAAATATTACTGATTCTTATCCTGTCTGCCTTTTTATAGATGAATTAGATACCGGATGGGATAATTCAAAGGAAGCCACGAATTTTATTCATGGTTTATTCTATGCTGTGCGTGAGGTTAAATCGTTACGCAATGTCAAAGCTTTTGTTTCTTTACGGTCTGATATGTATAACGATTTGAGTTCGATACTACCCGACCCTGAAAAAATGCGAGAGGAAATAGAACGTTTTTCATGGAATCCTAAAACACTTCAGGGCCTGATTGCTAAACGTATCATTGCTAATTATCCTCTGCCTGATACCACACCTTTCACTGAGGCTATTGCGACTGTGTTTGATGAGGGGGTTCTCGATTATATAATTAACCACTCTCTACAGAGGCCTCGTGAGGTAATAGAATTTTGTACGGCAGCTCTTAATGAATTTAGTAATCAGATTTATTTTGACCGAACACTTAATAGGATAAGTTTTGATATCGTTAAGGCTGTAGAGGGTGATTTTTCTAAAAACAGATATGAGGATACCTGCAGAGAATATGAACATCAGTACCCAGATTTGCACATCTTTCTGTTAGGATTTGAAAATGGGCCTAAGTTTTATTCAATGAGTGATTTTAAAGCCAAGTTAGAAGACGTGATGCTCATGGCGGTATATAAATTGGGTGTTGGCTCTTGGCTTAATAATAATTTCTCTCCTTCAAAATTAGTGGAAATATTATATGCAATCGGTTTCATCAAATTATATTCGCAAAGAGCTGACAAATATGTAGCATATTATGAGGAAACATTCTTGAATGTTGACTCTATCTCTAAGGTTAGAATTCATGAAGTTTTCGTGCCTGCTATGAAGTGTCTTTAACTGCCGACCTTTGAGGCAACGGCACACTCTCAATAGATATGGCAATGACGCACAATTTATGATGTATGTGCTGCTTACCATCTCAGCAAACTATTGTCCTTTTGTGCGCGAACTTTGTGTAAGATGATAGTATCTCTTCCCATGACCTAGGCCGTGGGATACGCGCCAGCAACTTCTCGCGGATAAGCTGCTCATCAGATGCCGAAAGATGTAAATCACTTAACTTCTTATCCGCGCCCCGCCAGAACTTTTCCTGTAAGACTTTGTTAGAACAATCCTGCTCTTTGATGGTTCCAAAGTAAGCTACGAAGCGATTGCGCGGCTCGCCTGTCACTTCATCTCGATAGCTTTCGATAATCTCTACTTTGAGAGAGTAGTTTCTATCACTTTGTAAATATTTTTTGAATCTTAAATACATAGTTAATTCTAGTATCCAGCTACGTAGTTTTATGGGTCAGAGAATTATTAGGCGGAGCAGCGTTGACCTGCCTGTATGCGACAAATTCTTATTAACCCTAATCCAGTAGCCAGCTACGCAGTTCTGCGATAGATGTATTCACGGGGCAGGCAACATGGTTACAGGGCTTTAGCCTAGCAGGGCGAAGTAAACGAAAGTTTTCTCACCTATCAAACCGATGATGTCGAAGCCACTACTTAGATAGCCTCATTCCTCACTCTCGATACTTCTCACCATAGCCCTATTGAGCTTCAGCTCACTCCGCTCATAAATCGCCCAATCGTTTTTCGATATTGAGTTTGAATCATGTATCGGCTTCCACCATAAAAATTCGCTGGGGCGAATCTGGGCGCAAAGGGGAGAGAGCCCGGACGCTATCAGAACTAAGTCCGGGCCTCTCCTCACAACTTAATGCGAAAAACTTTCAAACAACTTATTGACCAACGGCCAGTATCGCAATTATCAATTCATAAAGAGATGGCGTGACACCATGACTTTAACACCCGCATTAAATACCTGCGTTGGAAGAACTCGTTAAGAATTCATTCTTTCGGCAGAGACCTCAGAATGGAATTGACTCGTCACTCTCTTCATATTCTCTTTCGCTGATATAGAGTTCAGGGTGCTTGCTCTGTTCAATGAGGAATTCCACTGTGTCTGACCTTCCGTTTATCCTCAAAAAAGACCCTAACTCTCTGTATACGGTAGTGGGAATAATCGGCATATTCCTGTAAACATCGCTGGCTAAAGACTCCGCGCATAGAAGCACGCTGTTGATTGAACACGACCCTCGGTAAACCTCCTCCGCCATTGCACGCAACGCCGTCCGCTCGGACTTGAATTTAGGAATGACAGGATTGAGCCTAGATAGTCGCTTAGAAATTTCATCGCTTATCGCATCAATCGCTTTTTTGTCTATATCGTTTTCGTCGCCGTCAGGCGAAACAAAAAAAGGTGATGTATTCTCTGTGATAGTCTCTGCTGTAGTCTCTGTTAAGGATTCCGCACTTTCTATTGAATCGTTCCGCGGGTTACTTGCTTTCCGATTCTTTAGAAACTCAAGAAACGATTCTGAAAACTTCTCACTGTCGAGAAAGTAGTGAACAGTCGGATTGCCGTTGGCTCTCATCACTTTAGTTTCCAGAATGCCCTTAGCTTCAAGATTCTTGCGGGCTTTCTTAACCTCATATTCACTAAGGCAGATTTCGTTTTCCCATTCCTTATATGTCTTATAAATAAATCCATCTGCTCTCCGGCCTTTGTCTGTCCAGTACAGGAGTTGAGAAAGAAATAATGCAGCGTCAATTGAACCTGTGTAATGGATAAACTCGACGGGAATTGTCAGGACATTGTTCTGCCCTGTTAGTGATTTAATCAGTGTGAATATGTCTGAGCGATAACTATCCTTCTGTTCTGGTTTGTTCATGTCAACACCTTTGTTAGTTGCTGTCTGCCTGCTCACTCGCTGACAAGTATTTCTCGATATGGCTTTTGCCTATCCTCAAAATATTCCCGCCACAAAGCCTGTAACAGTCAAGTCTGCCCCGCTTGACCTTACGCCAGACGGTGATAGGAGAGACGCCTATGAGCCGTGCAGTTTCTTCAACGCTGTATTTAGTTTCGCTTGCTTTATCTACAGTCATTGCTGTTGTGCCCACAGTTACTGAAATCATGTCCGTTACTCCAATAGTGCTTTTAGTTAACTCCAATTACATACTTATAATGATGCATGGAATTCAGAAAAGGATGTGCGTAACTATGTGAAAACAAAAGGCTTGACGGGTTGATAGGTGGCAAGGCGCGAGGTCGCGTTTTGTGTCAAGCTGCAACGCCTATATTGGTGGTAACCTCGGCGCGAGAAACTGTAACGTGACTCTTAGCACCCTGCTCCTCTTCGAGCATTTTTGCGATGCGAGCATTACTCGTCGTGACTGCCCTGTCGTCCGCGTCGAGACCCATGAAACGGCGACCTAGCTTGAGTGCGGCAATGCCTGTTGTCCCTCCACCCAAGAACGGGTCGAGTATCAGGTCGCCGGGCTTGGTGAATCGGCGCACGATGTCATTCATGCCGCTGACGCTCTGGCCCCATTCGTGATGCTCCTTGTCGCGCACGTCACTTGTGAACTTGTCGTAACGCCAGTCACCGTCATATTTCCCTTTGACGAACCAGAGCACAGGCTTACAGGTGGTTATCACTTTATGACTCCACACCTGCGCTTTCGCCCCGGGCATGTCGTAATTGCAAATCCAGTGATACTTGATGCCGGGAACTCGCGTCATCAGTGCCAAAATTTCGGGAAGGTAAACGTGCCCGGTCATCACGAGCATAGAACCTCCCGGTTTCAATGCCTTGAATGCGAGTTGTGCCAAGGTCTCGTAAACTGACAAATACTCTTTCGGATATGGTGGGTCGGTGATGATAACGTCAACCACTTCCGGCTTGATTTTATTCACAGCTTTCTCGATTGTGCTCCGGGCTATCAAGTAACGCCTCGGCGCTTCAATGATTCGCGCAGGAGCGAGTTGTTGCTTCTCCGTCCTGACCATGCTGCGGGCATCTTTTACATTCTTAGCCTTACCCGACGAAACCTTCTCGACAACCGCCCTACGGTCGTTTATCGAAAGAGTGGAGACCTGTCTGGCCTCCGGAATAGTGATGACTCTATTGGAGACGGCCTCCAACAATTCAGGCGCACTTGCTGCCACCTTCTTTGCAGCGGCTACGTAGGTAGCATTCGTACCTGTGAGAGACGCAGCTTGCTTGGCAGCATGAATCACCTTTTCAACTTTTTTAGAACCCGTTCCGGCTCTATTACTCCTCTTATCACCACCGCCTACACTCATGTTGGCTTTCGCCTCCATTGCCAACAGTTTCTCGACCTCGAGCGCTACGACAGCCTTTTGAGAACTAGAGAGATGACGCCTGTGTAGATTAAGCGATAGGATAAATTCGATAAGCGACCCTTTGCCCGGCCACTCCCGCAGTTGGAGATTCATGCCAAGTTCAACGCAGGCGCGGTGGCGAGCTCGCCCGTCAACAATCTTGCCTCTAAAAGTCCAGATAGCTTCTTGTAGTCCGTTACGCTGAATATCCTGTTTCAATGCGGTGAACTCTTCTGCGTTCATCAACGGGAATAGGTTTGTAATCTCATGCGCTTCAATTTCAATATTCATCTTTTTCTCCTGAATTTAAGTCGCCGATTATTTTTGGGCACGGCTCCGCCTTGATGTGATTTATGAGGTCACAATCCGATGGAATAATTAAGTTTTTTGCTTATTGGCTAACCTCCGCAGGTTAGCGTTGGGTGAGATTGGCGCTTATCGCTAATTGTCAAAGTCAGCTTAAATCCATTGCTCTTGCTGACAGACGCCACTATAACGAAAAAAGTTAACTTTGTCAATAACTGTTTTATCATCAACAGTTTACGTCAAGTATTAAATTGAGTTTTTTGTGACATTAGGTGCTTTGTTTAATGCTTGACAGTTTGTCAGGTGAAGAAAATAAACTGATGTTGTGGTAATTGGATAGATATTAAGGTCATAAAAATACTTGAGACATCAACCCTCATGGTTGAAGGGTTGATTCATGTGTAGACATTGTGGACACGCTATCGGCTACCACTTGGCTTGAGGATGAGAAATGCATGGCAAAGGACTGCGAATGTCCCGGTTATGAGCCATCTGAAGAAGAGACAAGGCTGTTTCCCCTTCCAAAATAAGCAGCCATTGAACCGCCTTGCGGGTGTGCTAAGTATGTTAATGCCTTTACAATCTCAGAACGATTATCTTTTCTTTTTCGCGCTGTGCTCATAAACGAGCAAGTCACCAACCTGACATTGCAACTCCTTACATAACTTTGCCAGCGTATTCATGCCAAGCATCTTAAACTCACCGCTCCAGAGCTGCGCTGACTTCTCCTTTGAGCCGCCTATCTTCTTCCAGAGCTGAAATGCATTCGCGATGCCCCGGCTCTCTGCTACGTGTCGGATATGAGAGTTCACTTTCATGAGCGCATCATAACGGAATCCCGTAACTAGCGTCAAGGAGTTAGTTCATATTTGTTACTGAAAGGAGTAAATTTAGCTTGACAAGGGTTACGGAATTCCGTAATATATCTATAAGTTTATAGAGCACATCTGCTCTAATTTCTTTGAAAGGGTGACCCTAGAAAGATGATTCAGCTTCAAGACGCTAAACAACTCGAACGCGCCATTGAGCGAGCGCGACAGAGCAGGCTAGTCGTCCGCCACACGTCCACCTCCAGAATGTACCATGTGGAGAATTTAGATAATGGACAGGTCTATACCTGCAACTTCTTCGTGCGAAGCTCAGATAGAGCGAGATTTGGACACTGTACTTGCAAGGCTGGACAAAACAACAAAGAGTGTAAACATCTCGCCTGTGCTGCCGCTCTCAATATGTATGACGCGACTGTGAGACGAACTGCTGCGATGGTCGCACAGATGCCGAAAGCTGCTTAAACAGCAAACAGAGAGGTAAGTGCTGGAACACTCGCCTCTCCTCCACATCCACCTTTTCACCAGCTAGGAGAAAGATTTGATGCAGAACGAAATTACCACCCTAGAGGATAGACCCGCAACGCAAAGCACGCCCCTCTTTTCACTTGGGCATATCTACGCCACACCGGGCGCGATAGACGCTCTCAGTGAATCGGGACAATTGCCGGATGAGTTTTTGCGTCGTCACCAAACTGGCGACTGGGGCGAGGTCTGCGATGCCGACAATCGAGAAAATAAGTTTTCGATTGCTAACGGGTTCCGCATCCTTAGCGCGTATCGCACGAGCGGAGGCACTAATTTGTGGGTTATCACGGAAGCTGACCGCTCGGTTACTACGTTGCTTTTGCCGAGTGAATATTAGAAGCGAGGCGAGCCGTCAACGCTTCGTAGCGCAGCGGCTCGCCTTAAGCGATGTAGTATAATTACTGAAAGTTAGGTAATAGGAGAGTGGATGATTTCAAGTTTTTGAGGTCGCCGCTTAGCGTGTAAGTGATTGATAATAAAGGGCTGAATTTGAAATCTCTGAACCATGACTGCCAGTCATGCGCTCTCCCAGCTGAGCTACGGCCCCTTGGGTGGTTGTGTCGTGTGGGCGACGAATGGAGAGAGTAGCTTAGGGCGCGAAAAGTCGTCAAGCGCACGTTATGGGCGGGCGCGCGGGAGGGGCGAGAAAAACAGAGGCTGCCTGTTTGTGATAAGGCGTCCTCTGTTTCGCCGTGCGGGAGTTGTTTTGTCTGTCCGCCGTGGAATCAGCGTCCTTTGAATTCGGGCTTGCGTTTTTCGAGAAAGGCCTTGACGCCTTCGTCTTTGTCTTCGCTGGAGAAGCAGAGGGCGAAGAGGTCGATCTCGCGGCGCAAGCCTTCGTCGAGCGTCGAGCGCGAGGCGGTCTTGACGGCCTCCTTCGCCATGCGTAGCGCGACGGGACTTTTCTCGGCGATGCGATTGGCGATCTCCAAGGTCTTCGCTTCGAGCTCGTCGACCGGGACGACCGTGTTGACGAGGCCGTAAGCGTATGCCGTCTGCGCGTCTATGATCTCGCCCGTCAGGATCAACTCCATCGCCTTACCTTCGCCGATGAGATGCGTGAGCCGTTGCGTGCCGCCGCCGCCGGGGATAATGCCGAGATTGATTTCAGGTTGACCGAAGGAGGCTCGCTCGCTCGCGATGCGCAGGTCGCAGGCGAGCGCGAGTTCGCAGCCGCCGCCGAGGCAGTAGCCGTTGATCATGGCGATGACGGGTTTTGGGAAAGTGTCAATCGCGGTGAAGAGCGAACGACCCGTCATCACGTCGCGCTGCGTAACGGCGGTGCGCCCGGCAAACTCGCCGATGTCCGCGCCCGCGATGAATGCCTTATCGCCCGCGCCCGTGAACACCACGACGCGAATGCCTTCGTCCTCGCGTAGCTCTTCGAGCGCGGCCGCCCCCTCGGCGCGCGTCTGGATGTTCAAAGCGTTCCTCTTCTCGGGGCGATTGATCGTTATGATGGCGACGCGCCCGCGCCGCTCGACGAGCAGTGTTTCGTATGATTGCGACATTAAAATTTTTCTCCGAAAAATAGTTTCAGGTCTCAGGTTTCAAGTTTCAGGACTGAAGTTCTTCGGTCTTTAACTTGAAACCTGAAACCTGAAACTTGAAACTCCGTGCTTATTATTCTTCCGGCGGCGTGCCATGATCGTCGGCGACCCATGAGACGAAGAGGCGGAGCCAGTTTTCCGTGGGTTCGAGAATGTGGACGCCGATGCGCGCCGTGCCATAGATGGCCGAGGCGATGCGCACGACGCGGACGGTGACTTCGATGGGTGCGCCGTCCGGGCGGTGCGCGCGCAGATAAAGTTGCTCGCCGCGCGTGACTTTCTGGTTAAGATGGAAAAGGGCGCCGGTGGTGGAGATGTCGTCAGTCTCGGTCGGTTCGCTCCACGCCGCGCCGTCTTCCGCGCGACCTGAGACGACGATGGGCAGGCGCAGCGACATGCGCAGCGCGAAACGTCTCTCTTCGTTGGTCGGCGTCGTCATTGGATAGTTTTCAGTTTTCAGTTTTCAGTTTTCAGTTCAGTGTCCGACGCTTGGTGCCTTTCGCTGAAAACTGAAAACTGAAAACTGTTATTCCTCGTTCCAGTTGTAGAAACCTTCGCCGCTTTTTTTGCCGAGACGCCCGTCGGCGACCATGCGCCGCAGAATTTCCGGCGGGCGGAAGGTCTCGGAGCCGAGCGTGCGGTGCAGGTATTCGGCGATGCTCAGGCGCACATCGAGGCCGACGAGATCGGTCAGGCGAAGCGGCCCCATCGGATGATTGTAGCCGAGTTCCATCGCGGTATCTATATCTTTCGCGCTCGCCACATCCTGTTCCAGCATCCGCATCGCTTCCAGACCTAAAGCCACGCCCAGACGGCTCGACGCGAAACCCGGCACGTCGCGCACCGTGATCGGCTCTTTCTTCATCCGTCGCCCGACGGCGCGCGCCGTCTCAATCGTCTCGTCGCTCGTTTCCGCGCCGACGACGATCTCGACGAGTCGCATGATGTGGACGGGGTTGAAGAAGTGCATGCCGACGACGCGTTCGGGGCGGCGGGCGGCGCGTGCGATCTCGGTGATCGAGAGCGAAGAAGTATTCGTCGCGAACAGAAAATCGCGTTCGGCCACGCGCTCCACTTCGCGGAGCGTCTCCTGCTTCAACTCCATGCGTTCCGGGACGGCTTCGATGAAGAGGTCGGCGTGCGCGGTTTCAGAGAGGTTGGTTGCGCCGCGGATGCGTTGCAGCGTCATGTCGCGTTCGGCTTCGGTCGTCTTGCCGCGACGAATGCCTTTGTCGAGGTTCTCTTCGATGGCGCGCAGGCCGCGCATGAGAAATTCCCGCTCCACGTCGCGCAAGACGACGCGGTAGCCGACGAGCGCGGCCACTTGCGCGATGCCGTGCCCCATCGTGCCCGCGCCGAGCACGGCGATTGTCTCTATGGTCGGACTAGCGATGCTTGTGCTTCCCGGTGAGTCCAAAAGTCTCTTCGCGCGGGTCTGTGGGCGACGAAGACGGCTTCGTCAGCGCCCGCGCCCGCATGGTCTGATTCGACTACGTACAGCGCAGAGAGTTATACAATAGTTAAGGCAAACTTCGCTAGCTGTAACAACTCATCAGTGTATGTGAAGCAATGCTTTTATTGTACAATAATACATTGCTGGAGAAGTTATAACCGAAAGTATAGGGATGTCAGACACCAATTTCCACAGCAGCCCTGTAAGGAAGTTAGGCAAGAATCGAAATGACTCAAGAAATTCTGCACAAAGAAGTGGTGATCATCGGCTCCGGCCCGGCCGGGTTGACGGCGGCCATTTACGCGGCGCGCGCCGACCTCAAACCGCTCGTCATCGAAGGCCCGCAGCCCGGCGGCCAGCTCACCATCACCACGGAAGTCGAGAACTACCCCGGCTTCGCCGAAGGCATTCAGGGGCCGGAGTTGATGGAGCAGTTTCGCGCGCAGGCCGCGCGCTTCGGCACCGAGTTTCTCATCTCCTGGATCGACAAAGTCGATCTCTCAGAACGCCCCTTCACGCTCTACACCGCCGAAGGGACGGTTAAGGCGGAGACGCTCATCATCGCGTCGGGCGCGTCGGCGAAGTGGCTCGGCATTCCCGGCGAAGCGCCCGCGCCACACGGTCTCGGGGGCCTGGGCGTCTCGGCCTGCGCCACCTGCGACGGCTTCTTCTTCAAAGGCAAGAAGATCGTCGTCATCGGCGGCGGCGACACGGCGATGGAGGAGGCCACCTTCCTCACGCGCTATGCCTCGTCGGTCACGATCATACATCGCCGCGACCACCTGCGCGCCTCCAAGATCATGCAGGACAAGGCGCTGAAAAATGAGAAGATCAGTTTTATCTGGAACACCGACGTGCGTGAGGTTCTCGGCACGCCGGAGACGGGCGTTACGGCCGTGCGCCTCTCCAACAACGTGACGGGCGAGGAGACGACGTTCGATTGCGAAGGCGTCTTCATCGCCATCGGCCACAAGCCGAACACGGACATGTTCAAAGGCTGGCTGGAGATGGACGACATCGGCTACCTCAAGACGAACGGCCACTCGATGGCGACCAACATCCCCGGCGTCTTCGCCTGCGGCGACGCGCAGGATTCCTTTTACCGGCAGGCCATCACGGCCGCCGGGACGGGTTGCATGGCCGCCATCGACGCCGAACGCTACCTCGACAATCTGCCCGTTCCCACGCTGACGGGTGAAGAAGTGACCATCGAAGGCGAGATCGTCACGGCCGACCGCGAATCGATCATCATGCCCGACGGCGAGGTGATTTCCAATCACGCGGACGCCGACGCGGAAGGCGCGCCCGCCGGAGATTAAACGCCGCGCCGGAGCAAACGTCCGGGCGGCGACCGTTGGCACGAACCGCAAAATTGAACGCGAAGACACGAAGTTAATTTTACGACTTAACTTCGTGTCTTCGTCTTTAACGCACGCCTAAACAACATTCCGCCCTGAGTCCGGGGAGAGCGCCATGAAGCGTAAACTTTTCGCTGCCTTCATCATAATCGCGCTGTGCGCGACCGCTGATTTCACGACCGCACGGCGCGCGGCAGCGCAGACGAAAACGCCGCGAAGCCGCAGCAAACGGGAAGCGGTTTATTACCCGCCGCGCGGCGACGCGTGGCGGCGCAGGACGCCCGCCGAGGTCGGGATGGACGCCGCGCTGCTCGAACAGGCGGTCGCTTACGCACGGACGCAGGAGAGCAAAGTTCCGCGCGACTTCTCCACGCAGGTCGAGACCTTCGGCGCGGTGCTCGGCCCTCTGCCGAAGGAACGCGGCGAGACGAACGGCATCGTCATACGCCACGGCTACATCGTGGCGGAATGGGGCGATACGCTGAGAGTTGATCCGACCTACAGCGTCGCCAAAAGTTTCCTCTCCGCGTTGCTCGGCCTCACGATTGATCGCGGGTTGATCAAAAACGTGCGCGACCCCGTGCGTCGTTATGTCGCCGACGGCGGCTACGATTCGCCGCACAACTCGGCCGTGACATGGGAGGATCATGCGCGGCAGACGAGCGAGTGGGAAGGCGTAATGTGGGGCAAGTCGCACGACTTCATCGGCGTCGAGGGGTTCGGCAAAGGCCGCCGCGAGCCGCGCCCGCTGCGCCCCCCCGGCACTAACTACGAGTATAACGACGTGCGCATCAACCGGTTCGCCCTGTCCCTGTTGCGCGTCTGGCGCAAGCCCCTGCCGGAAGTCCTGCGCGACGAGATCATGCGACCCGTCGGCGCGTCGGATACGTGGCGGTATCACGGCTACGCAAACTCAGACGTGTTGATTGACGGCCGGAAGATGCCCTCCGTCAGCGGCGGGACGCGCTGGGGCGGCGGTCTCTGGATCAACACGCGCGACGAGGCGCGCTTCGGTTACCTCTTCCTGCGCGAGGGACGCTGGCGCGACCGTCAAGTCATCTCCGAGGGATGGGTGCGCGAGGCGACCGCGCCGGGCAAGGTCAAAACGGACTACGGCTATCTGTGGTGGTTGAACACGGGACGCAAGGCTTGGCCGAGCGCGCCCGAATCGAGCTACGCCGCGCTCGGCTACGGCTCGAACACGATCTGGATCGACCCCGAACACGACCTCGTCATCGTGTGGCGCTGGCATCAGGCGAACCCCGACGAGCTGATCAAACGCGTGCTGGCTTCGATCAAATAACGCACGGCCGCACGGACGAATGACCCGACGGCCGCGCCTCTTGCTACCTGTAGCCCCTACCGGGCTGTGGGCGCAACGGACTGCGAGATGCTCACAAGAGCACGATGGAATCGTCGCGTTGTCGGGCGGGAGCGGCGGGCGTGCGTTCGCGCGCGTTCTTGTGCGGGCAGGCGTCGCAGTAGTCGCCGAGGTGCGCGCGGCGGTCTTCGCATTCGTTGCAGCCGAGCGCGAGACCGAGTTGGCGCAGGCTGTCGAGCATGGGAAGGAGCAGGCGGCCGCGCGCCGTCAAAGCGTACTCGACGTGCGGGGGACTGCCGCCATAGTCGCGCCGTTCGACGAGGGCATCCTGTTCCATGTCGCGGAGTCGTCCGACGAGTGTGCGGCTGCTGATCGGGTGGAGCGCGTCGATGAGTTCGGTCGTGCGGCGGGGCGCGCGCGCCAGATCGCGCACGATGAGCAGCGTCCATTTATCGCCGACAACCTGTAATGCGCCCGCCACCGGACAGCCGTCGCCTTCGCGTCGTCGCATAACTCGCCCCTCTCTCACCGGACGCCAAGATTAACACAAAGCGAAGTTGAACTCCTGATGTTTTACTAAGCCCGCTCGCGCGCCGCGCGAACTTTCCGTCAACTTTGCCCGGCCGCAGCAGAAACCCGCCAGTAGAAAGAATTCCATCGTCCGACTTCTTCGCGCGTCCTCGCCGCCGCCCGGCGTTTATCTCGAAGTTCGGCGCGTTTAATCCACGCCGCATCCCGGCACGACGGTTGCCAGGCACGAACCCGGCGGAACTCGAAATTTTAGAGGAGATCGAATCGTGTTTAGAAGAACTTTCGCATTGATGCTTTCGGGGATAATTTTGTCGGCGGCCTTTGGCCTTCGGCAGGCGCAAGCGGAGACGGGCGAAGACGCGCGCCTCGCTCAACAGGCGCGCGTGAGCGTGTTGAAATTAGGCACGGGTGAGCGAGCGCGAGTCGAAGTCAAACTGCGCGACGACTCGAAACTCAAGGGCTACGTCAGCGCCGCCGGAGCAGACTCTTTTACCGTGACGGACTCTAAGACGGGCGAGTCAACCGTCGTTACTTATACCGATGTGGCGCAGGTCAAGAAATCCGGCAACGGCTTCTCGACGATAACGAAAGTGCTCGTCGGCGGCGCGGTCGTCGCCGGGGTGGTCGTCGGGTGGCAGATCGTGAAGCCCGCCTTATGCGACGGCGGCGCGCAACACCGCGGCCCCTGCTGAACGAAACGATGAAGTAGGAACGCGGAACGATGAACTGAAAACAGGAGCCGGAATTCAGAAGTCAGGAGTCAGGAGCCGGAATAAAACGCGCGGTCTCTTAACTCCTGACTTCCGTTTCCTGACTCCTGTCTTCTGACTTCTACTTCATCGTTCTGCGTTCCTACTTCATCGTTTCCGGGTCGTAGTCGCCGGCGATGATGACGGTGAGATGATCGGGTCGGAAGTACTTGCGAATCGCGGCGTTGACTTCTTCGAGCGTGACGGCCTGAATGAGTTCGGGAAAGCGGTCGAGGTAGTCAGTGCCCAGGCGGAAGAATTCAGAGTTCCAGAGGGCTTCGGCGAGTCCGGCGTTGGTCGAGAGCGAGACTTTGAACGAGCCGATGGCGGATGATTTTTCGTCCGCGAGTTCGCCGGCCGTCATGCCGTTCGAGACGTAATCGCGCAGGACGACGAGCGCGGAGCCGATGGCCTTTTCGACGTTGCCGGGGTTGACGGAGACGGCGATATACCAGGGGCCTGCGGCGAGCGAGGGCGCGCGGAAGCGCGAGCCGATGCCGTATGTCAATCCTTCGCGGTCGCGCACTTGCAGGCCGAGCCGCGAGGAGAGCGTGGATTCCCCGAGCGCGCCGTTGGCGAGAGTGGCCGCGTAGTAATCGCTCGCATCGCGCCTGAGGGGCGCGGCCGTGCCGAGCAGCACGTCCACGTTGGCCTTCTCTTTAAGCAGCACGATCTCGCGCCGCGCGCCTTCTTGCGGTTGCGGGTCGTCGATGCTGATCTCGACGCTCTCGCGCGGCCCGTCGAACTCTCCGAACGCTTCCGCGAACAGCCTCTGCACCTCGCTTGCCCGCACGTCGCCGACGATGGAGATGACGAGCGAGCGACCGCCGTAGCGTTCTTCGTAGAAGCGGCGCACGTCTTCCACCGTGATCGAGTTGAGGCTCCTGATCAGTTGCTCTCCGCCGTGGACGTAGAACGGGTTGGCCGGATCATAGGTGAGTTGCGAAAACTTTTCGTAGGCGCGCAGGCGCGTGTTCGCCTGTTGCTCCTGGACGGCGGCGATGGCCTGCTGTTTGAGTTTTTCGAGTTCGTCGGCGGGAAAGGCCGGTTCGCGCAGTTGTTCGGCGAGCGTGCCGAGCAGGAGAGACAAATCTTTGGCGAGCGCGCGCCCGGCGATCTCGACGGCGAACGGGTCGGCGGAGAATTCTATCTGCGCGCCGACGGCTTCGAGGTCGCCCGCGAGTTGAAACTTGGTGCGGCGCAGCGTGCCGCGTTCGAGCATGTCGGCCGTCAGGCGCGCGAGGCCGGGCTTGTCGCGCGGCTCGAAGTAGGAACCGGCGCGCAGACTGCCGCGCAGCGAAATGGTCGGGGTAGCGCGGTTTTCGAGGACGAGCGCAACAGCGCCCGTCGGCAGTTCGGTGCGCGCGACGCGCGCTGCGAAGTTCGAGCGCGTCGCGCCGGAGGGCGTGTTCGCCGCGACCGCATCCGAAGACTTCTCGCCGTGCCCCGCGAGCGGTTGCTGCCCCAACTCCTGCGGCGTCGCGCTCGCGCCCGCCGACGCCGACGCCGCGTCATGCCCCGCGCCTTCACGTTTCACCATCTGTTTCACTCCCATCCTCTAATGAACTTGAACGAAGAACTCAAAACCACAAGCGACCATTCAAACGTTTGCGCTCGACCCGTTAACTTCGCGCCTCCGGCGAGAACGGCCGACACGGGCGAAGGCGCAAAGAAGACCGGAAGGCGCAAAGGTTTTCGTGCGCTTGTTTTGGGCGAGGCCGGATCACGCGCCGCTTGATCCGCCCGCATCGCCTGCCGCGGCCGTCGCCTTCGGGATGAAATAACCGACGGTGCGGTTGTCTTCCATGAAGTAACGACGCGCGACGCGCTGCACGTCCGAGACCGTGACGCGCGCGATGTTGGCCGCGTAGTCTTTGTAGAAACGCCAGTCGGCGACGGCCTCGGCCTCCGACATCTGCGAGGCTATGTCGGACGTGCCGTCGCGGTTGTAAGCCACCTGCGCGATGATCTGCTGCCTGGCCTTCTCCGCTTCCGCCTCCGGCACGTCCTCAGCCCCGACGCGCTCCAACTCCGCGAGGATCGCCGCTTCGACTTCGGACGGCGCGACGCCGGGGCTCACCGTGGCATAGACATTAAACAGGCCGGGGTCGCGAAACTGATCGCAGTTCGACGTGACGGTGACGGCCAGTTCCGTCTCGACGAGTGCTTGATAAAACCTGCTCGTGACGCCGTTCGATAACAGCGCCGAGAGCACGACGAGCGGGTAGATGTCGTTTTCGGCGGGCGGGTTCGCGGCTCGCGCGGCGAGTTCGGCGTTCGAGAGCACGCCGAGTTGCCCGAGCACGGCGGGCGTGTGAAAGGCGATCTGCACGAGCGCGAGTTCGCCCGCTCGCTTGATCGTCACGCGCCGCTCGCCCTGCTGCGCGGGCTCGTCCGTGTAGACTTCCGGGATGTCGTCTTCCGTCGCGGAAAACGCGCCGAAGTTTTCGTTGATCAACCGGAGCGTGGAGGTGCGATCGAAGTCGCCGACGACGATGACGGTGGCGTTGTTCGGGTGATAGAAAGTGTCGTAGAAGGCTTTGAGCCGCGCCGTCGGCACGTTCTCCACGTCGGCGCGCCAGCCGATGGTCGGGTGGTGATAAGGGTGCTCGCGAAAGGCCGTCGCGTAGACGGCTTCGTCGAGCACCATCATCGGCTCGTTCTGCCCGCGTTCGAGTTCGTTGCGCACGACGGTCATCTCGGATTGGCGATCCGCATCGGCGATGAAAGAGTTGCGCATGCGGTCGGCTTCGAGGCGGATGGCGAGTTCGAGTTTGTCGCTCGGCACGGTCTCGAAGTAGTTGGTGCGGTCATACCATGTCGTGGCGTTGAAGTCCGCGCCGATCTTCTGGAGCGTGGCGGCGATCTGGGTGTTGCGGTCTTTGTTGAAGGTGGGCGTACCCTTGAACATCATGTGTTCGAGGAGGTGCGTCGAGCCGGTGTAGCCGACGGCCTCGTTGCGCGAGCCGACCTTGTAGAGAACGCACACGGTCGCCACGGGCGCGACGCTGTTTTCCACGAGCAAAGCCTTCAGGTTGTTGGCGAGCCGGTACTCGCGTATGCCTTCGCCTTCGGCGACGAAGCTGATTCCGGCCGGGAGTTTCTCGTCCTGCAAAACTTCTCTGATCTCCTTAGTTGGATGTGAAGCGCTTGATATGCTAACAAACTTGGCGACGGAGTGCGAAACGGGCGGAGTTGCGGCCGGAGATGAGGGCTCGCCGGTTCGGCCGAATGATACCCGCGCCGCTTGTGCCCGCGCGACGCTCGCGGAAGGACGCGCGCCGAGAGTTTGAGCCTTAATGAACTCAAATTTGAGACATCATTTTAAATTCGAGATTCGCAGCTATTTTCCCACGCGACTCTTTGCGATTCTCTCGACTTTGCTCCGCGTCTCACAATGAAGAGTTACACGCGCCCTCGCCGGTCGGAGTTTTACACGCCCCGCCTTTGCAATATAAAGTACTTGACGAAACTGCCGGGAAGTCGTATCGTGCGTCTGATGCCTGTCGTCAAATTCACAAGCCTGCGCGAGGTCGAAGAACAAGAGCCGCCCGCACTGCACGCGCGGGCGATGGATAATTTGCGCTTCATTCGCGAAACGATGGAGAGCGCGGCGTCGTTTACGGCCGTCTCCGGCTGGGGCTTATGCGCGGTCGGCTTGACGGCGCTCGCGGCCTGCTACCTGGCGGTGCGGGCGACGGAGCGCGGCGCGTGGATCAAAATCTGGATCGCAGAGGCCGTGGTGTCGATCCTCATCTCGGTAGTGGCGATGAGCCGCAAGGCGCGTGCGGCGCAGCAGCCGCTATTGTCCAAGCCGGGGCGCAAACTTCTCTTCAACCTCGCCCCGCCGCTCTTCGTCGGCGCGCTGCTGACCGTGGTGCTCTCGCGCTACGGCACGGTGAGCGTGATCCGCCCGATGTGGTTGCTGCTCTACGGGGCGGGCGTGGTGACGGGCGGCGCATTCTCGGTCAAGATCGTGCCGGTCATGGGCTTATGCTTTATGCTCCTCGGCACGTTCGCCCTCTTCAGCCCGGCCGCATGGGCGGACGCTTACATGGCCGCGGGCTTCGGGGGCCTGCACCTCGCGTTCGGCGTCATCATCGCAAGGAGGCACGGTGGCTAAAGGAAGCACACAAAGAAAAGGACGCGACGGCGCGGCGGCGGCGACTCGACGCGGCGAACTGCGCGAGGTCGGGCGGGCGACCGCTGCTGCTAATAATACTGCTGCGGCCATTCCAGACGAGAGACCGGCGACGAGCGCGGCGGAATTGGATCGTTTGATTCACGAACGCCTGCGGCTCGGCATCGTCAGCGCGCTGGCGGGCAATGCTTCGCTCACCTTCAACGAACTCAAAGAGATTTTGCAGACGACGGACGGCAACCTGAGCGTCCACGCGCGCAAACTCGAAGACGCCGGTTACGTCACCTGCGAGAAGTCTTTCGACGGCCGCACGCCGAAGACCGAGTTTCGCCTGACGGACGAAGGGCGGCGCGCTCTCACGCGCTACCTCGACCACATGGAATCAATCATCCGCAAGGCGCGGGAACGTTAGGACTAAAATTTTTTTGCATGGAGACTTTATGAAACAAAGGGCTTTGCAAACTTCGGCAGGTGAGGGCTTGCACGTCGCCGTCATCATGGACGGCAACGGGCGCTGGGCGCAGGCGCGTGGGCTCGGGCGCACGGCGGGGCACAGGGCGGGCGCGCAGGCCGTCGCCCGCGTGGTGGAGGCCGCGCCCCGTTGCGGCATCGGGACGCTGACGCTCTACGCGTTCTCGTCGGACAACTGGGGGCGTCCGCCGCGCGAAGTGTCGCTGCTGATGCGACTCCTCGGCCGTTACCTGAACGCGGAGACGGAGAAGATGGAGCGCCACGGCGTGCGCCTGACGGTGGTCGGGCGGCGCGACCGTCTGATGCCTCCGCTGCGTGCGGCAATCGAGAGGGCGGAAGCTAGAACCGCAGGCGGGCGCGCTCTCCGGCTGCGGCTCGCCGTTGACTACTCGTCGCGGGAAGCGATTTTGTGCGCCGCGAAAGTGTTGAACTCCGAGCGCAGATCGACGAGCCTCGTGACGCGTGAAGAGTTTGCGTGCCTGCTCGGCCGTGCGGTCAACGACGCCGCGCCCGCGCGCGACGTGGACTTGTTGATTCGCACGGGCGGCGAACAGCGCGTCAGTGATTTTCTGTTATGGGAAAGCGCCTATGCCGAACTCTATTTCACGCGCCGGATGTGGCCTGATTTCACGGCGGACGATCTGGCGTCGGCGGTCGCGGAGTTTCACGGGCGCGAAAGGCGTTTCGGCTGCGTGCCCGTCGCCACGACGGCGGCGACCGGATGATATCGCGGCTGAGGGAATTTGAGAGATAGGCTCTCGAAAATTAAAGCGGCGGCGAGACGGACTTTGGAACGAGCATGAAGAAGCGGCGAGCCGGACGTTGGGACGAGCGCGGTGAAGCGTTGAGCCGGATGTTGGAACGTGTGCGGAGAGTGAGCGTGTAACTGCATTAAGGTCGGTACGAAGACGGAGGCGCGTATGAGCAATCGGACGAAGTTGGGGTTGAACATTCTGGGAGCGGCGTTGTTGTTGGGCGTGCTCGGCGACGCGCTGCTGCGCGAAACGCCGTGGGGCTTGAACGTCTTTTTGTGGACGGGCGCGCTCGTGGCGGCGATGTGTGTTTTGCACGGTCGCTTCGCGGGGCGCGCGAGTTGGCGCGCGGACGGCGGGTGGCTGTTGCTGCCCGCCCTCTTCTTCGCGGCGGCCTTCGCGTGGCGCGATTCGGCGACGCTGAAGATGCTCGACGGGCTGGCTCTGTTCACCGCCTTCGCGTTGCTCGCATGGCGCGCGCGCGGGCGGAAGATACGGCTCGGCGGAGTGGCCGAGTACGCTCTGGGTCTGGGTCATGCGGCGTTCGACGTGATGTTCGCGAGTCTGCCGCTCGTCATCAGCGACGTGCAATGGGCGTCGATCCCGCGCAACGGTGTGATGCGTCACGCGTGGGCGGCGGCGCGCGGATTGGTCATCGCCGTGCCTCTGCTGCTGATTTTCTGCGCGCTGTTGATGGCGGCCGATGCCGTGTTTGACGGGATCATGCGGCAGACGTTTGCACTCGACGCGGACGCGCTCTTTTCGCACTTCTTCCTGGCGCTCTTGTTCGCGTGGATGACGGGCGGATTTCTGCGCGGCATGATGTCGGCCGAAGAGACGGCGGCCGTTGTTTCGGAGGCCGCGCCCGTCGCCTACACTTCGATCACGGTTGACGACGATAAACGACACGGAGCGGCATCGCCGGGGACGACGCCTGAAAGCGAATCAAACGCACACAGGCAACCGCCGGAGAGCGTGGTGGTCGAAGGCGGCGCCGTGGCGGCGGCGGCGGTGGATGGCAATAGCGGCGTTGAAGGGAAAAAGCCTGACGGTGGCGGGAACCCGGAAGGCATTGCATACAGCGGCGTCCGGGTGGCGAGAGAAGACGGGCGCGGACGAGCAAGCGGAGCGACGACGGACGCGGCACAAGCGGCGGCGGACGGGGCGCATGCAACGGCGGGCGGGGCGCATGCAACGGCAGGCGAGGCGAGAGCCGCGGCAGGCGAGGCGGGAGCGGCGGCAACGACGCGGCAAGGGTTTTCGCTCGGCGCGGTCGAGGTCGGCGTGGTGTTGGGACTGCTGAACGTCTTGTTCGCCTGTTTCGTCGCCGTGCAGTTTCGCTACTTCTTCGGCGGCGCGGCGCGCGTCATGTCCATCACGGAACTGACCTACTCGGAGTACGCGCGGCGCGGCTTCTTCGAGTTGACGTGGGTGGCGGGGCTGGTGCTGCCGCTCCTGCTCGGCATGCACGCGTTGCTCAGAAAAGATAGTCTCGCGGCCGGGCGCATCTTTCGCCCGCTGGCCGGGGCGCAGGTCGGGCTGTTGTTCGTCATCATGGCCTCGGCGGTGGCGCGCATGCGTCTCTACCAGAGCGAGTACGGGCTGACGGAACTGCGCCTCTACACGACCGCCTTCATGTTCTGGCTCGGCCTCGTCTTCGTCTGGTTCGCGTGGACGGTGCTTGTGCGCAACGCCCGACAGCGTTTCGCCTGCGGCGCGCTCGTCGCCGCCTTCGTCACCGTCGGATTACTGCACCTCGTCAACCCGGACGCCTACATCGTGCGCGCCAACGCGGCGCACGCGCGCGCGGGGCATCCCTTCGATGCGGAATATGCCGCATGGTTGAGCGCCGACGCCATGCCGACGCTGATCTCCGTGCTGCCCTCACTCAGTCGCGACGAGCGTTGCCGCGTGGAGGGCGCGCTGGGGCAAGGCTGGACATCCGCCGCCGTGTATGCGGAAGACTGGCGCGCGTGGAACCTGGCACGCTGGCGCGCGCGGCGCGCGGTGGCGAAGCACATGAGCGCTTCGAGCGAAACCTACTGCCCGCCGCCCGCGAGCAGCGTCCCCGTCAATGCCTCCACGAGCGCGCCCGATGCTCCTCCTCCTCCGGCTCCGGCGACGAACGCTACCTCCGCGGCAGGCACGACGCCCGGCAACGCGACGCCCGGCAACGCGATGGCCGCGACGGCCGACGCGTCGAAGCTACGCGTGCTCGCCGAAACTAAAGCGGGGACGCCCGTCGCGTCGAAAGCGGAGCAGGCGATGATGCGCCGCAACGGGAAGACAAAACAGCATGACCGGACGCGCGCCGCAAAGAGGGCGAAACGCGTCGATTGATCGCCCGTCCGGCTAATCTTCCAGCACGACGAGGGCGGTTTCGCCGCCGCCCGAAGAGACGTTGCACAGCGAGGACGCGGAGAGACGGACGAGCGCGCCTTCCGCCTCTCCGCGAAAGAGGTAGGGGTTGAAATCCACGAACATCTCTTCGTGCGTCAGACTTTGTTCCGAAAATACCCCCATCCGCACCTTCCGCACGGGCGCGCGCTCCTGCACGACGTAAGAGGCCGCGAGCGCATGCGTGATGGCGCGCTCCCAATCGGCCGCGCCCGTCTCCCAACCGATCACGACGCCCGCCCCGCCGTAATCGTCGTTCGGCTTCAACACCAGACGCTCGCGCTCGCGCCGCAGTATTTCTAAGAGCTGATCTTCCGAGCCGTCGAACGTGGTGAGACCGGCGCGCACGCGGCGCGTCCAGGGGATATGACGCCGGATGGCGTCGAGTTCGGCGGGCGTGAACAGGTGCGCGTAGGCCGGAGAACTGAGCACCGCGAAGCCGAGTTTCTTGTGTGCGAGCTTGGCGCGAAACGAGTTCACCATGCAAACCTTGCGTTCGGCGTAGGCGCGCGAGAGCGGGTGCGTCTCGTCGAACCGTTCCAGGAATTCGTGGATCACGACGCGCTTGTAGAGGATGTCTATGCGGAAATCTCCGGCGCGCAAATGAACGCCGTCGAAGGCGAGGGCGCGCGGGTCGGCGATTGTCGTCGGGTAGCCCTCGACGGAGAAGTAGTCTTGCAGGATGCGAAACTCGCTCTCGGTCGATACGCCTTCCCAGTCGACGATGGCGATCTGCGGGCGTTCCGCCGTGCCGCCCCACTCGCGATAGACTTCGAGAAGCGTCGAGAGCAGGCGCGCGTGCGGGCGCGGCAGCCAGTGCCGGTAGCGCGCGAGAAATTCGCGCATGTGCGGGAGCGCGAAAAAGACGCGTTCTAGTTGCGACTGGTCGGCTATGCCCGCGGGGTTCTCCGCGTTGTATTCGAGAAACTGAAACTCGTCGCCGTTCAAATAGGCGTCGAGACGGCTGGTGACGCACGCGTACCCGTAGCCGGGATCAATGCGCGCCATGCGCGCCTCGCTCGCGGTGAGGTCGAGTTCGGCGAGCAGTTCATCATCCGCGAGCGCGGCCTCGATCAGGCGTTCAAATGCGCCCGCAAGCACGCGCGCCGCGCGCCCGACCGCGTCGTACTGAGAGCGCGCGACGACGAGCGGGCGCAGGAAGGGACACACGACGCGCTCGTCGTGTAGAAGCCCGCGCGTGCGCTGTTCTGCGTTGAGGCGTGCGAAGAGTTCCGGGTTGACGGTCGTGTCGTCGGCGATGCGACGTTCGAGCCACGCTATGGCGTCGGCAAGCGTTTGAGATGACATAGTTATAACTCCCGCTGTCGAGACCTCGCGCCCGCGCCGACGAGATTAAATCGACACGCCGGAGGGCGGTCGTCAGGTTGAGCGTGCGATTACTATGGATAGGGACGACGAGGCCGAACGTTTCTCGCGCGCTATCTTCGTGAATAGCCGTCAGGTCTGTCAAACAACTTTCGCGCCGGGCGTGCGTTGGCGGCCTGACCGGAAGTTGGTCTAAGATGACGTTCAGCTAAATGAGGCGCGCGACAATTTAATCGGGCAGCGTTCGCCGGGGAAAGACATGCGCGGCGTCGTGCCGGGATGCGCGGCGAAACAGACCGGGAGGGGTGGCGAAGATGTTGAAGCGTCGGCGAAAGAGTGTGGCCTTCGTGCTGGCTGCCGTATTCGTGTTGGGGCAGTTGGGTTGCAGCAACCTGTTTTCGGGGCGCGGCGAGGGCGAGCGGGGCGGCAAGCCCGCGCCGCATTTTAAACCCGGCTTCAACCTCTTCAGTCCCGAACAGGACATCGAACTCGGCAAACGCTCCGCCCAGCAGATGGCGCAGGAGATGCCGCTCCTGAATGACGAGGCGATTGTTACTTACATCCGCCAACTTGGCGCGAACCTCGCGTCGCGCGCGTCCGGCCACAAGTTCCCTTACCAGTTCAACGTCGTGGCGACGAAAGAGTTGAACGCGTTCGCGCTGCCGGGCGGCTTCATCTTCATCAACGCGGGCGCAATCGCGGCGGCGAAGAACGAGGGCGAACTCGCGGGCGTCATCGCGCACGAGATCACGCACGTCGCCCTGCGCCACGGGACGAATCAGGCCTCGAAAGCCTACATCGCGCAAAAGGGACTGGGCGTCATCGGCGCGATCACGGGCGACGATTCCGACATCGGGCAGGTCATCAACTCCGTCGGCGGCGCGGGCGCAAACATGCTCTTCCTGCGCTTCGGCCGCACCGCCGAGAAACAGGCCGACCTCGAAGGCGCGCGCATCATGGCCGAGAGCGGCTACGACCCGCGCGACATGGCGAACTTCTTCAAGACCCTCCAGACGCAGGGCGGCCAGCGCACGCCCGAGTTCTTAAGCGACCATCCAGACCCCGGCAACCGCGTCGCCGCCATCACGAACGCGCTGCCCTCTCTGCGCGTGAGCGACAAGCCGGTGCGCGACACGCAGGCGTTCAATAGCGTCAAGGCGCGTCTTGAAGGACGCCGCGCCGCAGGCTCGCTCAACTCGACCGCCGTGCCCGAGCGCACAGGCCCGCGCGACCCGACGAGCAACACCCCCGGCACCGCAGCTCGCCCCGCGCCGCCCGCCCCGTCCTTCCAACCCTTCCGCGCGGGCGACAATTCTTTCGCCTTCCAGTACCCGGCCAACTGGGACGCGCTCTCCTCGGGCGACGACGGCGACGCTCAGATGATCTTCGCCCCGAAAGGCGCATACGGAAAACAGGGCGAAGCGCTCGTCGTCACGCACGGCATTTTCATCGGCGCGGTCGCGCCCGCCGATAGCGATCTGGCGCGCGCCAACGCGGCTTACGTCCAACAGCAACTCGACATCAACGCCGACTTCCGCGTCACGCGCCAACCGCAACGTATCGTGATCGGCGGGCGCGAAGGCTACGCGACCATGCTTGCCGGGCCGTCCGTCGTCACAGGCGTCACCGAAGTTGACATCATCTACACGACTGCCACCGCCGACGGGCGACTCTTCTACCTGATCACGATGGCTCCCGAAGACGAGTTTGAATCCTACCAACCCGCTTTTCAACAGATCATCGAGAGCCTGCAACTAGCGCGATAAAAAATTAGCGGCGGACGACACGTCGAGGTCATCCGCCGCTTTCGTTGAAGGTCAATGGGCAGGACGTTAGGCGAATATCCCGTCAAAGTTAGGTGTTAGTTAATAAGCAGCCCTCAACCGCTTCGTAGAGGTTTTGCAGCAACTCCTCGAACGTCTCGCCCTGCGTGGCGCAGCCGGGAATGGAAGGAACTTCCGCCCAGTAACCGCCTTCTTCCGCTTCATGCACGATGACTTTGATCTTCATGTTTCCGCTTCCTTGCCGCAACACCGTAAACGACTTCACCGTCCGGTCGTGATCTCGTCGGCCAGTTTCTCCGCGCCGTAGAGTTTTCTGAGCGTCTCGATGATCGCCATGCTGTGGACGGCGACGGCGCGCCCGCCTTCTTCTTCGTCAACGTAGACGTAGCGGTTCGGTAGTTTCTGGATGTTGCTGTCGAAATTCAGGCCGACCACTTCGCCGTTGCGGTTGATGACGGGCGAGCCGGAGTTGCCGCCGATGGTGTCGGCCGTGTAGACGAAGTTGAAGGGCGTCGAGAGTTCGAATTTGGCGCGCCCTTCGCGGTAGCGTGCGGGCAGGTCGTAGGGCGGCTTCTCGCCGAAACTCTCGGCGCGGTCGTAGAGGCCGTAGAAGGTCGTCTTGAAGGGGACGAGCGTCGTGTCCTCGCTGTAGCCGAGAGCGCGCCCGTAGGAGAGGCGCAGCGTGAAGGTGGCGTCGGGCGAGACGGTCTTGCCGTAGACGGCGAAGCGCGCCGCCGCGATGCGCTGCCCCGCGCTCGCGTCAACGCTCAGGATATTCTCCTCGTTCCACGCGCGCAGTTCGCGATAGACGGGTTCGATGCGTCGCGCGAGAGCGATCAACGGATCGTCGGACTTCGTGATGGCGTCCGCGCCGCCTTCAAAGAGACTTCGGCGCACCGCAACGTCGGCGAGTTTCGTGCCGGTTATGGCCTGCCGGGCGACCTCTGCGGGCGTCGCGCCCGCGAGCGCGGCGCGAATGAAAGGGTCTTCATTGCCGAGCGTCTTTTGCGCCTCTTCGAGCCACGCGGCGAGCGCGGCCTCTTCCAGATCGGGATAGATGGGCGCGGGCGAGAAGAGATTCACTTTGAGCGCTTCGAGGCGCGCGTCGCGAAATTCGTCGAAGCGCGTGGCGTTCGGCTTGCGTATTTCTTCGGCGTAACGGACGAGCGTTGAGGCGAGCGAACCGAGACGCGAGGGTGCGGCAATCGTACTGAAGGCGATGCGCTTCGCCTGTTTGGGGAGCGCGGCGTAGGCCGTCGCCACCTGATCCCACGCCGCGCCGTAAGCCCGCTGCCATTCGGGCTTGGCCGCAATCGCGGCGCGCAGCGCTTTCTCTTCCGCCTCTTTCTTTCCATAGAGGCGCGCGTTCACGAGTCCGGCTTGCTGGCTCTCCAGACGCTTGATCGAATTTTCGAGCGAGCGGCGGGTCGCATTGGAGCGGCGCGCCTGCTCCGCGCCGAGCGCGCTGTAGCGGTTCAGCGCCGTGCGACGCGACGACCAGACCTGCATCTGCAAGGGGTTGCCGATGTCGCGCTGATATTGAAGCTGCGCGTTCGTCAGGAGGCGGTTGGTCGAGCCGGGGTTGCCGGACAGGACGACGAACTCGCCGTCGGCCGGGCCTTTGGCCGACCATTTGAAGTAATGCTCGGTGCGCGCGGGTTGATTGTTTTCATAGACGCGCAGGAACGTCACGTCGAGGTTATAACGCGGGTAGGTGAAGTTGTCGTAGTCGCCGCCGAAGAAGGCGATCTGCTCTTCGGGCGCGAAGACGAGGCGCACGTCCGTATACTTTTTGTAGCGATAAACCCAGTACTCGCCGCCCGCGTAGAGCGTCACCACGTCGCTCTTGAGTTTGGTCTGATCGGTTGACTCTTTTTCGATGGCGGCCATCGCGGCCTTGCGCTGCTCGTTGGCTTCCTTGTCCGAAGCGTTTGGCTTGACCGCTCCCTGCACGCGCGCCGTCACGTCTTCGTAAGAGACGAGGACGTTGATCTCAAGATCGGGACACTTCAATTCTTCGGCGTTCGTGCGCGCGTAGAAACCGTCTTTGACGAGGTCGCGCTCTTTGGTCGAGAGCTTGGCGAGTTGCCCGCCCGCGACGTGTTGATTGGTCATCACGAGGCCGTTCGGTGAGACGAACGAGCCGCTCCCGCCGTCCTGCAAACGCGCCGAGGCGAGGCGCACGTGGTCGAGCCATTCCTTCGTCGGCTCGAAGTTGTAACGCTCCTTCCATTGTTTCAGGGGCGGATTATCGAAAGTCCACATGCCCTCGTCGGCGCGGGCAATCGTCGCGGGCAGCGACAGCAAAAATGATAGCGACAGCAAAAAAGCGACGGCTCTCTTCATAGTCTCAACTCCGTTTATTCAGAACAAAATTTGCAGGGAGAAAATTGGGTTTCTGTAGCGAAGGACATTATACCCGACCGGGCATTCGCAGACACGCGCCGACGACGGCGGGGCGAGAGATTTATCCGGCCGCAGGATGTGCGCCGTGTGGCCGCGCCCGGCAAGTCCTATCATTCACCACCGCAGGCACAGAGAACACCGCAGGGGGCACAGAGAGATGTTCGTCCAAACACGCAGGCTAATACATCAGATCGAAGTGGCCTTCGAGGACGCGTTCGAGTTTGCCGGTGCGCCAGCCGCGCACGCTGTCGCGCACGAGCGGCGAGGGTTCTTCACGATAGCGGCGGACGATCTGTTGCGCGCCGTCGGCGTCGGCGGCGAGGGCTTGCGCGGCCTGTTGGCCGAGGGCGTCCTCGCCGCGTCCGGCCGGTTCATCCGGCTGTGCGACGACGCGAACGTGGACGCGCGCGCGGTTGAAAGATTTCTCGTCCTGCGGCGTTTCGAGCACGTGCAGACCCGACTCGGCGTGCAGCAGCGAGTAGGCGGCGAAACCGGAGATCGCCGCGCGCATTTGATAGGGATCGTTCGCATCTTCGTTCAGCGCATCCGGCGTTTCCCGCAACACCTCGAAGCGCATCCGCCGCGCCTCCGCCCAGCGGCGATACATGCCGCCGATGCGCCGCGCGAAGTCGTTGCACAGGGCGTTATCCGCGCCCGCGTCGCAACTGGCGCGCACCTCCAGAAAGATGTCGCGCGGGTGTCCGGCGGCGAGGCCGCGACAGGCCGCGTCGATCAGGTAGAGTTGATGCGCGAGGCGCGCGACGAGGTCGGCGGGGAAGTGCTGGCGGTCGTGCGCCTTCAGGGAACCGCCGAGGCGTTTGAGCAGAGACCCGGCGGTGTCGAGTCCCGTCTCGATGCGATCCATGTACTCGGCGAGTCCCAGTATGCTGAAGCGTTCCGGGGAATTCCAGAAGCCGGGCGCGGAGGTTTCAAGGAGCGCGCCGTTTTTTCGCCCCTGCCAATCGTCGCCTTCAACCTGATCGGCCAGCGCGTCGAAAATGTCCTGTAGAAACTGCACCTCCGCGAGCGTCCCGCGCGCATCCGAAACGATTGATTCGAGTCGCAGTTCGCGCTCGTCGGAAGCCTTCTCCCCGGCTTCGGGCGCATTCGTGGTTTGCGCCCGCGCGCCTTCCTGCACGGCCGGGGAAGTTTCCGGCGCGTCCGGGTCAACGAACTCCACTTCGAGCGATTCGCCGCCGCGCGCGTTGACGAAGAGAAATTGATCGCCTTCCGGAAACTGGTGGTTGACGATTGTCAGCGCGAGCGGCGACAGCAGGTAACGCTCGATGGCGCGCTTCAAGGGGCGCGCGCCGAGGTCTGCCGTGAAACCCTTCTCCAACAGGAAATCTATCGCCGACTCGTCCCACTCGACCGCCCACTGGCGCGTGCGCAAGCCCCGCCGCGTGAGCACGTCGTTCAACTCCTTGCGCAGCAGGTCGCGCATGACGGCGCGACCGAGCGGGCGAAAGACGACGACGCGATCAATACGATTGACGAACTCGCGCCGGAACGCGCGCATCACGGCGCGCTCGACCGCCCCGGCCGCAAACTGCGCCTGCTCCTGCGAGAACCCGATGCTCGCCCCGTGCGGCAGGGTCGCGCCGAGGTTCGAGGTCATGATCACGACGCAGTGGCGGAAGTCGGCCGTGTTGCCGCGCCGGTCTGTCAGGCGGCCGTCGTCGAAGACTTGCAGGAACAAGTCCCACACCTGCGGGTGCGCCTTCTCGAACTCGTCGAGCAGGACAACCGCGAACGGCTGCTTGCGTATGGAGTTGACGAGCGCGGTGCTCTCGGCCGTGTCGCGCTGCTCGCCGAGTATGCGGTCGAGCGTCTCGGGCGTTTGAAACTCGCTCATGTCGAGGCGGATCATGCGTTCGGGCGAGCCGAAGAGAAACTCCGCGAGCGTCTTCGCGATCTCGGTCTTGCCCGTACCCGTCGGGCCGACGAAGAGAAAGACGCCCTGCGGGCGCGTCGGGTCGGTCAAGCCCGCCTTGATCATCGCGACGCGCTCCACGAGACACTCGACCGCCTCGGGTTGACCGAGCACGCGCTGTTCAAAGAAGCCGCGCAAATCCGCGAGGTCTAACCCGGCGCGATCATCCAGAATGCTCACGGGCAGCCCCGTCAATTGCGAGAGCGTGACGAGCAGATCGTCGAGCGTCATCTCGCCCGAAGCGGACGCACCGGCGTCAGTCTCTTTATTGACAGCTCCGCGCTCGATCTGTAGACGGCGATGGGTCGAGTCGAGCAACAGGAGCAGGTTGCCGGGCGCGGCTTTGTCCGCGAGATATTGCTTGGCGAGTTGGAATGCTTCCTGCAAAGTCTGTTCCGAGATGCCCGGCGTCGTGGCGGCGACGGCGGCGGTGTTTGCGTCGCCGGACGGTTGCGCCCCCGCCGTCGTCGTTCGGTGAGAGGCCGCCCAACGACGCGCGACTTCGAGCGTCTCCGCGTCGCCGAGCGCGCTCACGCGGCACGTCTCCAGCGCGGTGCGCAGCTTCGGGCGCATCTGCATCAACTTTTCATACGCCGCCGAAGCGGTTTCGCCGATCAACTTCACCGAGCCGCTTTCGACGTGGGGCAGCAACAAATCGAGCAAGCCGGAAGGGTTGTATTGATGACGCCCCGCCCAGACGAGTTCGTGAAAGTTCGGCACGACCCACAGCACGCGCTTGCCGCCGATTTCGCGCACGAGCGTCTGCACGCGCCCTTCGAGTTGGCCGATGTATTGCTGACCGGCCAGCACGTCTCCCGCGGACGCTTCCAGAATGATCCAGCGCTCGCGTTGCAGGCGACGCGCCAGCACGCGCACGAGCGCGGTCTTGCCCACGCCCGAATCGCCCACCAGCAACACCGAACGCGGCGGCTCTTTCCTGATCGCCGTCTCCATCTCCAACACGCGAGCGCGCACCTCTTCGAGCATCACCATGCCTTCCGGCGCATCCGCTTCCCCGGCGTCGGCGGCGCCGGAGTCGTTCCCGGCATCGGGCGTCCACACGCGCCCGAACGAGCGCAAAAAATCGAGGTCAACGCGCGCCGATTTCAAACTGTGAAACTCGTTCGACAATCCCGGCGGCAGCACGTCCTTGAGATCGTCGAAGACGGTTGTGAGCAGTTCGATCTGATCGGCGTCGAGATTGTAGAGCGCGTCGCCGAAGGTGGCCTCCGTTTCGCCGCGCGCCAGGCGATTCACGACAAACTCGCGCAGCGATTGCAGCGCGGTGTATTCGCCCCACGCGCCCTTGATGTGCAGCAGCAACCTAGCGAGGACGGGGCGCTCGGCGGCGCGCTCGTCGAGGGCATGCAGGGCGTAATAGCCCGGCCAGTAGTAGAACTCGTTGATGTGCGCGAGCACGGACTCGACCGCGTCCGACCCGTCGCGGCGTTCGGACAACGCTTCGAGCGCCATGCAGGCGACGACGACGTTCGACTCGCGCGCGAATTCGATAAGGTCGCGCGTCGTGTAGTAATTGCCCAGACACAACTTGACGCCTTTGCGAAAACACTCATGCTGCCGCAACTCGGACGGGCGCGAACTGCGCTGGTAATGCGCGTCCATCGCCTGCGCGAGCGCATAGACGTTCAACTCGTTCACCCCATCGCAACCGCCGTTCGCTTCCCCCGGTTCGGCGGAAGTTTGGCTCGCGACAGCGGTGCGAAAGTCTTCGGCGAGCTTCGCGTTCTCGTCGCCCCCCGGCTTCTCCGAAGTCTCGCCTGTGGGCGTCAACTCCGGCGTCGCTGCCGTCGCTTCCGCCGTTTCCGTCGTCACTTCCGGCGTTTCCGCCGTCGCTTCCGGCGTCACTGCCGGTAGCTTCGGCGTCACTTCGGGCGTCCCGGCCGCGTCGTGCCTCGACGGTTCGAGCGGCGCGTGAATGTGTGGGGGCGTTGCGTCCGGCGGCAGTGAATCCCGGCGCTCCTCCGTATCGTGCGTGCGCCGCAGACGCGCGAGCGAGCGCGCGAGATAGGCGATGACGCCCAACGAGAGCAGGCATAAGAGGACGAGTCCGGCGATGATCAATTCGGTCATGGGAAAAGCGACACCGTTTCAAGAACGAAGGGTCTAAGCGCGGTCAGGCGTATTACGCGGGCGAGCGGCGTATGTTAACAGGGGAGGGACGAAGGCGGAAGGATGTTGATGAAGAAAATTCCTTAAGCCCGTGACGTTCTTCGTGTATGATGCGCGCGCTTTCCCATCCTTGAATGACAGGTTTGGCCGAAACCCCCGCCGGCCTAAACTCCATAGGACAACTCAAATGCTAAAAAGACTCTTCATGACATCGGCGATCTGCATCTCCTGCGCGCTCCTGTTGACCGCTTGCGGCGCGGAATCCAACTCGAACAACGCGCCCGCAACCAACGCCCCGGCCGCCAACTCTAACGCCGGCAAGGCTGCAACGAACACGGCCGCTCCGGCCTCCACCGCTCCGGCCTCCACGGCCGCCACGGGCGACGCAATCGGCGTCCCCGAATGCGACGATTATATCGCCAAGTATGAAGCCTGCGTCTCCGGCAAAGTTCCGGCGGCGGCGCGGGCGCAATATGAGTCGTCGTTGGCGCAGATGCGCACATCCTGGCGCGACCTCGCCGCCAACCCGCAGACCAGAGCAGGGCTGGCGCAAGCCTGCAAGACCGCCACCGAAACCGCGCGCACATCAATGAAATCCATGGGTTGCGAGTTTTAATTTTCGCAGGCATGGTACTTAGGTTTTCTCTGTGCCCCCTCTGTGCTCTCTGTGCCTCTGTGGTGAACGCCAGTTGATCAAGCATTCACCACAGAGGCACAGAGCACACCGCAGGGGGCACAGAGAGTTTTAGCCGCTGGCGGTCGCCGTAAGCTGCGAAAAGTCGCCCGCGCCCGACCCGTCATACCCGCCTGCCGCATGCCGCAAGCGCGCTGTCATCTCAGTTTTTCCCCGCCCATCGGTTATAATCTTCCTTTCTGAAACATCACATTACATTCGCACTGATTTACAAGGAGTTCCAAGCATGACCGCTGAGAAGATCACTAAACGACCCGACCGCATCAGGTTCGACGGGCGCATCCTGTTTTTGACCGAAGACACTTCGCTCATCCGCCGCCAGCTCGAAGCGGGCGAGGATTTAGCGTTCGACCCGGAACGCCCCCTGATGAACAACATCTCGACCGACGAGATCACGCCCGGCTGGGTCTGTTTCTACTACGACGAGACGCTCGGCCAGTACGTCTATGTCGGGATGCGCGAGGCGGCCGTGCAGAAAGACGAAGTGCGGGAGGGGCAATTCAAAGTGGTCGTCTCCGGCCTGTCGAAGGGCTGCGGGTCGTCGCGCGAAACCGCGCCTTACGCCGAGCGCGCCGCCGGGGTGGAACTCGTCATCGCCCGCACCATCGAAAAAATCTACGGGCAGAACTCGCAGAACATCGGCCTCCTGACTTCGACTGACTTCGGCCTCGTCGAACGCATCCGGCGCGGCGAAGAAATTCCGCTCGCCGAGTTTACGCGCGGCCTCGACCCGATCTCGCAGGCGATTGTCGAATACGGCGGCCTCTTCAACTACAACAAGGCGCGGCTCACGGGCGAAACCGTGCCGCCCCCGATTGAAACGAAGAAACGCCCGATGAACATCGTCGAGAAGATCATCGCGCGCCACGCGTTCGTGCGCGCGGGGCACGTCGGCGTCGAGGCGGTCAGGCCGGGCGATGCGCTCTTTGCCGTGGCCGACGTGCGCTTCTCGCACGAGTACGTCACGCCGATGGCCGAGTCTCTGTTCAAGGGCGCGCTCGGCCGCGAAGCGCAGGTGACGGAAGCCGAATCCGTCTATGCGTTTCGCGATCACCTGACGTTTCTGGGGCGCGTCATGTCGGACGACAAGAAGAAGATGGGACTCCTGGAGCGCGCCGACGGGCTGGCCGTAACGCAGGAGAGTTTCACGCAAGAGCAGGGCATCAAACTTTACAGCGGCACGGAAGAGAAAGGCTCGGAAGCCATCTGCCACAACGCCGTCGTCGAAGACATCGCGCTGCCCGGCCAACTCGTCATCGGCACGGACTCGCACACCTGCATGGCGGGCGTGCTCGGCTGCTTCGCCTTCGGCGTCGGTTCGACCGACATGGCGAACGCGTGGTACACGAAAGACATACGCATCAAGGTGCCGGAGACCGTGCGCTTCGTCCTGCGAGGGCGAAAGCGCGCCGACGTGTCGGCCAAAGACGTGATGCTCAAAATCCTCTCGACCGATTACATGAAAGAGGGCAAAGGCATCGGTCAGGTGTTGGAGTTCGCGGGCGAGGGACTCGCCGACATGTCGATTGACGAGCGCGCGACGCTGACGAACATGGCCGTCGAAGCAGGCGGCACGACCGGCATCATCGAACCGGACGAAGTGACGCTTGCTTATCTCGTCCATGCGCGCGGGCTCGACGCGGAAGAGATTCGCCGCGGCTTCCTCCGAAGCGACCCCGACGCCGAATACGCCGCGACCTTCGAGATCAACCTCGAAGAGATTCGCCCGATGGTGGCGACGCCCGGCGACCCGCGCAACGGCGTCAACATCTCAGACCTCGCCGCGGAGGTGCGGATCGATGCGGCCTACGGCGGTTCCTGCACGGGCGGCAAGATGGCCGACATGGACATGTACGCGGCGGTGCTCTCTCGCGCCGTCGAGCAGGGGCGAAGAGTCGCGCCGGGCGTGCGTCTCTACCTGCAATTCGGCTCACAGAAAATCAAACAGTACGCGCGCGAGCGCGGCTACATAGAGATTTTCGAGCGCGCGGGCGCGGAGTTGATCGACCCCAGTTGCGGCGCGTGCATCAACGCCGGGCCGGGCGCGTCGAAGACGGCCGAGACAGTCACGGTGAGCGCGCAGAACCGCAACTTCCCCGGCCGCAGCGGCCCCGGAAAAGTTTATCTCGCGTCGCCGTACGTGGTCGCCGCGTCGGCGATTGCCGGGCACATCGTCGAGCCGGAAGAGTTTTTACGGACGCGCGAAGAGGAGTTGGTCGGCGCGTGAAGGGCATCGGCAAGGGGCGGTTGAGCGCGGATCACTCGCCGAAGTACGAACGCACGGAGCGCGAGCGGCGATACCTCCTGCGCGCGTTGCCGCCCTCGCTCAAAGTCAACGACCTTCACGCGCAAATCACCGACAACTACATCACGAACACGCGCCTGCGCCTGCGCAAAGTGCGTTGGCCGCTGACGAACGAGTGGACGCTGAAACTCACGCAGAAGCACGCGCCCGCCCCGCCCGACTTTTCGCGCACGCTCATCACGAGCATCTACCTGAACGAGTACGAGTACGAAGTGTTCTCCGTCTTCGAGGCCAACGAGATACGCAAGAACCGTTACCCTTACGAGCACGAAGGGCGCAAGTATTCCATAGACGTTTTCCTCGGCGCGCTCCACGGCCTCATACTCGCCGAGACGGATTTCGACACGGACAGCGAGTTGGACAACTTCCCCCCGCCGCCTTTCGCCTCGCTCGACGTGACGCACGACGAACTGTTCACCGGCGGCCGTCTCGTCTACCTGACGATTGACGAGCTGCGCGCCGAGTTCAAAGCGCGCGTCGAAAAATGGGAGGGCGGGTAATGGATGCACGCGGCGTCGGGTTGTTCGTAATTATCATCGGCGCGGGCGTGGTCGTCATCGGGTTGCTCGTGTATGCGGGCGCGCTCTCATGGTTCGGACGGCTGCCGGGCGATCTCAGTTTCGGGGGCGAGCGCACGCGGGTCTTCGTCCCCATCACCTCGATGCTCGTCGTCTCGCTCGTCCTGAGCCTCGTCATGTGGGCGCTCCGCCGCTTCTTCTGACCGATCAAACATGCCGGACACCAACACAGCGCCAACCATCTACACCATCGGGCACGGACGCCACGCGTGGGCGGACTTTCTCGCGCTCTTACGCGAGCACGAGATCGCGCTCGTCTGCGACGTGAGAAGCGCGGCGCGTTCGCGCTGGCCGCAGTTCAACGGGCGCGTGTTGGAGGCGAACTTGCTGGATAAGCGGATCGGTTACGAATGGCTGCCGGAATGCGGCGGCAAGGTGGTCGCGCCGCCCCCGGAACTGGCGCGCGGGTTGGAGCGAATTATGGAACTGGCATCCGAGGTGCGCGTCGCCCTGATGTGCTCGGAGTCGCACCCGCTCACGCGCCACAAGCAGCCGCGCGCGAACTGCCACCGCGTCGGCCTGCTCTCAACCCCCTTGCGCGCACGCGGCGCGCGCATCATACACATCCTCCCCTCCGGCCATACACTCGAAGTTGACGAAGCCGCGCTGCCCTCGATCTGGAAGGAAGAAACAGTAAAGACGTGAATCGTGAATCGTAAATCGTGAATAGAGAAGAACAGTCTTCTTTCTATTCACGATTCACGATTTACGATTTACGTCTTTTATTGTCCGGCCGTGGCGGCTCGCTCGATCTGGCGGCCGAGGGCTTCGGGGTCGAAGTAGGCGCGGAAGCGCGTGATGCGGTCGCCGTCGATCTCAAGGATGCTGACGCCTTCGTAGTTGAAGGGCGCGCCGTTCGCGGTCGTGCCTTCGGTCGTCCATTCGAGCGCGGCTGAGGTTTCGGTGATAATGCGGTTGCGAAAAGTCGAACGCACCTCGCCGAACGTGTCGCGGTACTTCGTCCAGAATTCGCGTGCGCCCGCCTGCCCCGTAAATTTTTCGGGCGCGTTGACGTTCCCCACCTCGCTCCCCTCCGCGTAGAGCGCGACCATCGCCTCCACTTCGCGGTTCTCTTCCAACCGCTTCAACGCTTCGATAAATTGTTCCGCTATGTTGGCTGCCATCGTGATTCTCATCCCTTCCCGTGTTTGATCGTGTGAACAGATTTTACAGGAAAGCGCTTTGCGAAGTTTTCACGGCCGACACACGTTGCCGTGTCCGAGCAGCGTCGAACGGGAATATGGATGCCGGGATTTTCGCGGCGAGCTTTGTAATCAGCTTTCGGCGGGCGTCGGGAGTTCGGCGTGTGCGTAGCGCGCGGCGTAGGCGCGTGCGAAGTAGGTGGCGAGCAGGAAGGCCAGGAGCATGATGGCGGCGGCCGTCCAGAAGGTGATGCGAAGCGAGCGGTCGCTCATTTCGTGGAGACGGCCGTCCGCGCCGTGGGTGGCAATCGCGCTGTGGATGAGGAGCGCGGCCACGGTCGGGCCGACGGCGCGCGCCAAACTCGCCACCGATTGCGTGACGCCCAGGACGCCGCCCTGTTCGCCCCGCCCCGCGCTGCGCGAGGCGAGCGTCTGGAGCGACGGCGTCGCGAGCGCGTTCCCGACGGCGAACGTCCCGCCGACCACGAGCAACATGGACAAACCCGTGTGCGGCCCGACGAGCGGGATCGCAAACAAACTCAGCGCGAACAGCAGCGCGCCCGCCAGCACGAGCGGCATCTCGCCGAACATCCTGACGAGACGCCCGATCAAGCCGCCCTGTATGAGCGCGCCGATGATGCCGACGTACATGAAGAGATAGCCGTTGTGCGTGGCGTCGTAGCCGAAGCGGAACATTGTGAAGAGGGCGAAGGATGTCGTCATGATCGAGAAGGCGACGACGAAGAGAAAGTAAATGGCGAGGACGTAGGCGAGTCGCGGTTGCCTGACGGCGTCCGCGAGTTGCGACCAGCGACCCCCGCCGCCGGTGGCGGCCGACGCGCGCGCGGGATGATCGGGCGTCACGGTTTCGGGCAGCGTGAAATAGAGCAGGACGGCGTTCGCGAGCGCCAGGCCACCTGCGAAGAAGAACGGCACGCCGATGCCCCACTGGCTGAGAATGCCGCCGATGGCCGGGCCGAAGATGAACCCGAGGCCGAAGGCCGCGCCGATCAGTCCCATACCTTTAGCGCGATTTTCGGGCGTCGTCACGTCTGCGATGTAAGCCTGCGCGGTGGAGATGTTGCCGCCGGTGATGCCGTCGATGATGCGGCCGAGAAAGAGCATCCAGAGCGTCGTCGCGAAGCCGAGAATAAAGAAGCCGAGGCTTGTCCCGAGCAGGCTGAAGAAGAGGATGGGGCGTCGGCCGTACCTGTCGGAGAGACGGCCGAGGACGGGCGAGAAGATTAGCTGCATGACCGAGTAGGAGGCGAACAGGATACCGACCGTGCGCGGCGTCGCATTGAAGTTCGTTCCCTCCGCGTAGAGAGGCAGCACCGGGATCACGATGCCGAACCCCACGAGGTCTATGAAGACCGTGACGAAGATAACCAGAAGCGGCGAGCGTTTCATAAAACGGTTTCAGGTTTCAAGTTTCAAGTTTCAGGACTGAGGTTCTCCGGTCTTCAACTTGAAACCTGCAACCTGAAACTTGAAACCCTTCGTTTACCAGCGGCGGCGGGGCGGAGCCTGTAGTCTCTCATCGACGGAGAGACGCCCGCCGCCCGCCATCAGCAGCGCGAGCGACATGCCGAGCAGCGCGACGGTGTATTCGATCCCCCGGTTGCTCAAAAAGAAACCGCCGCTCCAGTGGACGCCGAACATCGCGACGAGCATCGTGATGGCGAGGAAGAACGCCCCGGCGCGCGTCAACAGTCCGATGAGGACGAGCAGGCCGCCGATGAGTTCGGCGAGGGCCGCCATGCCCAACCACAGCCACGCCGGGCGCATGAAACCGAAGGGCGCGCTTCCGGCCGTGAACTTCGCCCAGCCCGGTCCGCCCCACACGCCGAGAACTTTCTGCGCGCCGTGCGCGATGAAGATGACGCCGAGCGCGAGACGCACGGGCAGCGTGAACCACGTCGCCGTCGTCGCAATCAAACTTTGGAGCATCGAAAGAGTCCTTTCCTGATGTCAGACAGGCCGTATCGTCGTCTTTAACAATTATCGGGGGCGCGCGCGAGAGCCGTCGCGACGGATGAGCCGCGCGCCCGTCGCCGGTAGTTTACTCCCGGCAACAACTCCACGTTAGCGTTCCATGCGCGTCGCCTGATCTCGCCTGAGCCTGCTTAAACTGGTGCAGCGCCCACAGTTTTATCATAGCTTTGCTTGCCGCGCACAGCGGGAAGGCAGGCGGGCAACGGGGGAAAGGGAAAGGGGGAAAGGTAAAAGGGTAAAGGGAAAACCGCCCGCCCGATCATCCGCGCGCAACCACCCGACATTTCCCATGCTGCCCCTTGCCCTTTCCCCTTTTCCCTTTCCCCCTGTCTTTGAGATACACTGCGCCTCGAATCCCAACTGAACCCGAAAGCCCGGCCGGTGATTTTATGAAAGAGACAACCTCCTCGCGCCCACTCGTTATCACGCGCGTCCGCGAACAGGGGCGCGATATACGTTCGTTCGACATGCGTCCCGAAGCGGGCGAGGGAGGCAGGGCGGCGGCGGCCGTCGAGTTTCTGCCCGGCCAGGTCGCCGCGCTGCGCGCCGGGGGAACGGACGAGCGCGCTTTTTATTTCGCTTTCGCCAGTGCGCCGGAAGATGCCGAGTTGGAGTTTTTGATCAAGCGTGCTGGAGGCGACGGCGGCCAGTCGCTCTATCATCTGCGCGAGGGCGACACGGTTGCGCTGACGGGCATCGTCGGCCACGGCTTCCCGCTCGACGCGCACAAAAGCAAAGACCTCATCATGATCGCGATGGGCACGGGCGTCGCCCCGCTGCGCTCCACCTTGCGCCACGCCCTCTCGCGCCCAGACGACTTCGGCCAACTCGTCGTCCTCTACGGCGCGCGCACGCCCGACGATTTTTGCTATCGAGATGAAACCGAGACGTGGAAGGCCGCGGGCGTCGAACTGCGTCAGGTCGTCTCCAAGCCCGACGGCTACGAGTGGGCCGGCTCGACCGGCTACGTGCAATCCCTGCTCGACCACGTCCTGCCCAACCTCAACGAACCCGTCGCGCTCGTCTGCGGCTCGCCCGAAATGATCACGCACACGCGCGACCGCTTGCAGGAGATGGGGCTCGCCCCCGAAAGTATTCTAACCAATTATTAAGAACGCCCTGCAACAGGCCGGAGCTTTCAGATCGACTGTCGGCCGGCGCGGCCTGAACGATTCGTTCAAGCCGCGCTACCGCCGTGATCCAACCGGGGAATACTCTCTCCGGCGGGCGCGCGCCCTCGTGTGAGATGGTCTGAATTCATTCGCCGAGACATCCCCGCATCTCCCGCTCTTTCAAACATCCGAGACCGGGCATCGGTCTCACCGCTACACCCTCTGTCAACCTCGACGGCCGCATCCGCGGGCTGAGAATTTTAATGCGCGGCCTTCTATAAATTCTCTTTACAACTTTTACTCATCTTGATTAATATGCCGCCCGCCCGCTAACCAGGCTTCATCACTTGCTCTTCTAAGCGGCGCTTTCACTCCACAACGCCGAAGAAAACATGAAGTCGTTCATGTCTTTTCCGGCTTACTACTTGTGTTCGTTTATCACCCGGAAGCCCCTGTCCGGCCGGCCGGAACCTCTAAGTAAGGACGTATCCCCGTGAAAAGAATGTTCCCTCTCTCCTTGCTGCTGCTGATTCTTTGCGCTTCTTTAGCTTTTTCTCAACAGAGCCGCCCGGCTCACAGGGGCGACGTGTCAGAACATCCCGCCGGAAGGATTCCGGAGCACGACGCTGCTCACGGCGCCGACACACAGAGCGCCGCGCAGCCGTCTCCGGTTCAGGGCGACGGCAGCGGTGTTGTCCCGGCAACGACAACCTCCGCTACGACGCAGAATAAGCTGACGCTTGATTGGGAACTGGTCAACCCGTTTCGTTTTATCACAAAGCAGGAAAAGTTTGACGAAATCAGGCGTGCTTACGACCGGCTCGAGCCGAATGAAAAAACCGCTTACCACTTAGAGCAGGCGTTACAAAAAATCGCCGACGATGAGGTTGAGAAGATCAGAACGGACATAAGGAAAGAGATCAATTGCGACGACGAGCAGTTGAAAGACAAGGAGGCTAGAAAAAAGTGCTTTGCGCCCTATCTCGGCTGGTTTGCAGGTCTGGCCCAAGATCATCACGGCGCGACTTGCTGGGACTCCCGAAGCAGGCGATTCAGAAAAGAGGGCGAGTGTAAAGATTATATCTATCCGAAGTCTCATAAGGTGAGGGTGTGGATTCGCGACGCGCATCAGTTGGGCGGGAAAGCGCCGCAATGGTTCAAAGGCACGCAACCGTTGGCCGGAACGGAATTCAAAGAGTGTGCTGATAAATATCCGCGCGGCACCTGCATCGAGCTTGATATTGAATACGACAGCAGCGAACAGGTCGGCAGAGAAGTTTCCGCCAGATTCTCGGACGGTAGTTTTACGATTGAACCCGCCCGCGTGCTGGTCGAGGATAGGTTGATCGTCGGCCTGGGCGATTCCTACGCTTCGGGCGAGGGCAATCCCGACATACCGGCGCAGTTTACAAAAGGCCGCGTGGATTGGGATGTTATATATACCCACAGAATACAGAAAGCGCCGCAAAAAGATAAAGACGCCAGGGTCGGCTGGCTCGACCGGCGCTGCCGCCGCTCGATGTATTCTTACCAGTTTAAAACGGCTCTCCAACTCGCCCTCGAAGAGCCAAAGAAAGCGGTCACCTATGTTAGTTACGCCTGTTCGGGCGCAACGACCGATAACATCATCAATAAAAAGCAGTCCCCGAATGAGGGGTTCAAGTTGTTTAAGACCAGCCCGCAGATCAAGGCCTTAAGAAAGGTGTTGGAGAATAAGAACAACAAGCAGCGGGAGATCGATTATCTATTACTGAGCACGGGCGGCAACGACATTGAGTTTGCTAAATTTGTTGCTTACGTGGTGACCTCAAGGTTTCTGCGCAAAATCGCCGCGCCCGGCATCGACGAAGATAGGTTAAAAAAGATGGAGGGCGGCGGAATTCGAAAAAAACTTTTATCCGGTACGGATAAAAACAACGGAAATTACCCGCGCCTGCACAAGGTATTACTCGATGAGAAGGAAGGAATCAGGCTCAAGGGCGGGAACTCCAAACGCATCCTGCTCACCGCTTATCCCAATATTCTTTACGATGAAAATGGCAAGCCCTGTGAAGCCAACCGGCGGGAATTTGATACTCCGTTCAAAGAGGACGAGGGACGAAAGGCGCGAATCGAACAGGTGGAACAATATATTTCCATCCCCCTGTTAAAAGTTCAGCAGGACGAAAGACTCACCGGTGAGCTGGGTTGGACGGTTGTGGACACCCATCTCAAGGCTTACACGACGCACGGCTTTTGCGCCCAAAGTTGTGAAAGCCCGTTACCGGTCGGAGAGATATTTGAAATGCCCGTGCGGGAGAACAAAGGGTGGAAACACTTCGACCCGCGCAACTACAAAGCATACGCGACGCGGACGCGCTGGATACGGCTCCCCGTGGATTCAAAATTAACCACCGACCAGACATATAAGTTCTTGAATTTGTCGTTCGACTTGTTTATCACCGATGACCGCTCCAACATCATGCACCCGACCGCGGAAGGTCATGCCGTCTTCGCCGATGAAAATGTTAAGGCAATTAAAAGCATCAGGTAACAGGCCAATCAGGGCGATAACATAGCCCGCGCGAACCGCCGTTACCCTCCGCCGGGAAAGCCTCTCTCCGCCCCCGACGCCAAAGTGCGCGGCGCTCCCGAAGCCTCAATCCGGGTCATCCGAGGCCGAGGCGGAGCGGCATATCATCATCGGCAACCCGACTTGACCGAAATCCTTCCAACATCGACCGCAACGCGAAAGCGTGGGGAAGCCCCGCGCTGCAAAAATCAGACGTAAGTCTTAATACGCGTGCCTCGCGGCCCACCCGATCCGGCTTTCGCGATTAAGGCGCGAACCGGCAAATCCCGAGGTGAGGCCGCACCGGAAAGCGGCTATCATCGGGCTTGCTGAATGAACGCTCATTCAGTATGATGTGTGCCCTCTCGCACGAGACTTTTGGACGGAGGTTCTTCCCCTTATGCTTCGGATCGAACGGGCGGCGGTTTTGGGCGCGGGCACGATGGGCGCGCAGATCGCGGCGCATCTGGCTAACGCCGGAATTCCCGTCCTCTTGTTGGACATCGCGCCGCGCGAACTCACGCCGGATGAACAGGCCAAAGGCCTGACCCTCGACGCGCGCCCGGTGCGCAACCGCTTTGCGCAGGGCGGACTCGACGCGGCGAAGCGCGCGAAGCCCGCCGCGTTCTTCCATGCCGACGCGTCCGCGCTCGTCTCGGTCGGTAATTTTGAAGACGACATGGCGCGTCTCAAGGATTGCGACCTCATCATCGAAGCGGTCGTCGAGAATCTGGAGATCAAGCGAAAACTCTACGGGCAGGTCGATGAGCACAGGCGTGCCGGTTCGGTCGTCGCGTCGAACACGAGCGGCATCCCCATCCGCTCCATCGCCGAAGGCTTCTCGGAAGATTTTCGCGCGCACTTCCTCGGCATACACTTCTTCAACCCGCCGCGCTACCTGCACCTGTGCGAACTGATCCCGACCGAATGGACGCGGCCGGAAGTGGCTTGCGCCGTCTTCGGCTTCATCGATCAACGCTTAGGCAAGGGCGTCGTCATCGCGAAGGATCGCCCGAACTTCATCGCCAACCGCATCGGCACTTACGGCGCGCTCGTCTCCATAAGGACGATGCTCGAAGACGGCTATACCATCGAAGAGGTCGATAAGATGACGGGGCAGGCCGTCGGTCGTCCGAAGTCCGCCACTTTCCGCACGTTCGATCTCGTCGGTCTCGACGTGTTCGCGCACGTCGCAAAAAATCTCTACGAGGCCGTGGCCGAAGACGAGGAGCGCGAGATGTTCGTCGCGCCGGAGTTTTTGCAGGGCATGATCGGGCGCGGGATTCTGGGCAATAAGACGCGCGGCGGCTTTTACCGCAAGCAGAAAGGCGAGGGCGAGAAACAGGAAATCTGGACGCTCGACCACGCGTCGCTCGAATATCGCCCCGCGCAAAAAGTGAAACTGCCCGCGCTTGAGATGGCGAAGAACGTGGAAGACGTGGGCGAGCGCATCAAGGCTCTCGTCTGGTCGAAGGATCGCGTCGGGGCGTTTTTGTGGAAGACGATCTCGCGCACTTTGCGCTACGCGGCGAACCGCATCCCGGAGATCGCGAACAACGTCGTGGACGTGGATCGAGCGATGCGCTGGGGCTTCAACTGGGAGCTGGGAGTGTTCGAGACGTGGGATGCTATCGGCGTCGAGCGGTCAGTCGCGCGGATGCGCGAGGAAGGCGCTGGCGTGCCCGCAAACGTCGAGCGCATGCTCGCGTCCGGGGCGCAGAGTTTTTACAAGACGGACGACGGCGCGCGGTTCTATTTCGATTTCGACAAACTCGACTACCAGCCGGTGAACGAACCGGCGGGCGTGCTGCTACTGAAATCGGTTAAAGACCGGACGGGCGTTATTAAGAAGAACGCCGGAGCGTCGCTGATAGACATCGGCGACGGCGTGGCATGCCTGGAATTTCATTCCAAGATGAACGCCATCGGCGGCGATACGATCCAGATGATCAGGCAGTCGCTCGCGGAGGTTGAAAAGAATTTCGTCGGCATGGTCGTCGGCAATCAGGCGCAGTATTTCTCGGTCGGCGCGAACCTGATGCTCATACTTCTGGAAGCGCAGGAGGAGAACTGGGAAGACATAGATTTGATGGTGCGCGAGTTTCAGCGCGGGACGATGAGTTTGCGTTATTCGTCGAAGCCGGTCGTGACCGCCCCGTTCGGACTCGTCCCCGGCGGCGGCTGCGAGGTGACGATCCACGGCGACCGTGTGCGTGCGTCGGCCGAGTTGTACATCGGTCTGGTAGAGGCGGGCGTCGGCGTTATCCCGGCGGGCGGCGGGACGAAGGAGATGCTCGTGCGCGCGCTCGATTCCATACCGCGCGGCATGGACGACGCCGACCCGTTCCCGTTCGTCAAACGCGCCTTCGAGACGATTGCGCTCGCGAAGGTGTCCACGTCGGCCGAAGAGGCGCGGCAGTTGGGTTTCCTGCGCGACGAGGATTCCGTCACGATGAACGCGGATCGCCTCATCGCCGACGCCAAACAGGAAGTGCTCGCGCTCGCGCGTGGCGGCTACAGCGAACCGCAACCGCGCACGGACATCCTCGCGCTCGGAAATTCCGCGCTCGCCACTTTGAAACTCGGCATCCACCAGATGAAACGCGGCGGCTTCATCTCGGACTACGACGCGCTCATCGGCGAGCGGCTCGCGCGCATCCTGACGGGCGGCGACCTCAACCACCCGACGCGCGTCAGCGAACAATACCTGCTCGACCTCGAACGCGAGGCGTTCCTCTCGCTCTGCGGCCAGCGCAAGACGCAGGAGCGCATGGCGGCGATGCTCAAGACGGGCAAGCCGCTGAGGAATTAGTTTTCAGTTTTCGGTTTTCAGTTTTCAGTTAAAGCTCGAAGCAGTTCAGCCTTGAGCACTGAAAACTGAAAACTGAAAACTGAAAACTGAAAACTGTTATGGACTACCCTGTAACGCCCGCCGTCAGGTTGTTGCGCGAGCGCAAAGTAGAGTTTGAGCCGCATCTCTACACTTACGAGGAGCGAGGCGGCACGCGCCACTCGGCCGACGCGCTCGGCGTGGACGAGCACGCGGTCGTCAAGACGCTCGTGATGGAGACGGAGGCGCGCAAACCCCTCATCGTATTGATGCACGGCGACCGCGAAGTCTCGACAAAGAACCTGGCGCGCGCCATCGGCGCAAAGAGCGTCGAGCCGTGCGACCCGCAAACGGCGCAGAAGCACACGGGCTACCTCGTCGGCGGCACGAGCCCTCTGGCGACGCGCACGCGCCTGCCCGTCTATGCCGAGCGCACGATCTTCGAGTTGCCGAAGATTTACCTGAACGGCGGCAAGCGCGGCTTTCTCGTCGAAATTGAGCCGAACGTTTTGCGTGAGTTATTGTCGGCCGAAGAAGTTGAAGTAGCCGTCAAGTGACGGGAGGTGTGCGATGCAAAATATTTACAGGCTTCCTCTGGTCTTAGAACCCCAACCTGAAGGCGGTTACACGATCACCTGCCCGTTATTGCCGGAACTCATTACCGAGGCCGATACATTGGACGAAGTGCTGGCGAACGTCTCTGACGCGCTGGCGGCGATAATTGAGTCTTATGAAGACACTAAGCAGCCTTTACCGGAGATTCTTAAACCGCTGAACCCCAAGTCGCCGCTGTGGGCGGAAACACTCGTGGCCGTGGGAGCGGCGTGAAGTACCGGGAAGTGGCGGCGAAACTGCACAGGCTCGGCTGTGTGGAGATTCCGCGCAGGAGCGGCGGGTCGCATCGGAAATGGCACAACCCCCGGAAGCAAAAAATCGCGCCGGTACCGGACTGGGGTAACAAAAGCCTGAAACTCGGAACCATCCGCGCTATCGTGCGGCAACTGGATTTAGATTGGGAAGCGTTCAAAAATGCTTGAGCAATTAGTTTGAGGAAGTTTAACGGGAAGGAAGAATTATGAGAGACGCAGTTATCGTATCGGCAGTACGCACGGCGGTCGGCAAAGCGCCGAAGGGAACTTTGCGCGACACGCGCCCGGACGAGATGGGGGCGGCCGTGATCGTAGAGGCTTTGCGGCGCGCAGGGGGCGTCGAGGCGGGCGAGGTCGAAGACGTGATCATGGGCTGCGCGATGCCGGAGGCGGAGCAGGGCATGAACGTGGCGCGCGCGGCGGCGATTCGCGCCGGGCTGCCCGTGGAAACTTCGGCGATGACGATCAATCGCTTCTGTTCGTCGGGGCTGCAATCTATTGCGATTGCGGCCGACCGCATCAGGACGGGCGCGGCGGACGTGATCGTCGCCGGTGGATTGGAGACGATGTCGCTCATCCCGATGGGCGGGCACACGATCAGGCCGAACCCCTACCTCGTCGAACACTACCCGGACTTTTATCTCAACATGGGACTCGCCACCGAGAACGTCGCGCGCAAGTATGAGGTATCGCGCGCCGAGCAGGACGAGTTTTCCTACCGCTCACACGAACGTGCTGCGGCGGCGCAGGATGCGGGCAAGTTCGACGACGAGATCGTGCCGCTCAAAGTAGCGTTTGAAGAGTTGGACGAGCGCGGGCGCAAACAGCGACGCGAGGCGACGTTCGAGCGCGACGAGGGCGTCAGGCGCGACACGTCGGCCGAGAGCCTGTCGAAACTCAGACCGGCCTTTCACGCGCAAGGGACGATCACGGCGGGCAACGCGTCGCAGATGTCGGACGGCGCGGCGGCGGCCGTCGTCATGTCGGACGAACGCGCGCGTGCTCTGGGGCTGCGGCCGATGGCGCGTTTCGTGGCTTACGCCACCGCCGGATGCCCGCCCGAAGAGATGGGCATCGGCCCCGTCTATGCGATCCCGAAGGTCTTGAAGATCGCGGGGCTGACGCAAGATCAGATCGACGTGATCGAACTCAACGAAGCCTTCGCCGCGCAATCGCTCGCCGTCATCCGCACGCTCGGTCTCGACCCGGAGCGGGTGAACGTCAACGGCGGCGCAATCGCGCTCGGCCACCCGCTCGGCTGCACGGGCGCGAAGTTAACCGCGACCGTCCTCCGCGAACTCGAACGCAGGGGCGGCCGCTATGCGATGGTGACGATGTGCGTCGGCGGCGGCATGGGCGCGGCCGGAATTTTTGAAAGATTGTAAGCAGTAAAGAGTGAGCAGTAAGCAGTAAGCAGTGAGCAGTGAAAACTGTTTTTGACTGCTCACTGCTCACTGCTCACTGCTTACTGCTTACCTGCAACTGAAAGGAGCAAATTATGTCTGCCGTGGCCGAAGAGAAAAAGCTGTTCGCGGGCGGGAGTTTCCTGATCGAGGAGCGCACGCCGGAAGAGGTGTTCACGCCGGAGGATTTTACGGACGAGCATCGGATGATCGCCGAGACGACGCGCGAGTTCATGGATAACGAGGTGCGCCCGGCGACCGACGAGTTGGAGCGGCACAACTGGCAACTGGCGCGCGAGTTGATCCGCAAGTCGGCCGATCTGGGGATGGTCGGCGTCAACATACCGGAAGAGTACGGCGGCCTCGGACTCGATCAGACGAGCGGCGCCATCGTCGGCGAGCTGCTGGGGCGTTCGGCCTCGTTCGCCACGACGCTCGGCGCGCAGAGCGGCATCGGCCTCACGCCGATTCTCTATTTCGGTACGGAAGCGGCGAAGCAAAAATACCTGCCGCGAATCGCTTCGGGCGAGTTGGTGTCGGCCTACGCCCTGACGGAAGCGGGTTCGGGTTCGGACGCGATGGCGGCGAAGGCCACGGCGCGCCTCAGCGAAGACGGCACGCACTACATCCTCAACGGCGAGAAGATGTGGATCACGAACGGGGGCTTCGCCGACGTGTTCATCGTCTTCGCGAAAATCGACGGCGACAAGTTCAGCGGCTTCATCGTCGAGCGTCAGGAAGGTCTGACGAACGGCGCGGACGAGCACAAGATGGGCATCAAGGGATCGTCGACGACCGCGCTCATCCTGTCGGACGCGAAGACGCCGGTCGAGAATTTGCTCGGCGAAGTGGGAAAGGGCGCGAAGATCGCGTTCAATATTTTGAACATCGGCCGCTTCAAGCTCGGCGCGATGTGCAACGGCGGGATGAAGTTGATGCTGCACGAGGCCGTGCGCTACGCGAACGAGCGTCAACAGTTCGGCCGCCCGATCTCTTCGTTCGGCGCGATCAAATCGAAGCTGGCGGAGATGGCGATCAGGACGTGGGTGGGCGAGTCGATGGTCTATCGCACGCTCGGCCTGATCGAAACGGCGACGAGCGGCGAGACGGACGCGGCGGCGAAACTGCGCGGCATCGAAGAGTATGCGGCGGAGTGCTCGATCATCAAGGTCGCGCTCTCCGAGTATTGTGATTTCGTCGCCGACGAGATGGTGCAGATTTACGGCGGATACGGCTACTCGGCCGATTACCCGGCGGAGCGCGCCTACCGCGACTCGCGCATCAACCGCATCTTCGAGGGCACGAACGAGATCAATCGCATGTTGATTCCCGGTCGTATGATGAAGAGCGCCATGTCGGGTCGGCTCGCGCTCCTGCCCGCCGCGCAGAAGTTGATGGAGGAAGTGTTGTCGCCGTCTCTCGGTTCGTTTGACGAGGACGAGGGCGTGCTCGCCGCCGAGATGAAACTCACGCAGAACGCAAAGAAGGTGGCGCTGATGACGCTCGGCACGGCGGCGCAGAAGTACATGGCGAAGCTCGGCGACGAGCAGGAGATTCTGATGGGCGTCGCGGACATCGTAATGGACGTGTACGCGATGGAGTCGGCCATCCTGCGCGCGCAGAAACTCGCCGCGAAGAGCGGCGAGACGGCCGCCGCGCGTTACCTCGACATGGTGCAGGTCTTCTGCAACGACGCCGTGCAGCGCATCGAGGCACGCGCCAAGAACACTCTCGCCGCGATGAGCGAGGGCGACGAACTGCGCACGCTGCTCGCCGCCCTGCGCCGCTTCACCAAGCAGACGCCCATCAACACCGTCGCCGCGCGCCAGCGCATTGCCGACGTGTTGATCAAGGCGAACAAGTACGCTTACTGAAAAAGTGAGCAGTGAGCAGTAAGCAGTAAGCAGTCAAAACAGTTTTCTTACTGCTTACTGCTCACTGCTCACTGCTCACTGCTCACATGAAAATCATCCCTATCTCGCTGCCGACGCCGTTTTACATCGGGCCGGTCAACGTCTATGTGATCGCGGAAGACCCTGTGACGCTCGTCGACACGGGGCCGAAGACGCGCGAAGCGTTGGAGGCTCTGCGCGAAGGTTTGCGGCGTGCGCGTCTGCGTGTGCTCGACGTGCGGCGCATCGTCCTGACGCACGCCCACGAGGATCATTGCGGGCTGGCGAAGCAATTGCGCGACGAGGCGAAGGATGCGGAGGTGTTTGTTCACGGATGGGAGACGGGGCATCGAAAGGGGCGGCTCGAATACGAGGAGCACCGCGCGCTGCTCGTGCGTGCCGGAGTGCCGGGCGCGGAAGTCGAGGGGATGCGGCGCATGTATGAGGGCGTGCGGCAATACGCGGACGCGCTCGAAGACGAGGAACACAAGGAACTCAGGGACGACGCGGAATTGGAATTCGAGAACGGCGTTTTGCGCGTGGTGCATACACCGGGACACACGCCGGGGTCTTGCTCATTCGTGCGCGAGGCCGACCGCACCGTCATCGCGGGCGATTGCGTGCTCAAACGCGTGACGCCGAACCCTGTGCTCTCGCCCGACCCGGTCGATCCGTCGCGCAGGTTTCCGTCGCTGGCAGAGTATCTGGTAAGTCTGGCGCGCTTGCGCGCGTTCGCGCCGACGCTCGTGCATGGCGGGCACGGCGAGGCGGTCGAGGATTTCGAGGAGTTGTTCACGCGCTACCTGCGCGCGATCCGTGAGCGACAGGCGGAGGTCGTCCGCCTCGTGCCGAAGACGGGCGCGAGCGCGTGGGACGTGGCGCGCGAGATGTTTCCGGGAGTCGAGGACGTGCATCGCTTCCTCGCCGTGTCGGAGGCGGTGGCGCATCTCGATCTGGCGCACGCGGAAAATAAACTTGCGCTGGAGTTGAGCGCGGACGGGCGCGAGGTTTATCGCAAACGGGCGGGCGACTAAAAGCGGGTGTGAGGCGCGAGCGTGCGTTGGTGCGCCTGCGGGCTAAACTCCGGGCTGCGCGACCACGGGTTAAAGCGAACCGGCCGCCGTCCATCATTTATCGTGATGGACGGCGGCCGGTTCGCTTTGGCGGAAGGCCGCGCGGGCTTTACGCCGGATGATGAGGCGGGTGGGCAGGCCGCCCGCTTTCTTTGTTGCCCTTCTTAGTTGCCCTTCGCGGCGCATGCCTTACCCAATTACCTTCACGTTTCTGTTAAATCATTCAACCCGTCCCGCACGCGCGCCCAACCGCCCCGCGGGCTTTCCCGCGCCCGCTGAAACTTTTTCCCCACCCGTCACATCTACCTCAATAATCGCAATGATGCGCGCGGGCGGTCATTTGACGACCTCGAACTCGAAGTAGATCGTCTTGCCGCGAATGACGTAGCAGAGATAAGTCTCCCAGAAGCGGCGTATGAAACGCAGCGCGGGATAGCGATTGCAAATGTTGACGAGAAACTCTATCCCGAGCGCGCGCCAGAGTTTCAGGAGCGTCACGCGGACGACGCGTGGGCGCAGCGTGACCTCGCTGTAGAAGGCGAAGTCGGGGCGTTTGCCTGTGAAGTAGGCGAAGGATTCGGTCGTCAGGTGGTGGCGGTGCGTGGGGTCTGTGTAGGAGGCGATGTCGGAGTAGTGCGGCGTGTCGAGGCGGATGAGGCCGCCGGGCTTCGAGATGCGGTGTAGCTCGGCGACGACGGCGAGCACGTCGTCGATGTGTTCGATGACCTGATTGCCGACGATCACGTCGAACTCGTTATCGGGAAACGGGTAAGGCACAGCGTCGAGATCGTGAATCACGTCGGCGTGCGTTCTGGGGTTGCTGTCGAGGCCGATGCTGCCGGGCGTCTTCTTGATGCCGCAGCCGATGTCGAGAATTTTCATCGTGGAGAAATTAACCCACTTACGTGTGGTCGCGCAAAATACCGGCGACGGCGCGCGGCGCAAAAGTTTCGGAACCGCGCGGCGGGCGCTTCGTGAAATTCCGTAAAAATCTCTCTCGGAGGATTGTATTTATGTTCGTTAAAAAGATGTCTCTTCCCCTCGCACTGTTGTTCGCCGCGTCGGTCGGCGCATACGCGCAGGAAGCGCGAGAAGGGCGGCGGCCGCAAATTGACGGCGCGCGGGTTTTCGTCCATCGCGGCGGCAACCATCTCGGCGTCTCGGTCGAAAGCGTGACGCGCGAAAACATGGGCAGTTTCAATTTGAGCGGCGAGCCGCGAGGCGTGGCCGTTCGCGATGTGCTGGCCGATAGTCCCGCGGCAAAGGCGGGGCTGCAAAAGAACGACGTTATTCTGCGTTTCGACGGCGAGCAGATTTCGAGCGCGCAGAAACTTCAACGCCTCATTAACGAATCCGCGCCCGAACACACCGCGCGGCTCACCATCAGCCGGGCGGGCACGGAGCAGGAGTTATCCGTCACGCTCGGCAGGCGTGACGGTTTCGCGCCGGGGGCGTTCGGGAATTTCGATCTCCACGAAGGCCGCGCGTTCAGCTTCGACGCGGACGAACTTAAACGCCGCGCGGAGGAGATGGCGCGCAACTCGGACGAGTGGAAGAAACGCGCGAAGGAGTTGGGGCAGAACTCGCAGGAGATGCGTCGAGGTTTGGAGAAGTTTCGCCTCGAAGGTCTCGGCGAGAACTTCAGACTCATACAGGGAGCGGGCTCTCGCCGCATCGGCATCACCACGCAAAACCTGACCGACCAGCTTGCGAACTACTTCGGCGTTTCGGGGCGCGACGGCCTGCTCGTCACCTCCGTAGCCGAGAACAGCCCGGCGTCGAAGGCCGGACTCAGGGCGGGAGATGTCCTCACGGAAGTTGACGGCGCGCGGCTCAAAAACGCCGCCGAACTTGCGCGCGGCCTCAACCGCAAAGACGAAGGCGAAGTGTCGCTGACCATCGTGCGCGACAAGAAGACGCGCACGATCAAAGTGACGCCGGAGCGCACGCAAAATGATCCGACGTTATTCACCCCCGGCGGCATAGGAGCGGGCGCGCCGGTGGCCGCATACGTGCCGCGCGTCGAAGCATACGTGCCGCGCGTCGAAATCGCGCCCCGCCCTTCGTTGCCGCCGCTACAGCCCGCCGCTCCGCGCATCACACCGCACGCAGCCCCGCGCCCGCATGCCGCGCCGCGCCCGCAGGCAGCCCCGCGCATTTATGCCGCGCCGCAGGTAGCGCCGAGCGCGCCCACCGCGCCCCGGCGTTCCGGCGCGTGGGTTCTTTAACGCCGCACGCGGAAACGTAAAAAGAGTCGGCGGACATGAAAGACCGCAGTCCCGTGAATCGCTCACGAGACTGCGGTCTTTCATGTCCTGCCGATTCAATCTTCGTTCGCGCGCCTTACGGCCGCAACTCGCGCAGTTCGCGTTCGGCGTCCGCATATGCGCCGTCGCGCACGTTGCCCAGACTAATTGCCGCCTCGAAGGCTTTGATCGCTTCGTCCCGGCGGTCGAGGAAGGCGAGTATGCGCCCCATGGCGGTGTAGGCGCGCGAGATGAGCGGGCGGTCTGATTCGGACGTGGCGGAATTGATGGCGAGCCGGTAGTTGGCGAGCGCGCGCCCGAGGCGTTCGTCGCGGACGCTTTCGACGAAGGCGTCGCTGGCGGAGATGCTGGCCGCCTGCGCCAGCGCGAAGAAGATGCGCGGCTCGCCCCCGTTCTCGCTCATCAACGCGCGCAGACGCGTCTCGGCCTCTGTGTAATTTTTCGCGCGCAGCAGTTGGTTGATGTCGGCGATGCTTTTATCGAGCGCGGCGCGGGCGTCGTCCGCGCGCGTCTCCTCGCCCGTGCGATTGGCCGCCGCACGCATTGCCGCCCGGCGCAATACCGCGACGCGTTCGCGCGCCGCCGCGTACTCGGCCGGGCGAGCGCGCTCGCGCGCCGCGTCAACGCGCGTCATCATGTCGGCGAAGAAGTCCGCGAAGTCGAAACCGGCGATCTCCTGATCGCGCAGTTGCTCTGAGAAATAGAAAGCGAGCACCGCGCCGCGCTCGTAGGCTTCGGCGAGTTGGGCGGTCAACTCGTCTTCGAGCGTCGCGCGCTCGGCCTGCGACTCTTTAACGATAGCGGCGCGCTCCGATTCTTTCGCGCGCTGGAGTCGCGCGCTCGTCTGCTCGGCAAGCGCACGCCCGCGCGCGATCAGGTTCATGCGCGCGTCGGCCGCGATGACGAGCGAACGCGCCACCGCCGCGAACACGTCGGACGACGATGTGTTCGCGGGAGTGGCGGCTGATGCGGCCGCGCGTTCATCGAGTAGTGCGCGAACGTCCGCGCGCTTCAAAGCGATCTCGCGGTTGAAGCGCAGGATGATCGGGTCTATGACGTATTGCAGGTAGGCGCGGCGCACTTCGGAGGATGCGGGATCGATTCCCTGCGGGACGACCGCGAAATAGTCGTCGCCGATGACGCGAAAGTTGATCGAGCCGGGGACGGCCAGCAGATCGGGCACGAGCCGAAAGCGGCGTTCGCGCTCGCGCGTGACGAAGGCGGGCGGCGCGTCCTTCTTCGGCTTCGGCGCGGGGTTCCTGACGGGCACGCGTTCGAGCGTGACTGTGACGGGGCGCGTGTGCAGGTAAGTGAGCACGGCGCGCAGCATCTCGGAGGCTTGCGGCCGCAGGCGGTCGCCCTCGGTCTGGTGCGCGGTGAGATAGGCGGGCAGGCGCGCGGCGATCCCCGACTTGGCGTAGAACTCGCGCAGGAGCGGCGCGAAGTCGAGCACGTCGAGCACGCCGGGGAAGAGGTCGTCGGAACGCGCGGGAGCGTCGAAGGCGGGCGCGGGGCCGAGCGCGTAGGCGAGAGAGACGTAGCGCGCGGCTTGCTGGGCGTGCGTCGCCGCCGGGTCTTTGAGCCGGTTCAGTTCGTAGAAGCGACGCATGCGCGCGCGCAGTTCGGCGTCGAGATTTTCCTGATCGCGCCGGACGAGCGCGCGAAACTCCGTGGGCTGACGCCCCGGCGTCGGGTCGAAACCCGCCGCGTCGAGCGCGGCCATCATCACCAGCAGGCGCGGCTCCGGCTCGATCCGAACGCCGTAATCCGATAGATCGAGCGTGCCGGCACGGCTCGATTGCGGGCGCGGCGTCGGCTGCGCGGCGGCGGTCGTAGAGGTTGTCCCCGTCGCGGCGGGGCGCGATGGTGGCGGCGGCGTCGCTGCGGCGGGCGTCTGCCGGGTCGCGGGCGTATTACTTTGAGCAAAGGCCGCCTGCCCGAACGCGAAGAGGACGACGATAACTAATAAATGCTTCTTCATGCGATTGAAACTGCTCGTGTTTGAATTTTCCGCGCCGGGAAGGAACTCCGAGATCAACGCTTCGGCTACACCAGTTAAAGATGCTCAGCCCGGCGCGCCGGATGCCAGAGGAAGAAATGATGAAGCAGGAACGCCGAAACGATGAATTGAAAAGCGGGAGTCAGGAGTCAGGAGTCAGGAGTCAAGAGTCAGTAGCAAGGCGAGAGCGCGTTTTATCCTGACTTCTAACTTCTGACTCCTGTTTTCTGTTCTCTACCTCATCCCCGCGTTCCTACTTCGTCATATCCGCCTCATCCTTCTTTCTCATTCTTTGCTTCGCGCGGAGCAGCTTTAAGGTAACAGGATAGGCGGCGAGGGAACAAACGATGGAGAGCGCCATGCCGCCGATGGAAAAAGGCACGACGATGTCCCACAGGTGCGTGAATAATTGCCGCCAGTAGTCGCGGTTTAAGAGGTGCGGCTCCTGCAAAAGTTTCCAGCCCTCTTCGGGAAGGCTCAGCGGCCGTCCCATCAGGAGCGCGCCGACGGCGTATGAGGCGGCGATGATGGGGACGAGCGTGAGAAACGGGTTATTGACGAACGTTCCCGTGTAGATGGCGATCTTGTTGAAGCGAAACAGAAAGGCGACGAGGGTCGCCATGATGGTGTGGAGCCCGAGGAAGGGCGAGAAGGCGATAAAGATGCCCACCGAAAAAGCAAGCGCCGTCCGCTCGGGCGGATCGTCAACCGCGAGCAGACGGCGAAAAACGGCGCGAAACATCGGTGCGAAAGTTTCAAGTTTCAGGTTTCAGGTTTCAAGTTAAAGAACCAGGAACCTGTCAGTCCTGAAACTTGAAACTTGAAACCTGAAACTTTCTACTTGAAACTGTTGAGCGCGCTCGACTCGTCATCGTAAGTGTCGAAGACGGTCAGCAACTTCGTGATGGCGAGCAGGTCTTGAATCTTCTGCGTCAGGTTGAGCAGTTTGAGCTGGCCGCCTTCGCGGCCGATAGCCGTGAAACTGGCGACGAACTCGCCGATGCCGCTCGAATCCACGTAGCTGACTTGCGAGAGGTTCAAGAGAATCTTCTTCTTGCCTTCTTCGATCAGCCTCCGAATCGCGGTGCGGAGGGCAACCGAGCCTTCGCCGATGGTGATCTTGCCGCTCATGTCGAGGACGGTCACATCTCCGGCCTGACGCTCATTGATATTTAATTCAGCCATTACAGGAATTCTCCTTCGGGAATAGTCAGTGGTTCAATTCAATCTCAAGCGGCTTCGCGCGGCGCTCGCAAACCGGCGGACGAGCGACGACGGACGACCGACGAAATTTTATCGCTTCTTCGTCATACGCACGACCGTGCCGCCTTCGGGATGGGGCAACCATTCCACCGTGTCCATGAAATTTCGCATGAACAGGATGCCGCGCCCAGACGTTTTCAGCAAATTCTGCTCGGCGGTCGGGTCGTCCACGTTCACCGGGTCGAAGCCCGTGCCGCGGTCGCGCACCGTTACGACGAGTTCGCCGCCCGCGTCCGTAAACGCGATCTCGACCGGCTTCGAGGCATCCTGTTTATTGCCATGCAGGACGGCATTCGTCACGGCCTCGCGCACGGCCATGTCGAGGCCGAAAGCCGCGTCTTCGCTCAGTTGCAAACGCTCGGCCACCTCGTCCGCTTTGGCGGCTGCTTCCGCAATCGCCTCGATGCGGCTCGGTAATGTCAGTTCAGTCGTCTCTTCAGTCACAGTTGCAGACCGAGACCTCTCTTCAAAGAGAACCCTCCGGCGGACGGGCATACCCTGTGTCGCGCGCCAAACATGTGAAAGCAAACCGGAAGCCTGCACAATTTAAGACGCGCGCCGCGCATGTGTCAAGAAAGAGGAAACGGGAAAGGGCGAAGGTGTACGCGTTAGAGGCGCGCAGGGGAAGTCCCTCCCGCCGGATTAATGCCTCTCCTTTCCCCTTTCGCCTTTTACCCTTCCCCCTCCTTCTTTTAAGATGGCCGCATGAAGATTCAACCGGCGCAGAGGCTCAAGGGGCGCGTGCGCGTGCCGGGCGACAAGTCGATCTCGCACCGCGCCGCCATCATCGCCGCGCTGGCGCAGGCGGGCGGGCGTTCGCGCCTCGCCAATTATTCGACGAGCGCCGACTGCGCCTCGACCATTAGCTGTCTCTCCGCGCTCGGCGTGCGCATAGAACGGGCGGGTAATAACGTCCTCGTCGAGGGCGCGGGGACGCGCATGGCGCACGCGCCGCGCGAGCCGCTCGACTGCGGCAACAGCGGCACGAGCATGCGCCTGCTCGCCGGGCTGCTTGCGGGACAGCCGCACACGTCCACGCTCACGGGCGACGCTTCGCTTCGCACGCGCCCGATGAGACGCATCATCGAGCCGCTTGAGTTGATGGGCGCGCGCGTCTCGTCCGCAGCAGGGTGCGCGCCGCTCAGCATCGAAGGGCGCGCGCCGCTCGCGCCCATCACCTATGATTTGCCGGTCGCCAGCGCGCAGGTCAAGTCGTGCGTTCTGCTTGCCGGGTTGAATGCTGACGGGCGCACCGAAGTCATCGAATCGCGCGGCGCGACGCGCGACCACACGGAACGCCTGCTCTCTCTGTTCGGCGCGGACATGCGCACGGAATTGAAAATTTACGAAGGCCGCCAAGTGCCGTTCGTCTCTCTCGAAACTCCCTTGAGCCTGCGGCCGCATGATTGCAACATCGCGGGCGACATCTCCTCTGCGGCCTTCCTGTTGGTGGCCGGCGCGCTGCTCGCCGGTTCGGACTTGACGCTCGCGGAGGTCGGCCTCAACCGGACGCGCACTGGCATTCTCGACACGCTGCAACGTCTCGGCGCGGATATAACGGTTGCGGACAAGCGCATCGAATCGGGCGAAGAGACGGGCGAACTGCGCGTGCGCGGCCACGACGGAGGACTCGCCCCCGCCTCTCCGGGCGCGAACGTCATCGGCGGCGAGTTGATCGCGAACTTGATAGACGAGTTGCCGATCCTGAGCGTGCTCGGCACACAGGTCGAGGGCGGACTGGAGATTCGCGACGCCGCCGAGTTGCGCGTCAAAGAGACGGATCGCATCGGCGCGATGGTCAGCAATTTACGCGCGCTCGGCGCGGAGGTTGAGGAATACCCGGACGGCCTCGGTGTTCGTGGGCGCACGCGTCTGCGCGGCGCGCGGCTCGAATCTTTCGGCGATCACCGGATCGCGATGGCCTGTGCCGTGGCCGCGCTTTTGAGCGAAGGCGAGTCGGAATTGATCGGGGCGGAAGCGGTCGGCGTCTCGTTCCCGGAATTTTTCACGATACTCGAATCGGTAACGGAGAGATGAACACGCGCGCGCCTGAGCGGCGCATCGTACTCGCGGGTTTCATGTGTGCGGGCAAGACCACCGTCGCGCGCGCCCTCGCCGCGCGCCTCGGCGGCGCGATGATCGACACGGACGCCGCGCTCGTCAAACGAGCGTGCCGGAGCATCGAAGCGATCATCTACGACGAAGGCGAGCCGCGTTTTCGTCAACTCGAACAGGACGCGCTGCGCGACATTTTGGAACGCGACCGCTCGCGCGTCATCGCTCTCGGCGGCGGCACCTGGACTGTGGCGGAGAATCGCGCGCTCATCGCCGCGCACGATTGCCTGACCGTCTGGCTCGACGCGCCGTTCGAGTTGTGCTGGCGGCGCATCGCGGCTTCCCCCGACCCGCGCCCGCTCGCGCTCAACCGTGAGCGGGCGCGCGAACTCTACGATGCCCGCCGCGCCGCTTACGAACTCGCCGCTCTGCGCGTCGGCGTTACGGAAACGCGCAGCGCGGAAGACACGGCCGCCGAGATCGCGTCTATAATCGGGCGGCAGGATTTTTCAGACGAACATGAGGGACGAGAGGGAGAGAAAGCCGATGGGTAAGAAGACCGCCGACGCCAAAGCCTTGAAGGTCGCACGCACCTTGCACAACGCCGAGAACTGGAAACACCACGCGCGCTGGCACGGAGACGGTTACTATGAACTGCACACGGAGGACACCGGCACAACCCCCGTGCGCCTCTTTTTGACCAAACAACTCTTAGACGACGCCGAAGACATTCTCTATCGCCAGATCGTCAACGCGACGCGCTTCCCCGGCGTGCGCATGGTCGTCATCACGCCTGACACACACTACGGTTACGGCGTCCCCGTAGGCTGCGTGCTCATCACGGACGCCGAGGCGGGCGCGGTCGCGATGGGGCCGGTCGGCTACGACATCGGGTGCTTTACGGCCGACACGCTTATTCCTCTGGCTGACGGCCGCACCTACCCAATCGGCGAACTGGCCGAGCGCGGCGGTGAAATTTTCGTCTATGCAATCTCTCAAGAACAGAAGATTGTCGTTGCCGGAGCGACAGCTAAGAAGACGCGAATCGACGCGCCGCTTGTCAAAGTGACGCTTGATAACGACAGGGAAATTTTCTGCACGCCCGACCACGAGTTCATGCTGCGCGACGGAACTTACCGGCAGGCACAAGAGCTAACTCCGAAAACTTCGTTGATGCCATTCGACGTAAAAGTTGAACGAAACGATTACGTAGCTCTCGGTCATCCGGGTGTTTGGAACTCGCAAAGTGCTTTCAGTTACAACCATAAAGTCGTCTCGGTTGAGCGGCTGGAGCAGACGGCGGATGTGTTTTGTCTGACCGTGCCAGCCTACGGTAACTTTGCGCTTGACGCGGGTGTGTTCGTGCATAACTGCGGAATGATGTCGGCGCGTTCGGAGGTTGAGGCGGAACGTGCGACGCCGGAGAAGCGTCTGGAGTTTAATCGCGCGGTGATGGAGCGCGTGAATATGGGCGCGGGCGGCAAGAGCGTGCGCCTCGGCGAGTTGTCGAAGGGCGAGTTTAATAATCTGGTGCGCGGGGGCGCGGAGTATTACGTCGAGCGGTACGGGGCGACGTTTGATCGCAGCCGTGCCGAGCGGCATCGCATCCCTGTGGACGACGGCTGGCAGATTCCGTGGGGCGGGAAGGGCAGGCCGGAGCGGGGCTTAAACCAATTGGGCAGTCTCGGCGGCGGCAACCATTTCATCGAACTGCAACGCTCCGAACAGACGGGCACGATCTTCGTGCAGGTGCACACGGGCAGTCGCGGCTTCGGGCACGGCCTCGCGACCAACTATTTCGAGCTGGCGCGCGAGGAACGACCCGAACAGATGACCGACATCGACCTCGGTTACTTCACGCCCGACTCGCTACACTACAGCCACTACCTGAACGCCGTCGCGGCGGGCGGCAACTACGCGATCCTCAATCGCCTGATCATCTTCGAGCAGGTGTCGGACGCCTTCCGGGAAGTGTTCGGGCGTGAGCTTGAGTTGATTTATGAGATCAGCCACAACCTCGTGCAGCGTGAGTGGCATCCTGATTTCGGCGATGTATGGGTGCATCGCAAGGGCGCGACGCGCGCCTTCCCTGCCGGGCACCCTGCGCTCGCGGGCACGCACTGGGCGGAGACGGGGCATCCCGTCCTCATCCCCGGCTCGAACAAGGATTGGAGCTACATCCTGCAACCGCTCGCGGGCGCGGTTAACAGCGGCTACTCGGTCAATCACGGTGCGGGGCGGCGTCTCTCGCGCGGCGAAGCGACGCGCACGCTCTCGCAAACGGCGATTGACGACGAGTACAAGGCGGCGGGGATTCTGGTCAACATCAACGGGCGCGTGCCGCTCGACGAGGCCGCGCCCGCCTACAAGTCTTCGCAGGCAGTGATCGAGGCGGTCGTCGGCGCGGGGCTGGCGCGCGTCGAGCATCAACTGTGGCCGCTCGCCTCCCTGAAGGGCGCGGACGAACGCAAGGGCAAGCGGCGCAAGGGCGGCAAAGGCGACGCGCACAAAGGGCGCAAGACGAAGGAGCACTATTAAATCGTAAATCGTGAATCGTAAATCGTGAATAGATAAAGACAGGTTTTCTCTATTCACGATTTACGATTCACGATTCACGATTCACGATTCCTCAGGCGCGCAGGAGTTTCAGGAGGGCGCGTTCTTCCGGCAGGTATTCCGGTTGCTGGCGTCCGATGCGGCGGCGTTCGCGGCGCGGGCGAAACTCGTCGAGCGTAATGCCCTGACAGTAGCGTTCGAGGACGGCCGGGTGGATGTAGCTGGAGCGGCAGACGGCCGGGGTGTTGCCGAGGTGCTCGGCCACGGCGCGGACGGCGTGCAGGATATTGCGCTTCGCCTGTTTGTCGTTTTCGGGCTTGCCGAGTTCGGCGAGTTCGACGGCGCACAAAAGCGTGCCGCCCCACGTGCGGAAATCCTTGGCGGAGAATTCGGGCGCGGTCGCCGCCTTGATGTACTCGTTCACGTCGCGCGGCTTGATGCAGACGGGGCGCTTGTTCTCCGCATCCAGGTATTGAAACAGCCGCTTGCCGCGCAGCGATTGGATGTCGCGCATGAGCGTCGCCAATTCTTCGTCAACGAGTATGCGCCGGTGCTTGATGTGGTGCTTGCCGACGAAAGAGAAGACGAGGCGGCCGCCCCGCTTGATCTCCAGATGACGGTTGCGCAGCGTCGTGATGCCGTAGGTGCGATAGCGCATGACGCTCTCTTCGGAGCCGACGCGAAAGTAGAGGTCGTTGATGAGACGGACGATGACGGCGAGCACGCGTTCGCGCGGCAATCCTTCGAGCGCGATGTCTTCGTTGGTGCGGCGGCGCAGGTTTTTGAGTTGTTCGCCGAAGCGTTCGATCTTGGCGTACTTGCGTCGTGCCTGCCGGGCGGCGAAGGCCGTGTGATAGATGCGCTGCACGCGCCCGGAGGCGTCGAGGCCGATGGCCTGCAAAGGACCGCGCGCCGCCGGGCAGATGCGCACCTCCCGCCACGCCGGGGGAATGACGAGCGACTTGAGGCGTGCGAGCGTGGCCTCGTCCCTGAGCGAGTTGCCCGCGGCATCTTCGTAACGAAAGCCGCCGCGTTTCGTGCCGCGTCGCCGCCACCAGCGACAGCGCGCGCCGCGCGTTACGCTCTCCACCGCGTTCTTCCCCGGTCTGTTTTCCAGTAAAGCCTGCGCGCTCGACATCGCCAAAGTCACCTCCTCGTCCCAGCGGAAGTTCGAGCCGACATGTTGCTGGCGAGGGGTCACGAAAATATAACGGCGCGGGAAAACGTGAAAGGTTTCAAGTTTCAGGTTTCAGGTTTCAAGTCTGAATGTCGCTCATTCTTTAACTTGAAACCTGAAACCTGAAACTTGAAACCTTTAGTCTAATTCGCCGTCTGCGCGTTGGTCTGTTGCGGGTGCTCGGCGGGGACGTAGTAGAGGATGCGGTTGCAGTTGTCGCAGGTGATGATCTCTTCGCCGAGGCGAACCTGCGACATGACGTGCGGGCGCAACGACATGAAACAGGCCGAGCATGAATTGTTGCGCGCTTCGGCCACGGCGACGCCGCCGCGAATGCGCGTGCTGATGCGGTTGTACATCGCCGCCATCGGCTTCGGCAATTCCGCCGCCATTCGTTCGCGTTCGGAGCGCAGGGCTGTAAGTTGGTCGGCCTGCGTGCGCGTCTGTTCTTCAAACGCCTTGAGCTTCTCTTCCAACTCCGTGCGCAGCCCTGCGATCTGGGGCTCGTGCTCGCCGATCTCTTTCTCCGCGCCTTCGAGGGATTCCATCTGTTCGAGCACTTTCGTTTCGAGTTCGGAGATGTGCTTGCGCGCCGCGTCGGCCTCGCGTATGGCGGCGGCATATTCCTTCTCGTTGGTCGAAGACATCAACGCGCGGTCGGCGTGCTGCGCCTTGGTGCGCGTCTCGGCGATCTCGGCTTCGAGTCGCGTGCGTTCGGAGCGCGCCCCATCGCGGCGGGTTTCGATGGCGCGAAATTCAAAAGCGCGCTGCTCGAATTCTTTTTCGATCTCAGCGCGCCTCTGTGGAATGGCGTTTAACTCGGCTTCTAGCCTTCTGATATTTGTGTCCGTGTGCTGCAAAGCAATTAACTGTGCTAACTCCGCTTTCACTTCGGGTATTCCCTCCAAATATCTGACAACAACGGTCTGTTTTATGCTTCGCCTAGACACGAATCATCGCACAACCTTAAGGATGGTGACAAGCGACGAGAGAAAACGTTGACGGATGACAAATAAGAGGCGACAGGGAGAAGCCTTCTCTTTGCTCCCGCCACCCGTCATTCGTCACCCGTCATTCGTCACCCGTCATTCGCCACTTTCAAAACTATCTTGCCGAAAGTTTCGTTCGATTCAAGGCGCTCGTGCGCGGCGCGTATGTCGGCGAGGGCGAACACGCTGTCGATGACGGGGCGGAGCACGCCGCGCGCGAGGAGCGGTAAGACGTGCGCGGCGAACAGGCGCGTGGCGCGCGCCTTCTCTTCGCTTGAGCGGGCGCGCAAGATTGTGCCCGTGAGGCTCAGGCGTTTGCCCATGACCTGACGGAAGTCGAGCGGCGCGCTCTTTCCCGCCATCGTGCCGACGAGCAACAGGCGGCCTCGCGGGGCGAGCGCGTCGAGGTTCGCGCCGAGGTAATTCGCGCCGACGAGATCGAGTATCACGTTCACGCCCGCGCCGTTCGTCCAGGCTTTCGCCGCGTCGGCAAACACCTGCGGGTCTTCGCCGACGACGCACGCCTCGTCGAGACCATAGGCGCGCGCGCGTTCGAGTTTGACGGCGGTGCGGCGCGCCGTGCCGAGAGTCTGCGCTCCGGCGGCGCGCGCGAGTTGGACGGCGGCAAGGCCGACGCCCGACCCGGCGGCGTGGATGATCACGCGCTCGCCCATCGCCAAACCCCCCTGCGTGAACAACGCGTCGTGCGCCGTAATGAAAGCCTCCGGCACGGCCGCCGCTTCTTCCCAACCGAGGTTCGCGGGAATTTCCGCGAGCGCGTTTTCCGGCACGACCACATATTCGGCCTGCGCCCCGCCGCCCGTGATGCCGAACACGCGCGCGCCCGCGCGCCACCTTCGCGCGTCCGCCCCCGAAGCCTCGACCTCGCCCGCGAACTCCAACCCCGGAACGTCCGGCGGCACGCCCGGCGGCGCGGGATAAGCCCCACGCCGCTGCAACAGGTCGGCGCGATTCAACGCCGCCGCGCGCACGCGCACGCGCACGCGGTCGCCCGCCGCTTCCGGCCGCTCCATCTCCACCACTTCCAGCCCCTCAACCCCGCCGTGAGTAACGATCTTGATTGCGCGCATGCTTGAATCGTAAATCGAAATTAGTAAATCGTGAATCGAAATTAGTAAATCGTGAATCGTAAATCGTGAATAGACGAAAGACGTAAATCGTGAATCGTAAATCGTGAATAGAAAGAACCGGCTTTATCTATTCACGATTTACGATTCACGATTTACGAGTTAATGTTTTGCCCCGTTATGAGTGTTCGAGCCGAGATATTCGTCGTCGTCAATTACAAGGCCGCGCGGGCGCGCGCCGCGTGGGCGCAGGTGGAGAGCGTGCTTGCGGAGAACGGCGTGCGCTTTGATGCGCATGAAGCGAAGGGTGTGGGCGAGGCGCAAACGTCGGCGCGCGCCGCCCTGCGTGGGGGTTACAGGACGATTGCCGTCGTCGGCGGCGACGGCACGCTCGGCGAGGTGGTGACGGGATTTTTTGAACCGGAAAGCGGAGACTTGACGGCGACGACAGCCACGACGGCGACGACGGCCACGCCCGCGCGCATCAATCCCGAAGCCGCGCTCGCCGTCCTGCCCGCGGGCACGGGCAACGATTTCGCGCGCGGGCAGGACGGCGAGCGCCCATCGCTCGAACGCTGGCTCGAACGTTTGATCAAACACAGCCGCCGCAATGCCCGCGAGACGACGACACGCCCCGTCGATGTGCTGCGCGGCGCAATCGGAGACGACGCTCGCCCGTTCTTCTGTCTGAACGCGGCCACGCTCGGCATCGGCGCGGAGGTGGCGGGGCGCGTCGCGGCGCAGGGCAGACGGGTGCGGCAATTTTCGGGCGAGGCGCGTTTCGCGCTCGCGGCCGTGCAAGCCCTCGCGCGCTGGCGTGCGCGCGGTATCTCGGTGCGTGTGGATGACGGGGAAGCGTTCGAGTGCGCGACGAATCTCGTGGCGGTTGCCAACAGTCCTTACGCGGGCGGCGGCATGATGTTCTCGCCGGAGGCGCGCACGGACGACGGCCTGCTCGATGTCGTCACGGCCTGCCGCCTCACGCGCCGCTCGCTCATACGCGAAATGACACGCATTCACAGCGGCGGCCACGTCAGGAACCCGCGCGTGCGCATCTTGCGCGGAGAGCGCGTGCGCATCGAACACCTCGCGCCCGCCGACAGAATCGCGGTCGAAGCCGACGGCGACGTGCGCGGCCACACCCCGCTTGAGTTCCGCGTCCTCGCGGGCGCGCTCAAAGTGGTTTACTGAAAAGGTTTCAAGTTTCAGGTTTCAGGTTTCAAGTTAAAGAATGAGCGACATTCAGACTTGAAACCTGCTTTTACCTGAAACTTGAAACCTTTTCAGTCTTGAAACCTGAAACTTGAAACCTTTTCAGTCTTGAAACTTGAAACCTGAAACCCTACGAGAGCGTCTCGCGTCGTTCGATGTCGAGCACTTTGTCGAGGCGGCGGCGGTGGCGCGGTTCGCCGTTGAAGCGCGCGCCGACGAAGGCGCGGACGATCTCGGTCGCCACTTCGATGCCGACGACGCGCGCGCCGAGACAGAGGACGTTGCAGTCGTCGTGCTCGCGCGACTGGTGCGCCGAGTAGGTGTCGCCGCACAGGGCGGCGCGCACGCCGCGCAGTTTGTTCGCCGCCACGGATGCCCCTACGCCGCTGCCGCAGATGATGATGCCGCATTCGGCGACGCGGTCGCGCACGGCCTCTCCGACCTTCACGGCGTAGTCGGGATAGTCGTCGGCCTGCGTGCCGTCGTGCGTGCCGAAGTCTTCGATCTCGTGCCCCGCGGCGGTGAGGATTGCAATGATGTGTTCGTTCAGCGGGTAGCCGCCGTGATCCGCGCCGATGGCGATCTTCATTCTTATTTCCACCCCGGCAGCTTTCACCTAGCGCGCCAGCACGGAGCGCGCGCGCGCCACGACGTTCTCGACGTTGAAGCCGAGGTTCTTGAGCGCCACGTCGCCGGGAGCCGACGCGCCGAAGCGGTCGAGGCACACGCAGTCGCCTGCGAGACCCGTGTAGCGCGCCCAACCCAAACTTGCGGCGGCTTCGACGGCGAGGCGCGCGGTGACTGTCGGCGGCAAGACCTCTTC
>DASQMC010000081.1:0-64055 GCA_035645695.1 Pyrinomonadaceae bacterium
TCATTTCCACGTGTCAGAGCAAGAGCATTTCGGCCGGAAGCCGCCCAGACGCGGGACGCGGGTTGCGGGCGCTGGCCGGCCCGGCCCGTCGGGGATCACCCCGTCGCTCTTAAAATAATAACGATGGTGAGGAGGCTGGATTAACATGGCAGTGAAAGTCGGCATCAACGGTTTCGGCCGGATCGGGCGCAACATCCTGCGCACCGCGCTCGGAGATAAAGAGATTGATTTCGTCGCCGTCAACGATATTACGGACACAAATACGCTTGCGCATCTCTTGAAATACGACTCCGTGCTCGGCAATCTCGAACAGGAGATCACTTCCACCGACAACAGTATCACGGTTGACGGCGACGAAGTGCGCGTCTTCTCCGAGCGCGACCCGGCTTTGATTGACTGGGAATCGGTCGGCGCGGAAATCGTCATCGAATCCACCGGCCGCTTCACCAATGCCGAGGACGCGCGCAAACACCTGCGCGGCACGGTCAAGAAAGTCATCATCAGCGCGCCGGCCAAGAACGAGGACATCACCATCGTCCTCGGCGTTAACGGCGACAAGTACGACGCGGCGGCGCACAACGTCATTTCAAACGCCTCCTGCACCACGAACTGCCTCGCGCCCGTCGCCAAAGTCATACACGAAAACTTCGGCATCAAGTCGGCGCAGATGACGACCATCCACTCTTACACCAACGACCAGCAATTGCTCGACCTGCCACACAAAGACCTGCGCCGCGCGCGCGCCGCAGCCATCTCCATGATCCCGACTTCGACGGGAGCGGCCAAGGCCGTCGCGCTCGTGCTGCCGGAACTCAAGGGGAAATTCGACGGAATCAGCGTGCGCGTCCCGACGCCTAACGTCTCGCTCATCGACGTGGTGATAGAGGTCGAGCGCGAGACGACGACCGAAGATGTCAACAACGCGCTCAAAAACGCGGCGGGCGAAGAACTGCAAGGCATACTCGCTTTCTCGACCGAGCCGCTCGTCTCCATTGATTTTCGCGGCAACCCGAACTCTTCCATCGTTGACGCCGAATACACCAAAGTCATCAACGGCAACCTCGTCAAAGTGCTCGCGTGGTACGACAACGAATGGGGCTACTCGTGCCGCGTCCGTGATCTCGTCAAGTTCATCGCGCAAAAAGGACTCTAGGAAAGTGAGCAGTGAGCAGTAAGCAGTGAGCAGTTTTAACTTGCTTCGACTGCTTACTGCTTACTGCTTACTGCTCACTGCTTACTTGCTTTATGAAGCTATCCATCAAAGACCTCGACTTAAAGGGCAAGCGGGTGTTCGTCCGCGTGGACTTCAACGTGCCGTTGAATGACGGCGTGGTTGAAGACGACACGCGCGTGCGCGGCGCGTTGCCGACGATTCAGTATGCGACGGAGCAGGGTGCGCGCGTCATACTCGCGTCGCACCTGGGCAGGCCGAAGGGGGAACGCGTGGAGAAGTACAGCCTGCGCCCGGTAGCCGCACACCTCTCGAAATTACTCGGCAGGGAAGTCGCGTTTGCGGAAGACTGTGTAGGACATACGGCGCGCGAGAAAGTGGATGCGTTGAACGACGGCGACGTGCTGCTGCTCGAAAATTTGCGCTTCTACGCCGGGGAGGAAGATAACGACGAGGCGTTCGCAAAGGAACTGGCGAGTTTATGCGACGGCATCTACGTTAACGACGCCTTCGGCGCGGCGCATCGCGCGCACGCTTCGACGGCCGGGATTACGCAACACGTCGAGCAGGCAGCCGCCGGTCTGTTGATGCAGAAAGAACTCGACTATCTGGGACGCGTTATTAACGACCCGGAGCACCCGTTCGTCGCCATCCTCGGCGGCGCGAAAGTGTCCGATAAGATCGCCGTCATCGAAGCGCTCATCGAACGGCGCGTCGATAAACTGCTCATCGGCGGCGCAATGGCTTACACGTTCTTCAAGGCCGAAGGCTTTACGGTCGGCAAGTCGCTCGTCGAAGACGACAAATTACAGACGGCGCGCGAGATCAGGGAACGCGCGGCGGCGGCGGGCGTCGAACTCCTGCTGCCGACCGATCATCAGGTGGTTGACAGCTACGAACCGCTCAAGAGCAAGAAGACCATTCCCATCGAATTCACCAACGCCGGTCTGGTCGGCCTCGACATCGGCGTCGAAACGGTCGCGCACTTCTCCAACGCTCTCGCCGACGCAAGGACGATCATCTGGAACGGCCCGATGGGCGTTTTCGAGGAGAAAGAACTCGGGTTCGATGAGGGAACAATCGGGATCGCGAACGCCGTGGCCGACGCCGCGGACAGGGGCGCGACGGTAATCGTCGGTGGAGGCGATTCGGTGGCCGCCATCACGCAGGCCGGAGTGGCCGACCGCATCACGCACATCTCCACCGGCGGCGGGGCAACTCTCGAATTTCTCGCAGGCGACGAATTGCCCGGCGTCGCCGCGCTCAACGATAAATAGCAATCAGCCGTCAGCCGTCAGCCGTCAGCTTAAAACTGAACAAACAAGCAGGCTGCCGATGGTTGATTGCTGATAGCTGACTGCTGATTGCTGATGGCTCACATATGCGAAAACCTGTCATTGCCGGTAATTGGAAGATGTACAAACTCGTCGCCGATGCGGTCGCGACGGCGATTAGCCTGCGCCCGCTCGTCGCGAACGCGAATCATTGCGAGGTCGTCATCGCCCCGACTTTCACTTCGCTCAAGACCGTCGCGGATCGGCTGGAAGGGTCGAACATTCGTATCGCGGGTCAGGACTGCTCGTCGGAGATTAAGCACAGCGCGCACACGGGCGAGATCGCGGCCGACATGCTGAGAGATGTGGGCGCAACGCACGTCATCGTCGGCCACTCCGAACGCCGCCAGTATTATTTCGAGACCGATTCGTTCGTCAATCTCAAGACACAGGCGGCGCTGGCGTCGGATTTGACCGTGATCATGTGCGTCGGCGAGACGCTGGCGCAGCGCGAATCGGGTAACGCCGATTCGGTCGTGCGCGGACAGGTCGAAGGCGGCTTGCGCGGTTTGACATCCTCCGACCTCGCCCGTATCATCATCGCCTACGAGCCGGTCTGGGCAATCGGCACCGGACATACCGCGACGCCGGAACAAGCGCAGGAAATGCATGCGTTTATCCGGCGCGTTTTCGCGGAGAGGCATTCGCCGGAGTTGGCCGACGCGCTCCGCATCCTCTACGGCGGTTCGGTCAAACCGGACAACATCGCCGGATTGATGAAACAGACGGATGTTGACGGCGCACTCGTCGGCGGTGCAAGTCTTGAGGCCGAAACGTTCGCGCAGATCGTGCATTACAATTCGTGAGTTTCAAGTTTCAGGTTTCAAGTTTCAAGACTGAATGTTGGTTCTTCGTTCTTTAACTTGAAACTTGAAACCTGAAACTTGAAACTCTTTGAACCGAGGATCGTGACTTGTTGACTTATCTTTTATACGGGCTATTCCTTCTGTCCTGCATCGTGCTGATCGTCGCGGTGCTCTTGCAGCCGGGCAAGGCCGACGCGGGCGCGCTCTTTACCAGTTCGGTGTCGAGCACGGCCTTCGGGCCGCGCGGCACGCAGACCATTCTCGCGAAGGTTACGATTGTCGCGGCCGCGCTTTTCATGCTCGTCGCCCTGACGCTGTCGCTGCCGATCGTCACGGGTTCCCGCTCCGTCGTCTCAGGCGAGTCGGAAGCGACGCCCGCGTCGCCCGTCGCGCCCGCGCCTGTTACAAGCGCGCCGGTCACGATAGACCCGGCCACGGGCACGACGCAAAGCGGCGGCGAAGCGACCACGCCCGGCGCGAACGCGAACGCCCCCGCTACGAACACGAACGCGACCGGCGCGAACGCCAACAACGCTCAGCCGCAATCGTCGCCGCAGCCGAACAAGTAAGTTTTGCGATTTGTTTGTCGTCTCGATAGAGTTTCACGACAGCAGCAGTAGCGGCAAGTGACTTTGACAATTTAATAAGCCGAAGTGGCGGAACTGGTAGACGCGCACGTTTGAGGGGCGTGTGAGGTAACTCGTGGGGGTTCGAGTCCCCCCTTCGGCATCCAAATTAAAGTCGGGCGGCGTTGAATCATCAACGCCGCCCGTTTTCGTTCCACGCGAAATCGACAGTGCTTAGGCTTTGTTCGCAAACGAAGAGGCTGTTAAACTCTGACCAGTTCAGTTTCTTCTTGCGATACGCCAATGCCTTTTACCGTTTTCAAACTCAAACACACAGCGCGTAGACTAATTCTGGCGGCGACATTCGCCCTGCTGGCCGTCGTCGCGTCCTACGGGCAGTCTATTGACCTGAACTCGCCGACGCCCGTCCACGCGAACGAAATCACCGGAAGCATCGCCCCGCTCGACATCGGCGACGCGCGCTCAACCCGTTTCTTCTATACCTTCAACGGCCTACAGGGCGATCTCGAACTCACGGTCGAGAGCAACAACCTCGAAGGCGACGTAGACATCTTCCTCGCCAGCAACATGCGCCCGTTGACAAAGGTGACGCTCTACGCGGGGACGAGTTCCACACGGAGCGCGAAGACCGTCTTCCTGCGCCGCGACGAACCGCTCATCCTGCGCGTGCAGGCGCGCACGCCGAACGACGCGGAAGGCACATACCGCATCCGTCTCGGCGGCGCGTTCAGACCCGCAGCGCGTCTCGCCACGGAGGCGACCGGGCAGGGCGAGGCCACGACCGCAAGTTCTTCGCCCGACGACGCGCCTGCGACGGGCGCGAACAGGAAAGTCAGGCGCGTCTCCTCGGTCGGGGCGCGCATCGAAGAACCCGTCTCGGAGGTCGCCAAAGAAGAGGCGGCGGCGACGCCCGAACCGACGCCCGTCGCCGCGAAGAAGACCACGCCTAATCCCAGACCCGCGAGGACGAGAGGCGGCGCGCGTAGAACGACCCGCCCTGAGACGGCGCGCAAGGCTACGCCGAACAGGGGAGCGCGAGAGGCCGATGCGGCGCGGGCGGGTTCGTCGAAGGGCGAGGCGGACGAGCCTGAAACCGTAGAAGATGCCGCGCGAAATGATCCCGGCACGGCGGAGAGGACGGCGAAGCCGGAACGCACGCGCCCCGTGCGCGCGCCGCGAGCGCGCGGCAACAGAAACACGACGGCGGCGAGAAGAACCGGCACGCCACCCGCCGGTTCAATCTCCGCGCCGCCGGTCGAAAACGCCCCGCCGCCCGCCCCTGCTGCGAGCGTGCGGCTCGTGCTCGTCATGCGCGACGGCGAAACGTTCGAGCGCGACATGGCGGGCATACGCCGCGTGACGGTCGAGAACGGCGTGCTCGTCATCGTCTCGAAGACGGGAAAGACCGAGCGGCAGCCGATGAACGCCGTGCTGCGCATGTCAATCGAACCCTGAGGCGAAACCGCGCAACTCGGCGACGAAAAGTTGAACGAGCGAATGGCAGAGCGAGAACAAACCGGCGTGGAAGCGCAGTTCGAGAGGCGACGCGGCGGGCGCATGGCAACGCGCGTCGCCCTCATGTTGCTGGCTGTCGTGGTCGCGCTCGCACTCTACACGCGAGGCGGGGCGTGGTCTTCGGTCGAGCAGTGGCAGACCGGCGGCGCAAGCCTCTTCACGGCCTTCGTCATCATCTTCATCATGGCCGCGAGTTTGACGTGCTGCCTGACGGCCTCTTATTTCCTGATCCTCACGCCGCTCCTGTTCCCCACGCATGTCTCGACAATCATCACTACGGCGGGCTGCGTGCTCGGCGCTGGGGGCGGCTACGCGTTCGCGCGCTTCGTCGGCGGCGCATGGGCAGAGCGTTTTCGCGACGGGCGCGTGCAGCGTTTCGTATCGAATCATTCGAGCTTTCTCGCGCTCTTCGGGCTGCGACTGACGCCGAGCCCCCACGGCATCATCAACTACGCGGCCGGTCTCGCGCGCATCTCGCCCGCGCGTTTTCTCTTCGCAACGCTCGCGGCGATGGGTCTCAAGTCTTACGTCTACGCGACCGCCGTACACATGGCCGTCAGCGCAGGCTCGGCGGCGAACGCCGTGAGCGCGCCCGTGGTGCTGTCGCTACTGGCCGTCGCCGCGCTCTCGATCATGGGACACGTCCTGACCAGACGTTACGCGGCGTGGCGAGTCGCCCCGACTACGATGCCCAACCGTCTCGGATAAAAGCTCGTGCCTTACGCGCGGTTCATTTGAGAGAAGAAATTCTTTCCGGCCGGACACGTTGACGGCCGCGCCTTCAACTTCGCAATTCTATTCCGGGGCGACGCCCGAAGCCACGATCATATGACGCGACGGAGCGAGACATCCAAAAAGAGAAGCGCGCAAATGCCAGCCCCCCGGCCGCTCTATCCCTTCGCGGCCATCGTCGGGCAGGAGGAACTCAAACTCGGTTTGCTGCTCAACGTCATCGCGCCTTCAATCGGCGGCGTTCTCATCATGGGACATCGCGGCACGGGCAAATCGACAGCCGTGCGCGCTCTGGCCGCGCTGTTGCCGCCCCTCTCGAAAGTGCGAAACTGTCTCTATGGCTGCGACCCTGCGGCCGGGGCGTATTTGTGCGACGATTGCCGCCTGCGCCTCGCGGAGTCGGGCGAGTTACCGAAGGAGAGCGCGCCCGTGCCGGTCGTCGATCTGCCGCTGAACGCGACGGAGGATCGCGTCGCGGGCGCGATCAATTTTGAACGCGCGGTCAGGGAAGGCGTCAAGACTTTCGAGCCGGGTCTGCTCGCGCGCGCGCATCGCGGCTTTCTTTATATTGACGAGGTGAACCTGCTCGAAGATCACCTCGTTGATCTGTTGCTCGACGTGGCCGCTTCGGGTCGCAACCGCGTCGAGCGCGAGGGCATTTCAATCGAGCATCCGGCCGAGTTCATACTCGCCGGTTCGGGCAACCCCGAAGAAGGCGAACTCCGACCGCAACTTCTCGACCGTTTCGGCCTCTACACGGAGATTCGCACCACCTCCGACCTCGAAGAACGCGTCGAGATCATCACGCGCCGCGAAGCCTTCGACCAGGACCCGGCGAGTTTTTGCGTCGCATGGGAGACCGAGCAGGCGCGTCTCCGCCGTCGTCTCGCGCGCGCGCGCGAGGCGTTTAAAAACGTGCGACTCTCGACGGAACTCGTGCGCGGCATCGCCGCGTTGTGCGCGCGTCTCGACGTTGACGGGCATCGCGGCGAACTGACTATCGCCCGCGCGGCGCGCGCTCTGGCCGCGTTTGAACAACGGACGGAGGTCGTCGCGGAAGATGCGCGACGCGTCGCCGCGATGGCTCTACGCCACCGCATGCGCCGCGACCCGCTCGAACAGACTGACGGACTCTCGCAGGTCGAACAGGTCGTGCGGGAACTCTTCGGCGAAGCCGGTACGGACGAGGCCGCGAGCGGCGCGGCCGAAGACGACGCGGCCGAACCCGGCGCGACGGGCGGGCGGCAACACCGGCCAAAAAAAAAGCCCCCCGGCGACTCGGGCGGGAACGACGGTGACGAAGGCGGCGAGGGTCGCGCACTGCGCCGCACGGATGATGAGCGCACATCGCGCCGCGCAGACGACGAGCGCGCGCCGCGCAGCACGGATGATGCGAGCGCGCATCACACGCAAAATGAGGAACAAGCCGCGCCCACGCTCGATGGGAAACTGCCCGATCCGGTTGACGAGAAATTCGATGTGAAAAAGCCGACGGCAAAGTCCGCTCCGCGCTCTTTTCGTCACGGCGGCGCGGGAAAAACTTCGAGCCTCACGCATGGGCGTTATTCACGCGCCGTCGCCCGTCGCGCCGGGGTTTTGAAGGTTGCGCTCGACGCGACGTTGAGAATCGCCGCCGCGTCGCAGGCGGCTCGGCGTGACGCAGTGATGCCGGAGCGTGCGTTTGAAATCGATGCGACCGACTTGCGCTACAAACATTTCAGCCGCCGCGCGGGGACGCTCTTTATCTTCGCGGTGGACACGTCGGGCAGCATGGCTGTCAACCGCATCTCACAGGCGAAGGGCGCGCTGGCGCGTCTACTCCGCGAGTCGTATGTGAACCGCGACCGCGTTGCGCTCATCACGTTTCGCGAACGCGCGGCGCGCGTGCTGCTCCAACCAAGCGGGTCAAGCGCGCGCGCCTTCCGTCTGTTGGACGCGCTCCCCGTCGGAGGCGCGACGCCGCTCACGTCCGGCCTCCTGCGCGCACTCGAAATGAGCGAGCGCGCCGCGCGGCAGGGCACGGAGCGCATCCGTTTACTCGTCTTCACGGACGGCCGCGCTAACGTGCCGCGCGACGGGCGCACGAGCGGAGACCGCGCGGGCAACCGGCGGCAAATCAAAATCGAAGTCGAAAAAATCGGCCAAGCCCTGCAACGCGCGGGCGTCGTCTCCGTGATCATAGACACGCAGAACCGTTTCACGTCGGGCGGCGAGGGAGAGTCGTTAGCGCAGGCTCTCGGCGGGCGTTACATGCACCTGCATTGAAGCGGTTAACGAAAGCTGTGCGGGATTACGATACTTGCCAATCAAGCCGTTTCCACATTCTCATTTACAAAGCGATTGAAACCCGAGTATTTTATGCGCGCCCGTTAAGTCCACCCGTCCCGCGGTATCAGCCGATTCACACATGAGCGAGATTCGCGAACAACAACTGCTCACTCAGGATGAGCGCGACCGGCGCGTGCTCGAACTGTGCGAGCAGGTTTCGGAGATCGAGCATCGCTTGATCCCGACCGGGCTGCACGTCTTCGGACGAGCCTCCGTCGCCGACGAGCGCGGCGATCTTTTGCGCATGGTCGCCTCGTTCGACAGACCCGAGACAGGCGCGCGCGCGCTTCCCCAACTCGTCGAAGAAGGGCTTGATCTCAAAACGACTTCGCAAACGGGCGACGCGGCAGCGGCGTGTGAGAAAAGTTTCGAGGCTCGTGAGCGGGTCGAGGCGATCACGCGCGAGGGCATACGGCGTTTTTTACAGGACGGGAGCGAGGCCGCCTGTGCGTGGTTGGAAACGACGGCGGGCGTCCCCTTAGTTGAATCTCGGCGCGTCTTCGCTTTGTTGGAAAGTATCGCGGCGCAGTTGGAAGACAATCAGGAGTTGGACGCCTTCGCGCGTGCGCTGCGCGGCGAATACATCGAGCCGGGGCCGGGCGCGGACATCGTGCAAAACCCCGCCATCCTGCTGACGGGCAGAAACACGCACGCCGTCAACCCTTACGGCGTGCCCTCCGATCTCGCCTATGCGCGCGCCGAACGTCTCGTCAAACTTTTGCTCGAACGCCACCTCGGAGAGCATGGCCGCTACCCGGCGGCGATGGCGCTCGTCCTCTGGGGTCTCGACAACATCAAGACTCAGGGCGAGGGCGTGGCGCAGGCGCTCTGGTTGCTCGGCGTTCGCCCCGTGCGCGACCGTATGAACCGCGTCACGGACGTTGAACCGATCCCGCTCGAACAATTAGGCCGTCCGCGTATTGACGTGGTGATGACCGTCTCGGGCATCTTTCGCGATCTCTTCGGCGCGACGATGGGACTGCTCGACCGCGCCGTGCGCTCTGTCGCCGCGCTCGACGAGCCGCACGAATGGAACTTCGTGCGGCGAAACATTCGCGCGAGAATGGAGGCGGAGGCGTGCCCGTTTGAAGAGGCCGCGCTTCGCGTGTTCTCGAACGCGGCGGGCAACTACGGAACGAACGTTAACTTCATGGTCATGGATTCGCAGTGGGAGGCCGACGACTCGCTGGCCGACCTCTTCGTCACGCGCAAATGTTTCGCCTACGGGCGCGATTCGGCGGGGCGCGCGCTCGAAGGGCGAGAAGCGCGCGCGGCTTTGAACGGCGCGCTGGCGCGCGTGGAAGCCACTTATCAGAATATCGACTCGTTCGAGATCGGCATCACGGACGTGGATCACTATTTCGAGTATCTGGGCGGCGTCTCGAAGGCCGTCGAGAAGCAGGCGGAGACGCGCCCGGCCATATACCTGTCGGACTCGCTCTCGCGCGAGGCTAAGGTTCGTTCGGTCGAAGAGACGATCCGCCTTGAGACGCGCACGAAGACGCTGAACCCGAAGTGGTACGAAGGCATGCTCAAGCACGGATTTCGGGGCGTGGCCGAGATCGAGAGCCACGTCGCCAACACGTTCGGGTGGAGCGCGACGACGGGCGGAGTGGACGAGTGGGTCTATACGGAAGTGGCCGAAACTTTCCTGCTGGATAAAGAGATGCTCGAACGGCTCGGCCAGCTCAACCCGCACTCGGCGCGCTCGCTCGCGGCGCGATTGCTCGAAGCGAACGGCCGCGGCTTCTGGCGACCGGATGCGGACATGATCGAGCGCGTGCGCGAATCCATGGTCGCGCTCGAAGACAGGTTGGAAGGCGTCGCCTGAGTTACGCGCACGAACAAGAGGGAAATAAAGCGTCTCGAAAACATGAGTAACCGTTTGAAGATCACTGTCTGCTACGTCGGTTCGAGCCTGCTCGCGCCGCTCAAGCAGGCCGAGCGTGAGATCGAGCGCGAGTTTGCCACGGGGCTACGCGTTTCGGCCTACAACTTCGGCGCGCCGCTCGACGAGGCGCAGTGGCGAGAGATCGAAGAAGAGTTGAGCGAGTCGCGGATCGTCTTCGTGATCCACGTCACGGACGGCGAGAATGCCGCACGCCTGATACCGTTGCTGGAAAAGTATAAAGCGACCGAACGCGCGGTCGTCGTTATCAACTGCATGCCCGAGTTGATGCGCCGGACGCGCATGGGACGCCTGCGATTCGCGCGCGAGGCGGCGCAGGAAGGCGCGGAAAACGGGAAGACAGCGGGCGCGGCGGGCGAGGGCGCGGCACGGCGTCTGGTCGGGCGCGTCGGTGCGTGGATGGGCGAACAGGCGCGGCGCGGGCGCGAGAAGAATAAGAAGGGCGCAAGCCACACGCAATACCTGCGTTACATCGAGCGCCTGCCCGCGCTGCTGCGCGTCGTGCCGAACGCGGGACGCCTGCGCGATGCGAAGAACTACCTCTCAATCTTCTGCTACTTCCTGCAACCCACGCCCGCCAATATCCGCGCGATGCTCCTGCTCGCGCTCAAGCACTACGCGGCCGACGCACGCTTCGACCGCGCCGAACTCCCGCCGCCGGAATCCATGCCCGCCGTCGCCATCTATCACCCGGATGCGCCCGCCTTGTTCGAGTCGTTTGAAGCCTATCGCTCGTGGTATGAGGGGCGCGCGGGCAGAGGCGTGGGACTGAGGCTCGACCCGCGGAAGACCATCGGCCTCTTGTTGATGCGCCCGCAGATCGTCAGCGGGGCGCACGCGCATTACGACGCTCTCATCCGCGCCGTCGAAGCGGAAGGGCTGGCGACCGTGCCAGCCATCTCGACTTTTATGGACAATCGCGAGGCGTGCGAAATGTTCTTCGTCGAAAAATGCCCGTCGCCCGTTGCCCGCCGGCCGTTGCGCGGCACCGGCCTGCATTTAACGGGAGAAGGGAAGCGCGCGGCAGGCGATACGAAAATAACGGACGACGGAGAACGGACGCCTCGCGTCAGCCAGATCGTGTCCCTGACAGGTTTCAGTTTCGTCGGCGGCCCGGCGATGAACGACAGCGAGGCGGCGGTGGAGTTTCTGCGCGAGTTGAACGTGCCGTTCCGCTCCGCAGTCAGTCTGGACGTGCAGACCATCGAGGCATGGCGCGATTCGTGGACGGGGCTGAACCCCGTGCAGGCGGGGATGCAGATAGCGATACCGGAAATCGACGGCGCGACGGAGCCGTTCGTCTACGGCGGCATGTCGCAGGCGAGCGCGTCGCCGCTGCCGCTCGAAGATCGTTGCCGCCGCATCGCGCGCCGCCTCTCGAAATGGAATCATTTGCAAATTGCTCCGCGCTCCGAGATCAAACTCGCGCTCGTCGTGTTCTGCTTTCCGCCCAACAAAGGCAACACGGGGACGGCCGCCGACCTCGACGTGTTTCCGAGCCTGTGGGAGATGCTCCGGCGTTTGCAGGCCGAAGGCTACAACGTCGAAGCGCCGGAGCACGCCGATGAATTGCGCGAACGCTTGCTCGGCGGCAACTCCGAAAGTTTCGGCGCGACGGCCAACATCGCTTACCGGATGACGGTCGAAGAATACCGGCGGCTGTGCCCGTTCGCGCCGGAGATCGAATCCGAGTGGGGACGCGCGCCGGGCAAGATCAACGCTTTCGGCGGGACGCTTCTCATACAGGGTTTGCAACTCGGCAACGTCTTCATCGGCGTGCAGCCGACTTTTGGCTATGAAGGCGACCCGATGAAGATGCTGATGGCGCGAAGCGGCGCGCCGCACCACGGCTTCGCGGCGTTTTACGCGTACATCGAAAAAGTATTCCGCGCCGATTCCGTGGCGCACGTAGGCACGCACGGCGCTCTGGAATTCATGCCGGGTAAACAGGTCGGGTTGTCGGGAAGTTGCTGGCCGGATCGCCTCATCGGAGAGTTGCCGAATCTATACATCTACAGCGTCAACAACCCCTCGGAAGGTTCGATAGCGCGCCGCCGCTCCTACGCGGAGTTGATTTCGTACCTGACGCCGCCCGTCGAGGACGCTGGCGTCTACCGCGACCTCGCCGCACTCAAGGAACTGCTGCTCGCCTACAGGCAGACGACCGACGAGGGCGAGCGCGAGCAACTGTTCAAAACGATTGACGAGCATGCCGCGGCGCTTCATCTCGTCGCAGGGGACGCCTGAGCGAACCCGACCGCGAGTTAACCGGCGCGCTCGGAGGCGCGGCGAAGCTCGCGCTCGAAATCCGATGCGGTGAGCCGGTGCCTGAAAGTTTCGACGCCTTCGATGAGGACGACGGGAATGTCCCAGCCGTAGCGTCGCGCCAGCGCGGGGTCGCTATCGATGTCGATCTCCCGAAGCGTGTATTGCCCCTCGCAACCGGCGGCGAGCATCGCCCGTTTGGCTTCGTCGCAGAGGTGACAGCCGGGTCGCGTGTAAAGAATTACCTGCGCTTTTCGTGCGTCGTTCATGTCGTCGTCTCACCCGATTTCCAGCGTGCAAGTTCGAGAGCGCGTGTCGGTTGATTAAGGCTCGGCCTCGGCTACGCTTCTCCGCGAACACACATCTTCCCGCCGATGCCCGGCCGTGAAAATAATCCATTATAGAGAGATGAGAGATGAAGACAAAAGAGACGATCCTTACACACGAAGAACTTATCAAAGAGATACGCAAACAGATCGAGGAGGTCGGCACGCAAAGGAAATACGCCGCATTATTGGAGATTTCCCTGAACACTTTATCCAAAGTCCTGAGAGGCAAAGAGCCGCCGCATCATAAAATTCTCGCGCACATGGGTTTTGAAACGGTGGTCTGTTATCGAAAAAGAGTTTACGGGTCGGAGAGATTTTATCCCTTCTAAAGTTCCGTCGCATGACGGACGACGTGTGCGCGATTGAGTCCGGCGCATCCGCGCCCGCCTCCGACACTCAAAAAAATACATCTTGCCACAAGGCCGTGAAAGGGGTATAAAATGCGAACACGCCGGAGCTGTTTACTATAATTTTATTGGCACGGTAGCTCTTCTAATATCGCGTAGCATTCGAATACCTGACCCGGAGAGAGATTAATCCTCTTTTGCGGAGAGTCCTACCAACTCTCTCCGGTGCGGCCTACAAGGGGTTTGTCTATCTCCTGAACGTGTGAGCGTGCTCGCCTCACATTTCTTAACACGGAGGTCGCGTTTGGACAGCGAAAACAACCCTGACCACCCGGTTCGGAATGCGGAAGACGCATCGCCGACCGAAAACACACAGCCCGCGACTAGTGTGCCCGCAGACTCCTCCGGCGAAACCGCGGAGGAGAAGCGCGCGCGCTTGATGGCCGAAATCAAAGCGAAGGCCGCCGCCCGAATGGCCGCCAAAGGTGGCGCGACTACTGTCGGCAGCGAGACTCCGGCCGCCGGTATCGATACTTCTGCTACTACTGCCGCCGCAGCACCCCCGCCGAGCGCGATCCCAGCGACCGGCGACGCATCCTCCGACGAGACTCCCGAACAGAAACGCGCACGCATCATGGCCGAGGCCAAGGCGAAAGCCGCCGCGAAGATGGCGGCCGCAAAAGGCAGCGCAACGGCCGGGAGCGAGCCTTCGACGGCGACGCCCACCTCCACACAGCCTGTCGCCGCGAACGCTCAGGCGCCCGCGCCGCCAAACGAAGTGCCTGCGGGCACGCCGCCCGCCGCGCGCGTCGCGCCCGGCGCGGCCAAGACGACGCCGACGGCGGGCGTCGCCAAAGGTATCCCGCAACCCGTCGCAGCCCGTCAACACCCGACCGTCGCCGATACCATTCCCGACCCGCCCATCAACAAGATGCGGCGTCGCATCGTTTGGGCGAGCATCGTCGGCTTCATGGCGACGAGTTTTTTGATGTTCCTCCGCTTCTTCCTGCCGCGCACGACCTTCGAGCCGCCGAGCATCTTCCGCGTCGGCTTCCCCGGCGATTACGGCGTCGGCGTGGATACGAAGTACCAGCAGTTATATCGCATCTGGGTGGTTAAAACTTCCGAACGCTTATTCGTGATCAATGCGGTCTGCACCCACCTCGGCTGTACACCCGACTGGAAAGCGAGCGAAAACAAGTTCAAGTGTCCCTGCCACGGCAGCGGCTACGACAGCGAGGGGATCAACTTCGAAGGCCCCGCCCCGCGCCCGATGGATCGCGCCCACATCGAACTCGACCCCGAAGGGCAGATCGTCGTCAATACAGGCCGGCTCTACGACTGGCCGAAGGGCGGCGAAAATAAATTCGAAGACCCCGGCGCATACATACCCCTGTAAAATTCACGGAGCAGGTTTCTTTTTTCATCAAGCAGGTTTCTCTAACAGGTCGCGGCTAAGAGGTCTCATAACAGTTCGAGTCGAGCGGTCTCCCGGCGATTTTGACAGTTACGGTTTATTCGTCGGCCGGAATTACGCTCGCGCCCGAAGACAGGAGAAGTGGGGATGGATTCTGAACGTCCTGACGATAAGGAAGGCCAGCCGAAGGCGGGGAACGGCGCATCGCAAACGCCCGGTAATCCTAATGACCCGGACGACATCAAGTCGCTCCTGAGAGCCGCGTCCGGCGTTCCCGCCGGAAGCCGGAAGGCTGTGGCGGGCGAGACGGCAACCACGGAGAGCGGCCACGCCGTAACGGGCGTCGGCCTGCTGGGGAGAACCAAAGAGCAGGGACTCGCGCTCAAAGACCGCGCCATTCAGGAAGCCGAAACTTACAAAGACCCGCAGCAGACGCAACTATGGAAGTCCATCTTCCGCGTCTCGCACGACCGCAGCGACCCGCGCAACCGCAGTCTCGCTATCCTCTCGAACGTCTTCCTGCACCTGCACCCCGCCAAGATCAACCGCGATGCCGTGCGCTACGGGTTCACCTGGGGCATGGGCGGCATCACGTTCTATCTCTTCATCGTGCTGACCTTCACGGGCGTGCTTTTGATGTTCTACTACCACCCGACGAAGGTGCAGGCGTATCGCGACATTCTCTATCTCGAACACGACGTGCCTTTCGGCAAACTCCTGCGCAACATGCACCGTTGGGCGGCGCACCTGATGGTGATTACCACCTGGCTGCACATGTTCCGCGTCGTGCTCACGGGTTCGTACAAACGGCCGCGCGAGTTCAACTGGTGCGTCGGCGTCGTGCTGCTCGTGCTGACGCTTCTGCTCTCATTTACCGGGTACCTTCTGCCCGACGACCAGCTCGGCTTCTGGGCGGTGACGGTCGGGACGAACATGGCGCGCGCCACGCCGATGTTCGGCAGTGAAGGGCCGTTCGGGCCGCAACTCGGCATGACGCCCTACAACGACGTGCGCTTCGGCTTGCTCGGCGGCTCCATCGTGGACGCGAACGCGCTCCTGCGTTCCTACATCTGGCACTGCATCGGCATCCCGCTCGTCGCCTCGATCTTCATGGCCGTCCACTTCTGGCGCATACGCAAAGACGGCGGCATCAGCGGCCCCGCGCCCGTGATGCTCGAAGCGGAAATGAAAGCGACGAAGAAATAACGATGAAGTAGGAACGATGAACGATGAACGTAAAACAACTGCCTTGAGCATTTTATTCATCGTTCCGCGTTCCGCGTTCATCCTTTGAGGTTGCTATGGACTGGCATCAACTCTGGGTAATCACATCAGCGCCGGACAACGTGCCGATTGTGGCGATGTTGTTTCTCGTCCCGTTCTTCACCTGGTACGGGTTGAAGCAGGCGCGCGAGAACGACAAGTTGATCGTCGAACTCGAAGGCGACGCCGCGAAAGCCAAGACGCACCATCGCAAGACCCTGCCGTGGCGTCCGGGTTGGGCGCGTGAATTGCACGTCTGGCCGTATCTCGTGCGCGTGGAGTTTCTCACCGCCGTGATCGTGACGGTCGTCCTCTTCATCTGGTCGATCACGCTCGACGCGCCGCTCGAAGAACCGGCCAACCCGAATTTGACGATGAATCCCTCGAAAGCGCCGTGGTACTTCCTCGGCCTCCAGGAGATGCTCGTCTATTTCGACCCGTGGATCGCAGGCGTCGTGATGCCTTCGATCATGATGATCGGGCTGATGGTCTTCCCCTACGTCGATTCAAACCCGCTCGGCAACGGCTATTACACGATCCGACAGCGCAAGTTCGCGCTCGGCATGTTCGGCATCGGCTGGTTCACCTGGATCATTTTGATCGTGATCGGGACGTTCATACGCGGCCCTGGCTGGGTCTGGTTCTGGCCGGGTCAGACGTGGGATCACAACGCCGTCGTGTTCGACAAGAACCGCGATTTGCACGACCTGTTCGGCATCACGAGCATGCCGGTCAAGATCGTCTTCGGCGCAATCGTCGTCGGCCTCTTCTACCTGCTCGCCGGGCTGTTCCTGCACTGGTTGATGACTCGCAACGATTTCGAGCGGAAACTGCTGGCGCGCACGAGCGTGCTGCAATACCTGACGTTCCAATTTTTCGCTATCTCCGTGCTGATCGCGCTGCCGGTCAAAATCCTTTTGCGGCTGGCCTTCACGATCAAATACGTGTGGGTAACGCCCTGGTTTAATGTCTGAACCCGATTCCCCGGAGGGAGACGAAGGTGGCCGAGACTCCTAAAACCGACGCCGACGCGCTGGCGCGCAGAGAGCCGGAACCCCCGGCGCGCGACCCTATCATCAGTCGTTCGACGAGCAACATACTGCTCGTCTGCGCGCTGCTCCTGATGGCCTCGCTCGCATGGGCCTTGTACGACGAAGCCTACGGCCAGCGCCCCTGGAAAGGCGTTCAGCAGGAATTCGTCTCGCGCTATAACCGCTACCTCAAGCGTCTGAAGCGAACGGGCACTCAGTCGGAGAAGGAGGTTAAGGAGTCGGAGGCGTACAAGGAACTGGAACTCGCCGCGCGCGAGGCCGAGCAGGCCGCCGCGCCCCGGAAGAAGGAGATCGATGGCGAAATCAAGTTCATCGACCGCCAACTCGCGGCAATCACAGACCCCTTCCAGAACAAACGCGGGTTCATCACCGTCGTCAACTATCGCGTCGAGACTGCGGACGAGGATGAAAAGGCCGACTTGCGTAAAGAGGTCGAAGAGCAGAAGCGGGAAAAGGTCGAGGTCAACATGCCGGTCGACCCGGCATCCGATAAGACCGAGGAGCAGAAACTCGACTACACGGAACTCGAACAGAAATACATGAGTCTTAAGGATCGCAAAGCCGCGTTGCTCACGGAGCGCGCGGAGGTGTCGAAAGAAGCGGACGAACTGAGGCGGACGCGCGACACCTATCTCAAAGACAACGTCATCGGCTTGAGCGCCGAGCAGATCGACAAGTTGATCGAGCGCAACAACAAGTTCGACTATTCGCTTCGCCAGATCAACGTCAACGGCGACGAGATCGTTGATCGTTGCGAGACGTGCCACCTCGGCATCCGCGAGCCGCTCGAACTCAAGGCCGTCAATTTCAAGCGAACCGGCAAGAAACTCGACGCGAACGCGCGCGCCTTCGTCAGCCACCCAAGCAAGGAACTGTTGCAGATTCATAATCCCGAACGCTTCGGCTGTTCGAGTTGCCACGGCGGCAACGGCCGCGCCACGACGAGCATCGTCAAAGGCCACGGCCGCCATCGCTTCTGGCTCCACCCGCTCTACGAGCGCGAGAACATGGAGGCGGGTTGCCAGCAGTGCCATGCGCAGGATCGCGTGCTGCAAGGCGCGAACGTTTTAACGAAAGGCAAAGACCTCTTTCAGGAGCGCGGCTGCGTCGGCTGCCACCGCTACGAAGGCTTCGACCGCGAAACGGACGGACTCGCCAGTTCGCGTCAGACCATCAAACAACTGGAGGAACAACTCGCCGCCAACGACCGCGAGGCGCGGCAGATGGACGCAGAGGCCGGCACGGTGGCCGATGAAACGGAAGCGCAAAAGAAACTCGCCCGTGCCGTCTCTCTGCGCGTGACGAACAGCCAGTTGGAGGCGCGCATCGAGCAGTTAAACGTGCAGGCGCGCTACCTGATGCAGGATCAGAAGAAGGTCGGGCCGAATCTGAAGGACGTGCGTTTGAAACTGCGCAAGGAGTGGATACCGGCGTGGCTCAAAGACCCGCAAGGGTTCCGCCCCGGCACGAAGATGCCGACGTTCTGGTATCTCAATCCCGATCATGAGCTGTCGAAGAACATCAAACAGAACGCCGACACGGAGCGCGCGGCGATTTCGGCTTACCTGTGGCAGTCGAGTTTCGAGGGGCAGGCGCCGAAGCAGGAACCGGGCGACGCCACGCACGGCAAGGAATTGTTCGAGACGAAGGGCTGCATGGCCTGTCACTCAATCGGCGAGGGCGTGGAGAATCAGATCGGCGGCACGTTCGCCGCAAACCTCCAGCGCCTCGGCGATAAAGCCGACTTCAATTACATCGTCCGCTGGATTTACAACCCGCGCGAGCGTTGGGCGCCCTATTGCCCGAAGGAGAAACGCGACCTGACGCGCGCCGATTACGAGCGGAACAACAAGCCCTATCGCTTCGACACGGAAGGCCACTCGAAATGTCCGAACGACGGCGCGGAACTGCAAGTGCAGAACATGACGGTGATGCCCAATTTCCGTCTTTCCGAACAGGACTCGCGCGACATCGCCACCTATCTCTTCTCGCTCAGCAAGGGAACGCAATGGCCTGACGCCTCCTACATGGACGATCCGAAGTTGAAGGATCAGGGCGCGTATCTGATCAAGCAGTACGGCTGCGCCAACTGCCACGAGATCAGGGGCTTCGAGGACGAGCAGCGCATCGGCAAAGAGTTGACCGCCGAAGGTGCCACGCCCATCGAACGGCTCGATTTCGCCATGCTGACACACGATGCGGAGAAAAATATCAATCCCTTCAACGGCGAAAAATACCCGCGCAGAGAGGGCATGGAAGAGAAGTGGTATAACCGCAAAGGCTTCTTCGAGCACAAGCTGGAAGAACCGGGCATCTACGATAAAGGCAAGGAAAAGGAACCGCGCGACCACCTGCGCATGCCCGACCCTTTCCTCACGCCCGAGTGGAAAAACGCACTGACGACGTTCCTGCTCGGCAGCGTCGGCGCGGAGGGCGCGAACGTACCCGTGTCTTACTTCTACCAGCCGACGGATCGCGGTAAAGATATTCAGGAAGGCTGGTGGGTCATCAAGAAATACAACTGCATGGGCTGTCACTCCGTGCAGGTCGGGCAAAAATCCGTCTTACAGGACTTGCCGCAATACCTGACGCCGGAGGGCAAGGATCAATTGCCGCCCGCGCTGATGACCGAGGGCGCGCGCGTCGATCCCAACTGGCTCTTGCGCTTCCTGTCCGATCCGTCGCTCAGCAACGGCAGCGACGACCCGACCGTGCGCGCGCACAGCGGCCTCGCGGGACGTAACAAAGGCGGCGGGCAGGCGAGCAGCGGCGGCGGCGCGACGACCAATCAATCGCCGGGCAGCGCGGCGAGTAATCAGCCGCAGGCGAGCGGCGGCGGTGGCGGTGGCGCGGCCTCGCCGAACGCGAGCGATGTCGGCGTGACGCGGCCGAACAACGACAGCCAGGAGATGCCGCCGCAACCGGGCGCGAACAAAAACGGCGTGCGTCTCTACATGAAAGCGCGGATGCCCACTTTCAACTTCTCGCCGAACGAGTTGCGCACGCTCGTGCGCTTCTTCCTGGCGGTCTCGTCGCAGCAGGAACCGTTCATCAAAGAGCCGGTTCAGGAGCTTACGGAACAGGAGCGGAGTCTGGCGCGGCAGTTGTTCACGTCGCAGCAAGCGCCGTGCTTGAAGTGTCACCTGACGGGAAACCCGGCGCACGACAAAAACGCCTCCGCCCCGAACTTCCTGCAAGCGGGCGAACGGCTCAAACCGGGTTGGACTTTCCGCTGGCTGCTCGATCCGCAGAAGGTCATACCGGGAACGGCCATGCCGTCCGAACTCTTCAAACGCGACGGCGAGCGTTGGGTCTTCAACGGCGAACTGCCCGAGAGCTTCAACGAATACAAGGGCGATCACGCCGACCTTCTTGTCCGCTACATGCTTCAACTGACGCCCGCCGAGCAGGCGCGGCTCGCCTCCGGTTCGCCTTCGGCCACGGGCGGCACGTCCACGACGGGCGAGACGACGAACGCCGTCGAGAAGTCGAGCACGCATCATTCGCGCACGCGAGCGAAAGCGGCGACTGTGCGGCAAAGGAAGTATCGCCAGCGCGCGGCGGCGGCGCGATTGTCCGCGAAAAGCCGTGTGCGCATTGTGCGTGTGCGCCGCAAGCAGCGCGAGGCAATCGTGTCGGTGCGGCCGGACAGCGTCGGGTATTCGCCGCCGGGCGGCCGTTCTTGGTAATATCGGGGAAATTTTAGTTCAGGAGATGTCTACTAATGCCATTCAAGCAAGTTCGCAGGATTTTGGTCTTAATGATAGCCGCCGCGATGCTCACTTTCATGCTCGCCTGCGGGAGCAGCGACGACGATGAAGACGTGGCGGAGGATGAGGGCGCGGCCACCGAGACGGCGGGCACGCCTTACAAGCCGAGCGGCAACGAAGGCTCGATCATGGGCTCGGTCGCGTTTGCGGGCGAAGCGCCCGCGCCGAAGCCTATCAGCATGGACGCCGACGCCGCCTGCGCGCAGACCAACCCCAACCCGCAGACGGAAGATGTGATCGTCAAGGACGGTAAACTGGCGAACGTGTTCGTCTATATCAAAGACGGCAAGACCGCCGACGGAAAGAGCATCGCCGGTTTCAACTTCGAGGTTCCGACGACGGAAGTACTGCTCGACCAAAAGGGCTGTCGCTACATCCCGCACGTTCTCGGCATGATGGCCGGTCAGAAGTTGAAAGTGACGAACAGCGACCCGACGGCGCACAACGTGCATCCTTCGCCGAAGAGCAACAAGGAATGGAACCAGTCGCAACCGGCCAACGCGGCTCCGATCATCCAGACCTTCACGCGCGCGGAGGTGGTCGTCCCCGTCAAGTGCAACCAGCACCCCTGGATGAAGGCCAACATCGGCGTCTTGAAGCACCCGTTGTTCGCCGTCAGCGGCGAGAACGGCGCGTACGAGATCAAAGGCGTGCCGCCGGGCACGTACAACGTCGCCACCTGGCACGAGCGTTACGGGGAGAAGACGCAGTCCGTCACGGTCGGCGCGAAAGAGAACAAGACGCAGGACTTCACCGTGGACGCGAGCGCGGGCAAGACCGCTTCGCTCGGCCTGCTCGAAGTGATGCCCGCGATAGAATTTCCCGTGGTCGGGAAACATTAAAACCGACGACGCGGCGACCTGATTTATTTCATGTTTCGGCGGGGCGGAGCCGCTTGCCACTCGGCGACGAAGGATGCGACACTTGAATTTAAGTTCAGCCCTGAAAATTAAACTTTAAGTTTCGCTCCACAGGCATTTCCATGGAAACAATCGCTGTCGAAGAGATCGAGCATTCCGTCGCGCCCGCCCGCGCGGCTGCGGCTGCTACGGGCGGGCGCATAGACGCGCGCGAGAAAGTGTCAGCCTATTACGAGTTGACGAAGCCGCGCATCACGTTTCTCGTCGCGCTCACGACCTCCGCCGGGTTCCTGCTCGGTTCGACGCGTGGTGCGTTCGATTACAAACTCTTCGCGCACATGCTCGTCGGCGTCTCCATCCTCTGCTCGGGCATCTCCGCGCTCAACCAGTGGATGGAACGCGATCTCGATCTCTTGATGAGACGCACCTCGCGCCGCCCGCTCCCGCTCGGCACTCTCAAACCCGGCGCGGCCTTCCTCTTCGGCTTAGGGTTAACAGCCGGCGCGGAGATTTATCTGGCGGCGTTCGTCAACGTCCTCTCGGCGTTTTGCGGCCTGACCGTCATCGTCGGCTACCTGCTCTGCTACACGCCGCTCAAGACGAGAACGTCGCTCTCCACGCTGGTCGGGGCTTTTCCGGGCGCGGTTCCGCCGCTCCTCGGCTGGGCGGCGGCGACAAATCACGTCGGATTGGAAGCGTGGGTGTTGTTCGCGATCCTGTTCCTCTGGCAGTTTCCGCATTTCTTCGCCATCGCCTGGATGTATCGCGAGGACTACGCGCGGGCGGGGATTCTGATGCTGCCGGTAGTCGAACCGGAAGGGCGTCTGACGAAGCAGCAGATCGTGTTGTGGACGCTCATGCTCGTCCCGGTCAGTTTGGCTCCGGCCGCGCTCGGCATCTCGGGCGCGATCTATTTCTTCGGCGCGCTCGTGCTCGGTGCGCTCTTTCTGTGGAGCAGCATCGCCGCCGCCGTCACGCTCTCACGCCGCAACGCGCGCCGCGTGCTCCTGGCTTCTGTTCTGTACTTGCCCGTTCTTTTTGTTCTGATGGTCATAAATCAGTAAGCAGCGAACGGTAAGCAGTAAGCAGTTAAAACATTCTTCCTGTCGCTCGCTGCTTACCGCTCACTGCTTACTGCTCACTTCCGAAGGAGAACTTCATGGGTCGCGCACTCGGAGTGTTGATCTGGTTGTTGACGATTGGATCGGTGTGGCTGTTCGTGAACGGCCGCTGGTGGCTGCCGCCTTACATCTCCGAACACGGCCCGGCCTACGACCGCCAGTTCATGATCACGATCATCGTCGTCGGCATTTCGTTCGTGGCCGCGCAGGTCGGGTTGGGCATCGCGGTGTGGCGTTATGGTTCGCGGGGCGACCGTCGCGAACGCGCCGTCTATTCGCACGGCAACAACCGCCTTGAGATCGTCTGGACGGCGATCACGGCGCTCATCTTCATCACGCTCGGCCTGATGGGGCAGCGCGTGTGGGCGCAGTTGCACTTGAACAAGGCTCCGGCGGACGCGACCAGGGTTCACGTCGTCGCGCAGCAATTCCAGTGGAATTTTCATTATCCGGGAGCCGACAAAAAATTCGGCCGCACCGATCCGGCGCTGGTCAAGGACTCGGAGTTGAACTTCGTCGGCCTCGACGAGCAGAATCCTGACGCCAAAGACGATCAGGTCGTGACCACTCTGGCCGTGCCCGTCGGCCGCCCCGTCGAACTGACGCTGGAATCGAAAGACGTGACGCACGATCTATTCGTGCCCGAACTCCGCTACAAGCAGGACGTGGTGCCGGGCATGGCGATCAAGATGCACTTCACGCTGACGAAGGAAGGGCGTTTTGAACTCGCCTGCGCCGAACTCTGCGGCCAGCTTCATTACAAGATGAAGAGTTACCTCATCGCGCTGCCCGCTCAAGTCTACGACGAGTTGCTGGCTATGCCGCAGGCGCAGTTTCAAGGACGCATCACGCAGTTGATCAAGGAATACCCGATGGGAATCAAACAAGGGGCAACAACCACCGCATCCAGATAAGCACCGAATCCGACTCGTTCCTCAGGGAGAGGAGTTTCAAGATGGAAGAGGCCACGACCCCGATTGAGCCGAATGCCGCCGCAGCAACGCATGTGGAAGCGGCTGAGGCCGACCACGGCGCGGCGGCGCACGACGCGCCACACGGCCACCACGGCGCGCCCACAGGTTTTATACGCAAGTATATTTTCAGCATCGATCATAAAGTGATCGGCATACAGTATTTGCTGCTCGCCATATTCGCGGCGTTCGTAGGCATGTTCATGTCGGTGCTGATGCGCCTGAACCTGACGTGGCCGGGGCACAAGTGGACGATCCTCGAAACGATCTTTCCGCTCGGCGCGCCGGGCGGCGTGATGACGCCGGAGTTCTACCTGTCGCTCGTCACGATGCACGGCACGATCATGGTCTTCTTCGTGTTGACCACAGCGCCGCAGGGCGGATTCGGCAACTATTTTCTCCCCATTCAGGTCGGCGCGGAAGACATGGCCTTCCCCGTGCTGAACATGCTCTCCTTCTGGGTGACGCTCGTCGGTCTCGTGGTGCTCATCCTGGCGATCTTCGTAGAGGGCAGCACGATCCTCGGCAACACGGATTTCGTCAACAACTTTCTCGGCGGCGGCGGCACGGGCACGCTCGGCCCCATCGGCGGCTGGACGGGTTACCCGCCGCTTTCCGCGCTCGGGAAGCTCGCCGGGCCGGGTCAGGGCGCGGGCGCGACACTCTGGATCACGAGCATCGCCATCTTCTGCGTCGCCTCGCTCCTCGGCGCGCTCAATTTCATCACGACGCTCCTCAACATGCGCACGCGCGGGATGTCTCTGATGCGCATGCCGCTCACGTGCTGGTCCTGGTTCACGACGGCCATCCTCGCGCTGCTGGCTTTCCCGGTGCTGCTCGCGGCGGGCGTGCTGCTGCTGCTGGACAGGCACGCGGGAACGAGCTTCTTCATCCCCGGCGGACTGGTGTTCAGCGATGCGGTGCTGCCGAACAAGGGCGGCTCGCCCATTCTCTGGCAACACCTGTTCTGGTTCTTCGGACACCCGGAAGTCTACATCGCTATTTTGCCGGGCATGGGCGCGACTTCGCATATCCTTTCAACCTTCGCGCGCAAGCCCGTCTTCGGTTACCGCGCGATGGTCTTCGCGATGTTTGCCATCGGCCTGCTCGGGTTCTTCGTCTGGGGACACCACATGTTCATCAGCGGCATGGATCCACGCACGAGCATCGCCTTCTCCGTCCTGACGCTCTCCATCGGCGTGCCGTCCGCCATTAAAACTTTCAACTGGCTGGGCACGCTCTGGGGCGCGAAGATACGCTTCACCGTGCCGATGATGTTCGCCATCGGCTTCGTCTCGCTTTTCGTCGCGGGCGGCATCACCGGGCTAGTCCTCGGCCAAACCTCGCTCGACCTCTTTATCCACGACGGCTATTTCGTGCTCGCGCACTTTCACCTCGTGATGGGTGTGGCGGCCATCTTCGGCATGTTTGCGGGCGTCTATTTCTGGTTCCCGAAGATGTTCGGGCGAATGATGAGCGAGCGGCTCGGGCAATTGCATTTCTGGCCGACCTTCATCGGCGTCTACGCCATTTTCGTGCCGATGCACATTATGGGCATCGTCGGCATGCCGCGCCGCTACGCATCGTTTCAGGAGTACGACTTTTTGCGCCCGCTCGACCCGCTCGTGCTGCTCGTCACCATCGCGGCCATCGTGACGGCGGCGGCGCAGTTTATCTTTCTCTTCAATTTCATCTGGAGCATCTTTAAAGGCGAGCGCGCGAGCGGCAACCCCTGGGAGGCGACGACTCTCGAATGGGTGACGCCGACCACGCCGCCGCCGCACGATAATTTCGGCGGGCATCTCCCGACCGTCTATCGCGGCCCGTATGAGTTTGCCGTGCCCGGCGCGCCGGAGGATTACGTCTTGCAGACGACGCCCGACGCGGGCGATGAAAACGCCCCGGCCGGGGCTGGTCAAACAACAGGTCAAGGAATACAGGGGAGTTCAGGCAATGGTCACAACGGTCAGCACTAAACCGGCGGGCAGCAGCAGCGGCGTCTCGACCGGGACAAAAAGCATCCACATCGGCGGGACGGGCAGACGCCCGACGGGCGGCAACGGCTCGCGCGGCGGTCCGAAACCCCCGAACGGCGGCGACGGGGGCGATGCGCGCGCCTTCCGCGATTCCACGCCGCAGCAATATCGCATCGGCATGTGGCTGACTCTCTCCGCGATTCTGATGATGTTTGCCGCGCTATCGAGCGCCTACGTGTTCCGTTCGACGCGTGCGCAACAGGGCTGGCAAGCCTTCTCCGTGCCCGCGATGCTCTGGGTCAGCACGGCGTTGATACTTTCAAGCAGCGCGACTTTTGAAGTTGCGCGCCGCGCGCTCCGTCGCGGAGCGGAGGCCGTCTACCGGCGTTGGCTCACCGCATCGCTCGCGCTCGGCTTCGGCTTTCTCGTCGCGCAACTTCTCGCGTGGCGCGGCCTCGTCGGGCAGGGGATTTACCTTGCGACGAACCCGCACAGTTCTTTCTTCTATTTGCTGACGGGGCTGCATGCGCTGCACCTTGTCGGCGGCGTTGCGGGTTTGAGTTACCTGATGCTGCGCGCGCGGCGCGAGGCGACGGCTGTAAACAACGAGCGGGGCAAGAAACTCGCGCGCGTCGATGCCATCGGGTTGTACTGGCATTTTATGGACGGATTGTGGGTTTACCTGTTCGCACTCCTTTTCCTGTGGAGGTAAGCATTGAGTACACACGCGCACGCCGCTGAGCATCTGGCCGCCGACGATTGGAGTGGCGGAACTTTCCCCTATCACATCGGCCACAAGAAACTCGGCATGTGGCTTTTCATCGTCTCGGACGCGCTGACCTTCTCCGCGATGCTCATCGGCTACAGCTACATGCGCGTATCGAGCGACGCGTGGCCGACTCCGTTCCGCTTCAATCCGAGCATCCTCTTCTCCACCGTGATGACGCTCTGCCTGCTGGCGTCGAGTTTCACGATGGTCATGGCCGTCGCCGCTTCCGCCCGTCGTGACCGTCGCCGCGCGCGACGATGGATCGGGGCGACTATGCTCGGCGGCCTCACCTTCCTCGCCCTCCACATTTACGAGTGGATTCACCTGATCAACGACTACGGCCTCAAGCCTTTCACGCTGCCCGCCGCATGGCTCGAACGCTGGCCGCAGGCGTCGCCTCTATTCGGCGCGACCTTCTTCGCCATCACCGGGCTGCACATGTTCCACGTCCTGACAGGCGTCATCTATCTCGGCTATATCGCCTTACGCATCCGCCGCAAGACGCACGAGGATGTGGAGATCAGCGGCCTCTACTGGCACTTCGTCGATCTCGTCTGGATGTTCGTCTTCCCGATGATCTATTTGCTGTCGGTGGATTTTCACCCCCCCGGCCATTAACTCCGGGACGTTGAGCCGCGTGTTGTCGGCGGGCAAATTTCGTAAAAGAGAGGTGGACTAAAGACGCATGAGCACACGTTTCGGGACACTCGGCAACTTGATGAAGAAACAGGACTTGATCCTGAACGCAATCTGCCTGCTCTTTGCGATGGGCTTCGTCGTGATGGCTCTGTCGAACGTGCGCCGGGCGGGCAACTTTTTCTCCATAGATAGTCTCTTCATCACGCTCGTCAGCCTCCTGCTCGCCGGAATATTTATGGTCGTCCCGCTCCTCTGGGCGTATGAGAGCGGCTTGTTGAAGAATCTCTTCGCCGCGGAGGGCGACGACGTGCCGGCCGAGTCCGTCCCGGTTCACTTCGAGGGGACGACGAAACTATTCCTCGTCGTTCTCGGTGCGCTGTTAGTCCTCACCGTGGTCGAAGTCTTTCTGGCCTACGTTCAAGTGCCGCTCGTCTTGATGCTGACGATTCTGGTGGGTCTTTCGCTGATCAAAGCCGCGCTCATCCTCGCCTATTTTATGCACCTGCGTTACGAGCGCATGAGTCTGGTCTACACGCTGATACCTATGCTCGTCATCTGCATCTGCCTTCTCTTTATCTTCTTCCCCGACAGTTTTCGTCTGCTCGGCCTACGTGCCTACAGGTGAGGGAATGAACAGGGCGACCGTTCGCAACATCGTCTTTTTGCTCGCGCTCTTGGCGGCGGGTTCGATCATGCTTGCGCCCGGCGCGCTCGCTCAATGCGCGATGTGCAAGGCATCGGCGGCAAATCTCGATAGCGTGTCGGCGCGCACTCTCAACCTCGCGACGTTGATCCTGCTCTGCCCGCCAGTCGCCATCTTCTGCGCCATCTTCGTCGTCGCCTACAAGCACCGCAACTCGCACGACGATGGCGACGAATCTTAATCGCCGACGGAATCCGAATAATGGCAAACGATCAAGCGCTCGCGCTCAACACCGAACACCAAAGCATCCGCGGGCGCGCGTGCCCGCAGTGCGGCGGCAAGATCATCCCTTCCGACCGCGCTCTCTACGAAAGCAAGGCCGACCCGTCGTCAGTCTTCCCGCTCTGGCAGTGCGAGCGCTGCGGCTACGAACAGTTGAGCGAGCGGCCTCCGGCGTCGAAAAAACCTGCGTCGCACGCCGCGAAAAAAACGGAAGAGTAGGGGCGCGTCGTCACGGCCGGTCGCGCGTAGAGAAACGGAGCGGCAGCCCATAGCCAGACAACATTTTGCCCCAAGCGCGGCGTCTCCCTTTTCCCACGTCTCATTTCCGCAACCTCAACAGATATTATCGAGCGCGGCGCGGGTGTTATAATCCACGCATCTTTCGCCGTTTCCGACAATTCATGGATTATTCAATACTGCCGCACATCAACGCCTTGCTCAACGCGACGAGCGGGTTGCTCCTGCTCGCCGGGTTTTATTTCATCACCCGTCGCCGCAACATCAAAGCGCACCTGCGCGCCATGACATCGGCTGTCATCGTCTCCTGCATTTTTCTCGTCTCGTATCTGGTCTATCATTTCAACCACGGTTCGACGCGCTTCACCGGACAGGGGTACATCCGCCCCGTCTATTTTTTCATACTCCTGACTCACACGATTCTCGCTGTCATAATCGTGCCGCTCATCCTCGTTACGCTCTGGCGCGCGTGGCGCGGCGACTTCATACGACACCGCCGGATCGCGCGCTGGACGTTTCCGCTCTGGCTCTACGTCTCCGCGACGGGCGTCGTCGTCTATCTCATGCTCTATCAAATTTACCCCTCGCGCTAGCGCGGGCGCGATCACAAGTGTCTTTCAAGATGGACGGCGATAATTCAAACGGCAATCATCACGCCGGCACACACGCGGATGGGGGGGCGACAAATGCCCGCCGACGCTCGCCGTGGCCGCTCGCCGTCGTCGCCGCGCTCTTTATCCTGCTGCCGTTTCTCTCCTGGTACGGCACAACCTTCTGGCGCGAACTCGACGACGACGAGATCGAAAAATACCTGCACGACGAACAGAAGCCGCGCCACGTGCAACACGCGCTCGAACAGATCGACCGCCGCATCGTGAAAGGCGACGAGGGCGTCAAGCGTTGGTATCCGCAGGTGATACGGGTGGCGTCGAACCCCCTGCCGGATTTGCGTATGGCCGCAGCGTGGGTGATGGGCGACGACAACAAGTCAGAAGAGTTTCACGCCGCTCTCAGACAGCTTCTCGTGGACGACGAACCGGCCGTGCGTCGCATGGCCGCGCTCTCGCTCTCGCGCTTCAACGACGCGGGAGGGCGAGCGGAGTTGCTGGCAATGCTCAGACCCTTCAGCGTGCGGTTCGCGGGGACGCCCATCACGACCCTGCCGATTGGCTCACAAGTGTCGAGGGGAGCGATGGTTGCGCGCGTGCGCGACGGCGACGGGAACGTGCAAGAAGTCCGCGCGCCGGTGGCGGGTAAAATCGAGAAGGTGTCCGCGGCCATGTCAACACCTCTCGCCGCGAACGAAGAGTTGCTCGTGCTCGCGCCCGACGGCAAAAACGCGTGGGAGGCTTTGCGTGCTCTGTACTTGGTGGGCGCGGCCGAAGACTTGCCCGAGATCGAGCGTTATGCACGGGGCGAAGTGGCTGGGATGCCGAATGAGATCAAAAAACAGGCGGCTCTGACGGCGGAAGCCATCAAGAGCCGCATCGCTCGCAAGTGAAATTGTCGCGAATTGAAGTTGTCGAGACGTGAAATTCTTTATCGCGCGGGGGGCGCGTCCGTGAGCGTCACGCCGTGCGCGGCTTCCCAGTCCTCGGTCGGAACCATTTCGATAGCATCCCACGGGCAGCCGTCGAGAAACGCGCCCTCCGGTCCTTTGCTGATGCACTTCTGACACCCGATGCAAAGTTGCGGGTCAACTTCGATGCGACCGAACGGCGGGTGATCCTCGTCGGGAATCCAGAACATGCACGCTTCTATCGGGCAATACTCGATGCACGCGGGCGAACCGGCACAACCCGTGCAGCAGTCGGTGGTGATGGCAAGGATGCGCGGCTTCTTCTTGCGCGTGGCTTTACCGTCGCCCACAGACATCGGCCAGTGTTTTTCGATGATCTCAATCATTGGCGTGTGTTCTCCCGTGCGGCTATCGTGGTCTGACGTGCGACACACACTTTAACACGGCCACAGGTGCGGCTCAATCAACTTTTTGGCGCGCTCGCTGGGCGTGCTTGAATGTAGCCGCATAAAGAGATAAAACTAACCGCACACCTAATCACATAAGGAGACTCTACAGCGATGAACACAGTCGCCGGAATTTTCCAGACGCGCGAAGACGCTCTGCGCGCCGTCGAAAGCATGCGCAGCCTCGGTCTGTCGGACGATAACCTGAGCTTCCTCTCGCCGGGCGCGACCGCGTCTGAGACTGAATCTGAGGTGCTGACAAGCGACACGGAACAGCCGGGCATGGGCAACGCGCTCGGCGGCCTTGTCGGCGGTGCGATGGGTGCGGCGGGCGGCATGACGCTCGGCGCGGCGGCGGCCAGCCTGCTCGTTCCCGGCGTCGGGCCGATCATGGCGGCGGGCATCGTCGGCGCGGCTCTGTTCGGCGCGGGCGGCGCGGCGGCGGGGATGGCCGCGGGCGGCGCGCTCGAAGGGCAAATCGCCGACGGTCTGCCGCACGACGAGCTTTTCGTCTATGAAGACGCGCTCAGGCAGGGACGCACGGTCGTCATCGCGCAGTTGGAAGACGACGGGCAGGTCGAGGACGTGCGCGCGGCACTCGACGCTGCGGGCGCGGAGAGCATTGACGCGGCGCGCGAAAGCTGGTGGGTCGGCCTGCGCGACGCAGAGGACGAGGATTACACCGCGCAGGGTCGCGACTTTAAAACCGACGAGCCGCTTTATCGTCGCGGCTTCGAGGCGGCCTTGCATCCACACCTGCGCGGCGCGTCATACGCGGAGTCGGCGGAACGCTTGCGCGAAAGATACAGCGATGATTACGAGCACGATGCCTTCCGGCGCGGCTACGAGCGCGGCCATAGCTATCATCAAACATTGCGGGAGCGCCACGAGAATTGAAAGACACGCTGCTGAGCATCGCGCTGCTGGCCGTCATACTCATCGTCAGCGCGCTCATCACGAACTGGTTCGCGCGCACGATGTACAACCGTTGTCCCTCGTGCGCCACGCTCAATGCGAAGCGTCGAGCGCAGTGTCGCTCCTGTAACGGCGCTTTGAAATAACGGCGCGAAACACATCTGGAAATAAGCGCGAGAGAGTTTGAATTTGGAGTTGACGGATGCATCGTCTTAGCGGCCTGTGTGCCCTACTGTTTTTGCTAATCACCATGACTAACGAATCAAACGCCCAAAGAACGACCACGCCCGTTCCGCCCGACTGGCAGACGCACGCCGAGCGAACCGATTACCGCGAGTCGCCCCGCTATGAAGAGACGCTCGCCTACTGTCGCAAACTCGCGGCCGCCGCGCCAACGCAAATCCGGCTCGGCGATTTCGGCCGTAGCGGCGAAGGCCGCGCGCTGCCGCTCGTAATCGCCGCGACGGGCGGAGCGTTTACCCCGGAGGCCGCGCGCCGCGCGGGCAAGGTAGTCGTGTTCGTGCAGGCGAACATTCACGCGGGCGAAACCGACGGCAAGGACGCCGGTCTTGCTCTCTTGCGCGACATCGTCGTGTTGAAGACGCAGCCGCGCCTGCTCGAACACGTCACGCTCCTCTTCGTCCCGATCTACAACGTTGACGGACATGAGCGGCGCAGCCCTTACAACCGCATCAACCAGAACGGCCCGGAAGAGATGGGCTGGCGCGCGAACGCGACGAACCTCAACCTCAACCGCGATTACATGAAGGCCGATGCGCCGGAGACGCGCGCGTGGCTGCGCCTGTGGAACGAGTGGAATCCGGAGTTGTTCATTGATTGCCACGTCACGGACGGCGCGGATTTTCGCTACAACGTGACCTATCAGTTCGAGCAGCACGACAACGTCCCGCAGCCCTTGCGCGATTGGATGCGTGCGGCCTTCGACGGGCGCATCGTCCCCGCAACCGAGGCGCTCGGCAATTTGCTCACGACCTACATGGAATTTCGCGATAACCGCGATCCCGTCAATAAGGGGGTCGAAGGTTTTATCGGCACGCCGCGCTTCGCCACCGGCTACGCGCCCCTGCGCAACCGGCCTGCGCTCCTCATCGAGACGCACATGCTGAAAGATTACCGCACACGCGTGCGCGCGACTTATGATCTGCTGCGCTCGGCGTTGGAGGACGTGAACCGCGACCCGGCGGGCTGGTTACGTGCGGCGAAAGAGACTGACGAAAGGGTCGTTGGAGAGGGAAGCGCGTATAACCCGGAGCAGAAGGTCGCGCTCAGGATAGCGTTCACGGATAAGTCTGTGCCGCGCGTGATCAAGGGCGTCGAGTTCAGGCGCGAATTGAGCGACGTGTCGGGCGCGGTACGCGTCGTCTATGGAACGAAACCCTACGACTACACTGTGCCGTTCTTCAACGAGAGCCGCGCCACCGTCTCGGTCTCGACGCCGCTCTATTACATCATCCCGCCGCAATGGACTGAGACGGTCGAAGTTCTCGCCGCCCACGGCGTTCGCATGCAACGTCTGGCCGAGCCGTTGACGGTAGAGGTGGAAAGCTATCGCTTCTCGGAGGTGAAATGGGCGTCCGCGTCGTTTGAAAACCGGCTGCCAGTGTCGCAGAAGAACCAGCTTGTGCGCGAACGACGGACGTATGCAGCGAATTCGGTCGTCGTGCCGCTGGCACAGGCCGCCGGGCGTCTCGTCGTCAACCTGCTCGAACCGGATGCGCCCGACTCTTTGCTCTACTGGGGCTTCTTCAATTCGATTTTCGAGCAGAAGGAATACGGCGAAGGCTACGTGTTGGAAAAACTTGCACGCGAGATGCTGGCGAAGGACGAAAAATTGCGAGAGGAATTTGAACGCCGCGTGGCAAACGACCCGCCTTTCGCCGCGAGCGCGCGTGAACGCCTGCGATTCTTTTACGAACGCTCGCCCTACTACGACCCGCTGATGAATCTCTACCCGGTCGGGCGCGTGACAACACCGCTCAAGGCGCGGCTCGTCGATTTTCGTTAAGCGCGCTTATTACTGAAAGTGTGCCTGCAAATGAAAAGGGATGCGGTTCAGTTAAGACCGCATCCCTTTTCCCGATTTTTTTTATGTACCGCCCGCGCCGTACTGACTAAACCGTGCGTCTACCGGTCAACAGATTGACCACGAGCACGATGAGAGCCACGACTAAGAGCAGATGAATGAGACTGCCGCCGATGCCGCCGAGCAGCCCGAGCAACCACAACACCAGAAGCACCACCAGAATTGTCCACAACATGTTCACACTCTCCTTAGCAAAAGTTTGATGTCAAATTCTCCCGGTTCATTGTGAACCCGCCTGCACTCTCTAGTGCAATGTGCATGCCAGCCCTCGCCACATTTCTCCTTTGAAACATAAAGCCTTGCAGTTGATAACTTTGACCGTTTAACCGCGCTGATGAGAGCGAATTAAGTTACCCCGGCGACGGCTCCCTTGTATGGAATTGCGCCGCTTGTTGACCGCTGCCAGTGTCCTAAATCAGGGCAAGGCGGGTAAATCGAACTTCAAATCTTCGCCGGGGCGGCAACCTCCTTTGATTTTTTTATCATCCGAGAGTGGTAAATGCCGGATTCAAACCCGGTCGCGGGAAATCGAGATTTTTCGCACCGCACGACAGACACAGATAAAAGACATTTGACTGGACTCAGAGCGACGGCGAATGCTAGAGTAATTTTAAGGTTTGCGGCTGCTCCCGCCGCGCCCGCGTTCAGAAGTAGATAGGCTCCTACCGCAAATTCCGCGCGTCGGCCTTCTCAGCCGGGTTCGTTCCCTCTGTAAATAATTTTAGACTCTTGATAGCTCAAAGCGGCGATTGGTCGTTCAGCGGAAAACTGCCAAACGTCGCAACCGGAGAAATTCAAATGCCATTTTCACGTCTGCTCCCCCGCACGCAAAAGACCGGCCTCACGCTCGTCGGCATCGGCGCGATCTCGGCGCTGCTCATGGTCGTCATCTTTCAGACCTTTTACTTCGCCCGCCAGCCCATCGTGCAAAACGTCAACTACACGGAACTGCACGCATTGATGGGCGACGCGGCCGTCAGGTCTCTGATGGTTGACGGCGAAATGATGATGATCGAGAAAATTGACGGCACGCGCACGCAGGCCATCGTTACCAACGCGGTCGCGCAGCAAGAGATCATCAGCGTCTTTGAGAAAAAGAGACTGCCCGTCGTCTTCAACACGATGCAGCCGGGGCGACTCGCCTCCGCGCTGAATTGGATTATCGCCTTGCTCACGCTCGCCGTGATCGGCTTCGTCGGTTGGCGCATGTACACCAGCATGAGCGGCGGTCAGGGCGATTTCGAGTTGACAGATGCGAGCGGTTCACAGAAGGCCACATTCGCCGATGTCGCGGGCGTCGATGAGGCGAAAAATGAGTTGGCTGAGACAATCGAATTTTTGCGTGACCCTTTGCGGTTTGGCCGTCTTGGCGGTCGAGCGCCGCGAGGCATACTTCTCTCAGGCTCGCCGGGAACCGGCAAGACCCTGCTCGCGCGCGCCGCCGCCAACGAAGCGAACGTGCCTTTCCTTTCAGTTTCGGGTTCTAGCTTTCAAGAGAAATTCGCCGGTCTGGGCGCGGCGCGCGTCCGTCGTCTCTTCGCACGCGCCCGCAAACTCGCGCCCTGCGTCGTGTTCATTGACGAGATCGACGCGCTCGGACGGCGGCGCGGCAGGGGCAGCGATTCCGCATCGGCCGATCAGGATCAGACGCTCAACCAACTTCTGATCGAGATGGACGGTTTCAAGCAACTCGAAGGCGTCGTCATCATCGCCTCGACAAATCGCCCCGACATCCTCGATCAAGCTCTGACGCGCCCCGGCCGGTTCGACCGCGAGATCGCCGTCAACCTCGCGGATGCGCGCGGCCGCGAAGAAATCCTGCGCGTCCACGCACGAAAGTTGACGCTCGCGCCCGACCTCGAACTCAACTGGATCGCGCGCGGCACGCCCGGTTTCTCCGGCGCAGACCTCGCCAACCTCCTAAACGAAGCCGCCATCGCCGCAACCCGGCACAACGCCGACGCCGTTCGACGCGAGCACGTCGAATACGCACGCGACAAGATTTTGATGGGCGCGGAACGCCACGGCTTCATGATGGATGAAGAGGAACGCTACGCGACGGCCGTCCACGAAGCGGGACACGTCGCCGTCGGCCTCGACGTGAAACACGGCGACCCGATTCACAAAGTCTCGATCCTCCCGCGCGGGCGCGCCCTCGGCGTCACGCAGTCTTTGCCCGAGCGCGACCGGCTGATGAAGAAGCGCGAATATCTCGAAGATCAGATCGCGCTGCTTTTGGGCGGACGCGCCGCCGAGCAGATACTTCTGGAGACGATGACGGCGGGCGCGTCCAACGACATCGAGCGCGCCGTAGAGATCGCGCGCAAGATGGTTTCGGAGTTCGGCATGAGTCCGCTCGGGCCGATTCACCTCGGCAAACCGGAAGACCCGCACAGCCAATCGCTGCTGGATCGCGTGGAAAATGCGACGAACGACATCATCAACGCGCAGATGGCACGTGCCTGCGAGATCGTCGAAGCGCGCCGCGAGGAAATTCTTCAACTCACGGCCGGTTTGATGGCGCGCGACACGCTCGAAGCCGATGAGATTCAAGAATGCTTCGGCATCAAATCGGCGAGCCGGGCGGCGTGAAGAATCGCTATAGTCCATCAGTGTGTCCGGGGATGGTTCCCGTCCCGCAGGGACGGTTGAAATAAGCCCAGCCATTTATGGCTGGGTAACATTGCAGTGAAGCAACGCGAGTCCCGTAGGGACGATTGAATCTTTCAATCGTCCCTACGGGACTCGCCAATTAATCCACCTTGTTACCCGGCATTGAGGTGCCGGGCTATTTTCAACTGTCCCTACGGGACGGCGAACGCGCGCTGACGGAAATGCAATTTGTTTGATACTTTGTAAAGGTCGCTCCGATTCCCGGCTTGCTTCGCCACGCCAACTCCTGTAATTTTTGCTTGCGAAGGCAAGTTAATTTCACCACCTGACTCGACTCCCGAACGCTAATCCGATTTCGTCATGACTTATCCCGGCGTCGCGCGTCTGGAACTACCGATCCTGCAAGAACTCGTCGCGACCGGCGGCGTGGACGACGTGCGCTACATCTACGAACGGCTCGTCGCCTACTTCCCGCAGATGGACGAGGCGGCGCACACGGCCAAAAGCAACGGCGAGCTACGGCAGTGGAAGCGACACGTCCAGCGCGCCGGGCGTGAACTGGCGGACAAGCGGCAAATAGATCGCCGTCGCGGGCTATGGACGATCACGCCACAGGGGCGCAAGCGCATTGAAGACGAAGCGCCGAGTTTCTCCTTCGACGTGGAGGCCGCGCCTTCACAGGCGGGCGCGGACGCGCTCTCGCACGCCGACGTTCAACAAATGCTCCTGGACATCGGGCGCGTGCTCGGTCATCACGCGGAACGCGAATTCGACTATTACGACGTGGTCTGGCGCGCGAGCGAAACCAGCCCGCGCCTGAGCCATATCTTTGAGGTGCAACGCAAGGGAAACGTCGATGCCGCGCTCGCGAAACTGAAACGCGCCTACGAGTCGCAACGCTCACAACCTTTCCTCGTCGTGGCGAGCGAGCGCGACACGAACCGTGCCAACCTCCAGATGAATATGGCGCGCACGGGCGCGTTCCACGAGATCGGGCGGGTCACGAGGATTTTGAGTTTTGAACAATTGCACAGGCTTCACCGCGCCCTCACCTCCGTCGAAGATTTGCTTGCGGAGTTCATCGAACGATGATGATCGGCACACCCCTTCGCCAGCAGTATTTAGACATCAAGCGTCGCCACCCGGACGCGATTCTTCTCTTTCGCATCGGCGATTTCTACGAAGCCTTCGACGACGACGCACGCCTCATCGCCCGCGAACTCGGCATCGTGCTCACCTCGAAACCTATGGGGCGGAACGTGCGCGTCCCGCTGGCGGGCGTGCCCTATCACAGCCTCGAACGCCACCTCGCCACGCTCATCTCGCGCGGCCATCGTGTCGCCATCTGCGAGCAACTCACCGCTGCGCCCGTCAAAGGCGAAGCCGCCGGTCGCGGCTTGATCGAGCGCGACGTGGTGCGTGTCGTCACGCCCGGCACCGTCATCGAACCCGGCCTGCTCCACAGTAAAGTCAACAACTATCTCGCAGCCTATTGCACCGACGGGCGACGCGCCGGGATCGCTTATGCCGACGTGACGACGGGCGAATTCGCCGCCACCGAACTCGGCGCGGCGGCCGCCCTGCCGGAACTACAACGCCTCGCGCCCTCGGAAATTCTCGTCGCGCGGGGCTTGGAAACTTCCGACGCGGAGTTGCCCGGCTTCATCACACGCTGCAAGGATGATTATTTCGACGCGCAAGACGCGCGGGGCGCGCTCCTGAGTCATTTCGGGGCGCGCTCGCTCGCCGCCTTCGGTCTCTCGCGCACGCCGCTCGCCGCTTCGGCGGCCGGGGCTATCGTCGCCTACCTGCGCGACACGCAGACGACTTCGGCCGGTCAGTTGACGCGTTTGACGAGTTACCACACGGGCAACTTTATGCTGCTCGACGCGCAGACGCTTCGCTCGCTGGAAATTTTCAAGAGCCACGGCGGCGCGGCCTCTCTGCTATCGACTCTAGACGCCACGCGCACGGCCATGGGCGGCCGACGCCTGCGCCAATACCTGCGCCAACCGCTGCTCGACGTGACCGAGATCATGCGACGCCACGATCAGGTGGCATGGTTCGTCGAACACGCGAAGGCGCGTGCGGAACTTTTCGCCGCGCTAGAATTCGTACACGACCTCGAACGCCTGGCGGGTCGCGCGCGTTCCGGCCTGGCGACTCCGCAAGAGGCGCTCGCGCTTGGTCAGAGTCTTGAGACGCTCCCGCGCGTTCGCGCGGTCTTGGGGCAGGATCAAAAGAGATTCGGCACGCTGCTCGCCGCTCTCCCCGAGTGTGCCACGGCGGCGCGCATCATTCGCGCCGCCGTGGCGGACGAGTTGCCGAAACGCAGCGAAGGCCGGGGCATCATCCGCGCGGGTTTCTCCGACGAACTCGACAAGCTGCGCGAGTTATTGCGTAACGGCAAGACATATCTCGCCGAGATGGAGCAGCGCGAGCGAGCGCGCACCGGAATCAAGAGCCTGCGCGTCGGCTACAACAAGGTGTTCGGCCATTACATCGAAGTCACGCGCCCCAACCTGCATCTCGTCCCCGAAAGCTACACGCGCAAGCAAACCCTCACACAGGCCGAACGCTTCGTCACGCTCGAACTCAAAGAACATGAATCTCTCGTCGTGAACGCGCAGGAGCGGATCGGCGAACTCGAAACGAACATCTTCCGGCAAGTCTGCGCCGAGATCGGTCGAAGGCGCGACGAGATACTGGCCGCCGCTTCGACCATCGCGCATCTCGACACGGTCGCTTCGTTCGCAGAGGTCGCCGCGGGGTTCAATTACACCCGCCCGGTCATTTCCGAGACGCCTGTTTTGCGCATCACGGCCGGTCGCCATCCCGTCATCGAGCGTATGTTCACGGACGGATCGTTCGTCGTTAATGACGCGAAACTCGGCGGCGAGAACGCCCCGGAGATCACTTTGATCACGGGGCCGAACATGTCGGGCAAGTCAACTTACTTGAGGCAGATTGCGCTCATCGTCCTGATGGCGCAGGCAGGAAGTTTCGTCCCCGCCGCGCACGCCACGGTCGGGCTCTGTGATCGAATCTTCACGCGCATCGGTTTGTACGACCGGCAGGGCAGCGGTGAATCCACTTTCATGACTGAGATGGTTGAGACGGCGCAGATACTCCACCACGCCACCGAGCGTTCGCTGATCCTGCTCGACGAACTCGGCCGCGGCACTTCGACCTACGACGGCCTTGCCGTAGCCCGCGCCGTTGTCGAATACATCCACAACCACCCGCAGCTTCGCGCCAGGACGCTGTTCGCCACGCACTATCACGAACTGACCGCGCTTGCCCCTCTGCTTCCGCGCCTCGAAAATCTACACGTGGAGATCGCCGAGGAGGGGAGCGAACTCGTCTTCCTCTACAAGATCAGCCCCGGCAGCGCGGAGCGGAGTTACGGCGTCTATGCGGCCAAACTCGCTGGCTTGCCGCGCCCGGTCGTGCGCCGCGCCGAAGAGTTGCTCGCCGAATACGAAGCGCAGGGCGGCGTGTCCTCCCACCACGCGGAGGGCGCGGGTAAGCAGCCCGCGCAGATTCACCCACGCGAACGCGAAGCCAAAGTCATACAGGCGTTGATGCAACTAGACCCCGACTCAATCGCTCCCGTCGAAGCGCTGATGAAACTTTTCGAGTTGCGTAAACTCGCTGAAGAAGCCTCGGACGAGCCGGGCAGGGTGCGCGCGATACGCACGGCTTAAGAAAACGATGAAGGCGGAACGCGGAACGATGAAGTAGGAGACAGAAAACAGAAGACAGGATTCAGAAGTAAGACCCGCGCTTTTTATTCTGACTTCTGACTTCTGTTTTCTGTCTCCTGCTTTCATTCATCGTTCCGCGTTCCTCCTTCATCGTTTCTTTTCAAACCGGGTCTGTGTGGATTTGTACTTTGGCTCGGGGGATTTCGGCTTCTATCGTGCGCAGGACGCGGACGGACGTGGCATGCGCCTCTTCGAGCGTTTGGTCGCGCTCAACTTCAAGATGCAGGTCTATGAATTTCTGCGAACCGGAACGGCGTGTGCGAAGGTCGTGAAAGCCGTGAACCCCTTCGCCTCGAAAGCGTTTGACGATCTCCGCGACCTGTTGGTCGATCTCCTGCGGCAAACGCCTGTCCATCAACACGTCCACCGATTCGCGCCCGACGCTGAGAGCGGAACCGAGAATATAGATCGATATTGCGATGGAGATGATCGGGTCAACGATAGTCCACCCGGTGAAATAGATGAGGGCGAGCGCAAGGAGCACTCCGCCGTTTGTCAAAACATCGGAGGCGAAGTGGACGGCGTCCGCGCTAAGTGCGGGCGAGTCTGTGAGCCGGGCCGCGCGTCGCAACTGTGCGACCAGTGCATAGCTGACAAGGATGGCGACGATCATCGTCGCCACGCCGATAGGCTCCGCCTGAGTCGGGTGCGGGCGGATCAGTCGCGTGATGGCTTCGCGGATGAGGAACAGGCCGGAGAATGTGATGACCGCCGCTTGAAAGAGTCCGGCGAGAGACTCGGCTTTGCCGTGTCCGTAGTTATGATCATGGTCGGGCGGGCGGGCGGCGGCGCGCACGGCGAAGTAGTTGATCGTCGATGCGAAGATGTCCATCGCCGAATCGAGGAGCGATGCCCAGACGGCAATCGAGCCCGTCAGCCATCCCGTCCCCGTCTTGATCAGGATGAGAAAAGCGGCGGCGAGGATGGAGAGCCGCGCCACGGAGTTCTTCAGGGCTGCCTCTCCGGCGTGTGTGTTTTCTTCTCGCGTGCCTTGAACTGCCATCACTTCCTGTTTACTCGACACCCGACCGTTTGCCGCCCGAAAAGATGACTTTTTAAGCGAGCTGTTTGATGGATTCAGCGTCCGAGCGCCTCAGGACGCTCGGAGACTTCTTCGATGGCGCGGCTGCGAGAACGCACCGTGACCGTCGCCACGCCCGCGAAGATGAGTGCGGCCGCGAGCCACGTCCGCGAGTTCAAACTCTCTCCGAGGATGAGGGGCGCGACGGCGAACGCGATGAGCGGTTGCAGGTAAATATAGATTGCCACGACGCTCGGCGCGACGCGCCCCAAAGCCCACGCGTTCAGGTAGTAGGCCGCCACCGTGGGAACGATGATGATGTAAAGCATCGCGAACCACACGCCGGGCGACACGCTCCCGAGGGAGATTTTCGAGAGGTGATAGCCGCCGATTGGCAGCGTGACGAAACTGCCGAAGATGAAAATCCATGTGATGACGGTCAGCGCGCCGTAGCGTTTGATCATATCCTGCGAGATGGCGAGGTAAGCGCCGTAGGCCATCGAGTTGGCGAGCAGGATGAGGTTGCCGATGTTCGTCTCGCGTGAAAAGCTGGCCCCCGCCGGATCGATGAGATAGACGACGCCCCCGGCGGCCAGCAGCAACCCGGCGACGATGCGCCACGAACCGCTTTCGTAGCCGAGCACGACGCTGACGAGCAGAGTGAAGACGGGGATGGTTGTGCCGAGCAGCGCGGAGTTGATGACGGTCGAGAGTTCGAGACCTTTGACGAAGAGAAACTGGTTGAGGACGACCCCGAGCAGGCTGTAGAGCGCGAGCCGCGCGTAGTCGCTCTTGCGTTCTATGCGGACGCCGCCCGTGGCGCGGCGAATGAGTAGAAAAGCAATCGCCGCGCCGACGACGCGTAAGGTTACAAGCCCCGTCGCGGGCAAAGCGCGCAGTGCGATTTTCCCGACGACCGGCCAGGTGCCGAAGATGAGTTGCACTGCGACGAGCGCGGCGTGCGGTTTGAGACCCGTCGGCTGAGCCGGCGCGGTGGTATCTGTATCCATGAAAAGAGCGCGCAACCGCTTGCCCGTCGGTGGCGGTGCGGAAAACTCACAGCATGAGCAGCAGCGGGTTTTCCAACAACTTCTTAAAAGTTTGCAGGAACTTTGCGCCCGTCGCCCCGTCCACGATGCGATGATCGCAGGACATCGTGACGCGCATCAACTGTCGCACGACCACCGCGCCGTCGCGCACGACCGGCTTCGCCCCCATCGCGCCGACAGCCAGAATCGCCGCCTCCGGGGGGTTGATGATCGCCGTAAACTCTTCAATGCCGAACATGCCTAGATTACTGACGGAGAAAGTTGCACCCATGTATTCTTCGGGCTGTAGTTTGCGCGCGCGCGCCCGCTCGGCAAGCTGGCGGACTTCGCGGCTGATCTGCCCGATGGATTTTCTGTCAGCCCCGCGCACGATGGGCGTGATCAAGCCTTCGTCAATCGCCACGGCGACGCCTATATCGGCGCGTTCGTAATAACGGACGTTCTTATCCTGAAACGAAGCGTTGACCTGAGGATGCTGAATGAGCGCGGCCGCAGCAACCTTGATGATGATGTCGTTGATGCTGACTTTGTTCTCCTGATCCAGCCCGTTGAGCGATGCGCGCAGTTCGACGGTGCGATCCATCTCGATCTCGGTGGTCAGGAAGAAGTGTGGCACGGGGCCGATGGATGAAGTGAGGCGACGCGCAATCGTGGCGCGCATCGTCGAAACCGGCTCGTCACGATACGGAGACGCGCCTTCGACCGACGGTTGCTCAAACGTGGGCTGTTGTTGAGGCGCGCGCGCTTCGACCGCACCCGACGGAGCCCCCTCCGTTTGTGTTCGTGCTTCCGGCGCGGCTGCCTGAGATGCCTTTTGGCCGGCGTTGATGGCGGTCTCGATGTCGCGTTTGATGATGCGCCCGGCGGGGCCGCTGCCCGTGAGAGATTTGATGTTGATGTTGGCCTCGGCCGCCATCCGCGCCGCGATGGGCGAGATGATGATACGCCCGGCGGCGCGCTGCCCGTTGCCGGAAGCATCGTCGCCGCTTGTGCCCGCCGCCTGCGCGGGAGTTTTGTCCGGAGGGATTTGTGGTGCGCCGCCTGCGGAAACCGTGCCGCCTTCGTCGCCCTTGAGCGGCGCGCCCTCGATGGTCGCCTGAGTGCGTGCGCCTTCCACGACGACCCCGGCCAACTCTCTCTGCGCGCCGTCCTGCCCGGCCTCCACGTTCTCCTCAATACTTTTCTTGTTCGCGGCGGCGGCCTCGCCCGATTCGGCTTTTGAGACGAGCGCGGAGATGTCTTCGTCGGCATCGCCGATGATGGCGATGACCTGTCCGAGCGGCACGGTCGCACCGGCCTGAACGAGAATCTTGCGCAGCACGCCAGTCGTCAATGCCTGCGCTTCCATCGTCGCTTTATCGGTGTCGATTTCGGCGAGCGGTTCGCCGACGCTCACCTTGTCGCCCTCGTTCTTCAACCAGCGTGCCAGTTGCCCCTCCTCCATCGTCGGGGAGAGTTTCGGCATGACCACCTGAGTTGCCATTTTATTAGTCCTTTGTCAGTCGTCAGTTGTCAGTTGTTCAAACCCGTCTTTAGTAACTCGCGTAGTCGTCACGAAACAACTGACAACTGACAACGGACAACTGACCGCTTCTTATAAGTATGAAACTTCGCGCACGGCGGCCACGATCTTCGCCACGTCCGGCAGGGCGAGTTGCTCTAGGTTCTTGGCGTATGGCATCGGGGCGTCCGCGCCGGAGATGCGCTTGACGGGCGCGTCGAGCGCATCGAAGGCGCGCTCCATGATCTGCGCGCTGATCTCCGCGCCGACGCCGCAGAAGGCGTGCGACTCTTCGACGATGACGACGCGATTCGTCTTCTGCACCGAACGGATGATCGTCTCGATGTCGAGCGGCCGGATGGTGCGCGGGTCTACGACCTCGACGCTCAGGCCATCCTTCTCCAACTCCTCGGCCGCTTTCAACGCGAGCGGAACCGTCATCGAGCGCGCGACGATGGTGGCGTCCTTGCCCTCGCGCTTGATGTCGGCGACGCCGAGTGGGATCGTAAAGTCGGGGTCGTCCGGCACCTCGCCCTTCATGCCGTACATGCGCTCCTGCTCCATGAAGATCACCGGATCGTCGTCGCGAATCGCGCTCTTGAGCAAACCTTTCGCATCGGCGGCCGTCGAGGGCATCACGACCTTGAGGCCGGGGAAATGCGAGTACCAGGATTCGAGCGCCTGCGAGTGTTGCGACGAAACCTGATAGGCCGAGCCGTTCGGGCCACGAAAGACGATGGGAACCTTGAACTGACCCCCCGACATGTAGAGCATCTTGGCGGCCGAGTTGACGATCTGATCGGTGGCGAGGATGGAGAAGTTGAACGTCATAAACTCGATGACGGGACGCAGGCCGGCCATCGCCGCGCCGACGCCGAGACCGGCGAAACCGAGTTCCGTGATGGGCGAATCGATCACGCGCTTCTCGCCGAACTCTTCCAGCAGCCCCTTCGAGACTTTGTACGCGCCTTGATAAGCGGCGACCTCTTCGCCGAGCAAAAAGACGTTCTCGTCGCGGTGCATCTCTTCGCTGAGCGCCTGGTTCAAAGCCTCGCGAATCGTGATAACGGCCATTCAACAAACCTCCATCATTAGTGAATCGTGAATCGTAAATCGTGAATAGAAGAAAGCCCGCTTTGCTTTTTCCATTCACGATTTACGATTCACGATTTACGACTTTATCGGGCTGGCGTAGATGTGCGTGTAAAGTTCTTCGGGAGCGGGCAGGGGGCTTTCCTCCGCGAAGTTGACGGAGTGCTCCACTTCGGCGCGCACGCGATCTTCAAGTTCCTTGAGCGCGGCGTCGTCCATGATGCCCTTGTGTTTGAGACTATCGGAGAACAGTTTGACGGGGTCGCGCTCCTGATGCTTTTCGATTTCGGCGCGCGTGCGATAGTTGCCGGGGTCGGACATGGAGTGTCCCATGAAGCGATAGGTGCGCACCTCGATGAGCGTCGGGAGCGACTCGTCGCGCGCTCGCGCAACGGCGCGCTCGGTCGCCTCGCGCACGGCGAGCACATCCATGCCGTCAACGAACTCGGAGGCCATGCCGTAAGCGTGTGCCTTCTGCGACACGTCTTGCAGCGACATGGCGCGCGCCAGCGAAGTGCCCATGCCGTACTGGTTGTTCTCGCAGAAGTAGATGCAGGGCAGTTTCCACAACTGCGCCATGTTGAACGATTCGTGCAGCGCGCCCTGATTGACGGCGGCCTCGCCGAAGAAGACGAGCGAGACCTGATCCGTGCCTTTATACTTCGCGGCGAAGGCAACGCCCGTGGCGAGCGGTATCTGGCCGCCGACGATGCCGTGACCGCCGAGAAAATGCGCGTCGCTGTCGAAGAGGTGCATCGAACCGCCCTTGCCCGCCGAACAACCTCCCGCTTTGCCGTAAAGTTCCGCCATCACCTCGTCGGCCGAAGTGCCGCGCGCGAGCGCGTGGCCGTGGTCGCGGTAGCTCGTCATCACGTAATCGTCCGGTCGAATAGCCGATAGCGCGCCGACGGCGACCGCCTCCTGACCGATGTAAAGATGACAGAACCCGCCGATCTTGCCGAGCGTGTAGGCTTCGGCCGCCTTCTCCTCGAAGCGGCGGATGAGCACCATCTGATAGAGAATTTTTTGCAGAGTTTCTTTATCGATCTCTTCGATCTGCTGTTGCTGGTGCTGCTGGCGCTGCTCGTGTTCCTCGCGCAATTCCTCGGGGTTGATGGCGTCGGTGCTGTCGAAGTCGGCGATGCCGGCAACGGCCGCCTGACCCGTAGATTGATCGCGCGGTTTCAACGGTGTCACTTTAAGTTCGCTCATGAAAGTATTCTCTCGCAGGCTTCAGGCTTGTGCGGAGGGGAAAACCCAAAGGCTGCACGCCCTACGCGGTCTCTCGTACGCCCGACCCGAGTCCACTGATCTATGGTTGAAAGCAAAGCGGGATTATACGCGAGATGTGCGGCGCGGCGCAAAAGCAACCCCAAACGGGACGGAAAAAGAGACAAAAAGGCGCACCCGAAATCGAGATTCCGGGTGCGCCTTCGATGAACGGGACGTGCGCCCGTGTTATCTGAACGAGTCTATCGAGAACACGACGTTTTGCTCGGCCGACGCCGCAGGATTGAGTTTGCGCCCGTGTTTGTCCTGCTGCATGTTATGACCGGCTTGAGAGAGAAGTTCTTCGGCCGTTTCGCCGTCATCCGGATAACAGCCGATGCCGATGCTGATGCCGATTTTGGTGGTGCGGCCGGTGCGTATCTTGAAATCGTGCGACTCGACAGCAACCCTGATGCGCTCCGCCACCATCTCGGCCACATCGCCCGAAGCCATCGGCATGATTGCGACGAACTCGTCGCCCGCGTAACGCGCCAGAATGTCCATCTGCCTGAACTGTTTCTTGATGATGGCGGCCACGCTCGCAAGCACACGGTCGCCGACGGGGTGGCCGTGCGTGTCGTTGATCTGTTTGAAGTCGTCCAAATCCATGCAGAGCACGGACATCGGTTCGCGATTGAGCCGCTGGCATTCGGCGACGCGTTGTTCGAGCGCGTGGTGGAAGGAGCGCGAGTTGGGCAGATCGGTGAGCGTGTCTGTGAGCGCGCTCTCTTTGGTCTTCTCAAAAGTCATCGCGTTGTTGAGCGCGACGGAGGCGTGCTGCGAAACGGATTCGAGCAGGCGCACGTGTTCCGTTGTGTAGCTGGAGCGCGTTTTCGAGTAGACCGTGATCGCGCCGAACGCGCCATCCTCTCGAATCAGCGGAGAGACCAGCACGCCGCGAATGTTGCCGGAGACTTCTTCGGGAAGGCCGACGAGATCGAGTTCCGGCGGCGTGTTGCACATCGAGCGCCCGTTGGCGATAACCCAGCCGGAGATGCCTTCGCCGACGGTCATGCGCCGTCGAGCGAACGCGTCCGCATACTCGCCCGAAGCGTGGACGGCGACGGCTTTGCCCGAGCGGTCGTCCACGAGATAAATGATGCAGGTGTCGAACGGGACGATGGAGCGCAGTTTGCTGGAGACGAGCGTCACGGTGTCTTGCAGGTTGAGCGACGAGCCGATGGTTTGCGCGATCTCGTGCAGCGCGAAGACCTCGCGTTGGGCTTCCGCGATGGAACGGAAACCGGCGTCGCCGTCAGCGTTTGAACCGAGGATGTCGGAGGCGAGTCCGGCATCGGGGCGCGCGTTGTTCAGCGCGTCTTCTTCCGAAGCCACTTGCTCCTGTATGTCCTGCTCGGCGATGAGATTGTCGAAGTACTCGATGTTGCTGACGAACATATCGACGACGCGCGGGTCGAACGAACTGTTCGCCATTTTCCGCAGCAGCGCGAGCGAGTCTTCGCGTTTCATGCCGACGCGGTACGGGCGGTCGCAACGCGTGGCGTCGTAGAAGTCAACCACCGAAATGATGCGCGCGACGAGCGGAATCTGTTCGGCGCGCAATCCCTTCGGGTAGCCCGATCCGTCCCACTTCTCGTGATGGAAACGCACGATGTCTTCGACCGGGTAAGGGAAGTTGACGCGCTTGATGATGTCGCCGCCGACCACCGTGTGAATCTTCATCTTTTCAAACTCGGCGGCAGTCAGTTTGCTGGGCTTGTTCAGGATGTATTCGGGCACGGCCAGTTTGCCCACGTCGTGCAGGAGTGCGCCCGCGCGCAGGGCGTGCAACTCCGCGTCGCTGATGCCGAGTATGCGACCCAACTCAAGGGCGTAAATCTGCGTGCGGCGGACGTGGCCGTGAGTCGTCTGATCCTTCGCGTCGATGGCGATGGCGAGCGACTCGATGGTGTTCATGTGGAGGTCTGCGATCTCCTGTATGTGGCGAAGTTTCTCCGCCTCGCCGCGACGGGTTTCACCCACGCGCTTCTCGTCAAAAAGAAATAGAAGATAGACGAGCGAGACGATGATGACGCCGACGATGAGAAACGAGAAGCCGCCGCCGGTGTATGTCGAATAGAAGAGTGCCGCCGCAGATGCGCCCGCTAATTGAGTCATCGAAGTCCAGAAGAGACTCTCGCGCGAGAATTCCAATTTGGTCGTCCCCGACTCGAAAGCCACGTAGTAAGCCGATGCCAGCGTGTTCAGGCCGAGATGCACGATGGCGAGCACGAAAAGCGGTAAGAGCAGTCTTTCGAGAGAGACATTCTGCACGCCGTTCGATGCCGCGCCGCCACTCGTGACGAGCGTCAATAGCTTATAGGTGTAGACCGCGAGGCAGGTCGAGATGACGGCTGAAAATGTGCGAAAGGCACGCGCGCGCCAATCTGCGACGCCCCTCGAAGAGATCAGGCTGTCAACTGCGGCGAGGATCGCCGCAGGCGCCGTGCCGAACAGCATCGCTGCTAAAAAGATGAACGCGTCGGCCACGGATTTACCGCCGTTGCTCGTGCCGTCGGTGTTGAGAAGCGGGACGGTGAAACGCCCCGCTACGGCCGTCAGAGTCAATAACAGGGCAACCCAGAAATACCCGTTCGTGGGAATCGACCAGAGGCTGTCCAGAGAAAGGATTAGGAGGGCTATTGCAAGCGCTGCCGACCCACATAAAAGCGCGAGGCTCTTCCAATTTCCGTTGGGCATAGTGTTGAAGTCCGCGAAAGTAAAGAATTTAAAAGGCTTTTGGGAGTTCTCAGGATGACTGAGAGCGTGCTGGACACTAAATTAGGAAGGATTTGCGTGTAAATCTATGCCAAACAATGTTGGCACAAATAAAATAGTCGATAAATGGGGCGAAGTCAAGTTTTACACGGGAAAGGGCGAATGGCCGGGTGAAAATTTAACTTGAACGAGTAGCAGATAAAGGTTGCGGGCGATTCAATAGTAGGGACAGGAATCATTCCGTCCCTACTATTGAATCGCTGACTGAAAATCGCCTGACAGGAGGTATGGTGAAAAACTGACGCGCTAGGCGACAGGCGCGCTCTTTGTCCTGGCCGTATCCAACTGCGCCGAGAGTTCGGCGGGCGTGGTGACGGGTTGCAGGCAACTATAGTTTTCACAGACGTAGGCGGTCGCGCGCCCATTGTGTGCGGGTCGCTCGCGCAGTAGCGGGACGACACCGGCCGCCGTTTCGTCGTTCTCGGCCGACTGGGCGACGACTTTATTCGGCAGATAGCGTTTCCAAACCTCGCGCAGCAAGGCGAGCGAGTCGTCAGCCCCCGTTTGACCGATGATCACGATCTCTTTCGGCGTCGAGAGATAAAAATCGAGCGCGCCGAGCAGGTAGCCGAAAGCGGAAGGGTAGCGCGCCATCTGATCGCGCAGGAGCCGGAATACGGTGACGGCTTTGCGCCCGTACTCCTGATTTTCCGTGAGGAGCGCGAGGCGCAGGAGCAGTTCGGCGGCCACGGAATTTCCGGCCGGCGTTGCGTTGTCCATGAAATCTTTGTTGCGCACGATCAATTGCTCGCCCTTCGTGCTCGTGTAGAAAAATCCGCCTTCCGCGCCGTCCCAGAATTCCTCGCACATCTGTTCGGTCAGAGACAGGCATTCGCGCAGCCAGCGGATCGCGCCGGTCGCTTCGTAGAGCGAGAGCAGACCGGCGGCGACGCAAGCGTAATCGTCGAGATAGCCGTGGTGTTTGGCCTGCCCGTCTTTGTAGACGTGAAGAAGCGTGCCTTCCCGTCGCAGGGTTGTGAGCAGGAATTCGGCGTTACGTTCGGCGATCAGCCTGTAGTCGGCGCGTTCGAGGACGGACGAGGCTTCGGCAAAACTCGTGAGCATCATCCCGTTCCAAGCGGCGATGGCTTTCTCGTCGCGGCCGGGCTTGATTCTTTTTTCCCGTGCCGCATAGAGCAGCGGGCGGCTTCGCTCGACAACTTCCAGCAGGCGTTCGACCGGCACGTTCAACTCGGCGGCCACCGTTTGCGCCGGGCGCGGTACGTTCAGAATGTTCTTCTCTTCAAAGTTTCCTTCGGCGGTCGCGCCGTAATAAGCCGACACGAGACGGCCGTCCTCTTCGCCTAACAACTCGTCGAGTTCCTGAATTGTCCAGACGAAGAACTTCCCCTCGACGCCTTCTGAATCCGCGTCCTGAGTGGAATAGAACGCGCCGCCTTCGTCGGTCATCTCGCGTGCGACGTAATCGAACGTCTCTTCGGCGATGCGGCGGAAAAACTCGTCGCCGGTAACTTGATAGACGTGGAGGTATAGCCGCGACAGGAGCGCGTTGTCGTAGAGCATCTTCTCGAAGTGCGGGACGAGCCAGTGCGCGTCGGTCGAGTAGCGATGGAAGCCGCCGCCGAGCTGATCGTAGAGGCCGCCTTCGGCCATCTTGCGAGAGGTGTGCGTCACAATTTCGAGAGCTTCGGCCGTACCCGTGCGTTGATGCACGCGCAGCAGAAATTCCAGATTCATCGACGCGGGAAATTTCGGCGCTCCGCCGAAGCCGCCATGCCTTTTGTCGTAGGTACGCGAGAGCGCACTGTAGGCCGCATCCAGCAATTGAGTATTGAGCGGTTCGTCGGACTCGTGCGCCACGTTCATGCGCCGCAGTTCGTTGAGAAAATTCGACGTGGTTTCCGCGATCTCATCGGGGCGCGAGCGGTATGCTTCGGCGACTCCGGTAACGACGCGCGGAAAGCCGGGCAGGCGAAAGCGATCCTCGGGCGGAAAGTAAGTGCCTCCGTAAAAGGGGACGAGTTCGGGCGTGAGGAAGACCGTCAGCGGCCAGCCGCCGTGGCCGAGCATCAACTGCACCGCGTTCATATAAATCTGATCCAGATCGGGTCGTTCCTCGCGGTCAACTTTGATGTTGACGAAGTTTTCGTTCATCAACGCGGCGATCTCTTCGTTCTCGAAAGACTCGCGCTCCATCACGTGACACCAGTGACAGGCCGAATAGCCGATGCTGAGCAGTATCGGCTTGTTCTCGGCGCGCGCCTTCGCTAACGCTTCATCGCCCCACGGATACCATTCGACCGGGTTGTGCGCGTGCTGCAACAAATACGGGCTGGTCTCGTTTTGCAGACGATTCGTGTGCTTGTGTTCCGACATTCCCCTCGTCCTTTCTTTCTGTCTGTTTGCGCATATTCTACCGCTCACGCGCGCCGGATGCACACGGCTGGCAGAGCGGGGCTGCCCGAAACTTATTCGCGCTGACACGATCAAAGCGTATTACCGTGGTCGCGGCTTCGAGGGCGCGCGGGCTTTTGTTATACTGTAGGAAATGAATAGCCATTCATTTCTGTTGTCGTCATCGCATTGCGTTGAACTGCCGGGCTTCGACCCGGCGGCCTTTTAGTCATACTATTTTTTTCTGTTCGATTTGGAGCGAAGAATGGAACGAGAGAGTTTGGAGATGGACGTGGTGTTCGTCGGCGCGGGGCCGGCGAATTTAAGTGGCGCGCTGCATCTTGCGCGTCTTGTGAAAGAGCACAACGAAGCCGTCGCGGCCGGGCTGCGCGAGGGTAAGCCGCTCGGCGAACTTGAAATCGGCGTTATCGAGAAGGGCGCGGCGGTCGGGGCGCACATCCTGTCGGGCGCGGTGATGGACCCGCGCGCGCTCGGCGAGTTGATCCCCGATTTCATCGGGCAGGGCGCGCCCGTCGAATCGCCGGTCAAAGAGGATGAGTTTCTTTATCTCACGAAGACGCGCGCGATTCGTTCGCCCGTCACCCCGCCGCCGCTCAAGAACCACGGCTATTACATCGTCTCTCTGAACAAACTCGTGGCGTGGCTCGGCGAAAAATGCGAGGAAGCGGGCGTCAACATCTTCCCGGAATTTCCGGGCGCGGAGATGCTCTACGACGAACACGACGCAGTTGTCGGCGTGCGCACGGGCGACAAGGGGATCAACAAGGAAGGGAAGCCGAAGGCAAACTACGAACCGGGCGTTGACCTGTTGGCGAAAGTCACGGTGCTCGGCGAGGGGCCGCGCGGCTCGCTCACCAAGAGTCTGTCGCAGCGTTTGAATCTCAACGACGGGCGCGAGCCGCAGGTTTACAGTCTCGGCATCAAGGAACTCTGGGAACTGCCGGACGACCGCTACCCTGCGGGTCGCGTCACGCACACGCTCGGCTACCCGTCCGACGCGCACACCTACGGCGGCGGCTGGATTTACGGGATGCAGAATCGCATCCTCAACATCGGTTACGTCACCGGCCTCGACTACGAAGACCCTCTGCTCGACCCGCACGCGGAGTTTCAACGCTTCAAGCAACACCCGGCCATCGCCAAAATTCTGGACGGCGGCAAACTCCTGCGCTACGGCGCGAAGACTATCGCCGCCGGGGGCTTTTATGCGATGCCGCAACTCTATGCCGATGGCGTGCTGCTCGTCGGCGACTGCGCGGGTTTCCTCAATTCGCAACGCCTCAAAGGTATTCACACCGCCATCAAGAGCGGCATGCTCGCGGCCGAGACGATCTTCGAGGCGCTCGTCGCGGGAGATTTTTCGGCGCGACAGTTAGGCCGTTATGAAACGCTCGTGCGCGAAAGCTGGATCATGCCGGAGTTGCGCAAGGTGAGAAATTTCCATGCGGGTTTCCGCAGAGGCCGCTGGCTCGGCATCGCCAACGCGGGTCTGCAATTCATAACGGGCGGCCGTTCGTGGGGACTGTTCGACCGCGCATCGTCGGAGCCGGGACACGTCGCGCTCAAAAAACTTTCCGCCTACGGCTACAAGGGCGACAGCGTAGAACAGCGCTACGACGGCCTTCGCTTCGACGGCAAACTGACCTTCAACAAACTCACGGACGTATATCACGCGGCCGTCGGCCACGACGAGGATCAACCCGTACACCTGCACGTGCTCGATACCAACATCTGCGCCGAGCGTTGCGCCGAAGAGTACGGCAATCCCTGCCAGCGATTCTGCCCGGCGGCCGTCTACGAGATGGTCGAAGACCCTTCTGCGGCGGGCAAGCGTCGTTTGCAGATCAACTTCTCAAACTGCGTCCACTGCAAGACCTGCGACATCATGGACCCTTACCAGATCATCAACTGGGTCACGCCCGAAGGCGGCGGCGGCCCTGATTACAAGAACATGTAAAAGCCGTGAATCGTAAATCGTAAATCGTGAATAGAAGAACAACAGGTTTTCTCTATTCACGATTTACGATTTACGATTCACGACCTTCCTATCTATGCGACTCGCGGAAGAATCTCGTGAGCGGCTCGAACGGTTCTTTCGTTCATATGAGCGGGATGAGACGCTGCGCCTGCCCGTGGTACTCGTTCACGCCGGATTTTGGTCTGACGGCCTGACGAGGTTTTTGCGTATCGCGGCGATCACAGTCGGGCGGCACATTTTCGTGTCGCGCGATGCTGTAAGGAGAAACGCGCGCGGGCAGTTGACGATGCACGGCCGGTTGCTGGCGCACGAGACGGCGCATGCGCGGCAATTTCAACAAGCGGGCTTTTTGCCGTTCGTCTACAATTACGCGCGCGAGTATGTGGCGTTTTTAGTGCGGCGCGGGAAGTTTGATGGGCGAGCGCGCTTCGAGGCTTACGAACAGATCACGCGGGAGAGGGAGGCGCGAGAGGTCGAGGCCGCTTATCTCAAATGGAGCTTGAACGCGCCCCCGCCTCCGGGCTGTAGAACAACCCTTGAAGGCGAGGTTTAGCGGTTCACTCCGCTTCCTTGATCGTGAAATCGATCATCCCCTGCTCGATTTCCATCAGGGCGACGCGCGTGTGCTTGTGTTGCTGCGTGTCCATCTCGATGCGCGGGCGCGCGCCGCGCTGTAGCTGCTTGCTGCGCTGAGCGGCGACGATGATCATGCGGTACTTGGAATCCAGAAAAGGATGCGCCCTTTCCACGGGTTGCTCTGTAATCTCTTCTTTGGTCGCTTGGGTTGCTTTAGCCATATTAGTTTCCGTTCTCACCGGACAGGCCGGTACTCCTCAAATAAGATTTAAAATAAGCTCACTAAAACCGCGTTCGGGTCGCGCCGTTTCCGCCGCTCACGGGAAAGTGGCGAGTACGCGTTCGGCAAGTCGTTGCTGCCGCTCGCGTCGCGCCCTCTCAGCATACACGATTGAGGCCAGTTGCGTCGCGGCGCGGTCAACATCGTCGTTAAGCACGAGATAGTCGAACTCGCGATAGTGTTCCACTTCGCCGCGCGAATTTTGCAGGCGCAAGGCGAGCGAGTCGGGGTTTTCCGACTGCCTTCCCGTCAGACGCCGGCGCAGTATGTCGAACGACGGCGGCAGGATGAACACGCTCACGGCAGCGATCCCGGCGCGCCGGACTGTGGCCGCACCCTGCACGTCGATCTCCAGCACGATGTCGCGTCCCACGCCCAACTCTCGCTCGACCACCTTGAGCGACGTGCCGTAAAAGTTTCCGTGAACATTAGCCCATTCGAGAAACTCGCCGCGCTCGCGCGCCGCGGCGAAATCTTCCTGCGTCACGAAATGATAATCGCGCCCGTTCACTTCGCCCTGTCGCGGGGCGCGCGTCGTCCAAGAGACGGAGTAGCCGAGCCGGGGCATGTGCGTCAGGATGCGACGTATGAGCGTGCCCTTGCCGCCGCCCGAAGGCGAACTGATGACGAAGAGAATCCCACGCTCCGGTTCCGCCTGCGTGTTCGCACCGGCGCTTTGCGTCTTCAAAATCTCACTCAACGTTTTGCACCTGCTCGCGCAACTTCTCCACTTCCGCCTTGATCACCAGCGCGGCCTCTTTGATCGTCATGTCGGTTGATTTCGAGAGCACCGTGTTCGCCTCACGGTTGAATTCCTGCAAGAGAAAATCGAGGCGTTTGCCCGTGTCGCCGTCGCTGTCGATGATTTCTCGAAACTGTTTGACGTGGCTGCGCAGCCGCGCGAGTTCTTCGCTGATGTCGCTGCGATCCGCGAGGTATGCGACCTCCTGCGCGAGCCTACCCTGATCGAGTTCGACGATTTCGAGACCGTCGCGCGCCAGCAGTTCGCTGATGCGTCGCTGCAAACGCGCGCGATAAGATTCGACGAGATCGCTCGCGACCGCTTCTATGACCGGCACTTGCCGTTCGATCTCGTCGAGCCGCGAATGCATCTCGGAGGCCAACGCCTCGCCCTCGCTCCCGCGCATACGGTTCAACTCTACGAGCGCCTCCGAGACGGCGCTCTCGATGCCTTCCTTCATCGCCTCCGTCAGATTGCCTTCGCGCACCGGCTGCAACGCGCCGGGCAGTCGTGCCAGCACGTTGATGTCAGGTTCGCCAACGAGCGAGAACTCCTGCTGCACGGATCGCATAGCCCCGATGAAACCCGCGATGAGCGGCCGGTTCAACTCGTAGGCAACCTCGCTCGTGCGGTCGATCACGATGGTGGCATCCACGCGCCCGCGCGAAAGCTGTTCTCCGATGCGGCGGCGGATCATCGTTTCCATGCTCGACAACTCCGCGCCCGCGCGCAGGTGAATGTCGAGAAAACGGTTGTTGACGGTTTTGAGATCAACGGAGACGTTGAAATTCTCGCCCGTTGTAGTTCCGCGCCCGAAGCCGGTCATTGATTTCATAATAAGTAAGCAGTGAGCAGTAAGCAGTGAGCAGTGAAGCAGTAAGGAACAGTTTTTAAAATTGCTTACTGCTCACTGCTTACTGCTCACTGCTTCGATCTCCTCTTCATCCGCGAATTGCAGTTCATAGAGTTTTTTGTAAGTGCCGCTCTGCGTCAACAGTTCCTCATGCCTGCCCATTTCGATGATGCGCCCGCGTTCCATGACGACAATCAAGTCCGCGCGCCGGATGGTTGACAGGCGATGTGCGATGACGAGCGTGGTGCGGTTGCGTATCAGGTTGGCGAGAGCTTTTTGCACGAGTCTTTCGGATTCCGCGTCGAGCGCGGACGTGGCTTCGTCGAGAACGAGCACGGACGCATCGGCGAGAACGGCGCGTGCGATGGCGAGACGCTGCCGCTGCCCGCCCGAGAGAAAGATGCCGCGCTCGCCGACGATGGTGTCATAGCCGTCTGGCAATTCCCTGATGAAATCGTCGGCGAAGGCGACGCGCGCCGCTTCCTGAATCTGCGCATCGGTGGCGTCCGGGCGGCTGTAAGAGATGTTATAGCGCACCGTGTCGTTGAAGAGGACGGTCTCCTGTGTGACGAGTCCGATGTTTCGGCGCAGGCTCCGCAGGCTCGCGTCGCGAAGGTCTGTGCCGTCCCAGAGGATCGAGCCGGAGACCGGATCGTGGAAACGCAGGATGATCTTCGAGAGCGTTGACTTGCCGCCGCCCGATTCGCCGACGAGCGCCACCATCTGCCCCGCCTTGATGCGCAGGTTGATCGAGCGCAACACCGTGCGCTCCTCGCTGTTGGCGTATTCAAAAGAAACGTCGCGCAGTTCGATTGCCTCGCGCAGCGGTTGCAATTCGACGGCGTCGGCGCGTTCCACGGTCTCGGCGTGTTCGTCCAACACTTCCCAGACGTGGCGCGCGGCCGCGAGCGCGACCTCCAAAGCGTTTTGCAGGCGCGAGAGTTTGCGCATCGGGTCGTAGCTGGAAAAGAGGAAGAAGAGGAACGTGAGGAACTGCGCCGGGTTCATGTTGCCCGCCATGATTTCGCGGCGACCGAAGTAGAGCAGGATGGCGACGGCGATGACGCCGATCAATTCGATCATCGGCGGCGCGAAGCCGTTGATCCGTGCCGAGCGCAAATTCGCGCCGACGATCTGGCGCGCGACATGTGTGAAACGCTTCTGTTCGCGTTCTTCGCCGCGATAGGCTTTAACGATGTGATGATTGGCGAGCGATTCCTGCGCGGTATCGACGAGGCGTTGGCTGCCTTCAAAAGTCTCGCGCGCGAGGTTGCGCAGGTTCTTGCCGAACTTCGCCGTCAGCACGCCGATGATGGGCGCGATCAGGAGCGAGCCGAGCGTCAGACGCCACGAGTAATAAAAGGAAGCCGACAGGAAGGCGATGAGGGTGAAACTCTCGCGCAGCATGTCGCGCAGCGTACCCGTCACGGCGGCTTCGATGGCGGCGGCCGAAGAGACGAGGCGCGAGACGAGATAATTCGTGCGATGGCGTTCAAAAAAATCTGCCGACTGCGTCAGCAGGTGCGTGTATAAGTCCTGCCTGAGTTTGAGCACCGACTCCTGACCGATGCGCGCCATCAGGTAAGTCGAAAAATATTCGGCCACGCCTTTGGCGAGCGTGAAGGCGATGAGCAGGATGGCGATGGCGCGCCAGGCGTCGAAACTCGATTCGGGAATGAATTGTTGTAAATCAAAAAGGGTCTTGGTACGCTCTGGCTCGCCGCCGCGCCTGAATGCCTGATCGAAGATGGGCACGATGAGCGCGCCGATGGCGCTCTGCAAGACCGCCCCGGCGAGCATCGCGAACGTCGCGAGGGTGAACTTTCCCCAGTGTGGCTTGAGATAAGTTAATAAACGCCGGAGATCGTGCATCGTTGAGAGAGCGCGCGTCGGTTGCGAATCGTTCGAGACGAAGGGAAGGGTTCTTAAAGTTTAAACGTAACGGAACGAAAACTATACGTACACACCGGCGGGAGCGTCAAGTTGAAGACTCAATCAACGCGCGACCGTGGGCGCGAAGGCAAGCACGCCGGGGGGCGGCCGGGGCGCGGCCGAGACTTTTTTCTTTGAACACGCCCTTTTTGACTTATAATCGCCGCGTCTTAAAATAATCGAATCGAAACCGCTCGGGAACGAGCCTGTTTCCCGCACAAACACATAGGGAATCGAAAACAAGTGAAGCGAAAAATCCTGATCGTTGACGACGACACGAGCATGCGCCTGCTTCTAGCGGGCTACTTCCGCCGGCTCGGTTACGAAGTGGAAGAAAAAGAGAGTGCGGAAGACGCCATCCAACCCGCGCAGAGCGGCAACTATGATTGTTTTATCTTCGACGTGCAGATGCCCGGCATGAACGGCATCGAGCTGCTGCGCAAACTCCGCGAGCGTCACGTCCTGACGCCCACGCTCTTCCTGACCGCGCAGGACAAACTCGACGACAAGGTGGCGGGTTTTGAAGCGGGCGCGGACGATTATCTCGCCAAGCCCTTCGAGCCGCGCGAACTCGAACTCCGCGTCGAGGCTTTGCTCCGGCGACCCGTGCGCGAGGTTGAATCTCCTGACGCCGATGCGCAGCAACGCATCGAGATCGGTAGTCTCGTCATCGACAAGCGTCGCCATGAGGTGACGCTCGAAGGCGCGCTCGTCGAACTCACGCCTCTGGAATTTCAGATTCTCGAACGCCTCGCCAGCGAACCGGGGCGCGCGTGGTCGCGCAATGATTTGCTCGACGAGGTGTGGAGCACCGAGTACGAAGGTTATCAACGCAACGTTGACCCGCATATCAATCGCCTCCGGCAGAAGATCGAAATCGACCCGAAGAACCCGCGCTACGTGCTGACCGTGCGGGGCGTCGGGTACAAACTCAACGACTCACTATGAAGCCACAAAGAAGCCCCTTGCCGTTGCTCAAAATTCTCTGTCTCAGTTTGCTCGTCGCGATCTCGCTTCCGCTGCCCGCCCGCTCGCAACCCGCGACGGCAGCCGCGCAAAAGCCCAACGCCGAACAGTCTCCGGTGTCGCTCAAATTGAAGTGGGCGGCGCGGCCGCGCGTGCGTCGCTACCGGCTGCAAGTTGCTCTGGACGAGAAATTCACCGACATCGTGTTCGACCGCGCCGTCGTCGGAATCGAACAGGAGGTGCTCGGACTTCAACCGGGCAAGTATTACTGGCGCGTCGCGCCCGCCACGCCCGAGACCGGACGTTATTCGGCGCCCGCCGTCGCCGAAGCGACGCCGCCCCTGCCGATCACGCCGGTCGCCCCCGTCGTAACCGTTATACGCCCGCCCGCAAACGTCGGTTGGCAGGCGGCCATCGGCGCGGTGGCGCGTCCTTTCTCCGCGCGACTGCGAGCGGGTAAGAATTTCGATCTCATCGCGCTCAACTCAGATGGGGCGGTTTACGCGCTCGACGGCACGGACGGTTCGGCGTTGTGGACGGCGCGTGCGGGCGCGAAACCGGCCGCCGGAGAAAATCTTGAGAAAAAGGTGGGCGGCAATGTTTTCACGCCGCTCGTCGTGCCCGCAACGGACGGGAGCCGCTCTGTGGTCGCCGTCGCCGTCGCCGGTGGCGTGCGCGGGCTGGACGGCGAGACGGGGCGCGAATTATGGCGCACTGCGCTCGAAGGCCGACTGGCGGGCGGCACCCTGGCGCAGTTGCGAAGCGACGTGGAGGCATCCGAGTTTGTCGTCGCGACGGCGAACCCGGACATGCTCTACGTGTTGGACGGGATGAAAGGCAGCATCGTCTCCCGCACGAAACTGAACGGGACGATCATCAGCACGCCGATTCCTTTCGCCCACGGCGAACTGCGCGGAATCACCTACGCGCTCGACAATCGCCAGTTGGACATTCGCCGCCGCGACGGCTCAATGGTGCGCTCGGTAAAATTCGACGTGCCGTTTACGACGCCGCCGCTCGTGCTGGCGACGCCGCGCGGCACGCTCGTCGTCATCGGCACAGAGCACGGCCTCCTCTTTTTTGAAGGCTCGGAACTGACGCCGCTCGGCCGCATAACCACGGAAAAGGACGCGCCGCGTGGGCGACTCACCGCCGCCGATCTCGATAAAGACGGCGTGTTCGAGATCGTGATGGTCACGCAAAACGGCCGCGTCGCCGTAATCAGCACGGCGGGCAAAATCCACTGGGCGTCCGAAGGCGCGACGGATGCTTACATGGCGACTTTCGCCAACCTGAATAACGACGGCGTGCTCGACGTGGTAGCCGCCTCGGGCACATCCTTCGCGCTCGGATTCTCGGGTCGCGATGGAACGCTGCTGTGGCGCGCCGACGAAAACCCGAAGACGAATGCTCCGGCTGGCGACGGAGTGCTGCGCACGCTGACCGGCTCGATTTCCGGTACGGGCGAGCCGCTGCTCGTCGGCGGCGATGCCAACCGCTCCGCAGTCCGCGCGGTCGGATTGCCTAAGGGAACGGGCGACGCGGCTGTGAAGTAAACGGGGTTGCTGTTATAGCGTTCGGTTTGTGGCCGAGACGGTGAATGTGAATTGATGATCTGGGGGATAGTTCTGGCGTTGCTTGCGGTCTGGTTGATCGGCGTGCTGGCGGGAAGAGGCGGCTTTATACACGTCCTGCTGCTGTGCGGCGTTGCCGTTGCCGTGGTGCAGTGGATGGCCGAGCATCGCGCGGGGAGGCGTTAGGCGAACGCGCCACGCGCAGCTCCTCAAAACTATCCCGGCTGGCCGCAGGGAAATTTCGACAACCTCGACGCACGTCGGCGCGGCAACTCTCTCGGGCTGCGGGCGCATCCATTCAAAGCGACAACTCGCGTTCTCCCGTGCCTGCTTCTGAGCAAGCGCACAACCATTTCAATAAAATCCGAGAGGCCAAGTCATATGAAGTATCCGCGCACAGAGGAAAAGTTGCTCCGTAAAGCGCTCCGGGGCGTGTTCGTGTCGTTGTTGCTGATCGCGTCGTTTGTTCCTGCGGTCTTGGCGCAAAGCGACATGCAGCGCGAGACGGTCGCCATTACCTATCCGCTCGATCAGAACGTCTCGGTTCGCTTTCGTGGCACGACCCGTTTACCGCGCCTGACGGGCGAGGCCAAGGTGCGTCGCAGCGGGCGGCGCGGCACGCGCGTCGAACTCAGTCTCAAGAATCTTCCGCGCGCCATCGAAGTCGGCGGCGTCTACACGACCTTCGTGCTGTGGGCGATCACGCCCGAAGGCCGCGTGGACAATCTCGGCGAGATCAAACGCAGCGGCAGTTTCATCGTTAATTCCAAACTCGACGTGACCACGCCGCTCCAAACCTTCGCCATGATCGTGACGGCCGAACCGCACTTCCTCGTGCGCGGGCCGAGCCGCGCCGTGGTGCTCGAAAATCTGCCGCCCAACAATCCCGGCGAGGCCACCGTCGCCACGGCCAATGTGCGTTATCTCGGTAACGCCAGCGACTATATGAACAGCAGCCGCGTGCCGGAGATCGCCGACGCCGATTACATACGCACTCCCGCTTCGCTGCTCGGCGCGCGCCAGGCTGTCAACCTCGCGCGTTTCGCCGGGGCGGAACGCGACGCCGAGCCCGAACTGAGGGCGGCCGTCGCTCAACTTGAAAGCGCCGAGAACAAGTGGCGTCTGAAGCAGCCGGAAGAAGATGTCGATGTCGAGGCGCGGCTGGCGACGCGCATGGCGACGAACGCCGAAGAGATGGCCGAGTCGCGCAAGGCCGCGCGGCTTCGTCGAGAAGAGATCGCGCGGCGCGATGCCGCCGTCCGCGAGGCGGAGCGTTCCGCCGATTCGGCCTCGGAGGAAGTGGGGAACTTGCGCGCCGCGCTGCAACGCGAAGAGCGCGCGCGCGAACTTTCGGATCGCGATTTGTCGAACGCCAACCAGCAGGTGCGCGAACTGCGCATGGAGGTCGCACGCCTGCGCGAGGAATTACAGACCGTACGCGCGGAATCGGACGAAGCGCGTTTGAAACTCGCGCGCATCGAGGGCGAGCGAAGCGCGGAAGTTCAACGGCAGGAAGCGCAGCAACGCATCGCGCGGCAGCAACAGGCGGCCACCACGCTCAAACAGACGCTCGCGCGCTACGGCACGGTGCGCGATACGGGGCGCGGCATTACGCTCGTGCTGGCCGACAACCTGTGGGCGGGCGCACGCGCCGCCGAACTCGCCCCCGCCGCTTCGGCCACGGTCGAACCGCTCGCCGCTCTCTTCGCCAACAACCCCGATTTCCAAATCCTGATCGAAGTCTATTCGGATAGTCGCGGCGACGGGGCGGCTCTGCGCCAGTTGACGCAGGATCGCGCCGAGGCGTTGGCGGGACGGTTCGTCACCGCCGGAATCGAGAACGGGCGCGTGCAGGCGACGGGCATGGGGATCGACAACCCCGTCGCCACAAACAGCACGCCCGCCGGGCGACTGCGCAACCGCCGTACAGAGATCACTCTCGTCCCCATCCAGCCCAGCGCGGCCTCCAACTGAAAAGCCGTGAATCGTGAATCGTTAATCCTGAATCGTGAATAGAAAAAGCAAAGGGAGCTTTCTTCTATTCACGATTCACGATTCACGATTCACGATTTACGGTCTTTCTCTATTCACGATTCACGATTTACTATGTACCCATGTCGCTGCTCGAAGTTTTACAACTCGTCGGCTACAGCATGGGCGCGGTCTTGACGTTGTGGATGAGCGTGTTGCTGGCGCGGCAGCGAAGCGCGCTGGAGCGCGCCGAACGCGTTCTGCTGGCTCTGGCCGTCGGCATCGGCCTCTGGCACGCGAGCAATTTAATACTCACACTGCGCGTCTTGCTCGGCCTCGATCCGCGGCACTGGTCGGGCGTGCTGCGCGTGGCCGACACCCTCGCCGTCGCAAGCATCACGATCTCTTACTCGCTGCTGCTGCACGTCCACCTGCACCTCTGGGCACGCGCACAGGCGCGCGACTTCACACGCTTCGAGCGGGCGCGCGTCTTTATGTCTTATATCCCCGCCGTCTTTCTCGTCGTCGCCATCCCGCGCATCTGGTCGGGCGCATACGCGCCGATGTTGGAGAAGTTGAACTTTTTCGTGCTGCCCTTCGGCGTCTGGGCGACTTACGTGCTTGCCCTCATCGCCGGAACCGATCTTTTACTCGCGCGCGCATCCACGTCGCGCACCGAGCGGCGTTTGATGCAGACGCTCGCCGCATCATTTGTCGGCATCGCGCTGCTGCTCCTCGCCGCCTACGCGCTCGGCGTCGGGCGCGGGACGATAGCCGGTCATTACTTGCAGACCCTCGCCAATCTCGGCTCGCTGCTGCCGACTGCGCTCATCGCCTATCACATCTATCGCTATCGCTATCTCGAACTCATTATCAAAGAGAGCCTCGTCGTGGCATCGTTCGCGGCGGTCGTCCTCGTCGTCTATCTCTACGGCATCCGCACGCTCGCGCTCTCGCTGACCGCGCGCTACAGCCTGCGCGCGAGCGCGGTCGAATCGCTGCTTGTGCTCGCTTTCGCGCTCGTCGTCGCCCCCTTGCGCGCGTGGCTCGACAAGCGTTTTCACAAACTCTTCGAGCGCGAGGCGTCGATCTACCGCGACGTGCTGGCGCGCATCGGCGCGCAGGCCGGGAGTTACAAACAATTACCAGACCTGCTTCGCTTCATCGAAGAACGCACTTCGCGCGAACTCGGCCTGCGTAGCGTTCGCTTCTACGTCAGGGAGGCTCATCGCTCGCCGCCGGGTGAGGACGGCGACACGGGCGAGGCTCACACGGACGGCCGCGCCGCGTGGGAAGAGAGCGTGTTGGAGTTGGCAACCGGCACGATGGGCGATGTTCTCGAAGATACAAAACAACTGCGCGAGCGCGGCTTTGAAATGGCATACCTTCTGAGGCGTGAGAACAAGTCGCTCGGCCTGATGTTAATTGATGCCGCGCCCGACGCTTTGACGAGCGATGTGCGCGCCGTCCTGGAAGTGTTGGCCGGGCAGGTCGCGCTCGCGCTCGAAGACTATCGTTTGATTGAAGAGAACGTGAGGCTCGAACGACAACTCGCGCAGGGCGAACGCCTCGCCGCGCTCGGACAGATGGCCGCCGCCGTCGCTCACGAAATCAAGAACCCGCTCTCGGCCATCAAATCCATTGCACAGGTAATGCGCGAAGACGAGCATCTCGCCGCGGAGTACGCCCGCGATCTCGATCTCATCGTCGGCGAGACCGACCGCCTCAACCGCAGCGTCACGCAACTGCTCAACTTCGCACGCCACGCGCCGCCCGCAGGCCATCCCATGAACGCCGACGAACTCGCGCGCGGGGTGGTCGAACTATTTCGCGCGGAGGCCACGGGTAAAAATATCAAACTCGCACTGCGCACGGAGGCGCGTCAAACGTTAGACGGCGCGCAGGCATCCGCAGTGCGCGACGCCCTCTCAAACCTTTTATTGAACGCGCTGCAAGCGACACCGGCGGGGGAGCGCGTCGCGGTTGAAGTTGCTTTTGATGAGAATGAATTGCTCTTTGCCGTGACGGACGGAGGCGCGGGTGTCCCCGTCGATCTACAGCGGCGCATCTGGGAGCCTTTTTTCACCACGAAACAGCGCGGCACGGGGCTGGGGCTGGCAATAGTGCGCAAGCGCATCGAAGATGCCGGGGGGCGTGCGCGTCTGGTGCCTCGCGCGCCGGGCGGCGGCGCGCGTTTTGAACTCCGCTTGCCGCAAGCGGGCTCGGCGGCGGAAACGACCGCAGAGCCGGTATATTAGCGAACTGCAATAGCGTGCGTCCCCGTTACCTCTCTGTACCCCCTCCGTGCTCTCTGTGTCTGCGGTGTTGAATGCTGGTTAATCAAAAACTCACCACAGAGACACAGAGAGCACGGAGGTGGCACAGAGTAGAGGCATAGTGATTGCAGTTC
>DASQMC010000082.1:0-17081 GCA_035645695.1 Pyrinomonadaceae bacterium
CGGCGTGTAAATCGAGTGCAAAGTATCGAATCAAGAGGCGGAATTTAGCCTCCGCGATTCGAGAACGGCGATAATAGCGGTTTAGCCTTTGCACGTCAGAAGTTTAGCACCCATCAAATTGTGCTTAACTTCATCAGACCCCTGTGATTTACCTAACTGACTTAAATCATCGCGTTGAACTGTTTTAGGAAAAGGAAAACTCTAAAATTAATTAGAGGATTGCGTACCGCCCGTGATTGCAATTCTCAAGCCAGATGAAACGGCGTCGAAAATTACGAATAATCGTAAGAATATTCCAAAAATGATCATGTCGTCTTCCAAAAATCTGGATCAAAATTCAGAAAAATGAAAAGCGCCGATTCCGCTCGCGGTGCGCGACCACATACCGGCCGCCTCGCACAACTCGCGGGCAGAGGTGCCGAAAGTCCGCTCCCGACTTTGCGGGGAGGGACGGGAGATGTCGCCCTCCCTCGCGCCGTAGTCGTAAGCGTTATTGACCATCGCGGCGTGTGTTAGAATCCCGTCCGTCTAACGCAATCGAAAGCGCGATCATCCCGAATTTTCTCGTTTCATGCAGACCGCAACGCCCGTCGCCAGTCGCCTGTCGCTGTCCCCGCTCGGCGCGGGCGATCTCATCGACCGCACGATTCGTCTCTACCGTCGCCATTTCCTGACGCTCATCCGCACGGCCGCGCCGCCGGTCATTGGCTCGGCGGCCGGCTCTGTGCTATGGACTGTGAGCACGCACGCCATTCCCGCGACCGAGAGCGGCGCATGGCTCGTGCTCTACGTCGGCATGGCCGTGGCCGGGGCGTTACTGCTGTTTACGGGAGGCTTCTTTTTCCTGATTGTAATGGGCGGCGCTTCGCGCAACCTCGTGATGAACATGCTCTGGGACGAGCCTGTCGCCGCGCGCACGATCTACCGCAGCGTGCGCGCACGTTTCTGGGGACTCGTCGCGGCGCTCTTTCTCATCGGCATCTTCGCCGCGGTAGTCGGCTTCATCCTCGTGTTCGCGTGGCTCATCGCGGTCTTGATGGTGGTTGGCGGCACGGTGGCGATTGGCGGCGGCGCGATGTGGTTCGGCGGCATCCTCGGCGCGGTGCTCTTTCTCCTCGTCACGGCGGGCGCGCTCTTTCTCTTCTTCTTCATCGTCGGGCGCGCGGCCTACGTGCCGCAGGTGATGCTCGTCGAAGGGCGCGGCGTGTTCGAGTCCGTCGGCCGCAGCGTGACGCTCGCGCGCGGCAACGTCCGCCGCCTGACGGCGATGTTTCTCTTCACTACTTTCGCCACCTATTCGGCCTTGATGCTTTTCATCATCCCGCTCGGCTGGTACGGCTATCTACAGGGCATCAACCCGCTCGCGCTCCATCAGTCGGAATGGCCGGTCTGGTACGCCGTCGGTTATCAGGTGTTGACGCAGGCGAGTTCGATCCTGCTCGCGCCCGTGTGGATGCTCGGCCTGTCGCTGCTGTACGTTGACGAGCGCGTGCGCCACGAAGGCTATGACATCGAACTCTTGGCCGCGCAGCGACTCGGCGAGATGCCGCTCCTGCCCGGCGGCGGCCTCGCGCCGCTTGCCCCCGCCATCTACACGACTCCCGCGCCGCACCGACAGACGCTCGACGCGCACTCCCGCGCGCCCGAAGCCACGGAGAGGAACCGCCAATGACCGGACGCGCCCAAGCCCTCCGCCGCCGCCGCGCGTCGCACGCAAACACCCGCGCGGCGTTTCTCTGCGCGTTTCTCTGCTGCTTCATTGCCATGCAAAGGGGGGCTCATGCCGCCTCGCTCGCGGACTATCGCGCGCGTTCTCTAAAAGCGGCCGAGGCTATGGAAGAGTTGCACCGAAATTTTGACGAAACCGGAGATGTGAACTCGCCGGAATTCGCCGCGCTCGAAAATAGAATTTTTCAGGAAGTGCGCGCCGCCCTCCCCGCGCGTGAAAAAATCGAGGACGCGGGCAGCCTCTTCGACGTTGATAACCGCTGGCTACACGACGAACTCGACCTCTATGCCACAATCGCCGCCGCCGAGACGGGCGAACGCGACGAACTGCTCTTTCGCGTCGCCGCGCGTCTGCGTGCGCTCGACACGCGCCTCGCCGAAGCCGCGAGCGCGGCGCGGGAACAGCGCGACAAGGACGCCGAAAAGGGTCGCCTGAACGCCATACTCAAACGTCGCGAGTACAACGAACAGGCTGCCGAAGACACGGCGCTGGCGCGTCTGTGGAAAAGGATCGGGGATTGGGCGGACGGCCTGCTGCCGAAGACAAGCCCGGTCGGCGAGGGCGCGGCGCGTTCCTTCTCCACGGCGGCGCGCATCTTCGTCTTCGCGCTGACGGCCGCCGTGATCATCTATGTGCTCTGGAAATACGGCGCGCAACTGCTGCCGCGCAATCGCCCCCGGAAGAAGACCGCGAGCGAAGCGCGCGTGGTACTCGGCGAACGCCTCGCGCCCGGCGAGACACCCGCCGACCTCATCGAGCAGGCCGAGGCGCTCGCACGCGCGGGCGATTTGCGCGGCGCGATCCGCAAAGCCTACATCGCCGTTCTCTTTGAACTCGGGGAACGCCGCATCCTGCGCCTCGCCGCGCACAAAACCAATCGCGATTACCTGTCAGCCCTCCGGCGAGAGCGCGCCGCGCTCTACGGCGACATGCAACCGCTCACACACAACTACGAACGTCACTGGTACGGCTTCGCCCCGGCGACCGACGCCGACTGGCACGATTTCCGCTCCCGTTGCCGGGAGGCCATAAAAGTTTCAAGTTGAAGGTTTCAGGTTTCAAGTTAAAGACCGAACTACCTGTCAGTCCTGAAACTTGAAACCTGAAACCTGAAACCTTCCTTATGCGTGGAAGATTTTCCATCATAGTTTTCGGCGGCGCGCTCGTGGTGTTGCTCGTCGCTTTGAACGCGGCGTCATACGTGCGCGTCGAGCGCGAGGCGGAATTGGAGTTCCGGCCGGATCGTTCGACACTGAACGGGGGCGCGTCGGGCACGCGCGCGTTGTATGAATTTCTGGAAGAGTCGGGGCAGCGCGTCATGCGTTGGCGCGAATCGCCCGCCGCGCTCGTCCGGGCGACGGGGCGCGCGAAGCCCGCGACGTTCGTCATCGTCGGTCGCACGCGCGTCGAGTTCGAGCCGGAGGAAGTGCGGAGTTTGTTGGAGTGGGTGGAAGGGGGCGGGCGTCTCGTCGTCATTGATCGCACGCCGCACGCGCCGCTCGTCGAGGGTGAAGATTGGCGCGTCCTGTCGAGCGGCGACACGCAACCGGAGCGCGACGTGCGCGCCGACGACGCGGAGGCTTTAACGCGCGGCGCGCAGCAACTCGCGCCCGCGCAACCGACGCTGCTCACGCGCGATGTCGAGAGCATCGCGCCCTCACGCTACGCCGGGAGTCTCATCGCCGCGCGCAAAGACTTGGACGAGGGCGCGGGCGCACAACAGACACAGAAACCATCAACGGACACGCCGGAGACGCCCCCTGCTGCTGATGTCGTCGGGGGCGAGGACGACGCGGCCACGCGGAATGAGAGCGACGGCGATGCGGCGACGAGTGAGGAAGCGGACGTTCGGTTCGCGCCGGGGGCGAGCGCGCCCGTCGTGCATGTGAGCGACGAGAGCGGCGCGTTGCTCGTCGACTTCGCGCGCGGGCGTGGGCGCGTGGTCGTCCTGAGCGATCCGTTCATCGTCACCAATCGCGGCATCAATCGCGCGGACAATCTGCAACTCGCCGCAAACATCGTCAAGGGGGCGGCGGGCGGCGACGGCGATGGCCTGATCGCCTTCGACGAGTTTCATCAGGGGCGCGGCACGACGCGCAACCAACTCATCGCATACTTCGAGGGCACGCCCGTCCTCGCCATGTGCGCGCAACTGTTTTTGCTCGCCGCGGCCGTCGTTTGGACGCGTGGCCGACGCTTCGGCCGACCGCTGCCCGCGCCGCGCGTGGACAGGCGTTCCAAGTTGGAGTTCGTCGCCTCGATGGCCGAACTGCAACAACGCGCGCGTTCCTTCGACCTCGCCGTCGAAAACATCTACGGGCGCACGCGCCGCGCGCTGGCGCGCTACGGCGGCGCGGACGTATCGGCGCCGCGCGCTACAATCGCCGCCGCCGTCGCCGCGCGCTCAGGCCGCAGCCGCGAAGAGATCGAATCCCTGATGCGCGAATGCGAAGACGCCATCGACGGCGCGCCCATCACCCCGCGCCGGTCGCTCGCGCTCGTCGCCGATTTGCGCGAACTCGAACGCACGCTCGGCATCCGCATGCGTGCGCGCGAGATCAGACAGGCGAGAGGTTTGTGAGCGCGCTAGCGCGGGGAACTTGATCGCCGCCGTCGGTGGTTGCCCGCAGGGAAAGGACATGAGCATAAGCACGGACATCAAAGGGGCGCGGTTGGTCGAGGCGTCCGAAGAGTTGCGGCCGCAGCTTGTGGCGATGGCCGTGGAGTACGAGGCGGCGGGCGACGCGCGCTACCGGGAAATAATCGAAGACTTCGAGGGCTACCTGCGCGGCCTCGCGCGCTACAGCGCGGGCGTCGGTCTGCCGCCGGGGCACGTGCCGAGCAGCAACTTTTTTCTCGTCCACGACGGGGAGGTGGTCGGCCACGGCGCGCTGCGCCACCGCCTGTCGCCCGCGCTCGAACACGAGGGCGGCCACATCGGCTACGATGTCCGGCCGTCGGCGCGGCGGCGCGGCTACGGCACGCTCATCCTCGCGCTGATGTTGGAGCGGGCGCGGAATCTCGGATTGTCGCGCGCGCTTCTGACCTGCGATACTGACAACACGGCGTCGGCGCGTATCATCGAGCGGAACGGCGGCGCGCTCGCCGGCCGCGCCGTCTCGCACAGGTCGGGCAAATTGATCTCACAATACTGGATCGAGCTTTAAGTCTCGGAAGAGTCTCATGCTGCAAAACGTTTCTTCAACGGTCGAACACATCCTGACGGAACTGCGCAAGGTGATCGTCGGGCAGGACGAAGTGATAGAGCAGGTGCTTGTGGCCGTGCTCGCGGAAGGGCACGCGCTCATCGAGGGCGTGCCGGGCACGGCGAAGACGTTGCTGGTGAAGACGCTCGCGCGCATCATCGGCGCGGAGTTCGGCCGCATCCAGTTTACGCCCGACCTGATGCCGTCGGACATTACCGGCACGAACGTCTTCAACGTCGCCACGTCGAATTTCAGTTTAAGGCAGGGCGCGATTTTTACAGACATCCTGCTCGCAGACGAGATCAACCGCACGCCGCCGAAGACGCAGGCCGCGCTGCTCGAAGCGATGGAGGAACGACAGGTGACTATCGACGGCGAACTCCACCCGCTCTCGCCGCTCTTCACCGTGCTCGCCACCGAGAACCCCATCGAATACGAAGGCACCTACCCGCTGCCCGAGGCGCAACTCGACCGCTTTCTCCTGAAAGTGATCATCGGCTACCCGTCGGCGGCGGACGAGGCGCAGGTCGTCGCCAACTGGGACAGAGGCTTCAACGCGCGCCGCCTAGACCAAATCGACATCAGGCCGCTCGCGGAACCGGACGCCATCACGCAGTGTCGCGCCGAAGTGCGCCGCACGCACATGGAGACGGGCGTGCAAAACTATCTCGTGCAGGTGGTGCGCCGCACGCGCGAACACCCTTCAATCGCTTACGGCGCAAGTCCGCGCGCGTCGGTCGCGCTACTGCTGTGCGCGAAGGCGCTCGCCGCCATGCGCGGCCGCGAGTTTGCCACGCCCGACGACGTGCGCGACATCACGCGCCCCGTGCTGCGTCACCGCCTGCGCCTGCGCGCCGAAGCCGAACTCGACGGCGCGACCCCCGACGGCGTTATCACGGACATCCTCAACACGGTCGAAGTGCCGCGCTGATTTAATGAGTCTTCGTTGGCGGGTTATGCTTATCGGATAGGCGCGGCGCGCGGGCGCACGCCCCGTGTAGGCCGGATCGCGGCGGCGGAGAATTTACCGGGGAGAACTCGCCTTCATAGTTTTTTCAAAGGCGTATCCCCGGTCTTCTCAAGATACTTATGCCCGCTTTTGAAGTAGGCCGCGACGTTGCCCTGCAAGTGCTTCGCCCACGCCGGGTCACGCTCACCACGCAGATAAGCGAACAGCGCCAGGGCATAACCGAACATCTCTTCCGTCATGTAGCCGCGCCGCTCGGTCTGCCACCCTTGCGAGAAAGCGTCCGTCCACTGCTTGAAGCCGAACACGGAATTTCCCGTGAACACTCCCATTCCCAGAAAGACCGTCAGGAGATCGGTCAACGGTTCGTGATCCTCGAACGCGGCCGACACGCGACCTTCGCCGATGAGCCGGACATGGCCGAGTTCGTGCGCGCTCGTGGCGACCAGAAAAATCGGATCGGTTAATTGAGAGGATTCGATGTTGATGAGGAATTTATCGCGCCGCTTTCTGTAATGACCGGCGACGCCTTCGTGCGAGTATTCGTCGAAGGGCAGATAAGGGCGCGACTCCCTGTTCTCGTCCGTGTAGAACTCCAGTTCCACTCGTTCGGGATCGACGCCCATGTAAACGCATACGCGTTCGACCAGAGCCCGCACATCTTCCTCGTCCTCCGAGAAGGGATCGGGAAAGAACTCATCCGTGGGCAACACCACCGTCGCGTCCCGTAGCGTGTCGCTCCCGAACTCTTCGACGAGCCAGAGCATAGACCCGTCTATCCACGCCTTGTCTTCCGCCACGACCGGGCATTTAGGAGTGAACCAGTTCATCTTACAGTTTCGGCGGGCGGGCGCTTTCTAGTGCGCGCACAAATTCGACGCGTTGATTAAGGCTTAACGACTTCCCGAACCTATCGGGTCGCCCTGCGGGATGGCGAGGGGCGTGGTCTGTTTGCGCGGCGCGTCGGGGCGCGCGAGGAACCGTTCGATGTCGTCGCGGATGCCGCGACGGTGCGCGGCGGCGGCGGTGTCGGGCGAGGGCAGCTTGAGCCGTTCGCTCAAGTCGCGCAGCGTCTCGGTGGCGGCGGCGCGCACTTGCGGCGAGGCGTCCGCGTTGGCAGCCGTGTCCATCAGGCGCGTCACCGTGAGACTCTGCACGGCGCGTGCTATGAGAGCGTGATAGGCGTCGCGCGGTGCCGGATCGAGCCATGTGCGCGCGACGAGCGCGTCGAGTATTTGTTTGAAGTCGGGGTTGGCCGAATTGAGCGCGTGGAAGTTGTCGAGACGCGCGGCGCGATGCGGTTCGACGAGCGGGAGGATGGCGAGATCGGCGGCGACGGTCGCGGCGGCGACGGGGTCGAACACCGGGTCGGCGCGATTACGGAAGTATTCGCCCGTGCCGCCTTCGTAGCCGTAGGCGCGGGGCGGGATGAGCGCGAGTATTCGCGGCGGGATGGCGAGCGTCTCAGGCCGCAGCGTGTCGAGCACGGCATTGAGGGCTTCGCGTTGACGCGCGGGCGCGACGATCTCCTGCACGCGCGGAGGGTTCGTGCCCGCGCCCGTCCTGACGGCGTAAGTGTAGTAAAGCCCGCCGACGGATTTCACGGCCGCCTGAAGTTGATAGCGATGATGAAGGTAGAGCGGCAGGAGTTTCGCTTCGAGCATCGAGAGCGGCGTGCCGCGCGGGATGTTCGCGAGGCCGAACTGCGCGAGGCCGATGCGGCGCACTTCCATTTCGTGCTTGAGCATCGCCACGGGGTCTTCGCCATTGTCCCAGAGGTTCGCGAGCGGGTGCGCCGCGCCGAGCGGGCGCGCGTCGGCGTCGGAGATAAAGAGCATGCCGCGCGTGGTTCCTTCTTCGAGGAGGCGTTCGAGTTCCGCCGCCTCGTCCGCGCCGGGCACAACCTGCATGTAAGCGTAGCGGATCGCGAACTTGTCGTACGCGCCGACGCCGCGCCCGTAAGCGTTCGAGAAATCCAGCTTGCCGTTTTTGATCTCGACGAACGGCGCGGGATAGTCCATGACGGACGCGCGCCCGCCGTAGGTGCTGGCCGCGAAGTTGTGCGCGAGGCCGAGCGTGTGGCCTACCTCGTGCGCGGAGAGTTGGCGTATGCGCGCGACGGACATCGCCGCGGCGTCGGTCGAAGAATCCTGCGGCGTCAGATAGCTGTCGTCGCCGCCGCCGAACATCATGTCGAGTTCGCAAAAGGCATCGCTATCGCCGTCGCCGCCGCCCCTCGTGCGCGAGCCGCCCGAAGCGTAATGCGGAATCATGCCCGTGCCGAGCAAAAAGTCCTGGCGCACGCGCAGGCTGCCCAGCGTGACGTTGCCTTTGATGATCTCGCCCGTGCGCGGGTCTTCGACGCTTCCGCCGTAAGACCAGCCGCGCGTCGAACGATGCACCCAGTTGATCATGTTGTAGCGCACGTCCATCGGATCGGCATCCGGCGGCAGGAGCTTAACTTGAAAAGCATTGCGGAAACCGGCCGCCTCGAACGCCTCGTTCCACCACGACGCGCCTTCGATGAGCGCGCTGCGAATGGGTTCGGGCGCGCCCGCGTCAACGTAGTAAATGATCGGCTTGACGGGTTCGGAAACGGCCGCCGAAGGGTCTCGCTTCTGCAAGCGGTGACGGTTGATCCAGCGCTTCTCGATAGGCTCTGTGATGGGCGACGCGTAATCGTAAAACTCCACGCCCATCACGCCGACGCGCGGGTCGAGACGACGCGGCGTGTAGCCCGCTTCGGGAAGGGCGACGAACGAGTGATGCTGGCGGACGGTGAGAGACTGCGGCGTCGGCACGGTTTCGCGCACGAGGCGGCCTGGTTCGTCGCTCGTGAAAGTGAGTTGCGTTTCGACCTCTGTGTTCCGCGGAAAGTTTTTCGTGCGCGGCAGGTAAAAACTGCTGCGCGACTCGTCGGGTTGAAAGCGTCCCTGATTGGTGCGGCGCAAAGTTTCCACTACGCCGTGCGCGTCGCGCATGAAGAAGGCGGTCGCGTCCACGAGCACGCGCGCGTCTTCCGTCGCTTCGACTTTAAAGCCCCACAACACGGAGCGCGCGAACGATTCTTCGACGGCGCGCCGCTCCTCGGCATCGTTCGTGATGGCGCGGTAGCGGTAGTTCGGGCGCACCAGCAAGACCTTCGAGCCGGTGCGCTCGAAGAAGACGACGTTCGTGCTGCCGAGTTGGCCGCGGTCGAGGCCGATGGGATTCGAGCCGACGCCCGTCGGGAGCGACACCTGATAGAGAAACTCCGCGTTGAAGCGTTCGATCTCCATCAGCAACTTGCCGCCCTCCGCGTCCCAGTAAAGCGGCACGTAGCCGTCCAGTTTTTGCAGATTCTTCGTGCGCGCGGCGATGCTCTTGTCCTTCTCCTGCGCGAAGGCGGCGGCGGGGGTCAAAACGTAAAGGGCGACGAACAGCAGTGCAAGCAGTGAACGGTTCATATTCAACCTCAAATGAATTTATGAGACGCAAGCGACGAACGAATGGTGAAGCACGTGGCGGGCATTGTAGCCGCGTTGGGAAACTCACGCCACAAGTTTTCCGCCCCGACGCCTTACAACGGGCAACTGAGCGAAGCCGGGAGCCTCCACCAACGCAGGCACAGAGAACACCACGGGGGCATGGAGAAAGGCAATCAGAGCGAGCGACGATCTCAGATTTGAGATTTGAAATTTGAAATTACCCGAGATTTGAAATTTGAGATTTGAGATTATTTGAGATTTGAAATTTGAGATTTGAGATTATCTGAGATTACCTGAAATTTGAGATTATCCGAGATTTGAGATTTGAAATTTGAGATTTGAAATTTGAAATACCTGAGATTTGAGATTTGAAATTACTTGATGCCTTCCTCTGTGCCGTGCGTGTTTTCGTGGTGAACTCTTCGCAGTATTTGCCTCGCTTCGCGTTCAACTCGCTGTAAATTTGCTTAGTTCTCCGGCTGCCATTAGTATGCGAGGGCGTTCTTCCAACCCTGCACACAAACGCGGTCGCCTGACGATAAACAACGCGGATGCGCTTCGTCTTCTCAAAACTCTTTTACGTGCTGCTCGCGCTCGGCTTCGTGCCGTTGTCGTTCGCGTGGGGGCGGCCGAATTTGCGCTGGTACGTTGCCTGCTACGATGCGTTGCTCCTGCTCGTCGTCTTCATAGACGCGCGCGTGAGCCGCAGGCTGCCCGCGGGCGTCGAGATCACGCGCGAACTCGCGCGGCGTTTTCACATCGGCGCGGAGACGGAGGTGCGCGTACGCGTCGCGAACCACACGACGCGCCCTCTATCCCTGCGTGTCAAGGACGAGCACCCGCCGGAGTTGCGACTGGCATCGCCGCGCGAGGCGTCGCTCAAAGTGGAGGCGCAGACGACCGCCGCGCTGTTCTACGGGTTGACGCCGCCGCGACGCGGGCGTTACGAGTTTGGACGGATAGCCGTGCGTTACCTTTCGCGGCTGCGCCTCGTGTGGTGCGCGGCGCGCGCGGGCGAGACGGAGCGGATCAAGGTCTATCCGAATTTGAGGCGCGCGCGCGAGGCGGAGTTGAAGGCATTGGGCGCGCGTTCGCTCGTCGCCGCGCACAGGCGTTCGGCGTGGCGCGGCGAGGGACGCGATTTCGAGTCGTTGCGTGAATACGTGCCGGGCGATGAGTTGCGCCACGTGAGTTGGAGCGCGACGGCGCGGCGCGGAAAGTTGACCACGCGCCAGTACCAGATCGAGCGCGACCAGACGATCCTCGTCGCGCTCGACGCGGGGCGGCTGATGACGGCGCGCATCGAAGACGAGTCGAAGTTCGATTCGGCCATTCACGCCGCGCTCGCCCTGATGAGCGCGGCCGCGCGCGGCGGCGATAACGCGGGACTGGCCGTCTTCGGCCGGCGCGTCGTCGCATACATCCCGCCCGCGCGCGGGCACGAACAGTTGGAGGCGGTGCTCGAAGCCCTCCACGGCATCGAGCCGGAGATGATCGAGCCTTCCTACACGCGCGCCTTTGAATACATCGCCGCCAATTGCAAGCGGCGCGCGCTCGTCGTCGTCCTCACGGATCTAGTTGACGAAGAAGGCTCGCGCGAACTGCTCACGTCTTTGAAACTCCTGCGCCCGCGCCATCTCCCGCTCGTCGCCACCATCGGCGACCGCGACCTCGCGGCAGCCGTCCGCGACACGCCGGAAACCGTCCGCGACCTGTTCACGCAATCCGTCGCCGAAGAGATCATGTTCCAGCGCGAAGCGGCGCTGCGCATGGTCGAACGCCTCGGCGGCCTCGCCCTCGACGTGACGGCCGCCACGCTCGCGCCCGCGCTGCTGGAGAGTTATATCCGAGTGAAGGAGAGAGGGTTGCTTTGAAGGGGAAAGGGTAAGGGGGAAGGGGTAAAGGATGAGAAATACCACTTGATTAATTGATTGATGTTTTGATGGCTCTAATTTGGTTGGATAACGACTTGCTTATCGTTATAACGACCTCGCGAAGTTTGTCATGGTGTGTCTGATCCAGATAGCCTATTTCTAAAGCCACTCTCAATAAACTTCTGACCTCGCCGGCAGACCCCTTGGCGATATTTAAGAATTGTAAATATTCTTTGCGTGAAGAGCGTTCAAACCCCTCGGCGATATTCGTAGGAACGGAAACAGCGGCGCGCCGAAGTTGATCTCGCAGTCCAAAATCTTTATTCAAATCCCCATCTTTCGTTAGAAGATACACGGCTTTAACCAATTCAATACCACTCTGCCAAACCCTCAAATCCTCAAAACTTTCTATTCTCTTTCTCTCCATCGAAAGACACCTTCTTCCCTTTACCCCTTCCCCTTTACCCTTGTATCCACCTCTTCCCGCCCCGCAAGCAGCAGGTAAGTGTAGAGCGCGACGCCGGTGGCGGCGGCGACGCCGTACTTGAAGGCGGGCGAGATGGGCGCGGGCGAGATGAAGCCTTCGATGATTCCGGCGAGGACGAGCAGGGGGATGCAGCCGACGATGAGTTGGATGCTGTCGCGGCCGCGCATGCGAAGCGAGTCGAAGCGCGAGAGGTCGCCGGGAATGAGGATCGCGCCGCCGACGAGCAGCCCCGCGCCGCCCGCGACGAAGATGCAGGTCAGTTCGATGACGCCGTGCCCGGCCATGAAGGCGACGAGATCTTGACCGTACCCGGCGCGGTAGGTGAGCGCGAGCACCGCGCCGATGCTCGCGCCGTTCAACGCCATGATGTAGAGCGTGCCGAGGCCGACGAGCGCGCCGAAGGCGAAGGCGTGGAACATGACCTGTATGTTGTTGGTCATGATCGCCGCGCCGCCGACCTGGTTGGCGGCGTTTAGAGACTCCCACCAGCGCACGCGCGCGTCCGTGTTCTCGGCGCGCCATGCGGGGCTTAACCCGGCGAGGTCGGAGAACTCCGCGTCGCGCCACGTCCCCAGAAACCCTGCGAGGAAGAAGGCCATGAAGACGGCGAAGGCGGCGGCCGTGTAACGCCACGTCCGTCGAAACGTGCGCGGAAATTCCAGCGCGAAAAAACGGCGCACGCGCCCTCCGCCCTCCAGCGCCCCGGCGCGATAGATGCGCCCGTGCGCGCGTATGACAAGGCTGTTGAGATAGTTGACCAGACGCAGGTCGCGCGATTCGGCGCGCGCAATCGCCAGATCGGACGACGTGCGGCGATAGATTCGACCGAGTTCGCGCACCTCTTCGCGGTGCAGGCGGCCGAGCGACATGCGGTCAAGCAGCGTCAGCAAATCTTCCAGACGTTGCCACGCGCCCTTGCGCTCGTTGATGAAACGGTTCGAGGACATAAGAGAGAGAGAGGTTAACAGTCAGTTTGCCGAATGCCGGATGCCGCCGTCAACGCATTCTAACATCCGGCATCGCGCGCCGGTCATCAGTTCGGAGCGGAGAATTTTTGAGATGTGCGGCTCGTGTGCGACAGGGGGTTGTTTCTAAGGAGCCGATACGGTTCGGCCGCCGAAAAAATCTCCGGCGGCTTTGAGCATCCGGCGTATGCGCCGCCACACCTTCGGCAATATCCAGACCAGCAGCAGGAGAAAGACGAAGATGACCGAGAGGATGGCAACCGGGCTGAACGCCGCGAGCGCCACCGCGCCGACGGCAACGACATCTTCCAGCAGCGAGAGCGACCAGTTCGTCAGCGGCTCCGGGCTGAGGTTAGCCCCCGCGCGCAGAGTAGCTTTTGTCCCGTGCGTCGAGAGCGCGAGTCCTCCGCCCAGCAGCAGCGCGACGACCTGCACCGACGGGTTGATGTCGGAAGTCGCCGTGGCCGCGATGACCGCTCCCGCCGGGACGCGTATAAACGTATGCACCGCATCCCAGACCGTATCCACGTAAGGAATCTTATCGGCGAAAAACTCGACGGCGTAGAGAAACAGCGCGACGCCGATGATCAACGGGTTGTCCAACACGTGGAGGCCGCCGGGGAGTTGCGCGAGTTTGTAGTGTTGTAACAATCCGAGCGCGGCCACGGTGGCATAGAGGTTGATGCCGGAAGTCCATGCCGTGCCGAGCGCCAGCCCGAGAATCTGGATCGTGTTCATACTCTGTGTAAGCCCTCCCTAGCGCCGAACCTCGGCTGCCGGTGATTCTAGCAGGTGCGCGCCTTTCGCCGGACAACAGAACCGACTCGAACAATGTGTGTTGCGGAGAATCTTCCGATGTTTACGTGTCGAAGACCGGCGCGTGCAAATTAAATCGCCCGCCAAAGGCGGCGTGCAGTTATAATCAAAAACATATTCACAGAATTTAAGGGGCAGGGGAGGGCGCTTCAAATATGCGTTGGAGAGGGCGGCGCGAAAGCGCGAACGTGGAGGATCGGCGCGGCATGTCGCGCGGCGGGATGGCCGTCGGCGGCGGCCTCGGCACAATTGTTCTGGTAGTGGTCGCGCTGCTGTTCGGCGCAGACCCGCGCGAGTTGCTCGAACAAGGTCAGGGCGACGCGCCGCAGGGAACTCGAAGCGCGCGACAGGTCAACCCGCAGGAAGACGAACTCAAGCAGTTCTCGTCGGTCGTGCTGGCCGAGACGGAGGACGTGTGGAACGCGATCTTCCAGCAGGCGGGCAAGCGTTACCGCGAGCCGAAGCTCACCCTCTTTACGGAGCAGACGCGCTCGGCGTGCGGCGTGGCGGGCGCGAGCGTCGGCCCCTTCTATTGTTCGGGCGACGAGAAGGTTTACGTCGATCTCTCCTTCTATCGCGACATGAAGACGAAACTCGGCGCGCCCGGCGACTTCGCACAGGCTTACGTCATCGCACACGAGGTCGGGCATCACGTCCAACACCTGCTCGGCACGATGGAGCAGGTCGATGCGAGGCAGGCGCGCGTGAGCAAGGCGGAAGCCAATCAACTCTCCGTGAAATTGGAACTGCAAGCGGACTTCTACGCGGGCGTCTGGGCGCACTACGCGGCGCGGCGCGGCATCATCGAACCGGGCGACATAGAGGAAGCGCTCGGCGCGGCCAGCGCGGTCGGCGACGACCGGCTGCAACGTCAGGGGCAGGGCTACGTCGTCCCCGATTCGTTCACGCACGGCAGTTCCGAGCAGCGCGCGCGCTGGTTCAGGAAAGGTTTTGAAACCGGCGACATCCGGCAGGGCGACACCTTCAACGCGAGAAATCTCTAACTCCACGCCATGCAAACGCACATCCGTGAAGCTCATGCGGACGAACTCGAAACGCTCTTTCCGTTGCTCCTGCTGGCGGAGCCTTCGGCAAGCGCGCTGCGTTGGGGTTTGAAAAATCTGAGCGATACGGTCTATCGCATGGACGCGAGCGGCGAACTGGCCGGAGCGGCGACGATGCGCTGGCGGCGCGACCCGTGCGAGATGCTGGAACTGGCGATCCTGCGTGAGCGACAGGGCAAAGGGCTCGGCAGGCAATTCGTCGCATGGCTCGTCGCGGAGGCGCGCAGACGCGGCAAGCCGGAGATCATCGTCGGCACGAGCACCACCAGCGCGGCCAACATCATCTTCTATCAGAAGTGCGGCTTCAGGGCGGATCACGTACGGCGCGATTACTTCCGGTATTACGATGAACCCGTCTACGAGAACGGTCTCGTCGTGCGCGACATGCTCGTCCTTAGCCTCGACCTCGCCGCAACGACGCAGAGAGAAGACATGATGAACGATGAAGTAGGAACGATGAACGATGAAGTAGGAACGATGAAGTAGGAACGATGAACGATGAACTGAAAAGCATTTTGCTTTCATTCATCGTTCATCGTTCATCGTTCATCGTTCATCGTTTCCTTCGAAAGGAGACACTGTTGGAACGCATCGTCGAGTGTGTGCCGAACTTTAGCGAAGGGCGCAGGCCGGAAGTGATCGCGCGTCTGGTCGAGTCGGTTGAGTCGGTCGAAGGCGCAGCCGTGCTGGACACGCATGTCGATGCGGATCACAACCGTTCGGTGATCACGTTCGTCGGCGGCGTGGAGGCAATCGTCGAGGCGGCGGTGCGCGTGGCGGCGCGCGCGGCGGAGTTGATCGATCTGAGGCACCACGCGGGCGTGCACCCGCGCGTCGGCGCGCTCGACGTGTTGCCGTTCGTGCCGGTGCGCGGCGTGACTTTGGAGGATTGCATTCATCTGGCGCACGCGGCGGGCGCACGCATCGCGCGTGAGGTGGGAGTGCCCGTCTATTTTTACGAGAGCGCGGCCCGCAGACCCGACCGCGTGAATCTGGAAGACGTGCGGCGCGGCGGCTTCGAGCTTTTGCGCGAGGAGATCGCAACGAACCCTGAGCGCGCTCCCGACGAGGGCGCGCCGCGCCTGCACGAGACGGCGGGCGCGTGCGTCGTCGGCGCGCGTTCGCTCCTTGTCGCTTACAACATCAATCTGGACACAAAGGACTTGACGGTCGCGCGACGCATCGCGCGCGCCGTGCGCGGGCGCGACGGCGGCCTGCGTTTCCTGAAGGCGCTCGGCTTCGAGTTGCGCGAGCGCGGCCTGACGCAGGTTTCGATGAACCTCGTGCGCTTCGAGCGGACGGAGCTTCATCACGCCTTCGAGGCCGTCAGGCGTGAGGCCGAACGCTACGGCGTGAGGGTGGCCGGCAGCGAGATCGTCGGCCTCATCCCGCAGGCCGCGCTCGACCGCAGCGCGGAGTATTTCCTACAGATCGAAAACTTCTCGCCCGACCTCGTGCTCGAAAACCGCATCGCCTCCGCCCTCGCCAGACGGCGTGAGGCCACGGCCGGGCAAAGCAGAAACGCGGCAACCCAACATGCGACGACCCGAGGGGCGGCAACTGAAGATGCGGCGGATAAAGACGCGGCGACCGAAGGGGCGGCGATTGAAGACGAACCGGGAGCCGGTTCGCAAGGGTGGAGCGCGGATGTCGAAGCCGCAGCGATTAAGCGGCACGACCATCTGCCTGAGCGCGAAGCCTCGGAAGGTTCGAGTACACGACACGCGTCGAGCGTCGAGGCGGCGGCCAATGCCTCGCACGCCGCGCCCGACGAGATCACCGGGGGCGGCGCGGCTGCCGCATACGCTGCCGCGCTCGCCGCCGCGCTCGGCGAGATGGTCGCGCACCTCGTCGAGCGTAAGGGCAAGCAGGAGGACATGGAGCGCGAGGCGCGCGACGCGTTGCAGGCTTTGGGAAGTTTGCGCGCGCGTCTCTTTGACGCGGCGCACGCGGACGGAGCGAGTTTCGCGGGCGTCATCGGCGCGCGACGGATGCCAAGTCGCACCGACGAGGAACGGCGCGCGCGCGCCAACGCCGTGGAAGAGGCTTTGAAGGGCGCGGCGGCCGTGCCGCTCGAAGTGGCGAGCCTCGCCGTGCAGGTCTGCGAGTTGCTGGAGACGCTGGCCGAACTCGGCGAACCGGCGTGGCTCTCGGACTCGGCCGTGGGCGCGCAACTCGCGCTCGCCTCGGTCGTCTCGGCGCGTTACAACGTGCTCGTCAACGCGTCGGAGATCGAGGATGAAGAGTTTACCGGCGAACACCTCGCGCGCGCCGACGATCTGCTCGAACGCGCGCGCGAGATCGCGGCGCGCGTCGAGGCATCGCTGATGGAATCAATCGGAAGATAAGGCGGGGAGGCGAGGGAGCGAACATGGAGAACGAACGTCGAGAAGATAAACGCGCGAGCGTTTCCATAGAGGCTTGGTGGGAGGGACAATCCGGGCGGCACGAGGCGCGCGTCTCGGACCTGAGCATGGGCGGCTGCTTCATAGACACGTTCAGCAGG
>DASQMC010000083.1:0-156102 GCA_035645695.1 Pyrinomonadaceae bacterium
GTAGAGGTCAGTGAAAGTGCCGTCGTTATCGATGGTGTTGGTGCAATCGCCCGGAGCCAGATTGCCCGTCAGGGTCTGGTTGAAAGCGATGGGCGTCGAGCTGCACGTGCCGGTGGTCGCCAGCGAGAGCGTGTAGGGGCCACGAGATTCAGGCGCGAACGAGTTGGCGAGGATGGAATAGACGCCGCTCTCGGGCAGCGTGATCACGATGCGCGAATTCTGGTTCGGGGGCGTGCTGCTCTGATCAATGTCGTCGTTGAAGGCTAACTGCGACCCGTTCGGCCTGAGCAAATACAGCACCGTGTCAAAGGCCGTGGACGACAGGTTGATCGTGACCTGCTGACCGGCTGTGCCGTTGAACGTGTACTCGTCAACAAGCGAGCCATCGCCCTCCACCGGGTTGACACAGTCGCCGTTGGCGAGCGTGCCGTTAACCGTCTGCCCGAAACTGATCGGCTGATTCTGCGCACACACGGTCAAGGGCTGCGCGTCGCCGCCCGCCGATTTGACCGCGCCCTTCTCCTCAGACTTCGCGGTCTCGCGCGCGACGGCCTGCGCCGCGCCCGCCTTGCCGCTCTTACTGTTGACGTGCTTTCGCGTTTGCGCCGCGCCCGTCGTGTTCGCCGCGCCGGCTGCCGGGGCAATCCCGAAACGCGGGCTGCTCATGGCGAACGCCAACAGGCACAGGAAAGAAAAGAATGCGAGCCGCAACGCAAAGCGGCCGGAGATGACGACACTGTGAATATTCGCGAATTTCATGTTGAACCTTAATTACTTCGGAAGTGGTAGAGAGCCGACGGTTGATGTCGAACGCAATGTGTAGCGACCGCCCGGAAGGCGCGCCGCGAGCGTGGGGAGAGTATGAAAATTAACAGATCGCATTTCCGGGCGTGAACTCCCAACACAGACGGGCAGTTCGTCATGTATTTAATGCCGCAAGTTGATGTCGGGAAAACGCGTGACCACCAGCGGGTGGGCGCGAGGGTTAGATGCAAACGGGTTGCGCAATAAAGCCTTTAATTTCCGGCCTGACCGCGATCCGAACCCGTAGGTAAAACTTCTGTGAAACAGGTCGCGGGGAGAAATTGAACTCTAAATGATACAGGTTAACGGGTCAAGCCGCGGGAGGCATGAGAAACGATGAAGTAGGAACGATGAACGATGAAGTAAAAACAACCTGTCTTTCGTTCATCGTTCATCGTTCCTACTTCATCCCTTATTTAAAACGCCGCGATGATGGCTTCGGCAAACTCCATCGTGCCGGCCTGTCCACCGATGTCGCGCGTGCGCACGTTGCCCTCGGTGAAGATTTTCAACATCGCCGTTTCGATCTTCTGCGCGGCGTCGCGCTCGCCGAGGTGGCGCAGCATGAGGAGGCCGGATTGGAGGAGCGCGGTCGGATTGGCGATGCCTTGACCGGCGATGTCGGGCGCGCTGCCGTGGACGGCCTCGAAGACCGCGCCGCGCTCGCCGATGTTCGCGCCGGGGACGAGGCCCAAGCCCCCGATGAGGCCGGCGCACAGGTCGGAGACGATGTCGCCGTAGAGGTTTTCAAGGAGCATGATGTCGAACTGTTCGGGGCGCATCACGAGTTGCATACAGGCGTTATCCACGATCTTGTCGTCGGCCTCGATCTCGGGGTAGTCCTTCGACACGTTGCGGAAGCAATCGAGGAACAGCCCGTCCGAGAGTTTCATGATGTTGGCCTTGTGGACGGCGGTCACTTTCTTGCGCCCCTCGATGCGCGCATACTCGAAGGCGTACTTGGCGATGCGCGTCGAAGCCTTCTCCGTGATGATCTTGATGCTCTCGACGACGCCGGGCACGACCACGTGCTCGATCCCCGAATAGAGGTCTTCCGTGTTCTCGCGCACGACGACGAGGTCGAGCTCGGGGTAGCGCGAAGGCACGTTCGGCAGGGCGCGCACGGGGCGCAGGTTGGCGTAGAGATCGAGCGCTTTGCGCAAGCCCACGTTGACCGAGGTGAAGCCTTTGCCGACGGGCGTCGTGATCGGCCCTTTGAGCGCGACCTTGTTGCGCTGGATGGATTCGAGGAGGTCTGCGGGCAGCGTCTCGCCGAACTTTTCGAGCGCCTGCGCGCCCGCATAGTGCGTCTCCCACGCGACCTCGACGCCCGCCGCTTCGATGATACGCACGACCGCCGCTGTGACTTCCGGCCCGATGCCGTCGCCCGGAATGAGTGTGATAGTATGTGTCATAAACAGTTTTCAGTTTTCAGTTTTCAGTTTTCAGTTTTTAGTTTTCAGCTACGGTTATGAGTTTTCAGCGGAGTGCGTTTGACTGAAAACTAAAAACTGAAAACTGGAAACTGTTAGTTTGACGCATCATACCAGCAACTCTAATTCAATGCGAAACGTGGGCGAGTTACCGGAGCGGGCGGACGTAGCGGTCGTTGGCGGCGGCGTCATCGGGTTGGCCGTCGCGCGCGAGTTGGCGCGCGGGGGCGCGGAAGTGATTTTGATCGAGCGCGGCGAGGAGTTGGGCGCGGAGTCGTCATGGGCTGCGGCCGGAATGCTCGCGCCGCAGGTTGAGGCCGACCGCGCGGACGAGTTTTTCAAGTTGGCCGCGGCCAGCCGCGACGCTTATCCCGCGTTCGCGCGCGAACTTGAAGAAGAGTCGGGCGTGAGTATCGAACTTGACCGGACGGGCACGCTCTATCTGGCTTTCACGGAAGAGGACGAGGAAGAATGCGAGCGACGCTTCCTGTGGCAGACGCGCGCCGGGTTGCCGGTCGAACGCCTGACGGCGCGTGAGGTGCGTGCGCTCGAACCGCAGGTGTCGGCGCGCGTGCGCTCGGCTCTGAGATTTCCGCTCGACGGGCAGGTGGAAAATCGTCGCCTCGTCCGTGCGCTCGCGGAGGCTTGCAGGAAGCGCGGCGTGCGAATACTCACCTCGACCGAAGCCCGCGCGATCAGGATCGACGACGGGCGCGCGACGAGCATCGAAACCTCGCGCGGCACGACGCGCTTTTCGTCGGTCGTCGTCGCGTGCGGCGCGTGGTCTTCGTTGTTGCCGCTCGACGTTTCCCCTGCCGCTGCCGTGCGGGGCGACGACGCGACGCGACCGCGCATCGAACCGGTGCGCGGGCAGATATTATGTTTCGCCGGTTCAGCGCAGTCGCCGCTCGTGCGCCACGTCGTCTATAGCCCGCGCGGTTATCTCGTTCCGCGTCGCGACGGGCGTCTGCTCGCGGGCACGACGACGGAACACGCTGGTTTCGATAAGTCTCTGACCGTGGCGGGACGCGAAGCGATTGAGACGTGGGCGCGCGAGATCGCGCCCGCCGTCGAGAGGTTGATTGTGACGGACGCGTGGGCGGGCTTGCGTCCGCACGGCGCGGACGACTGGCCTTTGCTCGGCGCGCTCGACGACGTGCCGAACCTTTTTTACGCCACCGCCCATTACCGCAACGGCATCCTGCTTGCGCCGCTGACGGGCGCGCTCGTCGCCGAGATGATCCTGCGTGGCGGCAGCGCGACCTTCCCGCCACTTGAGGCTTTCACACCCGAACGCTTTCGCCGCGCATCGTCCTGCGCGGTGTGATGAATAATAGAGATGAGCTTTACGGATAAAGATATGAAACTCACGCGAAGGCGCGAAGGCGCGAAGAACTCCGGCATGGCATCGAATCCCGGCATGGCACCGCCCACGGCGCACCCGTCTTCTCCGCGCGCTCGCGCGCTCCGTTCTTACGCGTTTTCCCTTTGCGCATTTGCGCCCTTCCGGCTTGAGACTCTGCGCGCCGTCGTCGTCGTCATCATCTCCTTCGCGTCGCTCGCGTTTGCCGCGCTCTGCGCGCCCGCGCAGACTTTTGCGCAGAGCACGGCCTCAATCGCCGCGCCCGCGTCGTCCGATGCGGCGGCGAGAAGCGTCGCGGCGTTGTACGCGGAGGCGGAAGGCTACGCGCGTAAGAAATACGAGGCGCTCGCGCGCGAGGGCGCGAGTTATGAGCAGAAGCTGGTCGAACAGGTTGAAGGCGAGCAGCGCGCGCTGGCCGCGCGTTACGCCGCCGAGGTCGCGGCGCGCGGCGCGCTCCATGCGCGTGAGATTTTCTATCTCGGTCAACTTTACAACGTCGCCGACGATGCGGAGCGCGCCGTCGCTACGATGCGTCGCTTCCTCGCGATTGATTCGCGCGCCGGGACGGACGAACAACAAATCGCGTTCTACGTCGTCGCGCTGCAAACGGCGAAGAGCGGGTCGACGGTAGAAGCCGAAGCGGCGCTCGCGGATTATTTGAGAGTCGCCGCGCCTGAGGCGCACGAGGCGCGCTATCGTGTGGAGAGCGCGCTCGCGGCGAGTTATCGCGGGCGTAAGCAGCCGGAGCAGGCCATGCTCCACGCGGGCGCGGCGCTCGAAGCGGCGAAGGAGTTGCACGCCGCGAAGCCTCTTGACGCAGTCACGCGCGACGCCGTGTTCTACCGCACGCTCTCCTTCATACACGACGCCGCGCTCGACTTGAAACGCACGGGCGAGGCCATCGCCGCGTTGCAGGAACTCAGGCGGCTGAGCGTCAGTTTTCCTTCGGCCGATCTCTACCGGCGCGCGACCGTGTTACTCGGTCGCATCGTGCCGCCCGTCGCTTACGTGTCGAAGCCGGACGACCCGCTGTTTCGCGCCGGAGCGGGCGCGCGGCTCGCGCCGGAGATTACGGTCAAGGATTGGATCGACCAGAAGCCTGCGACGCTCGCCGGCTTGCGCGGGCGCGTCGTGCTCTTGGACTTCTGGGCATTGTGGTGTACGCCGTGCCATGCCGCGCTGCCGCACATCGCCGAGTGGCAGGAGAAATATAAGGAGCGCGGTTTGAGCGTCGTCGCGTTCACGGAATATCGCAACACGGTGAACGGCCGACGCGTGCGCACGCCGCAGGAGGTCGGGGAACTTCGCAACTTCAAACGCGGCGCGCGCCTGCCCTTCGGCTTCGCCGTCGCCGACACGACCGCGACCGCCGATGCCTACGGCGTGACGACGATCCCGGTCGCCGTGCTGATTGATCGACGCGGCGTTGTGCGCTTCCTCAACGTCGGCGCGCACGACACGGACATCGAAGAGCTGCACCAGATGATCGTCAGACTGCTCGACGAGAAGGACGGCGGCGAATGAGGGGCGGCGGCGAATTGAGGGACGGCGGATGTGGGATGGCAAGTCGAGCGTGCGAACCTGAGATTTGAAATGGCCGTCGAGCGTGCGAAGTTCGGATTTGAAATCTCAGATTTGAAATCTCAGATTTGAAATCTCAAAAGCTGTTTGGAAAGTCCAGTCAGGGACGATTGATAATAGCCCGGCACTTGAGTGCCGGGAATCGGTTGAAGAATAATGAGCGAGTCCCGTCAGGGACGATTGAATCGTGATGAACATTCAATCGTCCCTACGGGACTCAAGTATAAAGACACATCCACTCTCCCCGGCCATAAATGGCAGGGCTATTATCAATTGCCCCTTCGGGATAACAGCAACGGTGCTTTTCAAACAGCTTCTCGGATTTGAGAAGTTCGAAGCGAATTTTAAAAATTGCTGTTTTGTTAGTCGCGGATTTTGCGGCCGTGTTCGGGTAGGCCGGCGGTTTGAGTGAAAAAGTTATGAGAAGATTTTTCGTTGCGAGGGGCGCGTTTGGGCTTGGCGTCGCGTTGTTGTTAACGGCGGCGAATGGCTTCGCGCAGGCGGGCGCGTTGCGTGAAGCTCAGCCGAAAGCCACGCCCGCCGCGACGCCGACGGCGACGCCTCCCGCATCGCTCGCCGTGCCGCATCCGGCAACGCCGGGCGTGACGCCCGCCCAGACGCCTGCGCCTTCGCCTTCGCCTTCGCCCGCCGCGACGCCTGCGCCTTCGCCCGCCGTTGTCGCGGCCACGCTCTATGAAGACGCGTCGAAATACGTGGAGCGGAAATTCGACGAGTTCAAAGAGAAGCGCATGCCGTTCAGCCGCGCGCTGGCGACGAAAACTTTTCAGGAGCAGCGCGAACTCGCCGCCCGCCATGCCGCCGCTCTCGTCGCGCGCGCGAACCTCGCGGGCGCGGATCATTACTACCTCGGCCTGCTCTACAATCTCGCGGGAAAATCCGCCGAATCAATCGAGCCGCTGCGCCGTTTCCTCACGCTCGAATCTAAAGGCACGACGGAGCAGTTGCAGAACGCTCGTCTCACCCTCGGCGCGGCGGTCGTCGCCCTGAAACGCTTCGACGAGGCCGAGCGCATCCTCGCCGATTACGCGCGACTCGAACACGCCACGCCGCAGGGACTCTTCAAATTGCATCACGCGCTGGCACGCGCCTACCTGGCGGACAAAAAAATCGAACGGAGCGTGTCGCACGCGGGCGTCGCCTTTAAAGTGGCGAAGGAGTCGCCGGTCACGGCGGGCGACGAGTCCGACCGCGCGCAAATCATCGGCGCGGCGGCCGAGTTTCTGGCCGATGTGCTGCTGGAGTCGAAACAGGACGCGGAGGCCGCGGCGACGATGGAAGAGTTGTTGCGCCTCAGTCTCTCGCTGCCGTCGGCGCAAATCTTCGCGGGCGCGGCTCGCTGGCTGGCGATAAACGAGCAGGAGAAGACGATTGAACGCGTGCTCAACGAAACGCCTCCGGCGGACGCCGCCGCCGCGACCGCGCCGGAGATCAATATCGCCGAGTGGATCGATCACAAGCCGGTGAAATTGTCAGACCTGCGCGGGCGCGTCGTGCTCCTGGACTTCTGGGCGACATGGTGCGGACCGTGTCGCGTGACGATGCCGAAATTGAAAACGCTCCACGAGCGTTTCAAAAAAGACGGGCTAACGGTCATCGGCCTCACGCAGTTTTTCGGGCGCGACGGGCGCACGCCCCTGACGCCGCAGGAAGAGTTGGCGCACCTGCGCTCCTACAAGAAAGAGTTGAAGCTGCCTTACGCCTTCGCCGTCGCCTCGGACGAAGATAACGACGTGCGTTACGGCGTGCGCTCGATCCCGACGGCCTTCCTGCTCGACCGGCGCGGGCGCGTCCGCTACATCTCCGTCGGCGCGAGCGAAGAGGGTCACGAATCGCTCGCCGCCGTCATCGACAAACTGCTCGCCGAGAAGCCTTGAAGTCGTGAGCGTAGATTCCACGTCAGGCAGGCAAAGCAATTTTTAGCCCATGCAATCCTTCATCCACCGCGCGCACGTTTGGTTAGGCATGATCGTCGCCGTGCCGGTGCTGGCGTGGGCGACGAGCGGATTGCTCTACGCCTGGCCGAACGCGGTCGAGGGCGGAGAGGTCGCGGCGATTGACGCGACGCGCGTGCGCGTGACGCCGAACGAGGCGTTCGAGCGCGCGCACGCTTTCGCCGGGCGTCGCTTGCCGTTGACCGCGTTGACACTGCTCGTGCGCGAGGGTCGCCCCGTCTATCAAGCCGTCGGCGGCATGGGCGCGGACTCCCTGTTGATCGACGCGGAGACGGGCGCGGTCGTTCGGACGCCGCCGCCCGGCGCGCTCACGCGCTACTTCCGGCAGGCGCATTTCTATTTCTTCGCAGGCAAGTGGCAAGTGGCGTTGCTCATTACGCTCTCCGCGCTGGCGAGCCTTTCGGCGCTCTCCGGCATCTATCTCAACTTCAAGTGGTGGCGCGCCGTTGGAAGAATGAAAGCCGTAAATCGTAAATCGTGAATCGTGAATAGAATGAAGACAGGTTTTATCTATTCACGATTTACGATTCACGATTCACGATTTACTTTTCCCTGTTGTAAGCTGGCCTACAGTTATGGAAGGCACTAATCTCAGTTTTTCGCTCATCATCGCGTTCGTAGGGGGGTTGGCCTCGTTCCTCAGCCCGTGCGTGCTGCCGCTCGTGCCGGGCTATATCTCGCTTATCTCCGGCGTCAGCATCGACCATTTGAAGGAAGGCAGCGCGGCACGCACGACGCACGCGCGCCGCGCCGTGATGATGAATTCGCTCGCGTTCAACGCGGGGCTGTCTTTGATCTTCATCGCGCTCGGCGCGGCGGCCGGACTCGTCGGCTCGGCCATCACGTCGAACCCGTGGGTGCGTATCATCGGGGGCTTGATCATCATCGCGTTCGGGTTGCAGTTGATGGGCGTCCTGAAGATCGGCGCGCTCTATCGCGACACGCGCAAGTTTTCGGATGAGAAGCCGCGCGGCATGCTCGGCTCGTTCACGCTGGGTCTGGCCTTCGCCGCCGGTTGGACGCCCTGCATCGGGCCCATCCTCGGCGGCATACTCGGCCTCGCCGCGACGAGCGGCGGGTGGCGGAGCGGACTCGTCCTCTCGGCCTTCTACGCCGCCGGACTCGCCGTGCCGTTTTTGCTGACGGGACTCGGCATCAATAAGTTTCTGGGTTTCTACACGCGCTTCCGTCGCCACCTGCACAAAGTCGAGATCGTCTCCGGCGTCCTCCTGATCATGATCGGTCTTTTAGTCGCCACCAACAACGTTACGCGGCTCGCCAGTTACGCTTCGGTTCTGCCCAACCCCGAAACGTGGGTCAACTCCTGGGCGAAGCGCAACCAGAGCGGGCAGGGCGGCGGGGCGGGCACGGCGACGGCGGCCAAGCCCGCGAGTTCCTACGCCCTTGCGCCTGACACCGAAATGAAGACGCTCGAAGGCCAGCCGTTTCGCGTCTCAAGTTTGCGCGGGCGCGTCGTTCTCCTGAACTTCTGGGCGACATGGTGTCTGCCCTGTCGCGCCGAGATTCCCGACTTCAACCGGATGCAGAAGGATTACGAGGCGCGCGGCTTCACGGTCGTCGGCGTTTCCTCGCACGACACGCCCGAGATGATACGCGACTTTCAGAGCGTCGTCCGGCAGGAATATCAACTGCTGACGAGCGGCGACGATGCGCCCGCCGAGTTTCAGACGGGGCCGGGTCGCCCCGCCACCTTCATCCTCGACCGCGAGGGTCGCATCCGCGAACGCTTCATCGGCGAACGCGACCGCGCCGCCTTCGATGCGGTCGTCCTGCCGCTCCTGGATGAACAGCAGACGACCGCCAGCAATCAATAAAGCGCGCGAGACAAAACTCGCCGCCCGACAGGAGTTATAACCATGCGAAAAATTCTGAGCCTCGTTTTTTCCGTTGTTTTCATGCTGACGACCGTGGGCGCCGTGGGCGCGAGCGACGTGCACGAGTACGCGCCGATTCAGGAGAAGAAGATCAATTACAGGGATTGGACGTTCAAACGTTTGACGACGGGCGAGCCGGTTAACCTGCGCGCGTGGGCGAAGGGGAAAAAGCTCGTGCTCGTCGTCTATCTCGCTCCGTGGTGCAACAACTGGAAGCTGGAAGCCCCGGTGGTGGAGCGTCTCTACAACAAGTATAAAGCGCAGGGCTTCGACGTGATCGGCGTCAGCAATTACGGCACGGAGCGCGACCAGCAGATTCACTTCAAGGACAAGACGCCGCCCTACACGGTGGTCGTCGAATCCGACACGCGCGAGGCGCGCGACCAGACGACGCACTACGCCTATCGCCAACTCACGGGCGACGCGCGCAAGTGGGGATCGCCCTACAACATTTTTCTCGTGCCGTCGAAGCTCAAAAGCGACGGCGACGTGCTGACGGAGAAGGCCTGGATCACGAACGGCGAACTCGTCGAAGATGAGGCCGAGAAGTTCATCCGCAAGCGGCTCGGTTTGAAGGAAGAGAAGCAAGAGAAGAAAGAAGAGAAGAAAGAGAAGGAAAAGATTGAGACGAAAGTAGCGGCGCAAACCTAACCGGGCGGCGCAAACGGGCGGCTCGCCGGAGCGCGACCGAAAACACCGCCCGCCGGAAGTTAATAGAGCGAACCCGCACGAAGGGCGCGGAAGAAAGCATTAGCGATCTCAAATTTGAGATTTGTGATCTCAAATTTGAGATTTGAAATGTTTAATCTCCGCGCCCTTCGTGCGTCTCCACGCGTTTATGCGTCCTCTATCCGTCTCCACGCGTTTATGCGTCCTCTATCCGTCTCCTCGTGTCTCCGCGTCCTTCGTGCGTCTGCTCGCGTCTTTCGTGCGGCTCTCGGCGTCTTCGGCGGCCGGTGTTTTAGTTGACCGTGATCACGACATCGTTGCGGCTCACGGCGCCGTCCGTTGTGCGCAGGACGACGCTTGGCGTGCCTGACGTGGTGTTGTCGGGCAGGCGCAGGTTGATTTGATCGAGGCCGGGGAAGCCGTCGCACGCGCCCGCGTATTCGACGACGACCGCGCGCCCGCCCACGGTGGCCGTGACGGGCGCGCCGCGACGCCAGCCCGTGCCGAAGAGCGTGATGACCGAAGGCTGATTGTCGAAGCGCGCCGGGAACGGGCTACGCGTGTAGCGCAGCCCCGAAGCGAGCAGCGCGACGGCCTCGCCCGCTCCCGTGCCGTTCGAGGTGAACAGACCCGGATTCGCGTTCACGATAACAACGTCTTCCGCCGCGATGGTTCTGCCGTCCACGGAGACGACGACCGAGCGCGCGCCCGTGCCGGTTGAATCCGGCACATAGATATTGATCTGATTATCCGCGAAAGAATGGACGGGCACGCTCGCGCCCTCAATCGTCACGCGCACGCCGCGGCGCACGGCCTCGGCGGCGGACGCGCCGCGCCGCCCGCCGGTCAGCGACGCGCCCGAGATCGTGCCGAGACCGTCGCGCGTCGCGTTGCCGCGCATGCTCGCGCTGTTCGTGAGCGAGAGCGTGCCGACGGGCCGGAGCGCGGTGTCAGTGCCGAAGGCGAGGCCGGTCAGGGCTTGCGAGCGTGGATTGTCCGCCGCGACGTAGAGCGCGCCGTCGCGCAAGACGCCGTTCAGAGCCGGGTCGGGGAAGGCGTCGATGAGCGGCGTGCCGCCGTTGCCCCCGTCGCCGCTCGCGTCGCTCGCGCCCATCGCGTCTTCGACGACGTAAACCGTGCCCTCGCGGTCAACCGCAAGGCCGTGCAGGATCAGGTTGTCGTCCAGAGAGAGACCTTCGACGACGACTTCCTCGGCGTCGGCGAAGCCGTTCGCGTTCGTGTCGTAGAGCGCGAGCATGACGGCGTTGTTGCCGGTGGAGTGTGAAAAGACGACGCCGCGCGAGTTGGCGGCGATGTCGAGCGGCGCATCGTCGGAGAATTGATAGGAGTAATAGGGCGTGGGGTCGAGCGTGTCGGGCGTGCCGTCGCGGTCGTTGTCGCGGACGATGCGCAGTTCGCCCGAGTCGAAATCGGCGATCAGGAGTTCGCCCGTCGGCAGGAGCGCGAGGGCGTTGGCGTTGTTGATCCGCCCGCTGCCGGGTGCGACGAGCACGCGCGAGAAATCTATGCCGCCGGAGAGGTTGAACGCGACGAGCACGACGCCCGCCGTGGGTTCGTTGTCGGGGTCTGCGGGGTCGCTATAGTTGTAGTAGCCGCTCGAAGAGACGACGACGAACTCGCGACCCTGCCGCGATGCGCCCGCCACGACCGAGACGGCCGAGGGCAAGCCGAAGCGGCTATAGAGATCGTGGGTGGGCGCGGCGAAACCCGCGCACGCGTTGTCGCGCTGAAAGTCTAGGTTCGAGTCGAAGCCGAGGCTGAGCACGCCGATAGGCCGGTCGTCCGCCGTGCCGGGCGTGTCGCGATCATCAAAGGCGGTATAGACCTGATAGCGCGCGCCCGAGTGGCCGACGGCCACGTCGAACGCGCCGCCGCAGGCATCGAAGGTGGCGCGCTCGTCGGCTTCGAGGTCGAGGTCTGCGTCCGTGAATTGTTCGAGCGAACCGGCGGCGGATGTTGTGCTCAGTTGCGACGTGTGCAGGATGCGACCGGGCGACGTGCCCGGCCGGATGCGCGTGTCGAGCGCGGAGCGCGCGAGGGCGTCTTCGCCGACGGCGGCAGGCGCGTTCTTTGAAGCGACGCCGGGACGCAACGCCGTCGTCGCAAGGGGGCGTCGCCCGTCGCGCTCGTTGCCGCCCGCGCCGCGTGAGTTCGCGCGCGGTCGTTCGCTTTGCGCTGAAAGTTCGCCGCGTTGCGGGACGTATCGGCCGGGGCGCGCGTCGAGCGTCGCTTTCGCGTTGCGCGTTCCGGCGGCGAGGGCGCGGCGCAGGTCGGGGCGGAAATGTTTCGTGGCCGCATTTTGCGCGCTTGTGACGAGCGCGAAGAGATACGCGCCGAGCGTGAGCGCGATGATGAGCACGACGAAGCGCGCTACGGGGCGTGCGTAATACATGGGGGTTTTCCTTTCCCTGTTCGTTCGGACGAAGTGTTCGGGACGAGACGGCAACCGTGTCGTTTGGGGAGAAGGGTAGATATTACGGGCGCACCGGCGGCGGGCGCTTCCACACGTCGTGGAAGACTGCGACCTGAGAGAGTCGTGCATCTATCGCGCGCCGCGTGAGACTCGAATCTCACGCGGCGCGCGAAGACGTGTTTGAAGACCTCAACGCGGGTCGTCAGGTTTCCCTTTGTTCTGCGAATGACGCGGAATGTACACCTCGCGCGGCGGGTCTGCGCGACGCTCCTCGCGCTGGGGCGGAGGGTCTGCGCGACGCTCCTCACGGGGCGCGGAACGTTCTTCGCGTTGCGCCGGTCGTTCTTCGCGCTGCGCGGGACGTTCTTCGCGCTCGGCCGGACGCGCCTCGCGCGGTTCGGAGTGTTCGCGTCTCTCTTCGCGTCTCTCTTCGCGTCTCTCTTCGCGTCGCGACCTTCTATCTTCGCGTATCTCCGGCCACGGCCGGTAAACATCGGGCGCGGATGGCTCGGCCGGCCGGGGTCTCTCCTCGCGCGGTTCGGTGCGCGGCGGGCGGGCGGGGCGATAGCCGGGTTGCGCCGCGTCGTTATTGTCGCCGGGTCGTTCGGCGGACTTCGACTTGCGTCCGGGACGATCCGCGTCGATAACCTCGGGGAGCGGGAGCAGCGTCCCGGCATCCGTATCGACGGAGCGTTTGGGACGCTTCATGCCGGTCGTGCCCGCCCCTGCCTCGTCGCCACCTGCGCCGTCGCGCGCGCCGGGGAAGCGGATGGGACGCGCGGGTCGCGTGACCGCGCCCGTGCCGCGCTCGCCGTTGTCGCCGCTCGTCCTGCCGTTGTCGCCGTTCGTCCTGTCGTTGACGCGCCCGCCGCCGCCGTCGCCGATGCGCGTGCTCTCGTCGCCGTCCCCTGCGGTTTTGCGCAACTCACGATTGTTGTAGATGCGACCGCGCCGCAACTCACCGTCGAGCGCGCGGCCGGGGCTGCGCGTGGCCGCGCCCGTCCTGCGTTCGGCCGGGGTGGCCGCATTGCGTATGACGAGCGCGCCGCCCCTGCTGCGTTCGCGCGTGAACGGAGTTTGGCCGTCGACCGCGCCGCCTGTCGAGAGATCGGAACGGGTCGGGCGAATCGGCAGGACGCCGCGCACAGGCTCGGTCGAGATGGCGCGCAGGGCGAGTTCCTTCGTCGCCGGGTGGGCGCGCTGTCCCTTGCCGAACTCGCGCGCGGGGATCGTCGTTACGGCGCGCTGGTAGATGGGGTTGATGCGATTCAGATTGGCGATGCGTTGCTGTTCGAGGGCTCGGTCGCGCGCGCGGCGATAGTAATTCGAGCGCGGGTCGCGCTGGTGATAGCCGAGCGGATACCAGCAGACGTTATCGCCGTGGCCGCCGCCGCCGATGCTGACGAAGGCGACGAGCGCGGGTCGCCAACGGCTGCGGCGGCCGTAGTGCGCGTAGCCGCGCGGCGCCCAGCACCAGTAATTATTCACGTAGACCCAACGCCCGTAGTGATAGGGCGCCCAGCCCCACGGTTCATCGCCCACCCACGTCCAGCCGTAAGGCGACACCCATCGCCACGTGCCGTAACGATAAGGCGCCCAGTCGCGATAGTTGTTGATGACCGTGACGTGCGGACGCCAGACGTAACCATATTCGCTCGTGTTCACCCAATCGCCGTAGCTGTCGAGTTCTTCCGCGCCCCAGATGTAATTGTCGTAATAGCGGTCGCGGCGGTCGTGGCGCAGGCGCGAGGCGAGATAGCTTTCGCGTTCGTTAACCCACCTGTCCCAGTCGTCTGCGGAGCGCGCGGCGGAGAGTTCCCAGTCGCCGTCCGCGTCGGAGTTATGAGAGATGAGTTCGGCGCTGCGGCCGTCGCGCAGTGTGAAGCCGGAGGTCTCGGAATAGAGGCGGGCGCGGCCGCCGTCGCCGACGGCGACGCGGACGTTGCCGTTCGCCGCCACGTCTATGCGATAAGAACCTTTCTGCTCGGCGGCCAGCGTCGTGCGCGGCGCATCGATCTCGAAATACTCGCGGTCGTTGTCGAGACGCGCGAGGCGCAGCGTGGCCGTGCCTTCGGGCAAACTGAGCGCGACGCCTTCTTCGCGCAGCGTCACGATGTCGAGCGTGGCGTATTCGCCGAGGCGCAGGAAGTTGCGCGCATCAATCTGGATTTCGACGCGCGCGCCCGCGCCCGTGGCGAGGCGGTCGCCTTCGACGAGCGGGAGGTTCAGCGTGGCCTTCTCCCATTCTCTGCTCCCCGCGCGGCGCAGGCTCACGTCGCCGCCGAGCAGGCTGACGCGCACGACGCGCGCCGTCTCTTCGTAGGCGTCATCGAGTTCTTCATCGAACGTTGCGGCGGGGGCTGGAGCGGGGGTTGTGGCGGCGAAGATGTTCGGGGTCGCCGCAAGAAATGTGAAAAGGAGAGAAAGGGAGACGAGTGTCAGGAATGGTTTGTTGTAGCGCATGGCGCTGACTCCTTAATTTGGAACTGGACGGGACGAGAGAGAAATTTTCTCACCTTGTAGACGCGCACGCCGGGGCGGGCGTTACAACTCGACTCTGCTTGAGCGCAACCGGAGAGAAAAAGCTGTGCGAGGGCTTCAACCTTGAGTAGCAAAAGCGCCGGAGCAAAGCGCGTGCCCGTGCCCGCCTGATACGGAACGAGCGGGCGCAACGCTTCGTTTTCCCGCCAAACTCAAACGACCGGGGGGAATCCTCAACCGAGATAGTGCAGACGCAGCACTATTTGGTATGTCGGCCGAATCGTTTACATTGCCGTGCGCGCCGCGCATGGGTATGCTTGGAAGCGAGATATACTGTGCTCGTCTCGGAAAGGATGTTGCCATGTCTTCGCTGCCTGAGTACTACCTAGACCCGAAAGACTATTTAGCGATTGAACGCCGGGCGGAATACAAGAGCGAATATGTTGACGGCGTGATGTATGCAAGGGCGGGCGGCAGCGAACGTCATAACCTGATCGCGGCCAACCTCATCACCGCGATTGGCGTGCAGCTTAGAGATCGCCCCTGTCGAGTTTATCCGAGCGATTTGAAAGTTCGCGTGCCGGATTCCAAACGGTTTTTCTATCCCGACGTGTCCATAGTTTGCGGCGAAACACGGTTTGCCGACGACGAGCGGGACGTGGTTCTCAATCCGGTCGTCGTCGTAGAGGTTTTGTCTGAAAGCACGGCGGCCTTCGACCGGGGAAAAAATTTCAGTCTTACCGGCAGATCGAATCCCTGCGCGAATATCTGCTGGTGTCGCAGGACGAATATGTGGTCGAGCACTTTCTCAGACAGGATGACGGGCACTGGCTTTATACGAAGGCCGCCGGGCTGGACGAAGCCATCGCTCTCCCGGCTGTGAAATGCCGACTGGCGTTGAGAGATGTTTACAGCAAGGTAACGTGACAGGCCGTTCGAGCCGCCGGACGGTTTTTGATTTTTAGTCGAAAATTTTTTTCACCCGCATTTTTACAGGGGTTTCGCCGATTTTCTCCGCCGCGCCGCCTCCCGGCTCAAGTTTTCCTCAAGTCTGTTTTTTATATTGGCATCAGTTCAACGGGCGCTTCGACGGTCGTTGGAAAGGTTTTGCGAGGAAAGAGGTGCAGGGCGCGTCTTCCACGCTTCGATGGACGCCAAGGCTCGGGTCATCACGGAGCGGGAATCGGGACACGAGGCATCTCAGGCGAGAAGGCCATCATACATTGCGCGTCAGCAAATGGGGGATGATGGCGTTCGCGCTTCTTCGCAAATGTTGGCCGCCGACGTTGGGGGACGTTGGCGGCCAACTTTTTTTTGCCCGCCCGGCGCGCGCCGTTTGACAGGCACTTCCTGCAAACTATACTCAACGCTATGAAAGTTCCGCGGTTTAAATTGCTCGGCTTCAAGCGACCGCGCGAAGTTGCGCTGCCCGCGCCCGGCATGTTGGAACGCGAAGCGCTGGACGAAGCAGGGCGGCGCGAGCGTCTACGGCGGGTAAACTTCGCGGATTCCGGTTAAGATATAACAACACATGAAATACGGACGGATTAACAAATTAACATCGCTTGCGGCTCTCGTCGTCGTGTTCACCCTATCGCCGATTTTACCGACGGGGGTGGCGCAGGAGGCGCAAATCGCCAACGGGCGCGGCGCGATCTCAGGCGCGGTCAAAGACTCGTCCGGCGCGAACGTCGCGGAGGCGAAGGTGTTTCTCGTCAGCGTGCAGCAGGCCATCCTCGGCACGACCGAGACGGATGCCGAGGGGCGTTTCAATTTCGCGGGCGTGGCCGCCGGAAACTACGAAGTGCGCGTTGTGGGGCGGGGCTTCGACGACCGCCGCCTGGCCGCGAGAGTCTCGGCGGGCGAGACGACGGACGTGGCCGTAGTGCTCGAAGTCAACGCGCTCGCCGAGGAGATCACGGTCACGGCGGAGACCGGGATTGCGGGCGACAGGGCGCGCGTCCCGCAGTCCGTCAACGTCATCTCCGAGCGGAGCATCGCGCAGCGCGCGACGGCCGTGCTCGCGCAGGTGGCCGATGAGGAAGTGGGCGTGTCGCTTCAACGCACCAGCCCGACCATCGGCTCCGTGCTCGTGCGCGGCTTGTCGGAGGTCGGCGTCTACGTGGACGGCGTGCGCTACACGAACTCGACGCAGCGCGGCGGCATCAACACCTTCTTCAACCTGAACGACCCGACGAGCCTTCGCGCCGTCGAAGTCCTGCGCGGCCCGAACACCGCGCAGTACGGTTCGGACGGACTCGGCGGAACCGTCCAACTCGTCTCGCGCCAGCCCGAGTTCGGCTTCGACCGCCCGGAGTGGCACGGCGAGTTCAACAACTTCTTCACGAGCGCGGACATCTCTTACGGCTCGAACGCGCTCCTGACCTATGGCACGAAGCGTTTCGGCGTGCTCGGTAACGTCATGGCTCGCCGCGCGAACACGCTCAGGCCGGGCGGCGGCATCGACAGCCACTCGGCCATCACGCGCTTCCTCGGCCTGCCCTCGAACATTACGGGCGAGACGCGCCTGACCGACACGGCCTTCACGCAGTACGGCGGCACGCTGCACCTGAACTACTCGCCGACGGATGACCAGCAGTTCATCGTGCGCTACCAGCGCGGCCAGCAGGACGGCGGCAAGCGTTACGACCAGACGCTCGGCGGCGACGGAAATCTGATCGCCGACCTGCGCAACCTGATGCTCGATTTCGGCTACGTGCGCTATCTCAAGCAGGGCTTCGGTTTCTTCGACAACCTTTCGGCCACCGTCTCCTTCAACAGCCAGCGTGAGGAGCGCGTCAATCAGGGCGGGCAGGGCAACCCGCTCGCCGCCATCACGCACGACAAGGAGCGCACGAACACCGCCGGCCTCAGCTTCTTCATGGACAAGCAGTTCGGCAAGCGCAACAACTTCGTCTTCGGCGGCGACCTTTACCGCGACCGCGTCGATGCGCCCTCTTTCACCTTCCAGCCCGCCTCGCTCGCAAACCCCGACGCGGGCACGGTCACGCTCTCGCGCCCGCGCGTTCCCGACGGGGCGCGCTACATCCTCGGCGGCCTCTACGTGCAGGACGCGCACGAACTCATCCAGAAGCGCCTGCGCCTGAGCGGCGCGCTGCGCTACAACGTCGCGTCCTATCGCTCGCGCGCCTCGAACAGCCCGCTCGTGGGTGGTCAGCCGCTCTTTCCCGACGACTCTTTGCGCGTCGCCGATCTGTCGGGGCGCATCGGCGCGGTCGCGACTTTGACCGACGGACTCAACCTCGCCTTCAATTACAGCCACGGCTTTCGCTCGCCGAACATCACCAACCTCGGATCGCTCGGCCTCGTCGGCGTCGGCTTTCAGGTTTCGACCGCAGACATCCTCGGTCTTGGCGCGACCGTCGGCACGACCGCCGACGCGGGTGCCGTCTCGTCCGGCGTCGAAGTCTCGCCGCTGCGCTCGGAGACGAGCAACAACTATGAACTCGGCCTGCGCTTTCGTCGCGGCCGCTTCGACACGGAACTCGTCGGCTTCGTCGTCGACTACGCCGACAGCATCGTGCGCCAGACGCTTATCCTGCCGCAGGGCGCCGTGGGGCGTCGTCTCGGCAGCCAGATCATCGAGCGGCAAAACGCGAACGGCGCGGTCTTCGTCCCCGCCTCGACCTCGCCCGTGCTCGTTCAGGCCAACTTCGCCAACACGCGCCTGAAAGGTTTCGAGTACGAGATAGACTATCGCTTCACGGACGAGTGGATTTTCGGCGGCAACTACAGCTACGTCCACGCGGCGGATCGCGAGACGGGCGACGCGCCCAATCTCGGCGGCGGCGGCATCCCGCCGCAGATGGGATTCCTGAGCCTGCGCTATCAACCCGCCCGCAAAAGCTACTGGGTCGAAGCCTACGCCACGCTCGCCGGGCGGCAGGACAGGCTCTCGACTCTCGATCTCACCGACCGCCGCACGGGAGCGGCGCGCACGCGCGCCAACATCCAGAATTTCTTCCGGCGCGGCGCGTGCGTGCGCGGCCTGACGACGCCCGGCGCGAGCGGTCAATGCCTGACCGCCGGCGGCACGCTCGTCGCCACGGGCGAGACGCTCAGGCAGGTGCAGGATCGCCTCCTGCCCATCGGCGCGACGGTGGGGGGCATCCGCATCGTTGACGATCAGACGGCCGTCCCGCTCTTCACGGCCATCCCCGGCTACGGCCTCTTCAACCTGCGCGGCGGCTACCGTTTCAACGAATCGCAGGAGATCACTTTCGACTTCGAGAACATCGGCGACAAGAGCCACCGCGCGCCCGGTTGGGGTGTCGATGGGCCGGGGCGCAGCATCACCGTGCGCTATCAATTCCGTTTCTGACGCTTTTCTCACCCGCAAGCGACGGCAGCCGGGAGCCTGAAAAAGCCATTGGCGCCGGTTCCTTTTGCGCGCGGACGACGAGAGCCGCATAAAATTCGCCAGCCCTGCCGGGAGCGACACGCCAACATGAAGTGTGTCACCACTTGCAGGGTTTTTGTGCGCCTGCGCCTCAGAGGTTTTTCCCGCCCCGGTTTCCATCCCCCAAGCCTCAAGAATTCCTCAAGGATTACTCAAGGGCAATTCGGTAAATTCATACTCGACAGTCAGGATGCTTAAGTCTCCGGCGGTATCTGAGATTTTGACGGTTCACGTCCGGGGAAAAACGGGGCTCGAAGGGCACAGCTTACGGGGAAATTAAAATGAAGAAATTATTGATGTTAATCCTTGTGATCGCGATTGCTTACGCTTCTCACCAGCCCGGCGAGGCGGCGGGTTATTCGGCTTCGGGGGCGGTTGTTGACCCGGTTCTCGAAGGGGTCTTGGGCGCCCAGTCGCTCGGCGCCACGATTCCGGCTGTCATTACATACGATTACCAACCGGGTTCCGCCGATTTCGCGCGACTCCAAAGCGTCGGCATTACGAAGGGTTTCGCGCTGAAGCGACTCCCGATGGTCATCACGGACATCAATCGCGCGCAACTCGCCGCCCTGCGCACGCAACCGGGAATCATCTCCATCTGGGCTAACCAGATGTTAGAGAATTTTATGAATGAGAGCCGGGCGTTCATCGGCGTGCCGCAGTTGACGAAAGACCAGGAAATTACGAAAAGAAACAACAATAATCCCGGCTTCCCCATTTCCGGCAAAGGCATCGGCATCGGCTACGTGGATACGGGTATTGACGGCACTCAGCCCGATCTCAAATTCGGGCAAAAGACAGTCCAGAACGTGCAACAGCCGTTGGCGAGCGGCGTCGTCTCGGCCGCCGGTCTGGTGAGCGCGCCCGGCGTCTCCATCGCCGACTTGATCGGCGGGACGGGTTTTGTGCCGCCGCTTTACGTAGAGAATGTTCAGACTTCGGACATCGAATCCGGCCACGGCACGCACGGCGCGGGAGTGGCGGCGGGGACGGGGCAAAACTCCGGCACCTTCTACGGCGGAGTGGCGCGCGGCGCGCACCTCATCGGCGTCCAATCGGGCGACGATAAAGGGCTGCCTCTCGTCGCGCTTCTCGGCGCTTACGACTACCTGTTGGTCAATCAGTTCAATTACAACATTCGCATCATCAATAACTCCTGGGGTTCGAGATACAGCGCGGCGGGCATCAATCCGAACAACCCGATCAACGTCGCGACGCGCAAAGCGCACGACCTCAACATCGTCGTCGTGTTTGCCGCCGGAAACGCCGCCGACACCCCGACCTCCATCAACCCTTATTCGACGATGGCCTGGACTATTTCAGTCGCCGCCGGTGAAAAGCGCGGCCTCGGCACGCCCGCCTCTTTCTCTTCGCGGGGCATCAACAACGGCACGGGCACGGACACCACCACGCAACCGGCCGACCCGAACGCCGCGCCGAATTTGCGCCCCGACATCACGGCTCCCGGCGTGGCGATTATCTCCGTTCGCGCGCGCGCGCCGATGCCGCTCATGAACGCGGGCGGGGTCTTAAACAACGATCACAAGAACATCGCACCGGGCTTTTTGCCGAACTACCTCTCATCGCAGGGAACGAGCTTCGCCTGCCCGCACGTCTCCGGCGTCGTGGCCTTGATGCTGGAGGCCAACCCGCTGCTGACGCCCGCCGAAGTCGTCACCATCCTGCGACAGGCGGCCACGCCCATGCCTTACGAGGAGCGCATCGTCGGCGCGGGTTATCTTGACGCGCACAATGCGGTGCGCGCGGCCATGTCGCTCTCGGCCGTTCCGCATCCGGCCAACCTCTTCCCGACCGGCAACGAACCGGAGATTAGCGACACCGAAAACGATCAGACGGGCACGACCGCGCAGGACATACGCAGCGGCGACTTCGCCTACGACGCGGCCACGCGCCAGATCGTCTACACCCTGACCGTCAGCGATCTCTCCGTCAAAGCGCCGAACTCGCGCTGGACGATGTTCTCGAAATTCGGGGCGACCGAGATGTTCGTGCAAGCGTCCGTCAACGAACAAAACACAGCCATCTACGATTACGGCATGTTCACGGTGCTGGCGACCGGCACGCGCAATCAACAACGAATCGGGGCGGCGGACGCGGGCGAGATTCGCGGCAACCAGATCATCATCCGGCTCGCGCTCGACAAGGTGAACGCCGCGGTCGGCTCGGACGTTCTCTACACGACTTCGACCGGCACCGGGGCGCAGTCGCAAATACTCGTCGGCACATCCGCCACCGGCGGCCTCCTGCTCAACTCTGATTCCGCCGCGGGGCGCGACTTCAAGGTGGGCGAGCAACCGGCGCCGACGCCGACTCCAACGCCGGCGCCCGAACCGACGCACGAAACGACTCCCACGCCGACACAGGGGGCGACACTCCAACCTACGCCGACGCCAAGCTCCTCTCCGGAGCCGACGCCTGCACGGAGCGAGAGCGACAAATTCGTCGAGCGCTATTCCGGCACTCTCATCCCCGGCATGAGTGGCGTAGCTACAACTTTCGTCGTCCGGCGCTCAACCCTTGACGTTATCATCACCCTGCACCCGGGCAACGAGACGATTATTCTGGAACTGCTCGACGCCGAAGGAAATGTCATCGCCACCGGCAGCGGGAAAGATCGGAAGATCGCCCTGAGCGATCTGCGACCCGGCAATTACGTGTTCAGGGTCAGCGGCTCGGTAGATAAACCCGTGGACTTCGTCATCAAGAGCACGCAGGGCAGGTGACAACTTAAATTATTGCCGACGTACGGAGTGGCGAATAACTCTTAGCTTGAGACGGGGGTTCGCGAAGTCCAAAACTGGTGAAGCCACGCGAGCGGCGACACGACCATCCCGGTGGTTGTGTCGCCGCTCGCGTTGTGTCGCCGCTCGCGTGGCTTTCGAACGTCAACTCCCGGCGTACTCTCTCCGCACTCCCATGCGAGGCTTATCTCTCATCGCCCCTCTAAGGGGCTTTTGTTTCTTCTCGACGGCTTACGGTTCTTTCAACTATCGTATCCATCCGGCTTGTCCCTCCGTTTGAAACTTTACACGCGCCCTTTCCGTTAGCACTCACGCTTCCGTAAAATAAGCGCGCAAAACTTTTTTCGCGCGCCTGATCTACCGGTTTCTCACGAAGAGATGCACGGCGGCGGCAGTCGCCGGTGCGCTGCCCGCTCTCGGCGCGTGGTTGATGTTTTAACGTAAGCAAAAAATATCGAAGTGATTTTCAGTCGCGCGGATCACTTCGTGCTGCTAAATTTAGAATTCAGTCGGTCTTAAGTTTGGAGGTTCTATGAGAAATCGCGTTCGCCGCTCCTTCGTGGCGATTCTTGGCCTGCTACTCTCGCTCTCGGCTTTCCAGCACATACACGCGCAAAAGCGTGCCGCCACAACGCGCACGGCCGCCGCGCCGCCTAAGAACAGCTTTAACGTGCCCGTCACTTATTACAAACTGCCGAACGGCTTGAAGGTCGTGCTCTCGCAGGACACGAGCGCGCCGACGGTCGCCATCGCCGTCTATTACCAGATCGGCTTCCGCATCGAGCCGCGCAACCGCACGGGCTTCGCACACCTCTTCGAGCACATGATGTTTCAAGGCTCGCAGAACCTCGGCAAGATGGAGTTCATCCGCCTCGTACAGCAGAACGGCGGCATCCTGAACGGCTCGACCCGCTTCGACTTCACCAACTACTTCGAGATCATGCCCGCGCACAAACTGGAGACCGCGTTGTGGGCCGAGGCCGACCGCATGCGCGGCCTCCACATCACGGAGGAGAACCTGAAGAACCAGCAGGGCGTCGTCGGCAACGAGGTCAAGGTCAACGTTTTGAACGCGCCCTACGGCGGCTTCCCGTGGCTCGACATGCCGCAGTACGCCAACACCAACTGGTACAACGCGCACAACTTCTACGGCGACCTCGCGGACATCGAAGCCGCCACGCTCGAAGACGTGAGTCAGTTCTTCAAAACCTACTACGCGCCCAATAACGCCGCGCTCGTCGTCGTCGGCGACTTCGACGAACGGGAAGCGCGCGCGATGGTCGAAAAGTATTTCGCCACGATCCCTTCGTCGAAGCTGCCCGCCATGCCCGATTTGACCGAGCCGCGACAGGAGACCGAGCGCAACGCCGTCAAACAGGACGCGCTCGCCAAACAGCCCGCGCTCTCCTTCGCCTATCACATGCCGCCGCGCAACACGCCCGAGTATTACGCGATGGGCTTGCTCGACCAGTTGCTCTTGCAGGGGCAGGACAGCCTCCTCAATCAGGAACTCGTCCAGCGCAGGGCTTACACAGACCGGATCGCGGGCGGCACGAACCTGCTCGGCAACATGTACAACTATCAAGGCCCGATGATCTGGCTCGGCTACCTCTTCCACGATGCGAAGACGAAGCCCGAAGAGATCATGGCGGCCGTGGACACCGTGATCAAAGGCGTGCAGGACAAGCCGGTTGACCGCCCGACGCTCGACCGCGCCCTGACCAAAGTGCGTTCCAACTTCTACGACATCCTCGGCCAGTTGAACGGCTTCGGCCGCGCCGACCTGCTCGCCAGCTTCGCGCTCTTCGACGACAACCCGGCGCGCATCAACACGCTCGAAGCGGAGTTTCGCAAAGTGACGCCGCAAGTCCTGCAGCGCACGGCGCGCGAATACCTGCGCCCCGGCAACCGCACGGTGCTCACCATCGTCCCGAAGCCCGCCGCCGCCGCTCCGAAGGCCGGGAACTAAGGCATTCGCCGGAAGCTGTAGATTCAATGGAGATTTTGATATGAACTCGAAAAAGTTTTTCGCCCTCGTCAACGCCGTGGCGGTCGCACTCTTCGCGACGTTCACGGCATTTGCGCCGCGCGCCTCGGCGCAGGAGAAGCAGCAACCGCCCGCCGGCAGCGCGCCGAAGCCTTTCACGCTGCCGCGCAAAGAAACTTTCACGCTTAAGAACGGCACGCAGGTCACGCTCGTTCCCTACGGCTCGATCCCGAAGGTCACGGTCAGCGCGGTCGTCGGGGCGGGCAACATCAACGAGTCGGCGACGCAGGTGTGGCTGGCCGATCTCACCGGGGAAATGCTGGAGGCAGGCACGACGACGCGCTCGGCTGAAGCCGTCGCGCAGGCGGCGGCGCGCATGGGCGGCAGCCTCTCCGTCAGCGTCACGCCGGATCAAACGTCCGTCAGCGCCGACGTGCTCTCGGAGTCCGGCCCCGAACTCGTCGCGCTCATCGCAGACGTGTTGCAGCGTCCCGCGCTTCCCGCCTCCGAGTTGGAACGCCTCAAGGCAAATTTCATCCGCAACCTGAGCATCCAGCGCGCGCAGCCCGGCTCCATCGCGCAGGAGCGTTTCAGCAAACTGCTCTACGCCGATCACCCCTACGGCCGCATCTTCCCGACCGAAGAGATGATCAAAAACTTCCAGATCGCCGACGTGCAGAAGTTCTACAAAGAAAACTTCGGCGCGGCGCGCACGCGCATCTACGTCGCCGGTCGTTTCGACGCGGCCGCCATGCGCAGCCGGATCACCGAAGCCTTCGGCACATGGACGCGCGGCACGAGCGCGGTCGAGAACATCCCGAAGGCCGTCTCGGTGCGCAAGATTCACTTGATCGACCGCCCCGGCGCGCCGCAGTCCACGCTCTATCTCGGCCTGCCCGTCGTCGATCCGAGCCACAAGGACTTCGTCGCGCTCTCGGTTACCAACTCGCTGCTCGGCGGTTCGTTCGCCTCGCGCATCACCTCGAACATACGCGAGCAGAAGGGCTACACCTACTCGCCCAACAGTTCGGTCTCGACCCGCTATCGCGACGCCTACTGGGTGCAGGTCGCCGACGTGACGACGGCCGTCACAGGCCCTTCGCTCAAAGAGATTTTCCACGAGATCGACCGGCTGCAAAAAGAACCGCCCACCGAGGCCGAGTTGCAGGGCATCAAGAACTACCGCGCCGGAGTCTTCACCATCCAGAACTCCTCGCGCGCAGGAATCATCGGCCAACTCGCCTTCCTCGACCTGCACAAACTGCCCGACACTTACCTGACCAACTACGTGCAGAACGTCCTCGCCGTCACCCCGCAGGACGTGCAGCGCATCGCGCGCCAATACCTCAAGAGCGAGCAGATGGCGATAGTCGTCGTCGGCGACAAAGCGCAAGTCACCACCCAACTGACGCCCTACGGCGAAGTCGTCTACTGAACCCGCGACCGCGCAACTTCGCGCCGTCAAAAAGGAAACGGCCACCCTCGCAGGTGGCCGTTTCCTTTTTCCATAGCGCTAACGGGGATCGAACCCGTACTCTCTGCCTTGAGAGGGCAGCGTGTTAACCAATTACACCATAGCGCCTCACGTAAATCCCAAGCAAAATCAGCATATCACAAGCCCTCGATACTTTCAAAAGAGCGTTGAATTACGCTTTCGGCGTCCTTTGTGGTGTGCCTGAGAAATGGAGACAAAGGCGTTCTAAAGACAAGATCGGAGTTAGGCAAATTTTGTTAAAACAGACGCACCAACTGGATAATGAAGGCGAGGAAGTAGTCACTGCTGCGCAGGGAACTTTTTCTTTCTATGCTTTACGTCAACTAAGGTCTGCTCAGTCAGCAACTCGTGCTTTTGTGCAGCCCCTTCCTCGCGGAGCCTTTTAATAGCTGCCTGACAGTATTGCTCGTTGTTATCAATCAGCACGCTGCGCCGCCCGACTGAAAGCGCGGCCAGGCCGGTCGAGCCACTTCCGCCGAACGGATCAACTACAAGACCATCTTCAGGACAAAACAGCTTGATAAAGAATAAAGGGAGATCGACAGGGAAAACAGCCGGATGCCCTTTGTTCTTCCCCACCAGTGCCATGCTTAATACGTTAGAGGGCAAAACGGTTTGCTTATCAACCCATTTGGATAAGTCACGACCGAACCCGCTTTCGTTAACTGAATTATGACGGCTAAGATCATTCTCGCTCAGTTTAGCCATGCGCGATTCAACCCAATTCCCTATCGGCTTACGCACTGCATCTTGATTCATATAGGGGCGTTTGGACTTGCCCAGGTGGAAACAATACTCCCATCCATCGCGCAGGCGGTTCGGCCAATAACCCGGCATCGGGTTGGTTTTGTACCAGAGATAGTCTTCAATAGAAAACCATCCACGGTCGCAAAGCGCTTCGATGGTGTGCCAGACGTAGCGGTGCCGCACGCCGTCAACAACTTTATCCTTAATGTTGAGTACGAAACTTCCAGTGGGTTTTAAAGCATTAAAAAAAGGTGCGTGGAAAGAAAGAAACCACTCTACGAACTTGTCCGGATGTACGCCATCGTAATGCTTGTGTCTTGCGTTGGCGTAAGGCGGTGAAGTGACAATTAAGTCGACCTGCCCCTCATAAGCTTTCAACTCGTCTCTGCTGTCGGCACAAGTTACCGTGCAAGTAACATCGGCTTTCCTGACAGTTGTGCTGGATGCCGGTACGCTCATATCTTCTTTTCCTATCCTTAAAGTGGATTGCAGAAATAAATAACCAGTTTATGTGGCTCATTAAAGTGGCCGTAAGCAGCTATGATCCCGGTGCAACAAACACGCTTCACCGAAAGAATCCAGAAGTCTTGGTGGAATGTCAACCTGATCGGCAGTTCTTAGGGTTGATTTGCTGCTGCTTTAAAGTGCCTGAATAGTCTGCGGCAAATCCTGGCCGCCCAAAGCATTGTGTCAAATAATCAAGGCATCATTGATCCAGCCTACTCTTATTTGCTACTCGTGGCTATGATTGTGTTCAGATTTAACACCTGCTATACGCTGCCTGTGTGACTAAGGAAGGAGCATCGTTGTTAGTTGCCATACGGCAAAGAGTAGGAGAAATTATTTAAGGGTGCGACGAAGCACTTAATTTTATCGGGATAGGTAAACACTGAATTTACACGAGGAGACATAATGAGAAAAATTGTTGAAAACCCGGACACGGTAGTAGTTAACACTTTCCCGTCAAGCACTATTGACAGGCGGACAAAATTACAGTCGCCCCTCGTCAGGAGATTCTCCGCAAAATATCGCGACAGTCTTTATTTCTATCGAGATGCTGAAAGCATCGTGGTGACGACAAAGCCTCGCGGGGAAGAAGAGCCGTTATTTCAAATTAGCGTTGATGTCGAGAACCGCGCAAGATTGACAGAGACGAATTTAAAGCAAATCGGCGCAATGTTTCATGACAAGTTAGAGTTCACTTTCACCGCCCACGGCGAAGCGGTTGTCAGGGTGATACCACAGCAAACCGGGCAAGAGGGGCAACAGTACATACAGCCGCTACAAGAGGTAAATGGCTCTCGGGAGACGGCTGCCCGTGTGTTATCGGGTTTGACAGAGCAGGATGACGTTGAAGTCGTTGATTATTGGTCTGATGATGAACTCAGGTTGACGATTGAGTCTTACTTCCAGATGTTGATGAAGGAATTACAGGACGAGGCTTACAGTAAGACAACATTTAAAAAAGAACTTCTCACGAAGATACGAAAAACGGGTGAGATGGTTGAAGACAAGTACCGGGACATCAGCGGAGCTTTGCTGGCTCAGGGGCTGCGCAATGTTGAAGGCTATAAATCCGCGAGCGATTATCAGGGGGGGCTAGATGACGCAGTAATCACATACATAGGATCGCACACTGAGATTCTTCAGCTTGTAGCACGTGAGATAGAGAATACTGCCGTCGGTCGGCCGGAAGCAAATTTTAACAATGTCCTCGAAGACCCGCCGGAACAAACTGTGAGGGGGACAGGCAGAACTGAAAGAAAACGCTCATACATCGCCAGGAAGTATGATTTCTCCAAAAGAGAGAATGAGAAGCTCGGCAGGCTCGGTGAAGAATTTGTAGTTGGCTATGAACGGCAACGACTGACAGAAGCTGGGAAGGCTGACTTGGCGGAAAAAGTCGAGAGGATTTCTGAAACCAAAGGGGATGGTGCTGGTTACGATGTGCTCTCTTTCGAGGTAGACGGCACGGAGAGATACATAGAAGTTAAGACCACGAACTATGGCAAAGACTACCCTTTCTACATATCAGCGAACGAGTTGGATTTCTCAGAAGATTATTCCGCGCAGTATCACCTTTACCGGGTATTCAACTTTAAGAATTCACCAAAAATGTTCATGCTTACAGGCTCTCTTAAAGATGGATATGAAATCACTCCGGCCACTTTCAGAGTAAGCTTTTAACCCTAAGCTTTGAGCGGATGTCTTTGCGGGTGGCCCTAAGGCCGGTGCTATAATTCGTGATAAAGATGCGCGGGCAGTAACGCGCCTTGATATTCTTCGAGCCGGTCGCGAAAGTCTCTCCTTTGATATTTTTCGGACACAACATTCGCAGTTGAACTTATGCAGGATATTTCCCTCGACAGCGGTACGGGCGCGCCGGAGGCGGCGGGCGACGGCGCAAACTTCAAACTCGGCATCGGCGATTTCCACTACGGCGATCTCTATAGACCGGAGCGCCTCGGCCAACTGACGGCCGTCTTCTATGCCGGATTACAAAGGGACGACGCGACGCTGCACGCCGCGCTGACCGCCTACACCGCGACGCGCGGCGCGAACCTGCGCGGGACGCGCGCCGAGTCGGAATTGCTCATCGCCGCCGCGCCGCACGTGTCGCGCTTCGTCGCACGTCTGTTCGGCGTAGAGGCCGAACGGGTGGCGCACGCCGAACGCATCAGGGCGCAGGATGCGATCTTCGGGTTCAAGACCTTCATCGCGCGGCGCGCGTTGAAACGCGTCCCGCCGGAGCAGGCTCTCGCGCTCGACGCCGACGCGATTCACGACGCCCTCGAACGTCTCCTCGGCGCGATCTCCCCCGGCGCGCTCGAATCTGTCGATGCGGAACTCGCCGTGGCGCGCGTGTCGGTGCGGTTGCTCGCGTGGGAGGAGCGCCTGGCGAAGGCGGAGGCTACTGCTGCTGCGGCGGGTGTTGCGGCCGATGTCGAAAGCCTGCGCGCGGAGATCGAAGAGGTGCGTGCGCGGGCGGCGAAGACCGGGTTTGCGAGCGCGCTGGAGAAATTCGAGGGCGCGGACGCCGGGCTGGAGACGCTTGACGAGAACACTGCGTTCGTGAAGTCGGCGTTGCGTCTGGTCGAGCGGTGGGCTTCGGTACATAGCACGCAAGAGGCGGCGAAGGCGCGCGTCGAAGGGTGGGTCAGTTTCCGCGCGCCGCACCCTCTGAACTACGAACACCTCGTGCAGATCGAGCGTCACGACGCGGAGTTGCCAGAACGCATGCGCGGGTTGGACAGGAACCTGCGCCGCCGCGACGGATTCGGATTGACGGACGCGCGCGCCACCCGGCGCGAGGTGCTCGACGAAGTCAACTACTGCATCTACTGTCACGAGCGCGACAAGGATTCCTGCTCGAAGGGCTTGCATGAGCGCGACGGTTCCTTGAAGCGCAACCCGCTCGGCATCGCGCTCGAAGGCTGCCCGCTCGACGAGAAGATTTCCGAGATGCACGTCCTTCAACGCGACGGCGATTCTCTGGCCGCGCTCGCCGTCGTGATGATTGATAACCCGATGTGCCCCGGCACGGGTCATCGCATCTGTAACGATTGCATGAAGTCGTGCATCTTCCAGAAGCAGGAGCCGGTCAATATCCCGCAGGCCGAGACGGGCGTGCTGACGGACGTGCTCTCGCTCCCCTACGGCTTTGAAATCTACGCGCTGCTGACGCGCTGGAACCCCTTAAACGCCAAACGCCCGCACGCGCTTCCCTACAACGGGCGCAACGTCCTCGTCGTCGGTCTCGGCCCGGCCGGTTACACGCTCGCGCATTATCTTCTGAACGAAGGCTTCGGCGTTGTCGGCATCGACGGTTTGAAGATCGAACCGCTCAATGCCGAACTGACGGGCGAGGGCGGAAGCCGCACGCCGCGCGCCGTTCGAGACGTGCGCGAGATCGAGTCGCCGCTCGACCGGCGCGTGCTGGCGGGCTTCGGCGGCGTCTCCGAATACGGCATCACGGTGCGCTGGGACAAGAACTTCCTGACGCTCATCCACCTGACGCTGGCGCGGCGCGCGGGCTTTCGCTTCTACGGCGGCGTGCGCTTCGGCGGCACGCTCGACATCGAAGACGCCTGGGCGCTCGGTTTCGACCACATCGCGATTGCGACGGGCGCGGGTCGCCCGACCATCGTCGAGATGCGGAACAACCTCATGCGCGGCATCCGCAAGGCGTCGGATTTTCTGATGGCGCTGCAACTGACGGGAGCGTTCAAAGAGGACGCGCTCGCCAACCTGCAAGTGCGCCTGCCCGCCGTCGTCATCGGCGGCGGACTCACGGCAATCGATACGGCGACCGAGTTGTTCGCCTATTACCCGGTGCAGGTCGAGAAGATTCTCGCGCGGCACGAAGCCCTGAGCGCGGAGTTTGGCGAAGAGGAAATCCTCGCGCGGTTCGACGCGGAGGAGCGCGGCGTCTACGAGGAATTTCTGGCGCACGGGCGCGCGGTGCGGGAAGAGCGCGAGCGCGCTGCGGCGATTGGTGAGTTGCCGAACTTCGTGCCGCTCGTGCGCGCGTGGGGCGGCGTGTCGCTGGTCTACCGGAAACGCTTGCAGGATTCGCCCGCCTACCGGCTCAATCACGAAGAGGTCGTGAAGTCGCTCGAAGAGGGCATCAGTTACATCGAGAACATGAGTCCGGTCGAAGCCGTCGCGGACGAACACGGCGCGGTCGCCGCGCTTGTCTTCGAGCGCATGCAAAGAGACGCGGAGACGCATAAGTGGAAGGCTTCGGGCGAACTTGTCAGGCTCGCGGCGCGTACGGTCTGCGTGGCGGCTGGCACAAGCCCGAACACGATCTACGAGCGCGAGCGACCCGGCACTTTCAAACTCGACGAACGGGGCGAGTTCTTCGCGCCGCATAAACTCGCGCGCGACGGCGCGGAGGACGCAGGCGACGGCGGCAAGTTTCGCCTCGTCCCGGCGGCGAAGGGCGAGCGCGGCTTTTTCACTTCCTATGAAAACGCGGGACGCCTCATCTCTTACTACGGCGACAATCATCCGGTGTACGCGGGTAACGTCGTCAAGGCGATGGCTTCCGCGAAGTTCGGTTACGAGGAAGTGTGTGGGCTGTTCGCGGACGAGATCGCCGCCGTCGAGAGGGAAATGGAGGGCGCGGGAGATAACGCGCGCGGGCATGAGCCGGGGCGCGTGGGCGACTCGACCCGCGCGGAGCGATTCCGGCGTCTCGTGGATAAACTTGACGAAGAGTTGATCGCGCGCGTGGTTCGGGTCGAACGACTGACGCCGACGATTGTCGAGATGGTCGTGCGCGCGCCGATGCAGGCGCGGAAGTTTCTACCCGGTCAATTCTACCGCCTGCAAAATTACGAGACGGCGGCGGCCGTGGTCAGCCGGACGAAGTTGACGATGGAGGGGCTGGCTTTGACCGGCGCGTGGGTTGACCGCGAGGAGGGATTGCTGAGCCTCATCGTGCTTGAGATGGGCGCGTCGTCGCGCCAGTGCGCGCTGCTTGCGCCCGGTCAGGAAGTCGTCGTGATGGGGCCGACGGGAACGCCCACGGAAATCCCTTCGGGCGAATCGGTGCTGCTCGCCGGCGGCGGACTCGGCAACGCCGTCTTGTTCTCGATTGCGCGTGCGCTCAAGGAGAATAATTGCCGCGTCATCTATTTCGCGGGTTACAAAAAAGGCGAAGACCTCTTCAAGCGAGAGGAGATCGAGGCCGCCACGGATCAAATCATCTGGGCGACGGACACGGGCGCGCCGGTTGAGCCTGCGCGCCCGCAGGACAGGCATTATCGCGGCAACATCGTGCACGCGATGAAGGCTTACGCCGAAGGCGAACTCGGCGCGCGCTTGTTCGACCTCAGAGAAATCGAACGCCTCATCGCCATCGGTTCGGATCGCATGATGGCGGCGGTCAAAGCCGCGCGCCACGGCGTGCTCGCCGCGCATTTCAACCCGGCGCACGTCGGCGTAGGTTCGATCAACAGCCCGATGCAGTGCATGATGAAAGAGGTCTGCGCGCAGTGTTTGCAGCGGCACGTTGACCCACGAACGGGCGCGGAGTCGTTCGTCTTTTCCTGCTTCAATCAGGATCAATTGCTCGATCAAGTTGACTTCAAGAACCTCAACGACCGCCTGCGCGCCAACACCGTGCAGGAGAAACTGGCGAATTTGTGGCTCGATAAATTGCTGAAAGAGGCAGGCGCGGAAGCCTGACGGAAACCTCCCCCTCACCTTCGCCCGCGCCGCACGGCGAACGGCGAAATCAGATCAAATTCGGGTTGTCTATCTTGCGCCGGGCGGCGTCTTCCGACGTTTCGTCACCGTCCCCCTCATCATTCGCGGCGGGGACGGGCGGGATGTTTTGCGTGCCGGGCGTGCGCGGCCGCGTCTCGCCGAGGTTGGTGTCGGGATTCTGAAACATCTCCTGTTGATCTTGATTGAAAGTTTCGGCCTGCTCGTCGTCGTGCATCTGCGGCTCTCCTGTTCTATTCGTCTTCACGGGTTGAAATAACTTATTCGTGTTTCGCTTGAGCGCGCGCGGCGACGAGACGGCGGTAAGCCTCGTCGCGGTTGAGACCGAGTTCGCGCGCGGCGCGCTTGAGGGCGGCGCGCGGGTCGAGTCCTTCGAGTTCGAGGGCGGCGACGAGCGCGGCGATGTCGGCCGTTTGCCCCTCGCCCGCTGCCGTATCGTCGGCGGCGATGGCGTGGCGGTCTATGACGAGCACCATCTCGCCGCGCGCCGCGTGCTCGCCGGAGAAGCGCGCGATGAGTTCGCTGAGACGCCCGCGAGCGATCTCCTCGTGGAGCTTGGTGAGTTCACGCGCGACCGCCGCCTCGCGTTCGCCGAGGATTTCGCGCGCGTCCGCGAGCGCGCCCGCGATGCGGTGCGGGGCTTCGTAGAAGACAAGCGTGGCGGGCAGGGCGCGCAGGGCGGCGAGCCGCAGGCGGCGCGCGTGTTGACGCGGGGGAAGAAATCCTGCGAAGTAAAATTCGTCCGTGGGGAGACCCGAGGCGATGAGCGCGGAGACGAAGGCCGTCGCGCCGGGGACGGGTATGACGTTGATGCCTCGTTCGATGCAGGCGCGCACGAGGCGGAAGCCGGGGTCGTTGATGCCGGGCGTGCCCGCATCGGAGACGAGTGCGACGCTTGCGCCCGCCGCGAGCCGTTCGGCGAGTTCGGGCGCGCGTTCGCGTTCGTTGTGCTCGTGATAACTGAGCGTTTTGGTTGTGATGGAGAAGTGATTGAGAAGCGTGCGCGTGTGGCGCGTGTCTTCGCAGGCTATCACGTCAACTTCGCGCAGCACGCGCAGGGCGCGGTGCGTGATGTCTTCGAGATTTCCGATGGGGGTTGCGACGAGGTAGAGCGCGCCCGCCGTCGTCGCTGCCCTCGCGTTGTGTTCCGACATGCGCCGTATTGTAAGACAAAAGATAAAAGTGAAGACGTAAAAGTGAAGGCCGGTTTGACATGAGTGTCAAACCGGCCTTCACTTTCACCCCGATCCCCTTGCTCGTCTATTCCCCTTGCTCGCGCTAAGTGTTCTCACATCAAGTTACGGGCGACGGCCGTTGATGATGCCGGGCAGTTGGCGCCACCAGTTGTCGTCATCGCGCCCGTTGCGGTCGCGGCGACGGTTGCGGTCGTCGCGCGGGTCATAGCCGCCGTTGTTGCCGCCACGGTAGTAGCCGTCGTCATAGCCGTCGTAACGCATGCCGTAGGCGTTGGCGATGGTGCGCAAGTCCTGTTTCACCTGTCGCCAGTCGGCGTAGGTGCGCGAATCGACGCGCAGGCGCGAGAGCATGCGCTCGGTGTTGTTGGCGGCTTGCATGAGATACTGAGCTTCCTGATAGCCGCGATTGCGGTCGTTGCCGTTACCGCCGACGCGACTGCGGAAACGGTCGGCCGCCTGTCGAAACTCTTTCACTTCGTTGTTGATGCGATCTTCGCGGCGCGTGCCGTTGACGCGGCTATTGTCGAGAAAGCGATCCACACTGCGCTCAAGATTGCGCGCGTTGTCTCGCACGCGCTCGGCCACGTCGCGCAGGTAGCGCGTATCGTAATTGCCGTTGCGCCCGTAAGGGTCGTAGCGACGGTCGTCGTCGCGGCGGTCGCGCCGGTAATCGTCGTTGCGACGGTCGCGTCGATAATCGCGGTCGCGATCCCACTGCGCCGAGGCGATGGTGGGCAGGCAGAAGGCAAAGAGAAGGGCGGAGATGACGGTCAGAATAGTGGTACGTCTGTTAATCATGTGCAAACTCCTTACAGATTCAAACTTGCGGCATCTGCGCGTGTTGCCGTTCACGGGGCGAGTGTTTGGCGATAGTGGCGGCGGCGGCCGATTCGTTCGGCGACAACCACATTCTCGTCCGTTCGGCGCGAAGGCCGACAGCGAGACATCACGGAACAGGGCAAGCACTATGCCAGCGCGCGGGGCGTCGAGGGGCGACCCTTAAGTTAGTGAAATTTGATGATTTAAGCGGGCGGGGGAACTGAGGCTCGGCGGGCGCGCGTTGTATTGTTCCAAAACGTGCAGGCCGCAACGCATATCGTTCGTGATCTCGGCCGCCGGGTTCAATCCAGCAACTTCGAGACGTGCCAGCCGACGCGCGACGCTTCGAGCGTCGGGCGCGCGCCCGAAGGGTCGAGCACCATCCAGCGCGGGGCGTCGCCCGCTTTTTGCATGAGCAGGAGTTCGTCGTTGGCGGGAGGATTGCCGAAGTGTGCGACGCGTGCCGCGGCGAGTCCGCCGCCGCGCACGATGCCGTCGCGCGGCGTGCGCGGCCAACCGGCCTCGATGGTCAGGACGCGCACGCCCACCGTGAGCGTCATCCGGCGTCCGACCATCGTGGAGACGCCGACGCGGAAACTGTGTGCGTCCGTATCAGCGATGCGGATGCCCGCGCCCGCGCGGTTGGCTTCGGCCGCGTGTTCCGTGAAGGCGGCGAGCAGCCATTCGACGCCGGTGTTGCGCGCCATGTCGTTCAGGGCGCGCAGGGCGAGGTAGTCGGCCACGTCGCCGCGCCCGCTCATGCGCGCTCTCTGCTCGGCTTCGGCCAGCCGCCGCGCCCATTCCTCCTCGAGTTCGCTCAACGTTGAAATCGCTCCGGGTGATTTGTCGCCTGCCTTCGTTCGTCCCGCGCCGTGATGTTATCATGCCCGCACGCTCGTCGTTAATTTATGCCACAGATCAAGAGGCTCGCGGCTCGTCTCCGAAGTTCGCGAGAGAGGCTTTCGATGACATACCAGCACGCACGCGGCGGCGCAGCCAGCCCCGGCCTGAGTTTAATTCTTTCAACGCTGCTCGTCCTCGGCGCGCTCGCCGGAAGCGCGTGCGCGCAAGGTACGGCGCGCGGCGCTAGGCGCACGACGACGACCACGACGCCCGCCGGATCAAACGCCGCGCAGGCGACGACTGCGCGCCCCGGTCAGACGCCGCACGTCAGGCCACGGCTCGTGCTCGTCATCGTCGTGGATCAATTTCGCGCCGACTACTTTGAACGCTTCGGCGACCTCTTCGCGCCGAGCGGCGGCCTGCGCCGCCTGTTGCGCGACGGCGCGCAATGGACGAACGCCGATTACGATCACATGCCGACTTATACAGCGCCCGGCCACGCCACCATCATGACCGGCGCGTGGCCTTCGGAGACGGGCATCATCGCCAACGACTGGTACGACCGCGAAGCGGGTCGCATCGTATCGAATGCGTCAGACCCGGAAGACCGTCCCGACCGCGCGCGCTGGCAACTCTTCGGCGGCGGCGCGGGCGAGCGTGCTTCGAGTCCGCGCCGTTTGATCGCTTCCACGCTCGGCGACGAAATCCGGCTCGTGAACCGGCGCTCTAAAGTGATCGGCATCTCGTCGAAAGATCGCGGCGCGCTGCTGCCCGCCGGTCGCCACGCCAACGCGGCCTATTGGTTCAGCGCGCTGACGGGCAACATGGTCTCGTCCAGCTACTACTTCAACGAACTGCCCGCGTGGGTCGCGCGCTACAACGAAGCGCGCCCGGCCGATAAATATTGCGGCATGGAATGGACGCGCCTGCTGAAGGATACGGGCGAGTATGAACGACGCGCCGGGGCGGACGCGCCCCCCTGGGAAAACACCGGGACACCTTCCGGCGCGAACACTTTTCCGCACAGGGTCGCGGGCAGCCCGGCCGCGGCGAACAGAGAATGCTGGAGCGTGCTCGACTATTCGCCCTTCTCAAACGACCTGCTCGTCGGGTTCACGCGCTCGGCAATCGAGAATGAGAATTTGGGGAGCGACGCCGATACGGACGTGCTCACCGTCAGTTTCTCCGCGAACGATTATGTCGGCCACCGCTTCGGGCCGTACAGCCACGAGGCGATGGACATCACGCTCTACACGGATCGGCAGATCGGGACGTTGCTCGATTTCGTCAACGCGAAGGTCGGCCTGCAAAATACGCTCGTCGTCTTCACGTCCGACCACGGCGTCGCGCCCATACCCGAGCACGCTTCCGCGTTGGGTTTGACGGGCGGCCGCATCAGTAACACGGACATCCTGAACGCCGCGCGCAACGCCGTCCGCGCGCGCTTCGGGCGCAAGGGCGAAGACAAAGATTCGACCGCCGATTACATTTCAGAGCCGCTCTACAACGCCAACATCTTCTTCAACACGGTCGCCCTGAAACGCGACGGCATCAGCCGCGAAGAGATCGAGCGCGTCGTGGCGGAAGCCGTCTTGACCGTGCCGGGCATCACGCGCGCTTTCACGCGCACGCAACTCGAGACGGGCAGCATCGCCTCGGGCGACGCGACAGGTCGGCGCGTGCTGCACGGCTTTCACACGCGCCGCAGCGGCGACGTGATCATGGTGCAGGAGCCTTTCAAATATTTCGGCGAGGGCGCAAACCCGATCCCCGCCACACACGGCTCGCCCTACTCGTATGACACGCACGTCCCTCTCGTCATCATGGGTCAGGGCATCGTCGCCGGGCGCTACGCGCACGCCGCCACGCCCGCCGACATCGCGCCGACGCTCGCCTCGATTCTACGCATCCAATCGCCGAGTAACGCGGTCGGGCGCGTGCTCGTCGAAGGACTAAGTAAGTAAAACTTTGCTTCGTGGTAAGTAAAACTTTGCCTCGTGTGGTGAGTTAGAAGCTGTTTGAAATGTAAAGCTGTTGTCGTCCCGCAGGGACAATTGAGAATAGCCCGGCGATTTATCGCCGGGGATCGTGAACGTCTCTTAGGCTAAGAGTCCCGTAGGGACGATTGAAGGCGCTTTACTATTCAATCGTCCCTACGGGACTCACACCTTATCTTTCAACTTATCCCGGCCATAAATGGCCGGGCTATTAGCAATCGTCCCTGCCGGGACTTTGCTGGCAGCTTCTTAAAATCTTTTCGGATAGAGAATTGAAAGTTTGTTATGAATATTTCAAAAACGCTCTCAAACGTCTGTTTACCGATCCTGCTCGTGGGTCTCACAACCGCCGCCACGACGGCAGGCGCAATCGTCGCGCAGCAGAAACAACCGGCGGCGGGCGGCGGGCGTACGGCCGCACAGTCCCCGAGGGGACGCGCCGCGCGGGGCGACGAGGCGTTGAAGGCGGAACTCGAAACGCTGCTCAAACTGCCGTTGGCCGAACGCATCGCGGGCTTGCGCGCTTTTCTCGAAGCCAACCCGCGTTCGTCGCACAGGACGCGTGCGACCGAGCAACTCGTGAGCGCACACGCCGCGCTCGGCGACGAGCGTTTGCAGGCGCAGGAAGCCGCGTCCGGCGTCGAACTCTTCAAACAGGCGGTTGCGCTTGCGCCCGCCGACATGTCCGACAAGTTGTACTACGAAGTCGTCTCGCAGTTGCCCGCGAATTTGTTCCTGCGCGGGCAGACCGCCGCCGCGCTCGAACTCGCGCGCGCCATCGAGGCCAAGGCGGGCGCGAACGCCAAACGCCTGCTCGCGCTCGCGGGTTTCCATGTGAGCGTCGAACAGGCCGACGAGGCCGCGCGAGTGGCGAAGGCGGTCATCGCAATCGCGCCCGATCTGGCGGCCGCGCATCAGGCGCTCGGCGCGGCGCACCGCCTCGCGCTCCGGCTCGACGAAGCGGCGGCCGGATACGCGCGCGCCGTCGAACTCGACCCGCGCTCCGCGCCTGCGCGCCATAGCCTCGCGGACTTGCGCCGCGCGACGGGCAAACCCGTTGAAGCGCTCGCGCTCTACCGCGAGTTGCTCGCGGCCGATGCGAATGACCGCAGCGCGCGCACGGGAATAGTGCTCGCCCTCTTCGACGCCGGTAAGCGCCAGGAAGCGGAACGCGAACTCGAAGCCGCGCTCGCCGTCGAGCCGCGCAACCTGCCGCTGCTCACGGGCGCGGCCTACTGGTATGCGGCGCACGACGAGCGGACGCGCGCGCTCGACTTGGCGGGTCAGGCCGTGCGGCTCGAACCGCGATTCACATGGGCACAGATCGCGCTGGCGCGCGCGCTCATCGCCAACAAGTTGCCGCTCGAAGCTGAACGCTCGTTGCGCTTCGCGCGTCAGTACGGGCGTTTCCCCACGCTCGATTACGAACTGGCGAACGCGCTCGCAGCCGCCGGTCTCTACGACGAAGCCTTCAACGAACTCACGCGCAGCTTCACGCTCAAAGACGGTCAACTCGAAACTCAACTCGCGGGCAGACGCGCGGCTCGCGCGGCGAGCTTCATCGAACTGCTCGCGCCCGAACGCCGCGCCAGCATCTTTCAAGCGAAGGCGGCCGACACGGAGGCGAACGCGCGCGTGCTCAAAAGCCTGCTCGCCCTCAACCTCGCGCTCGGCGCAACGGCGGGCGAAGGCGGCGCGGCGACGCGACCCGACGCTTCTGCCGCCGTTTCGGCCGCCGCGAATGATTTCACCTCCGGCACGGACGAGATGCGCGCCTTCCGTCAGCTATACGCGGCGAGTCGCCTGCTGCGGCGCGGCGTCGCGCTCGGAACCGTGCTTGAGTTGACGGACGCCGCGCGCACGAACGTCGAGGCCGCGATTGGCGCGCCGGAAGCGACGGCGGCGACGACCGCCGACGAGTTGCGCGATACACGCGCGGCCGCCATCGCGCAAGGCTCCACCCCAGACCTCCCCACGCTGCCGCGCAATGCCATCTCGAACATACTGCGCGGCCGCATCGAAGAATTGACCGGCATGGCCTTGCTCGGTCAGGGCAAGACAACGGAAGCCGCGGTCGCACTTCGTCGCGCCGTGAGCGTGCTGCCGGAGCGGAGTCTCTACTGGCGCACGGCGCAGTGGCGTCTCGGCACCGCGCTCGCCACCGGTGGGCAGGAACGCGACGCGCTCGCCGCCTACATCAAAAGCTACAACCCCGACGCGCCGGACGCCGCGCGCCGCGCCGTCATCGAATCTCTCTATACCAAAGTCAACGGATCGCCCGCCGGACTCGACGCGCAGATCGGCCCCGCGCCCGCGCGCCTCGCCACGCTCGGAGCCGTGAGCGCCAACCCGTCCAACGCGCCCTCCGTCGCCGCGCCCGCCGTCGCCGCGCCCGCCGTCGAAGCGACGCCTGAGCCGTCCGTCTCAAACACCCCGGGCGCTCCTCGCGTCGCGCCGTCGGCCACACCGTCTCCGTCTCCGTCTTCCGCTCCCGAGACGCCGGTCGCAAGCCCCTCGCCGCAGGAGCCGCCGACGCGCACCCCTACGCCCTCAACTCAGTCCGACACGCAGGCGACGCCCAAGGCAACGACCGCCGCCGCACCGTCGTCCGCGCCGACACAGACGCCCGCACCCGTCGAAGCTAAGAGGACGAGGACGGAGCAGGGAGCATGCGCGCTCGTCTTGAGCGCAAGCGTATTGGAGTTGAGCAACAGCGGCGGCTCGGCCGGCGTCCTTGTGAGTCTCGAAGGCAGCAGTAACCTCGCGGGCATCAACGCCGCCACCGACAACTGGTCGGACATCATCATCCTTCGTGAGGCGCAAGGCAACGCCGGTACTGACTCGGTCAGATTCACCATCACCTCGATCAGCAAAAACACCGGCAACTTCGACGTTACCTTCAAGTCATCCTGCGGCGCGCGGAAGTTGACCGTGACGGTTAAATAAAACTAAGGGGAAAGGGAAAAGGGTAAGGGGAAAAGGAAGCGAACCGGAAGCGCCCGACGCGCCTTCTCATTCACTTTCTCCTTTCCCCCTTACCCTTTTCCCTTTCCCCTATAGTTCAGACGTGTGCCGCGAGACGCGCGGCGATGGCCTGCTTGGGTTGCGCGCCGACGATTCGTTCGACGAGTTGTCCGTGTTTGAAGATGAGCAGGGTCGGGATGCTGCGGACGCCGAACTGCGCCGAGGTCTGCGGGTTTTCATCGACGTTCAACTTGGCGATACGATAGCGGCCTTGCGCCTCGGCGGCGAGTTCGTCGAGAGTGGGCGCGATCATGCGGCAAGGCCCGCACCATTCAGCCCAGCAATCGAGCAGCACGGGAACAGCGCCGCCGCCGAGCACCTCGCGCGCGAAACTCACATCCGTCACGGTGAAGGGCTTTTCGCCCGCGCCGCCCGTCTGCGTCTCCGCATGCGCCGTCAGTTTCGCGCCGCACCGCCCGCACACCGCTTGCGAACTCTTCCGCGCCGCCGCCTCATTTACGCGATTCTTCACGCCGCAATTCCCACACGTCACGACCGCCATAATCTTCCGCCGCCTCCTCTCTCCCATCGACTTGTGCGAGAGAAAATTATAGCGGGCGCGGCGAGAAAAGAAAGCGACGGTGAAAGGATAAGAATCAGTCTTCGGGATACGGGAGCCGGATTGGGAAGGACGAGAGCCGGTTGTCGAGATACCGGAGCCGGATGTGAAAGACCGCGTGCGTCGTCATCAAACGAGTTCTCGCATCCTGAACCCGCTTTCACTCTTCATCTCTTACTTTCGGCCATCTCACAAAGCAGCAGCTTGATCGTTTTGACGAGCGACTTCATGCCTTCGGGTTTCTTCAAAAAGATGTTGACCCCGGCGATGCGCGCGTCGCGACGGCGTTCGGTGGCCGAAAGCATGACGACGGGCGTGTGGCGGCGATGTTCGAGCGTGCGCGCGAGCGCGACGAGTTCGAGACCGGTCAACCCCGGCAGGTCGTCGTCGAGCAGTATGAGGTCGTAGGAGGCGCGGCTCTCGATGTGGTGCTGCGCGGTGATGCCGTCGTCGCAGTCTTCGACGCGCCAGCCTTCCAGTTCGAGCGTCTCTTTAACGATGTGTTTGACGGGTTGAAAATCCTCGGCGTACAGAATGGTGATGGGTAACATTCCCGGCTGATATCCTTGTAGTGAGAATCGGGACGCGACGCACGGCCTTTATTGAAGCGAGAGGGGTGGGTGTCGCTCAAGACGCGCAGCTTATCGCCGAAACACGTACCGCCCATATGGCGAGACGGTCGTGTTCCCGTTTTCTACATGCAGGAATCAAGCCACGACGAAACGAGGCCGTTTTAAGGCGCACGTTCGCCGCCGCAGAGGGGTGTGATGGAAAATTTACCGGGGGTCAGTTGCCCTTCGGTTTGTAGTTCTTGATAATGCTGCGCTTGCGGGGTTTTGCGGGTGTTCTTGCAGGTAGCAGCCCCTTGTTCCTGTTTTTGAGACGCCATGTGAGAGATTCGTGATGTTTGAAGCCGAGCAGTCGCGCCGCGCCCGACACTTTCCCCTGCGCGTCCTTCAGAGCCTTCTCGATGAGGCGTTCCTCGAAACGCTGCACCTCTTCGCGGAGCGAGAAGTTCGCCCACGGGTCTGCGAAGTCGGCCTTGCCCGTCAGGCGCAGTGCGACCGTCTCCACGGCGTCGGCCTCGATGGTACTGCCGTCGGTGGCCGCCATCATCGTCCGCTCGATGAGCGAACGCAACTCGCGCGCGTTGCCTTGCAGCGGCAGGCGGCACATCGCCTCGACCGCCTCGGAAGTGAAGCGCACGCGCTTGCCCTGCCGCATCATGGCCTCGCGTATGAATTGCCCCGCGATGACGGGAATATCCTCGACGCGCGCGCGCAGCGGCGGTAATTCCAGATGGAAATTTCCCAGACGGTAGAACAGATCGCTGCGGAAACGCCCGGCTTCGATTTCACTCTCGATCACACGATTCGTCGCCGCCATCACGCGTACGTCGATGCGTTCCGGCGCGCCCGCGCCCACGGTATGAATCTCGCCGTACTCGACGAAGCGCAACAGCTTGCTCTGATTGGCCGCGCTCAACTCGGCGATCTCGTCCAGAAAGAGCGTGCCGCCCGCGGCGAGCCGCGCCGCGCCCGGATAATCCTCGGTCGCGCCCGTGAAACTGCCTTTCACATGGCCGAACAATTGCGACTCGATCAACGTCTCACACAGCGTCGCGCAGTTGACGGCGATGAACTGACCGGGGCGGCCGCTCCACTCGTGTATCAAACGCGCCAGCAACTCCTTGCCCGTCCCCGTCTCGCCCGTCAACAGCACCGCCCCTTGCGAATGCGAAACGAAGTGCGCGTCCCTGAGTAGAGCCGCCGTCTGTTCCGACCCGTATGCGAACCCGGAAGTGTCGAACTCGATATTGTGTGTTCGCTCGGCCGCAATCACGCGCCGCGCACAAGCCCGCAATCGCTTGAGGATGCCTGGCTGCTGCGTCGCCGCCAGCAAGTAATCGGCCAGCTCGTAGATCGCGCGTAAGTCTGCAACCGTCAGATGCTCGCCGAGTTCCTCAAGCATCGTCAATTCAGCTGTCCCGGCCTCTTCGAGAGCGCCCGCGCGCTCGGCCACTTCAAACGCACGCTGCAACGCCGTGCGCGCCTCTTCTACTCTGCCCAACCGCGCCAGAGATGTTCCCCACGTCGTCAGGGCTTCGGCGAAGAGTCTTTGCTGCCCGCTGTTTTCTAAAGATTGTACGGCTTTGCGCGCCGCCTCTTCGGCCTCTCTATTCTTTTGCTGCTCGATAAAGACGCGCGCCCGCGTGTCGTCTACCTGCGCGACGGTATCGTGGTCGTTGAGGCTGGTGAAGATGCGGCGTGCGCGATCAAGATGTTCGTGAGCTTCGGCGAATCTGCCTGCTTTAAGGTGCAGGACGCCGATGTTGTTCTCGCCGCTTGCGTAATAGCGCGTATGACCCGCACGCTCGAAGTGGAAACTCGCGGCGGCATATTCGATGAGGGCGCGGTCTACGTAATCAGCGCGATTTTCTCCTTTGCTGAGCATCTCCAGCACGATTGCAAAGTGCGCGTGGAATTGTCCTTTAATCGCGTCATTGGCGCTCACCTCGACCAGGGGCGCGGCTTCCAGCAAAAGCTGGCGGGCATCGTTGAATCTGGTGGCCGAGGCTTCAACGATAGAACTGCGTAACAGGGTCGCAGCCCTCTGTTCGCTCTCACGCTCGCTGTTGCCCAACTGCGACAGAGCGAGTTGGAGTATCGAACGGGCTTCGTCGTAAGCTCCCCCTCTGGCATAGCAATGCGCAAGTTCCGTCTGCGCCTCAACTATTTTCTCCGTGCGCCCTGTAGCTTCAAATAGTCTAATGCTTTCGCTGATCAGGTTCTTCGCATGTTCGTAATTGCCGTCAGGGTGTTTCGTCCCGCCTGTAAATACCGATAAAGCTCCCGCGCGCAGCAAAATCTCCGCCGCCGTAAAGTTATCCAATTCATCAACTTCGGGACGCTCATCGACCGACGGCCAAAACTCGCTCATCACTTCGAGCGCGGCTTCGTAATTGCCGGATTCTTCAAGCTCTTTGGCAAATTGACAGCAATGTAGCGCCCGCTCGACAGGCCCGGAGGCCGAAACATCTACATGATTAACCATTTTCTTTGTAAGCATATGATAAATCTACGTTTACGTAATGTTGCTAAATAACTTGCAACACGTTTGACGTTTCCTTATGATTCTCCCTGAAAGTTTTAGCTGATTTAGAAACCCGTCGGGTCTTACCTTTAAACGCATATTTCTTGCAGGAGACACCATGAAACCCCTTAAACAACTGTTTGCCACACTAGTTTTAGTTTTGATTCTTGCCAATGCCGCACCGGCAGAAGGAATCATATATCCCTGGATCACGCCGCCGCCGCCGCCTTCGACAACGGCAGTTGTAAATTCCGATTCAACTGATCTCGGAGAAGAACTTGACGATGAGGATGCGTCAATTGAGTTAGTAACGGAGATAACGCTGAATTTCGTCCAAAGTTTGCTCACCTTGTTCTAGGCACTTCCTTCATTTTCAGTCCTTGCCGTTGCCGCTGTGATTTGCCTCCGGCGGCACGGTCTTCGTGTTTTCATGAAGACCGCTGCGCGGAGGCACGGCAGGCGCTCGAGGGAGGAGAGAACCACGGCACGACGAAGATTAACCGTTAAGAGTTGGTAAATGCAATTGTTTTCTTCGTTTGACGGATGTAAAAAGTTTCGGCGTAGGCTGGATGGTGGCGGCATCGACTTTCGTAGTAAGATGCGGGATCGGAAGGACTTCTAACGCACATCCAGCATAAGTAAAGGAAAGTTGTATACGATGCTTTTACGTCGCATGTCACTGTCGATGCTCGCGTGGTTTCTGGTTTTGGCCGCGGCGCAGGGCGTCGGGGCGCAGCAGAGGAATAACCGCGCGCCCGCTTCCACAGCTTCGCCCGAAATCTCTTACACCGTCTCGATGCCCGAACCGCACACACACCTGTTGCAGGTCGAGATGCGCGTAGGCGGCGGCGCGACGAACCTTCCGGCGCAGGTCGATCTGGTGATGCCCGTGTGGACGCCCGGTTCGTATCTCGTCCGTGAATACGCGCGGCACGTGCAGGATTTCGCGGCGATGGAAGCGGGGGGCGGCAATCGGCCGCTCGCGTGGCGCAAAATCAATAAGAACACTTGGCGCGTGGAGACTGGCGGCGCGGCGCGTGAGTTGCGCGCAACCTACAGTGTCTATGCGAATGAGCTGACGGTGCGAACGAACGAATTGCACGACCGTCATGCTTTCTGGAACAACGCCGCGCTGTTGATGTACGTGGACGGGCAACTCAGCGCGCCTTCGACCGTGCGCGTCGTGCCTTTCGGCGACTGGAAGGTGGCGACAGGGCTGCCCCCCGTCTCCGGGCAGCGCAACACGTTTCGCGCCGACAACTTCGACGTGCTCTACGACTCGCCGTTTCTCGCCAGCGACTTCAAGACGATCTCGTTCGAGGTGCGCAACGTTCCGCACCGCATCGTGATCGACGGCGAGGGCAATTATGACCCGGAGCGTCTGCGGCGCGAGGTGCAGAAGATCGTGGAGGCAACGGTCGCGTTGATGGGCGACGTGCCGTACCGCGATTACACTTTCATGTTGATGCTTCACCCGTCGGCGGGCGGCGGACTCGAACACTTAAATTCGACCGCGCTCATCTGGCGTCGCCACGCGTTTCGCCCCGAAGCCGCCTGGGATGATTTCCTCTCGCTCGTCGCGCACGAGTATTTCCATCTCTGGAACGTGAAGCGCATACGCCCCGATGCGCTCGGCCCCTTCGATTACACGGGCGAGAATTACACGCGCCTGCTGTGGGTGGCCGAAGGCCTCACGAGTTATTACGAAAACATTTTGTCGCGCCGCGCCGGCGTCATCGGCGACAAGGAATACCTGACGACCATTGCCAACGCCATTCGCGGTTTGCAGAACACGCCCGGCCGTCTTGAGCAGAGCATCGAGGAGGCCAGCTTCGACGCCTGGATCAAGTATTACCGCCCGGACGAAAACACGCTCAACTCGGCCATCTCTTATTACGACAAGGGCGCAATCGTCGGTCTCCTGCTCGATCTCGAAATACGCCGCCGCTCGTCGGGCGCGCGCTCGCTCGACGACGTGATGCGCGCTCTCTACAACGAGCACGCGAAGAAGAATCGCAACTACACGCCCGAAGATTTTCAGCGCGCGGCGGAACAGGCGGCGGGCGCGAGTCTCGATGATTTCTTCCGGCGCTTCGTGCGCGGGCGCGAGGAACTGGATTACAACACGGCCTTCGCCGCCGTCGGCCTGCAATTGCAGACCGTGGCCGCTTCGGTGGCCGATCCGTCGAAACCGGCCGCGCCGAAAGCCTACTTCGGCGCGAACCTGCGGCAGGACGCCGACCGCCTCATAGTTTCGAGCGTCCCGGCCGGCACGCCCGCTTACAATCAGGGCATCACCTTCAACGATCAGATCGTCGCCCTCGACGGCCAGCGCGTTAACCTGACGACCTTCAACGCGCGGCTCGAAGAACGCCGACCGGGCGACGAAGTGCGGCTCACCGTCTTTCGTCTGGACGAACTGCGCAACGTCACGTTCAAACTCGGCGGCCGCGCCGAAGAGAACTATCGCATCGTGCCGCTCGCCACGCAGACGCCCGAACAAAAGCGGCTCTACGATGGTTGGCTCTACACGCTCGGGCAAAAAAGCGGCGCGGGCGAATAGACGGACGGATGACGTAGTTGAGACGGATGAACGATTGATGCGCCGATGAGGTTCGACGGTCAGGTTGCCATCGTGACGGGCGCGGCTTCGGGGATAGGCCGCGCGTGCGCGCTTGAGTTTGCGCGCGGCGGGGCGAGCGGCGTCGTGATAGTCGATCTGGCGGGCGAGGATTTGATGACGGACGCCGCGCGCCTTGTTCGCGAAGCGGGCGCGCGCGTCGCGAGTTTCCACGCGAACGTGGCTGACTATGGCAAAGCCGAACGCATCATCGCGGAGACGCGTGTGCGCCTCGGCGGCATAGACATCCTCGTCAACGCCGCGGGGACGACCGAGGACGCCCCCATCTGGAAGATGACCGAAACGCAATGGGAGCGCGTGCTGAACGTAAATCTCAAAGGCACTTTCAATTACATCCGCGCCGTGGCGGGCGTGTTCCGCGCGCAGGGGGCGGGAAAGATCGTCAACGTCGCCTCCATCGAAGCCCTGCGCGGTCGTTTCGGCATCAGCAACTACGCCGCATCGAAGGCCGGGGTCGTCGCGCTCACGCGCGCGGCGGCGGCCGATCTCGGGCGCGACGGCATTAACGTCAACGCCGTCGCGCCCGGTTTCATACGCACGCCGATGATCGAACGCCTGCCCGCGGAAGTCGTCGAAGAGGCCGCGCGCGAGACGATCTTCGGGCGCATCGGCGAACCGGAAGAAGTCTCTTCCGTCGTCGCCTTCCTCTGTTCACAGGCCGCGCGCCACATCACCGGCGAAGTCATACGGGTTGACGGCGGGCAATTACTTTAGTAAGCAGTAAGCAGTGAGCGGTAAGCAGTCAAAACTGTCTTCCGACTGCTCACTGCTTACTGCTCACTGCTTACTGTTATGAGTAGCTACCGGCACATAGGTTTTACTGTCGAGGATCGCGTGGGGCGCATCTCGCTTGCGCGCGCGCCGTTGAACATTCTGAACATCTCGATGATGCGCGAGGTGGGGCGGGCGCTCGAAGAGTGCGCGGGGGCGCGTGAGATGGTGGCGGTCGTGTTCGAGGCCGCACCGGAGGCGCGCGCCTTCAGTGCGGGCGTGGCGATTGAGGAGCATGTGGCGGAGACGATCTACCAGATGCTCGAATCGTTTCATAACATCTTCCGCGCGTTGGACGCGATGGCGAAGCCGGTCGTGGCGTTGGTGAACGGGGCGGCGCTCGGCGGCGGGTGCGAATTGGTGGCGGCGTGCGACATCGTCGTCGCGACGGAGCGCGCGCGCTTCGGTCAGCCGGAGATCAAGTTGGGCGTATTTCCTCCGGTGGCGGCGGTCATGCTGCCGCGCGTCATCGGCGAGCGGCGCGCACGCGAACTCATACTGACGGGCGAGTTGATCGACGCCCCGGAAGCCCTGCGGCTCGGACTCGTTAACTACGTCGTCGCGCCCGACGCGCTCGAAGCGAAGGGGCAGGAGATACTCGCGCGACTGCGCGAACTGTCCGCGCCCGTTTTGGAGTTCACGCGCCGCGCTCTCGACATTTCGCGCGGCGAACGTCTGGAAGAATCGCTGGCGCGCGTGGAGAGTCTCTACCTGAACGAGTTGATGAAGACGGAGGACGCGCGCGAGGGCATCGACGCGTTTATGGAGAAGCGCAAGCCCGTCTGGCGCAACCGTTGAACCGAAACAACTCTATGCCGGAACCAACTCTTCAACGCGGCAAGCGGAACGAACGACGCCGGAGGCGTGCGTCGCTGTGGTGCGTTGCGCTCGCCTGCGCGTGCGGGCTGTGGTGCGTCGCGCCGGACGCGCGCGCGCAGTCGCGGGAGGCGCGCCGCGCTGGCGGGGGACGTGTCGAGGCGGGGCGCGATATTGACGAACTCGTGCGGCGCGCCATAAACGTCGCCTGCGCGGAGAGAGAGTTTGACCCGCAGGGGAGCGCGCCGATTGACGAGATGCAGGCGCGGCCGTCGCTGCCCGTGCGGCACACGGAAGTCGTGGCGGGGGCGGAGCGGGCGCGGAGATTGCTGCCGATAGCGAAAATTCTGGCGGCCGAATCGCTCAGAAGACTCGTGCGTGAGTATGGCCTCAAGGACTCGCCTTCCCTGCGCGGGGCTTTCGCGCGTCTCTCGCAGGTCAACGTGATCAAGCCGGACATGGAACTGCGCGACAACGCCTCTGTGGTTTACAAAGAGCCGCGCACGATTCGCTTCGGCACGATCTTCCTCGCCGGGCTGCGCTCGGACGAAGGGATGCTCGGCGTGCTCTCTCACGAGTTGACGCACGCGGCCGACGGCGCGGGCGGTAGTTTGCAGTCGCTCTTTCGCGGAGTGGCCGAGCGGGCAAGCCGTGCGGCGAGGCTTCGCATCAGCGCGCGGCGCGGTGAAGAGTTGACATGCGATCTGATCGGCGCGCTCGCCGTGCGCGCTTACATCGCGCGCACGCCCGGCGTCGAGACGCTCGCGCGGCGCACGGCGCGCGCTCTCGCGCACAACTGCGTCGAACACGATCACACGGATCGCGCGCACCTCTCGCCTCGCACGACGATGCGCGCCCTGCTCGCGCTCGACCCCGCGCTCGCGCGCGAACTGACGGGCGACCCGGCCGCACCCGGCGCGACGCCGCCCGCCGCGCCCGGCGTCGCGCCGCGCCGCACGCACAGACGCGCCGCGCACCCGGTAGCGCCGCGCACACCCCGTCGCTGAACGAAGCCGCACCTTAGATAAAAGCCACACGTTGACCGTAGGCACACCTTGATCGAAGCCACACGTTGACCGGAGCCGCGCATTGACAGAGGTGGCGCGGCTTCCTATCATTTCCCGTTTGATATGAGCAAAAAAATCAAGCAGGGAAATCAAGGGCGTTTGTCTTCGCCCGTCGGCGCGCGCGGGGCTTTGAAGTCGCGTGCGTGCGCGGTTGTTGTGTGCGCGCTTCTCGCGGTCGTGTGCGTCGCGGGCGGATGCAGATCGGTTGGCGAGAAGTTGGGGATCAGCGAGGTGCGCCCGCGCGCCCTGCGCGATGTGCCGGCGGCGCGGCTCGCCTATCGTCTGGAGACGGATGTCAGCGAAGACTTGCTGCCGGAGAACTTGAAGCTGGATGCGCCCGAAGACCTGCTCGCAACGGTTAAGACGCAGTTCGAGACGAGCCGCACCGATCAGGCGCTACTCCGCACCGTTCTCTCGCCGGACGGGCAGCGCGCGCTCGCGCTCTACGACCCGGGCGGCGGTCAGCCCGCCGATAACACTTTTCGCATAGACCTCTACGGCTCCGACGGCATGTTCGTGCGCAACATCCTGCCGCAGAATTTGGAAGGCATCACGCTCTCGGCCGTCGCCTGGTCGCCCGACGCGCAGTGGATCGCTTTCATCGGTCGCGAGCGGCCAAACGCAACGCCCAGCCCGACACCGGCCGACGATCTCCCGCCCGCCGCGCCGCCCGCTTTCGACCCGAACGCCTCGCCCGTGCCGACGCCGTCAATCGCGCCGCTCATCGCGCCCGTCCCCGTCTTCAAGACCGATCAGATTTACCTTGCCGACCGCAACGGCGAAAATTTGCGACCGCTCACCACGCGCGACGGCCTCATTTACCTGAACCTCGCGTGGTCGCCCGACAGCCGCGCTCTCGCCGCGCTCGCCTGCCGTCAGGACGAACTCGACGCGCGCATGAACGAGGGGCGGGAGTTCGCCGGTCGCCCGCGCATCATCGAACGCGCGGACGGGCGCGAACGCCTCCTCGACGATCAACTGATGGAAGCGCCGCCCGTCTGGTCGCCCGACTCGGCGAAGGTCGCCACGGCCGCAGAGACGGACGTGGCGATCTACGACGCCATCGGCGGCTCGCCGACCGGCGCGCGCCTCTCCTTGCGCGAACCCCTGCTCAACGCTTCGGCCTCTTACGACGCGACGAAACTCAAACGCGCCGCTCCGCCCGACGGCAAAGCCAGCGAGTCGGCCGCGACGCCCGCACCGGCCGCTCCCCCCAGCGGCACGCCCGTCTCGTTCAACCCCGTCATCCGTCTCGAATGGTTGCAGCCGGAGACGCTGCTCGTGCGCACCGGCTTCGTGCGCTATTATCAAAACAGCCCCGAGCCGACGCGCGGCTATCTGCGCTGGCACGTCCTCCAACTCAGCCCGCAAGCCGTCGTGCTCAGTTAAAGAGCGCGCGCGGCCGACTTTAAACTAAAGGAGCCAACGCCCCCTTGATCTATCAAAGCATCGCGGACATCTACGCCGCCAACGATACCGTTCGCCGACAGCTCGCCGAGCGCGTTGAAAACTTAAGCCCGGCGCAACAAACTTTCCGCTCCGCCGAAGGCGAGTGGTCAATCGCAGAGATCGTAGACCACCTCTCGATCCTCGAACAGAGCATGGTGCAACTGATCGGCATGTTGCTCAGGAAGAGCGAGAGCGCAAACGCTGCGGTCAACACCGGCGACGGCGGCGGCGGCGACGCGCAAACCGGCGCGGGCGCGCCGCCCTTTCGTCCCTTTTCACTCGACGATTTCATCGAGCAGGTGAAGGAAGTGAAATTGACCGCGCCCGAACGTGTGAGGCCGAGCGGCAACGTCGCGCTCGCCGATGCGCTCGCGAGCCTCCGGCGCACGCGCTCCGAGATCGAGGCCATGCGCCCGCGCCTCGAAGCCGCAGACCTCAACGCGGCCACTTACCCGCATCCCGCCTTCGGCGAGTTAGACATCGCACAGTGGCTCGCCTTCATCGGCCTCCACGAAGGACGCCACCTGCGCCAGATCAAGAATCTCATGGCCGCGCCCGGTTTCGCTCAAAGCGAAAGCTCCGATTAACGAAGCGCCCGCTTGCGGCCTCCGGCACGCGACCCTATAATCGCCGCCGCGCTTCTTGAGATTTCTGCCCTCTTAGCTCAACGGTTAGAGCAGCGGACTCATAATCCGTTGGTTGTAGGTTCGAATCCTACAGAGGGCATTAACCCTGTCAACAAGGGCGGCATGCGCCGCGTGGGCGACGCAAACGCACTTTCTCGAATCTCCAACTCACGCTCCTTAAATTTACCCGTCGGAAATGTTGACAATGCGCGGCGCTAAACTTATCATCCGATACCTTGCGTGTCCGGCACTGCCAGCAGGCAATTCGTCACGTTCCTTTGTTCGAGTCTCACTTGTTCGCAATCTCCGGTCGGAGAGTTATCACGCGCCCGCATCGTTGATGAAAGACCTCACATCTCTTGACGCTCGCGCCTAACGCCTCAGGAAAGAGTTATCCGGCTAAATCTTTGCTCTTAAAACCGCGCCGCAATTGCCCGCAACGAGAGCAGCCGACAATCAATTCCTATTTCAATTGGAGTTTCAATGCCTCGCAAAAACCCCCATTCCTCGCGCTCGATTCGTGTTCGGGCGGTCGTCTACGTACTGATCATTTTGGCGGCGGTCGTCAGTGTGTCGCCTGCCTTCACGCGCCTGACCGTGCTGGCGCAGGACGACGGCGCACCGGCCGATGCGGGCGACGCGCAACCGCTTGCGGAGTATGTCCGGGCGTTGTCGCTGCCCGCCAGCGATGTCATCTACAACCCGGCCGACCGCATGCTTTACGCGAGCGTGCCGAGCAGCGCGGGCGCGGCGGGCAACAGCATCGTCTCCATCAACCCGGTGACGGGTGCGACGGGCGCGCCCATCTTCATCGGCAGCGAGCCGGGTAAGCTGGCGATGTCCGACGACGGGCACACGCTCTACGTCTCGCTCGACGGGTCTTACACCATCCGCCGCTTCGACACGGCGACGGGCGCGCCCGGCCAACAGTTCTCCCTCGGGCAGCATTCTATCTCAGGGAACCACACGGCGAAGGACATCGCCGTCGCGCCGGGCAACCCGAACCTCGTGGCCGTCGCCAGAAACTATGCCGATTCCAGCCAGAACGGAGCCGGCGTCGCCGTCTTCGATAACGGCGTGCAGCGGTCGAAGATCGGCCCGGATTGGAGCCGTAGCGCGCAGTTCCTCGCCTTCTCCGCCAACGAGTCGAAACTCTACGCCAGCACGGTCTATGACGGTCTGCAAATAATGACCGTTGACGCCTCCGGCGTGACCGTCACGGGCTATGCCTCTTTCATCGTGTCCGCCCGCATCAAATTTGCGAACGGCCTCGTCTATAGTTCCACCGGCCAAGTCGTCAACCCCGAGACGCAGACGCTGCTCGGCACTTTCTCCGGCGTCTCGACGAACGCTTTCGCTATTGATACCGCGGCGGGTCGCGCCTATTATTTGACGCGCGACAACCTCAACAACGGCGCGCTCACGTTGAAGGCGTTTGACCTCAACACCTACGTGCCCGCCGGTTCCGCCACGCTTTCCGGCATCACGGGTCAGGCGACGACGATGGTGCGCTGGGGCGCGAACGGCCTGGCCTTCCGCACCGACAGCGGCAAACTCTATCTCGTCCAAACCTCTTTAATACCTTCCTCCGAGCCTGACCCGACGCCGACACCGGTTGTCTGGCCGACGCCCACGCCGACGCCTTCGCCCGTGCCTACCTTCATCCGTCGGATTCCGCTGCTCGCGAATGATCTCATCTACAGCGCACAGAGCCAACAGCTTTACGCAAGCGTGCCGAGCGCGGCGGGCGCGCGAGGCAACAGCGTCACGCGGCTCAACCCGGAGACGGGCGAAATCGGCCCCTCGCTCTTCGTCGGGAGCGAACCGTCGCGGCTCGCCCTCGCCGACGATGGGCAGACGATGTATGTCGGCCTGAACGGCGCAGGCGCGGTGCGCAAGCTCGACGTGTCGGCGCAAATTGCGGGTATCAAGTTTAACCTCGGCAACTCCTCCTCCAACGGCCCGTTTTTGCCCGACGACATCGCCGTGATGCCCGGCAGCCCCGGCACGGTCGTCGTCAGTAAAATTAAAGCCAGCTACGCCGTCGGTATGACGGTTTACGACGAAGGCGAGCCCCGCCCGCAGTCGCTCAACTCAGGCGGCCCCGTCGAGTTCGCTTCGCCGACCAGACTCTACGCCGGCAGCGGGGTCGTGCAGAAAGTCGCCGTTGACTCGAACGGGCTGACGAGCCTCAGCTCGCCCAGCTCATCGAATTCAGGGCAGACGCAACTCGTGGGCGGCCTCTTGTACATATCCAGCGGCATCGTCGTCGATCCCGAAACCGGAGCCATCAAAGGCCGCTTCTCCGGGCTTGAGTCCGGCAGCGTGATGACGATTGACGCCGCGAAGAACCGCGCCTTCTTCCTGACCAACCTCTACGACTCCGGCCCAGTTCTGCGCTCCTACGAACTCGATACCTTCCGCCCTATCGCCTCTATCCCGCTTCCGGGAATTTACGGGGGGAGTGGCTTTGACATGCCGCCGTCGAGCCTCGTGCGCTGGGGCAAGAACGGGCTGGCCTTTCGCGCCCAAGACCGTATCTTCCTGATCCAGTCGGCCCTCGTAGACGCTTCCGACCCGATCCCGGCGGCGACGCCCACGCCCACGCCTACGCCCACGCCTACGCCCGTCTATATCCCGACCATCGTCGACAAGGTCAACTTGCCCGCCAATGATCTCGTCATCAACGCGGCGACGCAAACGCTCTACGCGAGCGTGCCGAGCACAGCGGGCGCCACGAGGGGCAACACCATCACGTCGGTTGATCCGAAGACCGGCGCAATCGGCGCGTCAACCTTCATCGGCAGCGAGCCGGGCAAACTCGCCATCTCCGACGACGGCGAAGTTCTCTACGTCCACCTCAACGGCGCGAAGGCCGTCCGCCGTTTCGATACTGCGACGCAGACCCCCGGCGTGCAGTTCTCCATCGGTGTAGACAGACCGGCGGACATGGAAGTCGTGCCGGGCAGCCCGCAGTCTCTCGCCGTCTCGCGCGCGGCGTCTTTTTCCAGCAACAGCGGCGTAGCCGTCTACGACAACGGCGTGCAACGTCCGAACACGAGCAGCAACGGTTCCTACTACAGTTCCACCACCTCCATCGAGTTCGGCGCGTCGCCCTCGAAGCTCTATGGTCTTAGCGACGGTTCGAGCAGCAATGAAATCGCGAAGATGCAGTTGGACGCATCGGGCATCAAAGTTCTCAGCACCGTGCGCAACCTGCTCTCCGGTTACAGTTACGGGTTCGAGTTTGCGGGCGGCCGGCTCTACTCGGGAGGCGGGTTCATCGTTGACCCGGAGGCGGAGACACTCGTCGGCAGGTTCAACAGCGGCGGCGGCACGCTAGTCGTCGATCAGGCGTTGGGACGCGCTTTCTTCCTCTCAACCGGCTGGGGCAGCACGGGTTCGACCTTCGTTCTCACCGCCTACGACATCAATACGTTCCTCCCGCTCGGCTCCGCCACGTTCCCCGGTGTGGGCGACACTCCGGTTGGCCTCGTGCGTTGGGGCACGAACGGTCTCGCCTTCGCCACGCTCCCGAACAGCTACGGCTCGTCGGGCGCGACGAGCCAGATTTATCTCGTCCGGTCGGCGCTCGTCTCGGAGAGCGAGCCTATCCCGTCCGTACTTGAGTTCAGCGCGGCGGAATACAACGCGCCCGAGAGTACGGGCACGCCGGGCGCCGCCATCACCGTCACGCGCATGGGCAGCACGGCGGGCACGGTCACGGTCAACTATGCGACCGGCGGCGGCACGGCCACCCCCGGCTCCGACTACACGGCCACCTCCGGCACGCTCTCCTTCGCCGACGGCGAGAGGTCGAAAACTTTCACCGTCCCGATCCTCAGCGACAATCTCTACGAGGGCAGCGTTAAGGAGACTATCGGCCTGACCTTGAGCAACCCGACCGGCAACGTGACGCTCGGCTCGCAGGCGACCGCCACGCTCGCCATTCTGGATAACAACATTCGTCCATCAATCATCCCTGACAATCTGTCCGTGCTCGAAGGCCAGTCCGGCACGACGGATGCGCAGTTCACCGTGCGGCTGTCAAACCCGTCAGTCGAAACTATCTCCGTAAACTACGCGACGGCCGACCGCACGGCCACGGCCGCCTCGGACTACGTTGCCGCCTCCGGCACGCTCACCTTCCAACCGGGGGAGATACAGAAAACTTTCCCCTTGCAGATTAAGGGCGACACGGTTGAGGAGAGCACCGAGCAGTTTGCGATCATCTTCTCGAACCCCGTTAATGTCAGCATCTTTAGCACGACCAGCCTCGTTACCATTCAGGACGACGACCGTCTGACCATCGGGTTCGCCGCCGAAGAGTTCACGGCGGGCGAGGGCGTAGGCAACGCCGCCATCGCCGTCACGCGCACGGGCAGTACGGCGGGCACGGTCACGGTCAACTATGCGACCGGCGGCGGCACGGCCACCCCCGGCTCCGACTACACGGCCACCTCCGGCACGCTCTCCTTCGCCGACGGCGAGAGGTCGAAAACTTTCACCGTCCCGATCCTCAACGACAATCTCTACGAGGGCGCCGTTAAGGAGACTGTCGGCCTGACCTTGAGCAGCCCGACCGGCAACGCGAGGCTCGGCTCGCAGGCGACCGCCACGCTCGCCATTCTGGATAACGACAGTCGTCCCTCAATCATCCCCGTCAATCTGTCCGTGCTCGAAGGCCAGTCCGGCACGACGGATGCGCAGTTCACCGTGCGGCTGTCGAACCCGTCAATCGAAACTATCTCCATAAACTACGCGACAGCCGACCGCACGGCCACGGCCGCCTCGGACTACGTCGCCGCCTCCGGCACGCTCACCTTCCAACCGGGGGAGATACAGAAAACTTTCCCCTTGCAGATTAAGGGCGACACGGTTGAGGAGAGCGCCGAGCAGTTTGCGATCATCTTCTCGAACCCCGTCAACGTCAGCATCTCCAGCGCGACCGGCTTCGTTACCATCGAGGACGACGACCGTCCGATCATCGGGTTCGCCGCCGAAGAGTTCACGGCGGGCGAGGGCGATGGCCGCGCCGTCATCACCGTCACACGCTCCGGCGCTGTGACCGCGACGGCCTCCATCGACTACCTCACGCTCGACGACTCGCGCGCCATTCGCTGCGACGACAGCACGACCGGCGGCGGCGCGGCCTTCGCGCGTTGCGACTACGCGACCACGCTCGACACGCTCGTCTTCGCGCCCGGCGAGAGCCGCAAGACTTTCACCGTCCCGCTCGTGGACGACGGCCACGACGAGCCGCGAGAGTTGATTCAATTGCGTCTCGTCGCGCCCGTGGGCGCGTCGCTCGGCTCGCAGTTCTCCTCCGTCCTTTCCATCGTGGACAACGACGAGGCCGACCAGCCGAACCCCGTTGACGTACACGCCTTCTTCGTGCGCCAGCACTATCTCGACTTCCTCTCGCGCGAGCCGGAAGCCGAGGGGCTGGCCGCCTGGGCGGGTGTGCTCGCACGTTGCGCCGACCCCTTCAACCGGGAAGCCGACAGTCTTTCCGCGCAGTGCGACCGCAACCTCGTCAGTTCGTCGTTCTTCCGCTCGACGGAGTTCGAGTTGAAGGGCTACTTCGTCTATCGCTTCTACCGCGTAGCCTTTGATCGGAGGCCGAGCTACGCCGAATTCGTCGCCGACATGCGGCGCGTAACGGGGCAGACGGCTGAGGAAGTTTACGGCCGGCGGCGCGCCTTCACCGAAGCGTGGGTGCAGCAAACGGAGTTTCTCAACCTCCACGGCGCGAAGACGAGCGCCGCTTACGTTGACTCGCTCCTCGGACGCTACGGGCTGAACGCGATCAACACCACCGACCCGGCCAATCCGGACGGCGACGCGCCCGTGCGCCTGACGCGAGACGAACTCGTGGCCGCGCTCGATGCCCAGCCGCAACGTCTGACGAGAGCGCAGGTGATGCGCGCCATCGTGCAGAGCCGCGAGGTTGACACGGCGGAATACAACGGGGCGTTCGTCGCGATGCAATACTACGGCTACCTGCGCCGCGCGCCGGAGCAGTCCGGCTACGACGCGTGGCTGCAAGTCATCACGCGTGGCGACGGTTATCGCGTCATGGTCAACGGCTTCATGAACTCGACCGAATACCGCCTGCGGTTCGGCAAGTAGTCGAGCCTGCGGTTCGGCAAGTAGTCGGGAGAGATCGATCCCGGCCACGATTGAGAGCGGAGAGATTGGGCTTCAACGCCCGGTCTCTCCGTTTTTCATTGACCGCCGCGCTCGCTCAAGTTTAGAGTCCATGACAAAAATAGCTTTCGGTGTGGGAGACGGGTATTGACCAACGGAAACTCCATCGGCGTCGGCATTATCGGGGCGGGCTTCGCGCGTTCGACACAGATACCGGGCTTTCGCGCCTGCGCGGGCGCGCGGGTCACGGCGATTGCGAGCGCGCGACGCGAACGCGCCGAAGCGGCGGCGCGCGAGTTCGAGATTCCGTTCGTCGGGCAAGACTGGCGCGAAGTCGTCGAGCGCGCGGATGTCGATATAGTCAGCATCGTGACGCCGCCCTCGACGCACCTTGAGATGACGCTCCACGCCTTATCGTGCGGCAAGGCCGTGCTCTGCGAAAAGCCGTTGGCGATGAACGCCTCGGAGACGGAAGAGATGCGGCGCGCTGCGGAAGCGGCGGGCGCGCTCGCGCTCGTCGATCACGAACTGCGTTTCCTCGAAGGGCGGCGGCGCGCTCGCGACATCATGCGTGCTGGAGAGATCGGCCGCGTGCGGCGCGCCTCATTGATCTATCGTGCGGACTCTCGCGCGGGCGACGGGCGCGCGTGGGATTGGTGGTCGGACGCAACGATGGGCGGCGGCGCGCTCGGCGCGATAGGCTCGCACGTCGTAGACGGCTTTCATTGGCTGCTCGAAGGCGCACGCGTCTCGCGCCTCTTCTGCCAACTCTCGACGCACGTTGAGGCGCGTCCGGACGCAGGGAGCGGCCGCCCGCGTCCAGTGACTTCCGACGACGCGGCCAACCTGATACTCAACTTCTCCGGCGGCGAGTTGCTCGCCGAGACGGGCGCGACCGCCAGCGTCTCCCTGTCCTTCGTCGAAGCGGGAGAGCCTCTGCACCGTCTGGAAATTTTCGGCACGCGCGGCGCGTTGAGAATCGAAGGCGACGGCGCATTGTGGCAGGCGGACTTGGGCGCGGGCGCGTGGCGACCCGTCGAAGTCGCGCGCGGCGAACTCGCTCCCGGCATGCATGACAACGGCTGGGCACGCGGCTTCACACGCTTCGCGCACGAGATCGTTCGCGCCCTCGGCGAAGGGCGCACGGCTGTCGCCGACGCCGCTACCTTCGCCGACGGCCACCGCACCCAACTCGTCCTCGACGCCGCGCGCCGCTCGCATGCTTCCGGCAGTTGGGCAGCGCCCGAAAGCGCCTGAAAGCGACGCGACTTTTCAGTAGTGCCCTATAGGTACAGAGTACAAATCAAATTACGACGCTGCCTGCTTTTTAACAGCACTGCGCGATAACACGACGGAGCGCGCGCCGGGGGGTTAGAGTTTTCCGCACGTCAAAATCATCCGTGCCTTCTCTTAAATCAACAACGAACAATTCGCGGCGCGTCGTGCGCGTCGGCGTGGACACGGGCGGGACGTTCACGGATTTCGTCTACGCGGCGCGCGACGGGCGACCGGGCATCTTCAAGCTCCCGTCCACGCCCGACGACCCGGCGCGCGCCATCGCCGAGGGCTTGCGGCGCATCGCGCGTGAAGTGCGTGCGCGCGCGGGCGAGTTGGAGATCGTCCACGGCACGACGGTCGGCACGAACGCGCTGCTGCAAAGACGCGGGGCGCGCGCCGCGCTCGTCACCACGGCGGGGTTCGAGGATGTGCTCGCCATCGGCAGGCAAGCGCGCCCCGCGCTCTACGACCCGGACGCCGGACGGCCGGAAGCGATCATCCCGCGCGCGCTTCGATTCGGCGTCGCCGAGCGCGTCGCGGCGACGGGCGAGGTCCTGGAAGCGCCCGACGAGGGCGCGTTGGCTGCGTTGGTCGAACGTTTGCGTCGCGCGCGCGTCGAGTCGGTCGCGGTCTGTCTGCTGTTCTCGTTTGTGCGACCGGAACATGAACGGGCGGTGGCGCGCGCGCTCGAAAGTCTGGGCGTGCCGCTCTCGATCTCGCACGAAATCCTGCCGGAGTATCGAGAGTTTGAACGCACCTCCACGGTCGCCATCAACGCCTATTTGCAACCGCTCATGGGCGCGTATCTGAAGAAACTGCGCGCGCCGCGTCTGCGCGTGATGCAATCTTCGGGCGGAAGCATCTCGGCGGCGGCGGCGGCGCGCGAGCCGGTGCGAACTATCCTGTCGGGGCCTGCGGGCGGAGTCGTCGGCGCGCTCCGCGCCGCGCGCGACGCAGGCTCATCCGACATCATCACGTTCGACATGGGCGGCACTTCGACGGACGTGTCCCTGTGCGCGGGCGGGCGCGTGCTCACGACGAACGAAGCGACGGTGGCGTCGCTGCCCGTCGCCGTGCCCGTGCTTGATATTCACACCGTGGGCGCGGGCGGAGGTTCGATTGCGCGAGTGGATGCGGGCGGGAGTTTGCGCGTCGGGCCTGAATCGGCGGGCGCAAGTCCCGGCCCGGCGGCTTATGGGCGCGGCACGCTCGCTACCGTGACCGACGCCAACCTCGTGCTCGGTCGCTTCGGCGGCGCGGGGCTGCTCGGCGGCGCGTTCGAATTGGACGCCGCACGCGCGCGCGAAGCTCTCGCGCGACTCGCGCGCGAGATGAGCGCGGCGAGCGGGAAGGAAACCACGGCGCACGAAGCCGCGCTCGGCGTCGTGCGCGTGGTGAACGCCGGAATGGAGCGTGCGCTGCGCGTCGTGTCGGTTGAGCGCGGATTCGATTCGCGCGCCTTCGCGCTCGTCTCGTTCGGCGGCGCGGGCGGTTTGCACGCCGTCGCGCTCGCGGCTGGCTTGCGCATCCCGCGCGTCATCGTGCCGCCGAGGCCGGGCGCGCTCTCGGCGCTCGGGGCGCTCGCCTCGGATGTCGTCATGGATGCCAGCCGCACCGTCATGCTCGACGCGGCGGGCGGGCGGCTCGGCGAACTCGAACGCGCGTTTCAACAGATGGAACGCGCCGCGCGCGCCGCGCTCAAGCGCGAAGGTTTCAGAGACGAGCTGCGCGAGCAGCGACACGAGCCGAGCGTGGCCGCGCGTTACAAGGGGCAATCGTTTGAACTGGAGATCGAATGGAAATCCGCGGGTGCGCTCGCCGCGGCGTTTCACCGTGCGCACCTCGCGCGCTACGGCTACGCGCAGGCGGAGAGCGCGGTCGAGATCGTCAGCGCGCGCCTTCGCTCGCGCGGGCTGGTGGGAAAACTCAAGCGCGAGCGAATCGAGGGCGTCGCGGGCGCGCCGTTCGTCGCGCCCCACGGAAACGCGCTCGTTTACTTCTCGACCACACCGGAGCGCGTCGGCGTCTACGAGCGCGAGCGCCTCGGGGCGGGCGTGCGGCTGAAGACGCCCTGCATTGTCACCGAATATTCTTCGACAACGCTCGTGCCCGTCGGCGCGCGCTCGGCGCGCATTGATGCTCGCGGCAACCTGATCATCGAACTATGAAACGCCTGCAACCCGATTTCGATCCCGTCACGCTGGAAATTTACCGTGCTCTCTACACCTCGGTCGCGGAGGAGATGGGCATCACGCTCCGGCGCACGGCGCATTCGCCGAACATCAAGGAGCGGCGCGATTATTCGTGCGCCGTCTTCGACGCGGCCGGGCGCGTCATCGCGCAGGGCGACCACATGCCCGTGCATCTCGGCAGCATGCCTCTGGCCGTCGCGGCCGCGCTCCGCGAAACACGCATCGAGCCGGGCGACTGTGTAGCGCTCAACGACCCTTTCGCGGGCGGCACGCACCTGCCCGACGTGACGCTCGTCGCCGGAGTCTTCGCGGTCGGGGAAGACATCATGGGGGCAAAGGGGAAAGGGGAAAGGGGAAAGGTAAATACACGAAGCCGCGCGGCGAATGACACGAAGGGCAAAGACGGCGCGGCGGGTTCAGGTCAAGGCAGCGCACCAGGTCAAAGCCGAGTGACCGATTCCGGTCGAGGTGGCGCGGCCGATTCCGGTCAAGGCGGAGTGGCTGGTTCGGGTCTTAACCTTTCCCCTTTCCCCCTTCCCCCTTCCCCTCTTTTCTATGTCGCCAACCGCGCGCACCACGCGGACATCGGCGGCGGCTCGCCGGGTTCGATGGGCATGGCGACGGACATTTACGGCGAGGGCTTGCGCATCCCGCCGATTCATCTGCTGCGCGGCGGCCGTGTGAGCGAAGACGTGATGCGCCTCTTGCTGGCGAACGTGCGCGGGGCGGACGAGCGGCGCGCGGATTTCGCGGCGCAAATCGGATCGCTCAAGACGGGCGCGACGCGCCTGCTCGAAATCGTCGCGCGCGCCGGAACCGGCGAAGCCGCGGCGTATGCGGCGCACCTGATCCGTTACTCGGCGCGAATAATGCGCGCCGCGATCAGGGAAATTCCCGACGGGATTTACGAGGCGGAAGACGCGCTCGACGATGACGGCGTCGGCGACCGGCCGTGCGTGATCCGCGTGCGCGTGGAGATCAAGGGCGAGCGTGCGCGAATTGATTTCACGGGGAGCGCGGCGCAAGTCGCGGGGCCGGTCAACGCGGTGGAGGCGATCACAGTCTCGGCGGTCGCATACGTCTTTCGCTGCCTGCTCGGCGCGGGAGAAATCCCCGCGAGCGCGGGTCTGATGGAGCCGCTCGAAATCGTCGCGCCGCGCGGTACTATCGTTAACGCGCTGCCCCCCGCGCCCGTCGCTGGCGGGAACGTCGAAACCTCGCAACGCATCGTCGACGCGTTGTTCAAAGCATTGTCGCGCGCCCTGCCGGGACGCATCCCGGCGGCGAGTCAGGGCACGATGAACAACCTCACCATCGGCGGCATCGACGCGTGCACGGGGCGCGAGTTCGCCTACTACGAGACGGTCGCGGGCGGCATGGGCGCGCGCCCCGCGCTCGACGGGCTGAGCGCCGTTCACACGCACATGACCAACAGCCTCAACACGCCCGTCGAGGCGCTCGAATACGCTTATCCCTTGCGCGTGCGCCGGTATGCCATTCGCGCAAATTCCGGCGGCCGGGGACGGCAGCGCGGCGGAGACGGCGTCGTGCGCGAGATCGAAACGCTCGTGGACGCGCGCATGTCTCTGCTCGCAGACCGCCGCGTGCGTGCGCCTTACGGCCTCGCGGGTGGCGAGGACGGACAGACGGGGCGCGACGCCGTGGTGCGCGTCGATGCGAACGGGCACGCGCACGCGCGACGCATCCCGGCGAAAGGCTCACGGGAATTGAAAGCGGGCGAACGCATACGCATCGAGACGCCGGGCGGCGGCGGCCACGGCCGCGCCGACGCGCTCACGCGAAAGAAGAAAGCCAAGGGCAAATAGAAGACTTGCAACTCACGGGAAGCGGGCGTCGATCTTCCCGCAGCCGAAAGACTCTTTGTTTCCCTTTCGCTTCGATTTAGAATGCAAGGTAATGAAGGCGACTGATCGTTAACAAAAGACCATGAAGGCGCGCGACGTGATTAGATTGATCGAGAAAGATGGCTGGTATCACGTCGTTACGCGAGGGCAGTCACCGTCAATATAAACATCCGGCGAAACCGGGTCGCGTGACGGTGGCCGGGCATCTCAATGATGACATTCACCCGAAGACTTTGAAGAGTATCCTTACGCAAGCAGGCATGGAAAAGTAGTGAGGAGAAATAGAAGATGCGTTATGCCATGATCATTGAGCAGGGCGAACGAAATTATTCGGCTTATCTGCCCGACCTTCCGGGGTGCGTCGCCACCGGCAAAACCGTCGAAGAGGTGAAGCGGCGAATGCGCGAGGCCGTCGAACTCCACCTGCGCGGCATGCGTGAGGACGGGTTGCCGATACCGGAGCCAACCAGCACGGTCGAGTACGTCGAGGCGGCTTGAAGCCGAACACACTTCATACTTCTAAGGGGACAACTTATGCGCGTCACCATCGGGCAGATCAATACAACGAACGGCGATTATGAGGGCAACGTCGCGCAGATTTTGCGCGCCATCGAACAAGCGCGCCGCGACGGGAGCGACCTTGTGGTGCTGCCCGAAGTGGCCGTGCAGGGTTACATGTCTTTCGACTGGTTCATGGATCGCGACGTTATAGCGCACGCCACCGAGCCGCTCGACCAGATCGTTGCGGCAAGCGCCGGGGTGACCGTCATCGTCGGAACGGTGCGCCCGACGGGGCGCGCCGACGGGCGCAAACTCTACAACTCCGCGGCCGTCATCTCCGACGGCAAACTGCTCGGCTTCGCCGACAAAACTCTGCTGCCCGAGTACGACGTGTTCGACGATCCGCGCTATTTCGAGCCGGCGCAGGAGCGCAGGCTGTTCGACATCAAGGGCGTGCGGGTCGGCGTCGCCGTCTGCGAGGACATGTGGAACGACAAGACCTACTGGCGCGAGCGGCTCTATACGAACGACCCGACCGACGAGTTGATCGCAATGGGGGCTGAGGTGGTCGTCTCGATCAACGCCTCGCCCTTCAACAAGAGCAAGATGGGCGAGCGTTGCAAGATGGTTTCGCATCGCGCGAAGGCCGCCGGGGTGCCCATCGTCTTCGTCAATCTCGTCGGGGCAAATGACGGCGTCATCTTCGACGGCGCATCAATCGTCACAGATCACAAGGGACAGATCATCCTGCAAGCGCCGCCCTTCGAGGAGTTTTACGGTTCGGTTGATCTCGACTGCGACCGTTGCGACACCTACTGCCTGCCCGGCGACGACATCCAGACCATCCACGACGCGCTCGTCCTCGGCATCCGCGACTACGCGCGCAAGAATCGATTCTCGCGCGCCGTGCTCGGCCTCTCCGGCGGCATCGACTCGTCGCTCGTCGCCGCGCTGGCCTGCGAAGCGCTCGGCGCGGAGAACGTTTTGTCGGTGATGATGCCGTCGCCGTTTTCGTCGCGCGGGAGCGTGGACGATTCCGTCGCGCTCGGCAAAAATCTGGGCATGCCGACCATCGAACACCCGATCAGCGCGGCCTACGAAGTGCTCGTCAAAGAGTTGAAACTGGAACAGCCCGCGACGCCGCTCGAAGAGATCGCGCGGCAGAACACGCAATCGCGCCTGCGCGGAAATATCTTGATGGCGATCTCGAACGCGGAAAGCCGCCTGCTTCTTTCGACCGGCAACAAGTCCGAACTCGCCCTCGGCTACTGCACGCTGTACGGCGACACGAACGGCGGCCTCGCCGTCCTCGGCGACGTGCTCAAGACCGAAGTGTGGGCGCTCTCGCGCTACGTCAATCGCGAGCGCGAGATCATTCCCACGGCCGTCATCGAAAAACGCCCCTCCGCCGAACTCGCCCCCGGCCAGTTCGACGATCAATCCCTGCCGCCCTATGACAAGCTCGATCCCATTCTCAAACTCTACTTCGAGCGCAAAGCCACGCCCGACGAGATCGTCTCGGCCGGGCACGATCAGCAACTCATCTACGACGTGCTCAACCGTGTGGAATCGCCCGCCAACGAATTCAAGCGGCGACAGCTACCGCCGACTCTCATCATCTCGCGCCACGCCATCGGCATCGGGCGTCGCCGCCCCGTCACGCACCGCTACCGGCGACAGGTGTTGAAGGCGGTGGAGAGAGCGGTGGAAGCGTCGTAGGGTATCGAGGGGGAATGGCGCGGTGTGAACGTTTCACGCAGAGGCGCGGAGATCGCGCGGAGGGCGCGGAGGTAGATGGGCGGTAATCTCAACCATCTGACGGAATCGATTATCGGGGCGGCGATGGAGGTTCACCGGACGCTCGGGCCGGGTTTGTTGGAATCGGTGTATCAGGAATGCCTGTGTCGTGAGTTTCTGGTGCGGGGCATTCCGTTCGAGCGTGAGCGTGCATTGCCCTTAGAGTATAAGGGCGTTCATCTGGAGTGCGGGTATCGTCTGGATATACTGGTAGCGAACGCGGTGGTGGTCGAAGTGAAATCGGTTGAAGCCATCGCTCCTGTGCATGAGGCGCAGATTTTAACTTACCTGCGTCTGGGCGGTTGGCGGGTGGGGTTATTGCTTAATTTCAATGTGGCGGCGTTGAGGCAGGGGATTAGGCGGAAGGTTCTGGGGTTTGAGGGGTAAGTTGAGCCTTGGTGAGTTGAGGTTCACGCGGAGGCGCGGAGATCGCGCAGAGAACGCGGAGGCTCGAATGCCGTTCAAGCCTCCGCGTCCTCTGCGCGATCTCCGCGCCCTCTGCGTTAACCTCTGTTTCCCTAACACTCACCCAACCACACCGGACGGGCAACGCAACCAAACTTCTCTACGAAATCGAAACCAGCGCCGGCATCAACTCGCCCTCCGGGTCGGCGTGCCCGATTGCCGCGTCGAGTTCCGCTTCGATGTCTCCGGCGGAGACGGGGGCGAGCTTGCGAAAGTCGAAAAGTTTCGGGTCGAGCAGGTGCGACGGCACGGCGCTGCCGAGCGCGGTCAGCATCGAACTGCGTATGTTCGGAATCTCGCGCTCCAACTCCGTGATGAGCCGCTTGATGCGCGCGCGTTTCAGATTCGACTGCGAGCCGCACAAATCGCACGGGATGATGGGAAACTCTTTCAGCGCGGCATACTCGGCGATGTCCGTCTCGCGGCAGTATGCGAGCGGGCGGATGACCGTGTTCAAATTGTCGTTCGAGCGCAGGACGGGCGGCATCGCTTTGAGTTGACCGACGAAGAAGATGTTGAGAAGAAAGGTCGTGATGATGTCGTCGGCGTGGTGGCCGAGCGCGATCTTGGTGCAGCCTTCCTCCTGCGCGATTGAATAGATGATGCCCCGCCGCAGGCGCGAACAGACCGAGCAGTAAGTCTTGCCTTCCGGCACAAGCCGCTTGACGATGGAATAAGTGTCGCGTTCGACGATGCGGAACGGCACGCCGCGCTCAGAGAGGTAGGCGGGCAACACTTCGGCGGGGAAGTTCGGCTGCTTCTGGTCAAGGTTGACGGCCAGCAGGTCGAAGTGGACGGGCGCGCGTTCACGCACGTCGAGCAGAAGATCGAGCATCGTGTAGCTGTCTTTGCCGCCCGACAGGCAGACCATCACGCGGTCGCCGTCAGCGATCATCCCGAAGTCCTTGATCGCCTCGCCCATCCCCCTGAGCAGCTTCGTCTTGATTTTGCTTTCGATAAACATATTAACGGGCAAAGCGCGAAGACCGTGCGCGCGCTCTTGAATATCTCTCCCCGGCCTATAAACTCTCCGCAATGGACTCGACGGCTTCCTTTGCCTCGCGCAGACCGCAATTGGTTCGCTCGCGATAAATCCTGATCGCCGCGATCAACTGCCGCTCACGGATGAGTCGCTTGATCTCCTCCAGAGAGGCCGCGTCGAGCGTGGCGGCGTGTGCAGTGGCGTTGGCGGCGGCCTGCGCCTCGCCGAGCGTGCGTGGCGCGTACGTTTGCAGCATCGGCCTATTACCGTCGTCGCCGCGCCGCCCCGACCGCCTGCCGAGAAGGTAGCAGACGAGGCCGACGGCTATGAAGACGAGAATAAGTTTGATGCTCATAACTTTCAAACGTCGTCGCGCTTCGGCACGGCGACGAATTGAGAGTATCGCCGAAGACCGCGTCCGGGTTCAACCCGCGCGCCCTCGTCGCCCGCGTGATGCGCGGCGGTCGTAACCGCATCGCAATAAACTTTTAACGCACCTGCAACCTCGCGCCGCGCGCTCTCGCCTATATTCTCCCGCACGAACATTCCTTCAACGAGGAATAAAAATTCGAAGGCGTCGGACTTGGGGGAGTCCGACGCCTTCGTGTTCTCTTGAAACGAACTTTTAGATTTGGCGTCGCAATGTTCCATGCTTTTTCCTTCTCTCCTCTTTTGCCCCGCTAACTCAACGAATTAAATCGGCACACACATTCATCACGGAGGGACGAATCATGAATTTCATGTTGACGAAGAAGGTTGCGGGTATCGCTCTCGCATGTCTTTTTGTTTTCGGGATGCAGAGCCTCGCCGCAGCGCAGGGACGCGGTGGCGGCGGCGGCGGTCGCGGCGGTAGTTCAGGCGCGGGCGGCGCGGGCAGAGGCGGCGGCGGCGGCGGTATCGGTCGCCCGGACGGCGTGGGGGTAGATCGAGGAATCGGCACTTCGTCGGACAGGTCGCGCGGGCGCGCTGATGAAGGGCGCGGCACCGCTTCGGAAAGATCGCGAGGTCGCTCGGATGAGGGTTTGGATCGCGCCCGTGCCTCACGCGAAAACAACAGTCGCCGCGCCGACGAAGAACTCCGCGAGCATCCCGGCATCGCCGCGCGCCTGAACGCGCCGCCGGGACGCCTGCGCGACGAATATCAAGCGGCTCTCGCCGCTAATCCGGAATTGAAGTTTGGACAGTTTGTCGCGGCGACGGTTTTGGCGCGCAATCTCGGCGACAGGAATCCAGCCATTACGAGAAGCGCGATTCTCGCGGGATTGGCGAACGATAAGAGCATCGGCCGCACCCTGCGCGATCTGGGCATCAACGAACGCGAGGCGAAAGAAGCCGAGCGTGAGGCCAAACGCGAGATCAAAGAGGGCAAAAAACGCTCATCCTGAGACAGGCGGCGGGCGCAATGTCAACACAATAAACTTTCAACGCTCCTGCAACCCTGCGCGACGCGGCTTCGCCTATTATCTTCTCGCAACGAACATTCCTTCTCGATAAGGAATAAAAATCGAAAGCGTCGGGCTTGGGGGAGTTCGCTGCTTTCGTTCTCCTTAGAAGTGAGGTTAGGCAGACTGGCGACGCGAGTTGCGGGTCTTGAACCAGTAGAGCAGAGTCAGCAGGAATGAAAGGGCAGACCCTAAACGCCGGGTTTGCCCTTTCTCTTTTTCATGGGGGCGTGAACGTTCATGGGAGTGTGATGGCCGATTTCGCAAACTCTTGCCGGGATAAATTTTTAACGCAGAGGGCGCGGAGTTCGCGCGGAGTTCACGGAGGACGGAATGCCACTTAACCTCCGCGTGCTCCGCGCGAACTCCGCGCCCTCTGCGTTAATCCTATCTTAGCCCACGCCCGCCGCCGACTACATTTAACTTCCACCCGGCGAATCGGCCGTCAGGTGCCCGCGCAGGAAGCGAACGGTGCGTTGCCACGCATCGGCGGCGGCCGTGGCGTTGAAGACTTCGGGACGGTCGTCGTTGAAGAAGGCGTGATCGGCGTTGTCGTAGACGTGTATCTCCGCCGACTTGCCGAGCGATTTCAGTTTCGCTTCGAGTTCGCGCGCGAGGGCGGGCGTGGCGAAATCGTCGCGTTCGGCGTAGAAGCCGAGCAGCGGCGCGCGCATGTTTTCGAGATCGGGTTTGACGTTCGGGTGGCCGCCGTAGAAGACGACGCAGGCTCCGACCTGTTCGTTCTTCGACGCGGCGTAGAGCGAGAGCGCGCCGCCCATGCAGAAGCCGACCGTGCCGACCGCGTCGCCCACGACGCCCTCGTGCGCGAGCAGGTACTCGATTGCGCCGCGCAAATCTTTTTCCGCTTGTTCGATATTGAGAGCCATCATCAGCTTGCCCGCCTCGTCGGGCGAAGTGGTTGATCGGCCGTGGTAGAGGTCGGGCGCGAGCGCGACGAAACCCTCCGCCGCGAAGCGCTCGCACACGTCTTTGACGTGCGGCACGAGTCCCCACCATTCCTGTATGACGACGACGCCCGCGCCGCTGCCCGTCTCGGGCACGGCCAGATAGCCTTCGGCCGTCGCGCCGTTGCTTTTGAATTTGACCATCTCGTTCGGCATAAATTTCTCCTGTGGGTGAAACCGGATTTGATCATGTGCAGGCGTTGATCGTCGGAGCAGTTTAGTTTATCACTCCACCGCTTGACCAGAGACACGATGAAGGAGTGACGGGTGATAAGTGACAGGTGACGGGAAAGAATAAGGAGTTGATCCTGTCACCTGTCACTTGTCACCCGTCACTTGTCCCGCTATCATCACGGGCAAGTAGAGACGCGGTAAGTGCCAGCGGTCGCCGCGAGTTGGCCGCACACGTCGGCCGCCGCGGGCAGAAGCACTACTACCTGTTTTCATTTCCATCGCCATCAAGCGCAATAACCGTAGAGATAGTGAAGGGAGACCTATATGTTTAGACCGGGAAGAAATACCAAAGACCAACCGGGCGGCGAGCACCCGAGCGAGCAACCCCAACCGGCGACTTCCGCTTACGGCACGGCGGCAGACGCACAGAGTCGCAACGTTACGACGCCAGAACAACCCTCTTCAACCGGAGCACGGAACATGAGCGAAACTCAACCCACAACGACGCGCGCCGTCAGCGAAAGCGAATCGCTCGCGCGCGACATCAAGGAAGGCACTCTCAGCGGCTTCGTCGGCAACGGCACGACGCTCACCGGCGAAGCCAACTTCAAAGGAATGCTGCGCGTTGACGGCCATCTTTCCGGGCGCGTCAGTTCGCAGGACGGCACGCTCATCGTCTCCACGGGCGGAGAGGTTGATGCGGATGTGGAAGTCTCCGTTGCGCAAATCTACGGCACGGTCGTCGGCAACATCACGGCCACCAAACGGATCGAACTCGGCCGCGTCGCCAAAGTGACCGGCGACATCCAGACCCCCGCGCTCGTCATCGAGCAGGGCGCGGTGTTCGAGGGCAGTTGCCGCATGCAACAGATCAAGGACGCGCAGGCCAAGCAGCAGGACGGCCGCTCCGCCTCCGCCACGGGCGGCACGGCTTCGGCCACAACAACGCCCCCCGTGACCGCGACGACCCCCGGCACTTCGGCCAAACCGTCCGACGGCGCAGGCGCACCGGCCGGAGCGAGCACGAGCGGCGCGACGACCGCCAAGACAACCTAAATTCGGCCGCGAAACTTGAAAAAGCGAAAGTGGATGCTGGGAGCAACAACGCTTCCGGCATCCACTTTCGCCTTTTCCATTAGAACCTTATCAACGCGCTTTGCCGCCGCGTCAACGCTCCACCTGATCTACAGCGGATAAATAATCCCGTTGGTCAACATCGGGAGGATTAGCCCATCTGTAAACATTGTCCAGATAGTCCCATCGGTGCGCATCGGCCAGATAATCCCGTCGGTGCGCCCTGTCGTGATAATCCCGTCGGTACGATCAGTGTAGATGACCCCGTCGGCGGCTTGGGTCGGCGGCGTGACGGGTGGGTCGTTGGCTAAAACGCCCGGTGCGCTTAAGAGAAACAGGGCGAGTAAGAGGGTGATGGTTCGCTTCTTCATGAGGTTCTCCTTCTTTCGATAAGGTTGAGGTGAGGCCGACGAGACCGGGGGTCTCGTGAGCAGGCTTTGCGTGCAACGCGGGCATACTAAACTCTCAGCGCCGCCGGAGCAACTAAAATTCCGGCAGGCGGTGCTGTCGAGATTTCACCTGTGATTCGTGTCGCTTGAGTGGCGCGCGTGCGCGTATGCTACAATGCGCTTGAGCCGGACAAATCGAAGTGTTCCCACCGCGAAGTTGGCGCTTCGTTATCTTCCCAAAAAAACAGAAGGATTCATTAAGACATTATGAGCACTGTCATTGATCCGCCGCCCGATGCCGCACCGCCCGTCGAAAAGCATTTCGAGGAAGTCGAAACCGTCACCATCCGCTTCGCCGGCGATTCCGGCGACGGCATGCAGTTGACGGGCACGCAGTTTACGAACACCTCCGCCGTCCTCGGCAACGACATCTCCACCCTGCCCGACTTCCCGGCGGAGATTCGCGCCCCCGCAGGAAGCCTGCCCGGCGTCTCCGGCTTCCAGTTGAACTTCTCCTCGCAGGACATACGCACGCCCGGCGACCAGCCGAACGTGCTCGTCGCGATGAACCCGGCCGCGCTCAAGGTCAACCTCTTCGATCTCGAAGAGGGCGGCACCGTCATCGTCAACACGGACGAGTTCAACAAGGAGAATTTGAAGAAGGCGGCCTACGCCGTGAGCCCGCTCGAAGACGAGACGCTCAAAGGGTATCGCGTCCACCGCCTGCCGATCACGACGCTGAACCTGCGCGCTCTCCAAGAGGCCGAGGTGAAGCTGACGCGCAAGGAGATGGATCGCTGCAAAAACTTCTTCGCGCTCGGCGTCCTCTACTGGCTCTACGACCGCCCGATGGAGCCGACGCTTCAATGGATCGAAGGGAAGTTTAAGAAACTGCCCGAGGTCGCGCGCGCCAACGTCATCGCCCTGCGCACGGGTTACAACTTCGCCGACACGACCGAAGTCTTCACCACGCACTATAGCGTCAAGAAGGCCGCGATTGCGCCCGGCAAGTATCGCAAGATCACCGGCAACGAGGCGACCGCCATCGGCTTCGTCGCCGCCTCGCAACTGTCGGGTCGCCCGCTCTTCTACGGCTCTTACCCGATCACGCCCGCCTCCGACATCCTGCACGAACTCGCGCGTCACAAGAACTTCGGCGTCAAAACTTTTCAGGCCGAAGACGAGATCGCGGCCGTCTGCGCGGCCATCGGCGCGGCCTTCACAGGCCACATCGGCCTGACGGGCACAAGCGGCCCCGGCGTCGCTTTGAAGCAGGAGGCCATCGGCCTCGCCGTGATGACCGAACTCCCGCTCGTCATCATCAACGTGCAGCGCGGAGGCCCGTCCACCGGCCTGCCCACGAAGACCGAGCAGGCCGATCTCTTTCAGGCGGTCTGGGGCAGAAACGGCGAATGCCCGGCCATCGTGGTCGCGCCCTCGACGCCCGCCGACTGTTTCCACATGGCGGTCGAAAGCGTGCGCCTCGCCTTCCGCCACATGACGCCCGTCTTCTACCTCTCCGACGGCTATCTCGCCAACGGCGCGGAACCGTGGGCGATCCCGAACATGGACGACTTGCCTAAGATCGAGGTGAAGTTTGTAGAAGACCCGGAGGGCTTTCTGCCTTACGCGCGCGACGAGAAACTTTCGCGCCCCTACGCCATCCCCGGCACGCCCGGCCTCGAACATCGCGTCGGCGGCATCGAGAAGGAACACCTGACGGGCAACGTCAACTACGATCCGGAAAATCACGACTTCATGGTCAGGCTCCGGCAGGAGAAAATTGACCGCGTCGCCGAAGACATCCCCGACCTCGAAGTGTTCGGCGCGTCGTCCGGCAAAGTGCTCGTTCTCGGCTGGGGGTCGACCTACGGCTCGATCACCTCGGCGGTCGAACGCCTGCAACGCGAAGGCCGCTCCGTGTCGAGCGCGCACCTGCGCTACCTGAATCCATTCCCGAAGAACCTCGGCGAAGTGCTGCGCTCGTTCGAGCGCGTCATCATCCCCGAAATGAACCTCGGCCAACTCGCCACCATGATCCGCGCGAAGTTCCTCGTCGACACCGTGACGTTCTCGAAAGTCAAAGGCCGCCCCTTCCAGATACGCGAGATCGTGGAGAAGGTGGAAGAGTATTTGTAAACAAACGAGAGTGAAGTTATGAGTACGACCGCTCAGCTAATGACCGCCGAAGAACTGCTGTTGATGCCGCGCGACGGCTTCCGGTATGAACTGGTGGAAGGAGAACTGAGGCAGATGTCACCGGCGGGACATAATCACGGCAGGATCACCATGCGCCTTGCGATTCCGCTGGGCAAATTTATTGCCGATAATAATCTCGGCGCAGTTTATGCGGCGGAGACCGGCTTTAAGCTCAAGACCGATCCCGACACGGTGCGCGCTCCTGATGTCTCATTCATCCGGCAGGAGCGCGTCGAGCAGGTGGGCGACACGGAAGGCTACTGGCCGGGCGCGCCCGATCTCGCCGTTGAAGTGAACAGCCCGGGCGACAGGGTCGGCGAGGTCGAAGAGAAAGTTCGGGAGTGGTTAAACGCGGGCGCGAGATTGGTGTGGGTCGTCAGTCCGAAGTTGCGTGTCGTGACGGTCTATCGCTCCCTGACGGACATCTTTACGCTGACGGAGAAAGATACGCTTGACGGCGGCGAGGTCGTGCCGGGTTTTCAGTTTCCCGTCAGGGAGCTTTTCGCATCTTGAACGCGAGCCTTTGACGTTCTCGAAAGTCAAAGGCCGCCCCTTCCCGGATTCGCGAGATCGTGTAGACGAGTGGAAGAGTATTTGCAAGACTGAGCAGGATCAACATCGAAGGATAAATTATGAGCACTAATGGAAACGGCAATTACAACGACGGCGACGCGGCGAAAACTATCGCGGCCGATGTGGAAAGCATCGGCGGGAACGTGTCGGGCAGCGGTTCGTCGCAGACTTATCCCGGCTCGGTCGTGGCGGGCGATGTAGCGCCGCCCCCGGCGCAGTTGAAGAAGGCGGATTTCGTGTCGGGTCAGGAAGTGCGCTGGTGTCCCGGTTGCGGCGACTATTCGATTTTGAACAACGTGCAAAAGGTGATGCCCGAACTCGGCATCCCGCGCGAGAAGATCGTGTTCGTCTCCGGCATCGGCTGTTCGTCGCGCTTCCCCTACTACATGAACACCTACGGCTTCCACTCGATTCACGGGCGCGCGCCCGCGGTCGCCACCGGCATCAAGGCCGCGAACCCCGAGCTCTCCGTGTGGGTCGTTACCGGCGACGGCGACGCGCTCTCCATCGGCGGCAACCACTTCATGCACGCCATCCGCCGCAACCTCGACATGAACGTCATCCTTTTCAACAACCGCATCTACGGTTTGACGAAAGGGCAGTACAGCCCGACCTCCGAACTCGGCAAGCGCACGAAGTCAACGCCGATGGGCGTCATCGACTATCCGCTCAACCCGCTGTCGGTCGCGATTGCGAGCGAGGCCACCTTCGTCGCGCGCTCGCTCGACCTCGACGTGAAGCATCTCGGCGCGACCGTGCAGGCCGCCGCGCGCCACAAGGGCGTCTCCTTCATAGAGGTCTACCAGAATTGCAACATCTTCAACGACGGCGCGTTTGAGTATTTCACGGAACGCTCGGCTCGCACCGACCGCATGATCTACCTCGAACACGGCCAGCCGATGATCTTCGGCAAGGAGCGCAACCGCGGCATACGCATGAACGGCGCGCAGCCCGAAGTCGTAACCATCGGCGAGAACGGCGTCACGGTTGACGACCTGCTCGTCCACGACATACACCTCAAAGACCCCTCGGTCGCCTTCATGCTCGCGCGCATGGAATACCCCGACTTCCCGCAACCCATCGGCATCTTCCGCGCCGTCGAACGCGACACCTACGAAGACATGATGGAAGCGCAGATCACCGCCGCCATCGAAAAGCAGGGCGCAGGGAATCTGGAAAAACTCATCAACAGCGGCGAGACGTGGGTCGTGCAGTAAAGGGGAAAGTTCTCAGAGGGGCTAACCAACCGCGAGGGCGCGCGCCGTGTTGTACGGCGCGCGCCCTTCTTTTAGTCGCGCTTATTTCTTGTCCCCGGCCTCAACAAGCCGAGTTTGTACGTCTCAGCTTCGATAAGCTTGACACTGCCCTCGACTATGCGAACAAACTCGTTGAGGACAGCAATCGCTGGCTTGCCGTCCACGAACTCAACATCAAGGATCGCTATGTACGTGGCAATGTTGAAATCCACCTCTGCTCTCCCTCCTTGCGGCTGGCGAAAGAGTTCCATTTCATTTTTAGCCCGATCCCAAGAGGGCGGCCTAATAATCACACCACGGGTAAAGGTCGCATGCTTATAGCGGACGCCGCTCATCAAAGCGACGGGACAAATGATTGCATGTTTGTTGGTATTACATATCTTATTGAGTGCCCATAGGAAGTTGTTTCCTCCTTTGTATGGCCGGATTCTGCGAATGAGATCAACGATCTCTTTGGGCATGCCTTTGCAACGTCCTTTGACCATGTTCTCAAACTGCGTTTTGCTGTCGGCAAATGGGAAGCTGGCGAATCTAGTATCCTCGTGAGACAAAATAATGACAGCATAAGCGGCCTGATCGAGAGCGGATCGGAGGTTATTAACGGCATCAACAGCGATTCCCTGCAAGACGACTGGCATGGGCTTGGTGAACTTGAGCTTATGCACTTCCTCCGATGTATTCTGATCAATCTCAACGATACGTCCGTATGGGTTACTGGTGAAGAATTCAGCAACTTGCTGATTAAAATCGCTGATGTGATGCTTTGCCCGCTCAATACTATATTTTGAACTGTGGAAAGGATCGCTCATGGTTTCTTCGTTCGCGGACTGCCCCTTTAATTGCGCTCCTATTCAGCCGCAGAAATTGATGAGGGAGGACGAAGGCGCGCCGGACGCTTTCACCCTCCCTCGAAGTTTAACCGCCGCTACTTCGTCTTACCGGTCTTCTTCGCAGCCTGTCGTTCTTTGAAGACACGCTCGCCGCCGGATTCGCCTTTCTTGACGCCCGTCGGCATGGCGGCGGGGAGCGAGGGAGTGTTGGAGCGCGGGGTGGCGGCGTCGCTGCCCGCTTGCTGGGAGGATTCGTCGGCGAAGAAGTTGTTGGCGTCTTTGCGCTTGCCGCGCAGGGCGGGCGTGTTCGCTTCGGCCTCCTCCTGTTTGGCGGGGAGGTTGCTGTTGCTGCGCTCGTCGCCCATCTGCTGCCCGCGCCGGTTGGCGGCGATGCCCGCCTTGCTCTGTGCCTTTTTGTTGACCACGTTGTTTTGTCGCTCCCTGTGTATTGTAGAAGAAGGGGAAAGGGGAAGGGGGAAGGGGGAAAGGGGAAGAGGAAGCGGTGAGTTGCTCGCCCGTCTCCTGATGTCTTCTCCTTTACCCTTTACCCCTTTCCCTTTCCCCCTGGTTTTTTAAGGTTCGCGCACGCGCAGGGCGTCGGGTTGCGCTTGCGTGGTTGGTTGATTGCGCGCCGCCGCGTCCATGCCGGCGGGCGGCGGGGGCGGCGGGTTGGCGACGAGTTTTTCGAGCGCCGCGTCCAGCACTTCGCTGATGCGCGAGACGAGCACGATCTCCAACTCCTTTAGCACCTCCTCGGGGATGTCGGCGATGTCGGCCTCGTTGCGCGAGGGCAGGATGATGCGCCTGATGCCTGCGCGGTGCGCGGCGAGCACCTTCTCCTTGATGCCCCCGACGGGGAAGACCAGTCCCGAGAGCGTGATCTCGCCCGTCATCGAAGTGTTATGACTGACGCGCCGCCCGGTCATCAGAGACGCGAGCGCGGCCGTGATGGCGACGCCCGCCGAAGGCCCGTCCTTCGGGATCGCGCCCGCCGGGACGTGCAGGTGTACGCCGTAGGATTTGAACATCTCCGGCGGGATGCCGAACTCCGAAGCGTGCGACCAGAGGTAGGAACGCGCGGCGCGCGCCGATTCCTGCATCACTTCGCCGAGTTGTCCCGTGATGGTCAAGCCCTGCCCGCCGGGCAGCAGCGTCGCCTCGATAAAGAGGATTTGCCCGCCCATCTCCGTCCAGGCCATCCCCGTCGAGACGCCCGCGGGCAGTTCCTTGCGCGCCTCTTCCGGGTAGAAACGCGGCGCACCCAAAAACTCTTTGATGTCGCTCGCATCGACGCGCACGGCCGTCGCATCATTCGTCGCGATCTTCAAGGCGGCCTTACGCGCGACCGAGCCGATGGTACGTTCGAGTTGGCGCACCCCGGCCTCGCGCGTGTAACGCTCCGCGATGAGCATGATGGCGGCGTTCGTGATCTCAAACTGTTCGGGTCGCAGACCGTTCTCGCCCACCTGGCGCGGCACGAGGTATTGCAGCGCGATGTGCAGTTTCTCCTGATCGCTGTAACCGGCGAGCGCGATGATCTCCATGCGGTCGCGCAAGGGGGGCGGGATGGGGCCGAGTTGATTGGCCGTGGCGATGAAGAAGACCTTCGAGAGATCGAAGGGCAAATCCAGATAGTGATCGCGGAAGGTGTTGTTCTGCTGCGGGTCGAGAATTTCCAGGAGCGCGCTCGCCGGGTCGCCGCGGAAGTCCGCGCCGAGTTTGTCGATCTCGTCGAGCATCAGGATGGGATTGTTCACCTTCGCGCGCCGCAAGGATTGAATGATGCGGCCGGGCATCGCGCCGATGTAGGTGCGACGGTGACCGCGCAGTTCGGCCTCGTCGCGCATGCCGCCGAGAGAAAGGCGTTCAAACTCGCGTCCGAGAGAGCGCGCGATGGAACGACCGAGGGAAGTTTTGCCGACGCCCGGAGGGCCGACGAAACAGAGTATGGGACTCTTCGAGTCGGGGCGCAGTTTGACGACGGCGAGGAATTCCAGAATCCGTTCCTTGATGTCTTCCAGCCCGTAGTGATCCGCGTCGAGCACGCGGCGCGCTTCGGCCAGATCGAGACGGTCTTCGGAAGCTTTGCGCCACGGGAGTTCGAGCACGTATTCCAGATAAGAGCGGATCACGTGATGGTCGGGCGCGGCGGCCGGCAGACGCTCCATGCGTTTGAGTTCACGTTCGGCTTCGGTGCGCACCTCGGCGGGCAGGTCGGCCTCGGCGAGGCGTTCGCGCATCAAATTGGCCTCCGCATCGTCGCCGTCGTCGTCGCCGAGTTCCTTCTGGATGGCCTTCATCTGCTGGCGCAAAACGTAATCGCGCTGCGCCTTGTCCATCTCGGTCTGCGCCTCGGTCGCGATTTTCGATGACAACTGCATGATCTCTACTTCGCGCGCGAGCCGCACGTGCGCGAGGCGCAACAACTCGTCGGTCGTCTCGGCTTCGAGCATGGCCTGTTCGTATTCGACGCCGAGGTTGAGGACGGAGGCGAGGAAATAGGCGACCTGCGTCGGCTCCTGCGCGCCCATCACGGCGGCGCGCACTTCGGGAGGCACTTGCGGCAGTATGGCGAGCGCGCGTTCGATGAGCACGCGCACGTTGCGCTGCAAGGCTTCGACCTCCTGCTGGTCGTCGGTTCTAAGCGGCGGCAACACCGCGACGCGGGCGCGCAAATGCGGTTCGGTTTGCGTCCACTCCAACACGCGCAGGCGTTCCGTGCCCTGCACGATGATCTGCAAGGCGTCCTCGCCGCGAAACATGCGCTTGACCATGACGAGCGTGCCGACGCCGTAAATCTCTTCGGGCGTCGCTTCCGCTTCCGTGCCTTTGCCCGGCCGCACGCTGATGCAGGCCAGCAACTTCTCAGGCCCCGCGAGCGCGGCCTCGACCGCCGCGACCGAACGCGGCCGACCCGCCGCGAGCGGCACGACCGTGCCGGGAAACAAAGTGGTGTTCTGCAACGGCAGCACGGCGATCTCGAAAGGTTCGGCGGCCGTCTGCGGCGCGGCTTCCGTCGTCGCCGGTGTAGTTATATTTTCAGCCATATGGTTAGTCAGTTGTCCGTTGTCCGTCGTCCGTTGTCCGTTGTTCAAATCCGCCTTTAGGAACTTGTGTGATGAGCACATGCAATTGACAACGGACGACGGACAACGGACAGTCTCCTATTCACATTCCTCGGGGCTGCGCAGGCGCAGCAGCAACAGCCCGTCCTGATAGTCGCTTTCGATCTGCGCGCCTTCAATCGGGCAAGGGAAACGCAGCGACTTCTCGAATCGACTGTAGGAAATTTCCACCTGATGATATGAAACCGTCTCGCTGCAAGAGGTGTCGCGGCGCGTGCCTTCGATGACGAGCACGGGGCCGGCAATCGTGATCTCCAACTCGTCCGGGCTGACGCCCGCCAGGTCAACTTTGACGAGCCACCCGTCGCGCGTGCGATACACGTCGGCCGCGGGCGACCAGTGCCGGTCACACATGCGCCCCGGCTTAGTCACCGGCATGAAACGCAAATAACGCTCGATTGATTTTGCCATAGTCATGTGAGCAGTGAGCGGTGAGCAGTGAGCAGTAAAAGCAGAGAAAGTAAACTGCTTACTGCTTACCGCGCACTGCTCACTTGCTTCTCATCCGAATATTCTGTTCCAGAAAGAAGAGCCGCTGGATATCTCTTCGAGGGCTTCGGCCAGTTCGCGGTCGTCGTTGGTTTCCAGCGCCACGTCGGCCATCGAGATGATGCCGCGCAGCGTCCTGTCCTGATCGACAATCGGAATGCGGCGCACCTGCTTGTCGCCCATCTTGCGAATGGCTTCGATGACGCGGTCGTTCGGGTTCGCGGTGTGAACCTCTTCGGTCATGATCTCTTCGGCGCGCGTCGTGGCGGCAGCGCGCCCCTCGGCGATGGCGCGCACGACGATGTCTCGATCCGTGATGAGACCGACGAGCCGCCCGTTGCCGTGGGTGGTCGCATTGATGCGACGCGTCTCAGCCTGCGTCCCGGCGAGCGTATCCAGAACCGTTGACACGGCATCGCCGCCGCTGCTCGCGCCGCCGTCCGTCTCGGAGCGATCCACGACGGGGATGACGCCCGTGTCTTCGTTCTTCATCAGTCGCGCGACTTCTTCGAGCGTTGTATCGCGCGTGGCGACCGTCACGTCGCGTGTCATGATGTCGCGGCAACGCACGTGCGAGCGCGTCGCGCCGCGCCGCCCCTCGCCGCCGCCGCTACTACCGCGTCGCCCGCGAGAAAAGTCTCTCCCCTCTTCAAAGGCCGAACGCCCCTCGCGCTCGTCGTCTTCGTAGCGGCGCGGGCGCTCGCGTTCGTCATAATCGCGCCCCTCGTTGCGCCTCGCGCCGTAAGCGTCCGTGCGCTCGCGCGCATCGCGGTAATCGTTGCCGACGCCGCCGCTTCTTCTGCGCCCGTAGTCGTCGTAGTAGTCGCGGCCTCCGGCATCGCCTCCGCCGCGCGCGCCGTATTCGCCGCCGCGCCTGTCGTCGCCATAGCCCCCGCGTTCTTCTTGGTAGCCGCCGCGACGAGCGCGCTGGCGGTCTCCATAAAACTCGTCGTCCCTGTCATCCCGGTATCTCGACATGATCTCCTCCTGAAATATACGCAAAGATAAAATTGCGTTCGCGCCGCACAATGCGGCCAAGTCTTGTAACGACGACCCGCCCGCGGACGACGCACGCACTCGCGCCCGGCTCGGCCGCGCGCTCTTTTTCGACTTCGAGGGGAACGCCGTTGATTATAGAAGTTAAAAGCAAAAAGGCAAAAGAGGAGACCGTAAGATTCGAGTCTTCCGGTCTCCTCTTTCGCCTTTCAGCCGCTTCGGGTTCGCTGTCTGCTATCGCTCGGTGATGATCTCGGCGACGAGTTGCACCTGCGCGCGTATGTCGAGCGTGCCGATCTCGACGGGCGTGGCCTGCGACTCCATCGTCTTAGCCATCATGCCGCGCGCCTGCTCACGCATGTCGTAAATCGGCACGGGACGCCCGATGTTCGCCTCCTGCACTTCGACGATGCGCCCCACGCGCCCGCCGAGCGCAACGGCCATCACCTGCGCCTTGCGCAGAGCCTCGCGCGTCGCGGCGGCGAGAGCCTGATCGCGCGCCGGTTCGTCGCGGCGCAGCGTGAAGGAGAGGTTATCTATGTTGTTCGCGCCTGCGACCGAAGCCGCGTCGATCACGGGGCCGACCTTTGAGAGGTCGCCGAGCGTGACGGTCACGGTGTTGCGCGCGTCGTAGCCGCGAATGAGCGGCGGCAGGTTCTCACGATAGTTGTACTGCGGCTGCAAACTGTAGCCGCTCGTCTCGACCTCCGCGCCCGCTCCGGCCGCGGACTTCAGCGCGCGCACCATCGCCTCGCTCCGGCGTGCGTTCTCCTGCTGAGCGGCGAGCGCGGTCTGAGCCTGCGTCACGACGGCGATGGAGATCGTCGCCGTATCGGGTCGCGCCTGCACGAGCGAGTCGCCCGAGACGATCACGCGCGCCGCTCCCGCCGCCACCGCCGGAGACGCGCCCGTCTCCATCCTCTGCCCCGTGCCGGTGCGCGCCGCCGGATTCTCCCCTTGCGCCGACGCCCCCTGTGCAACGAACATCAAACTCAACACGGCGACGCCTGCCGCCGACATCAATCTGTTTATTCTCATGTTCTCTCCGTTTCCTTTCACGCATTTTCGTCTCGGCGCGCGAGGCGCGTCCGGGCGGCGGCGAGAGAGTACCGCTCGAAGCCCGGCACGCGAAAAACCCGCTTTCGCGCGCGCACTTTCAGAACGCCCCTCCGCCCGAACTCTTGCATGCTTTTGCCTAATGGCCGACCATTTTGTTACGCTCGTCCCCGTAATGCAAACTTTCGATTCCAAGTATCAAAACTTCAAACGCCCCGCGCGCACGGGCTCACTCGTCACCGTCGGGCGCGCGGAGGATGTGCCGCCGGGGCGGGGCGCAACCGTCGAACTCACGGGCGGCGCGGAACTCGCCCTCTACAACGTCGAAGGCCGCTTCTACGCCGTCGAAAACTTCTGCCCGCACCGCGGCGCGCCTCTAGCCGACGGCAACCTCCACGGCGCGTCCGTCGAATGCGACTGGCACGGCTGGCGTTTCGATCTCAACACCGGCGCGTGTCTCAACCGCCCCGACTCTCCGATTGAAGCCTATGAAGTTCGCATCGAAGACGGCTGGATCAAAATCGTCGTCTGAATTGCACGCCACACGAGACGATGCCGCGCGCAGCGTTACCTGTGAACAACTGCGCGCGGCATCTTACGGCGTTCTCGCGCCGTTCTCGACATTTAACCGTTGTCGCCGATAGCTCCCACGGGACATTCTTCGCGCACGCACTCGCATTCTTCGCGTTCCGCCACGGTCTGCGGTTGCTTATAGACGTATGAATAGCCGCCCTCGTCGTTGCGCCTGAAGTTCTCGTGCGCGCTGTCGCGACAGACATCGCAGTCTATACAGTTCGTATCTACGTAATATCCGCCCGGCGCGTTATCCGGGAAGCGTTCATTCGGGTCAGCCAACGACAGCCTCCGTCATTTAAGTATGAACGCGGAACGATGAACGCGGAATGAAAAGCTGATCGTCTTTCATTCCGCGTTCATCGTTCCGCGTTCATACTTTTGTTTACTTGATCGCCAGCATCCTATCGAGCGCGACGCGTGCCCAGCGCGCGATCTCTTCCGGCACGCTGATCTGGTTCGGCACTTCGCCCGCGAGCAGGGATTCCAGAACCCACGCGAGGTTCTGCGGCGCGATGCGATACATCGTGGCGCACATGCAAAGGTCGGGCGCGAGCAGGCGGATGTGTTTGTCGGGGAAACGCTCGACGAGGCGGTTGACCAGATTCACTTCCGTGCCGATAGCCCACGACGAACCGGCGGGCGCTTCTTCGAGCGTCTTGATGATGAACTCGGTCGAGCCGTTCAAGTCTGATTTCTCAACAACCTCGCGCGTGCATTCCGGGTGGACGAGCACGCGGATGCCCGGCGTCTCGCGGCGCACCTGCTCCACGTGCCACTCGCGGAAACGCCCATGCACCGAGCAGTGGCCTTTCCACAGGATGAGACGCGCGCCCCGCAGCGCTTCGACCGTGTTGCCGCCGAGTTCCTGAAACGGGTCCCAGACGACCATTTGTTCGAGCGGGATGCCGAACTTGACGCCCGTGTTGCGTCCGAGATGCTGGTCAGGGAAGAAGAACAGCTTGTCGGCTTCGCGCAGACTCTTGTCGAAGAGCGGCACGGCGTTCGACGAAGTGCAGACCACGCCCTCGTGCTTGCCGCAGAAGGCTTTGATCGCGGCGGTCGAATTCATGTAGGTGATCGGCATCACGCGAAAGTCGCCGAGGATGCCGGCGGCTTCGAGTTGGTCCCATGCGTCCTCGACCTGTTCGGCCGATGCCATGTCGGCCATCGAACAGCCCGCGCCGAGATCGGGCAAAATAACTTTCTGGTGCGGCGCGGAGAGTATGTCGGCCGATTCGGCCATGAAATGCACGCCGCAGAAGACGATGAACTCCGCGCGGTCGCGCTCCGCGCCGAGCTTCGAGAGTTTGAAGGAGTCGCCGGTCACGTCGGCGTGAACGATCACGTCGTCGCGTTGATAGTGATGGCCGAGGATGACGAGCCGCTCGCCGAGCGCACCCCGCGCCGCCTCGATGCGCTCGTGCAGCTCGGCATCCGACAGCCCGAAATAGTCCTCCAGGACAGGCGCCTTCGTTAAAGTTGCCACAGTCATTCTTCGCGTCTCCTTACACCTTCCTTCACCCGCACAGGCGCGACCAATGCTCCCGGCGGCGATGGCCGCAAACGAAAACTATCTCACTTCGAGAAACTTTGCGCAAGCACCCGATCCGACGACCGCGCGCCCTGCGAAACCGCTGCGACATGGGCGAATATTTAGATGCAAATCGAAGCCACGCGGATGTGTGGATGAGGCGTGGAAGGGGAAAGGGGAAAAGGGGAAGGGGGAAAGGGGAAGGGGGAAGGGGGTGGGGTAAAGGGAAAGGGGGAAAGGGTAAAGGGTAAAGAAAAGCAGGGGCGAAGCGGCGTCCGCTCGTATTCGCCCCTGTCTTTAGTTCCTTACCTTTTCCCTTTACCCCTTCCCCTTTACCCTTAAAGTTTTTACGGGTGCGTCATCTCCTCCGGCTTGACGTACTCGTCGAACTGCTCGCCTGTCAGGAAGCCGAGGGCGACGGCTGATTCGCGCAGGGAGATGCCTCGCTTGTGCGCGTTCTTGGCGACCTGCGCCGCCTTGTCATAGCCGATATACGGGTTGAGCGCGGTGACGAGCATGAGCGAGTTGTTGAGGTGCGCCTTGATCTGTTCGCGGTTGAGTTCGATGCCCGCGACGCAATAATCGACGAAGCCGTGGCAGGCGTCTGCGATGAGACGGATCGAGTGGAGCAGGTTGTGAATCATCACGGGGTTGAAGACGTTCAACTCGAAGTTGCCCTGTGAACCGGCGAAGCCGATGGCGGCATCGTTGCCGAAGACCTGCACGGCGACCATCGTCATCGCCTCCGATTGCGTCGGGTTGACCTTGCCGGGCATGATCGACGAGCCGGGTTCGTTCTCCGGCAGGATGAGTTCGCCGAAGCCCGCGCGCGGCCCGGATGCGAGCCAGCGGATGTCGTTCGCGATCTTCATCAGAGACCCGGCCAGCGTCTTCAAAGCGCCGCTCGCGAAGACCATCTCGTCGTGAGCGGAGAGCGCGGCGAACTTGTTCGGGTGCGACTTGAAAGGCAATCCCGTCAACTCCGCGATCTTACGCGCGGCGCGCTCGGCGAATTCCGGGTGCGCGTTGAGTCCCGTCCCGACCGCCGTGCCGCCAATCGCCAGATCGTAGAGGCCGGGCAGCACCGCGTGCAGTCGCTCGATGTCGCGCTCGACGAGGCTTGCCCAGCCGGAAAATTCCTGCCCGACCGTCAGCGGCGTCGCGTCCTGCAAGTGCGTGCGCCCGATCTTCACCACGTCCGCGTATTCCTTCGCCTTGGCGTCAATCGCCGCGTGCAGCCGCGCGACTTCGGGTATGAGTTTCTGCATGCGCTCGGCGGCGGCGATGTGCATGGCGGTGGGGAAGGTGTCGTTCGACGACTGGGACATGTTGACGTGGTCGTTCGGGTGAATCGGCTCCTTGCTGCCCATCACGCCGCCCGCGCGCTCGATGGCGCGGTTGGAGATGACTTCGTTGGCGTTCATGTTGGTCTGCGTGCCGCTGCCCGTCTGCCAGACGCGCAAGGGGAAATGCGCGTCGAGTCGCCCGTCGATCACTTCGTCGCACGCCTCGCAGATCAGGCGCGCCTTGTCGGAAGGCAACTTGCCGAGGTCTTCGTTGACGAGCGCGGCGGCCTTTTTGAGGATGCCGAGCGCGCGAATTATCTCGCGCGGCATGCGGTCGTCGCCGATGTTGAAATGAATCAGGGAGCGCTGCGTCTGCGCGCCGTAGTACATGCCCGCCGGGACTTCGATGTCGCCCATCGAATCGCGCTCGGTGCGCGTTTGCGCCGCGCCCCGGTCTTTCATCTCCGCCGCTTCCTGTGCCATAAGATCAGTGCTTCCTTTTTTACGAACGCGCGCCCGCCGTAAGAGCCGCGTTCCGAACATATGATTGACTAAACCGTTGCCCCGATTTTACAACACATCCCGCTTGCGGCCGCAACGGCGCTGCCGATGAACAGCGTCCCACTTCCAGCTTTCCTCTGTGCCCCCTCTGTGTGCTCTGTGTCTGCGGTGGTGAGTGCTTGATTAACAAACATTCACCACCGCAGACACAGAGAGGGCACAGAGTATAAATCAAATGAATGACGCCAATCGTAGATGAGAGGCAGTGGGCGGAGACTGAATACTACCTAATCCATCAGCCTTGCATCTAATTCATTCATGCACGACGACACAGACAGCGTGGTGTATCCCGATTATGCGGCGTTCGCGCGCGCCATCTACGAGACGGGCGTGTTGTCCGACCCGTGGCTGGACGGCAACGAACGCTTCGGGCTGCGCGGGGCGGTGCTGCCGGAGGGGCGTGCGCGCTCGCTGGCCGTGGCCGCCGAGCGCGTGGCCTATGTTCACGAGGAGTTGGTGCGGATACTCGTCGAGCGCCCGGCGCTGCTCACGGAGTTTTATCGTCTCACGCCGAGCCAGAGCGCGATGTGGGCGACCTCCGGCGGCCTCTGGCACGGCATGGCGCGAGCAGACCTGTTCGTCTGCGACGACGGCCGCATCGCCTGTTGCGAACTCAATAGCGATACGCCCTCAGGGCAACCCGAGGCCGTCATCCTCAACCAATTGCTCTACGCGGCGCACCGCCGCGAGACGGGCGATGCGGTCTATGACCCGAACGCTTCGCTGAGCGCGCGTTACATAGCGATGCTGCGCCGGAGCCACGAGAAGACCGCACCGGCGCGCACGCTCTCAACCGTCGGCATCATCTACCCGACCGAACTGAGCGAAGACCTCGCCATGATCACACTGTTCGCGCGCTGGCTTGAGGCAGAGGGCTTCGGGGTCGTGCGCGGGTCGCCGTTCAACCTGCGGCGGACTTCGCGCGGGCTGGAAGTGCTCGGCGTCCCGGTTGACCTGATCGTGCGGCATTACAAGACGGACTGGTGGGGCGAGCGCGTTCCGGTCTGGAACGACGCGGAGAGTTATCTCGACCCGGAACCGCTCGACGGGCCGCTCGGCGCGCTGCTGTCCGCCGAGGCGAGCGGGGAAGTCACGGTGGTCAACCCTTTCGGCTCCGTCGTCACGCAGAACAAGTTGTCGCTGGCATTTTTTTGGGAGGAGCAGAAACGATTTTCGCGCCGCGCGCGTAATTGGATTCGTAAATACATTCCCGAGACCTACCGCATGGAGCGCGTGGGCGCGGCGCGGCTTCTGGCCGAGCAGGAGTCCTGGGTGTTGAAAAGCGACTACGGGTGCGAAGGGGAAGAGACCGTCTGCGGGCCTTTCGTGAACGAAGACATCTGGCGGCGGACGATAGAGGGGGCGCGCCCCGAACATTTCGTCGCCCAGCGATTCTTTAGCGTCCGGCCGGACAAATCGGGTAGACTGGCGAACTACGGCGTGTACCTGCTCGGCGGCAGCGCGGCCGGGTTCTTCACGCGGCTCTCGCGGCAAGGCACGGGGTACGCGGCCGTAACAGTGCCGACCTATATCAGTCGGCGGCGACCGCCGAAGCAGTAGCAGCAGCGGCAAGGCAATACTAATGAGTAATAATAAAAGCAAAGAGAAACCGGCGAGCGTCGGGCGCATCAACCGGCGGCAAGGACTCGTCGAATCGGAGGAGCCGAAACCGTGGTGGCAGACTTCGCGGCGCAAGTTCATCGTCGGCGGAGCGGTGGCGGCGGGCGCGGTGCTGACGGGCGGCGTCTGGCTGGCGACGCGCGACGACACGTCCGACGTGGATAAGGATTCGCTCGAACTGCAACGCGCGCAGGGCTGGAACATCGGCTCGGAGGGGGCGAACCTGAACATCCCCGGCTCGCAGGCGCTCGACTCGCGCATGAGCGGCGACTGGCCGCGATACCTCGACCAGTCGGCGATGCTCGCCGCGTACCAGCCGAAGTCGCAGGCGTGGCTCCCGTTCTTCGTGCCGACGCTCATCCAGTCGCTCCAGTTCGAGTCTCTGCGCAAGCAACTATCGCCCGCGCACGTGCCCGACATGAAAGAGTTTTACGGGCGCGGGCAGACCATCGCCAGAGACTTCCTGACCAACGCCGAGAACGCGGGCGAGACCGCCATCATCGTAGACCTGCCGGGGCGCGCCAGCGTCGCGCTCGGCGCGGGGATGGCCGAGGCCGCCGAACTCATCCTGACGTTCGACAATTTCCCGCACCCGCTCGGCGTCACCCCTTCGCACGAGACGCTCGGGGCGATGCTCTATTACGCGGGCGAGATCGAAACCAAACGCGCGGCGGCCGCGTGGGGCGACGGGACGACGAAGCCCGCGCCGGTCTTTCTACTCGACTCGAAGCGGCTCGAACCCTACAAGGACGCCGACGCGCAGTTCGATAACCGCTATCTGGCGAAGCTCCCCTCGGCGGAGAAATTTAAGGAGATGGGCGTCAAGTCAATCGTCTACGTCACGCCCGACCGGACGCGCACGGAGGAACTCGACGACCTGAACGAAGATTTCGTGGACTATAAAAACAACGGCCTCAACGTCGCCATGCTGCCTTTGAGCGATCTCGTCGGCGTGAACGAAAACGTCTCGCGCGAGTGGGGCGACGGCACGACGCGCACCGAGCAGCAACGCAATTACTATTACGGCGGCAGCCCCGGCTTCCACCCCTTCTTCTTCTACGCGTATCCTTTCTACAGCCCGTCGCCCGCCTACGCGCGCCGGACGGGATTCGGGGGCGGGCGCGGCGCGGCCGGGTTGCCGCCCTCCGTCTCGCCGCCGAGGTATGTCCCCGCGCCGCGTCCCACGATGTTCTCCGGCACGCGCATCGGCGGGAGAAGCGCGGCGGGCGTCGGGCGCAGCAAGCCGAGCGGTTTCGGCCGTGCGACGGTGCGCGTCGCGCCTTCGGGCGGCGTCGTCGGGACGCGCGCCGGAAGGTCTGGATACTACTCGCCGGGTCGTTCCGGTTCGTTCGGTCGCGGCGGCGGCTACGGCGGATGACGCGCGGACGCCTCTCGTCGCCCGCGCCGAAACTTTCTACTGACCCGCGCATGTTCCACGGGTGCGCCGGGAGATGAAGATGACACGCAGGTCCTGGTTCCAAAGTTTGCTCGGCGGCGAAGACGGCGAGGGCTATTTCTTCGGCCTCCAACTACTCATCCACGCCTTCGGCAAAGACGATTTGCGCGCGCGCCTCGCCGCGATCATCGCCGACCCCGACGGCGCGCTCGAAGACCTCGAAGCCAAACGCCGTTACATCAAGCGCGTCGTGGCCGTGCTGATCGAACAGGAAGCCTACTGGAGCCAGGTGTTCTGGGATTACAAGACGGATCGCGCCGAAGCCGAGGCCGAGTTTGAATCGTGGGCGGCGGAACTCTCCGCCTCGACCGCGACCGAAAGCGAAGAGATGGACGCGACCGTGGACGGCGCATATCGCGTCTCGCACGAAAAAGATTACGTCGCCGTGACCATCATCCTTAACCTGAGCGCGCCGTTTCCCCCCGCCGACATCACCGACGAGACGCTCTACTGGCAGACCTCGACCGTCGCCAAACTCGTGCGCGGCCTCTTGCTCGTCAACCCCGAGACGATCCTCGCCGACGGCATCTTCATCATCCCCGGCAACAGCGAAGACGGCCTCTCGGACGAAGACCTGCTCACGGGCGGCTGGAGCTACCTGCGCGTGCTCACCTGAGTTTCGCCCGCGCGCGGGAACGGCCGGAGACTTACAACCGAACGAAATTGCTCTACGATAAAACCACCTGTCGCCCCGCGCCTTCTTGCGTGCGCGACAAAAGACGGAGACACACATGCTGCTTCAAACAACACACCTTCTTCAATCCATCGGCAACGTCGCCATCTACACCGTCATCGGCCTCGTCCTCTTCGGCCTCGCCTTCTTCATCATGGGCAAAGCCACGCCCTTCTCCCTGCGCAAAGAGATCGAGGACGATCAAAACGTCGCCCTCGCCATCGTCATCGCCTCCGTCATCATCGGCATCGCCATGATCATCGTCGCCGCCATCACCGGGTAAAGTTCCGCCACACGCTCACGATTTCTCGCCGCCCGCCGCGATTAACCTGCGGATGGTGTCCACCAGCAGGAACATATCGTGCGGCTTGCGTAAGAATGCATTTGCGCCCGCCGCCAGGGCGCGCTCCGCGCAGTCTTCTATCGAAAAGAATAGGATCGGCAACTCCCTACGCTGCGGCAATGAGCGCGTGAACGTGATGAGTTCCAACCCCGACCTGCCCGGCAGCAGGTTCAACGGCGGCAACTCATCGGCCGTCAAGAGCAGCGAGAAGCGTTGAGGACTGCGCAACAGCGACTCGGCCGAGGACACGTCGAAAGCGCGGTGAGCGTGCCAGCCCGCGAGGTCGAACACGTCGCTCAGGAAGAGGCGGAGCGTGGAGTTGCGTTCGACATAGAGGATAATGGGCTGCCGCAGAGACACATCCCAGATGCGCTGCGGCCGGTGGCGGCAAGGGTCTATATCCATGAGCCTGATGTTCTGCTAAGATGCGCGCGTTCCGTGATTGAAAATCCGCGACGGTCGTATGCGTAGCTCACCTCAACCTCAACATCGAGCGAGTGATGAGCATCGCCGTTGAGTCTGGCAGGCCAACTCTCTCGGCGAACTCTATACGCAATCACATTCTATTAGCAGTTGCTAATGAATGCAAGCCTAGTTGCCTAATTTCCAGCCCATCAGGAGGTCATTCCTGATGGGCAATCCTCGTCCAAAGCAAGAGCGTCTTGGTGAGAAACTCAGACAGATTCGCTTGGCTCTAGGACTGTCACAGGGAGAGATGCTAACCCGTCTCGGAGCAGGAGACTCGCTCGTCTATAACCAACTCTCAGGATTTGAATCGGGCGCGCGAGAACCCTCTCTGCGCATCCTGTTGGAATACGCCCGCGCCGCCAATGTCTACGTAGATGCATTGATAGACGACGAACTAGACCTCCCCGCCCAACTCCCCAGCCCCACCAAACACGAAGGCATCTCACGCAAACCCGCAACCCGCACAAAGAAACGTTGATACTTAAAACAACAAGGGGATCGTCCACTGGCGACCCCCTCCGCACTCACACGCTACTTACCAATCGCCACGCGCGGCGTGCCTCCCCCAACTCATCAACCATACTCCCAGCACGCCCGCGCCTCTCTCGCAATTAACCCCTCACGCCTTCACCTCCGCCGCCGCTTTCCGCCGCACCGGCGCTTTCCGCTCCGAAGTCTTCTTCAACCCCAACGCCTGCACCTCATTCGAGTCCCGCCCGAACTGCGCGATCACCTGATCCTTCACCCCCAGAACCCTGTTATGAAACTCCCACTCATTCGCCGCCGCCGTATCACGCGCCGACGCCAACGCTGCCGCAGCCTGCGCCTCCGCGTCCCGCGCGGCCGTCATCTCCGTCTGCAACGTCATGATCGCCGCTAACGAGTACGCCGGATTCGCCGGTGCATACCCCGCAATCCCCTGCAACGCCGCAACACTATTCCGATCCGCTTCGAGCACACCCGGAGTTATCCGTTTGTTCTGATCCTTAGCCATGATGTGTTACTCCTTTGTGAAGAAAAAGAGGTTTCTGCGAGGACTGTGAGACTCTTAGACGAACCACTTGTCTCCCCGCATCCTAATCCACACACCACCCCACAATCAACAACTTTCCACGCCCCTCAAACTCCCACCCCACCTACCTCAAACACCACCCGGCACCCTCCCAATCACACCCGCTCACTCGCCATTCCTGCCAGCCCGCCATCTTCCCTTACAAGCACACCATCTTCCACCAATCGCTCACTATCCTCCATCAATCACCCACCATCTTCCCTTACAATCTCACCATCTTCCTCGACAAGAATACCCGCTGATAAAGGAAGCACGTCATCCTATAAAATAAGCAGTACCCCTAATCAATGCGGCCTACCCGCGAAATTAATAAACCGCACCCGCCGACAATCTTCTCTCTCGCACTCAACTATAACCACACCCTAAGAAGATTCATCCTCCAACTGCCTTAAACTTTCGCGCGCAATCTCAGCATATGGCGATTTCAGTCTCTCAAAAATGCTTAGAGCCTCTCGCAGTAACCTCGTCGCCTCTGCTCTATCACTTTCCTGCGCTGCCAGTAATCCCAACTGACCAAGCGTGCTGGCGATGGCGCTTTGATCGCCGAGCTTCTTCGCTATTTCCAGACTCTCATCGTAGAGCCGCCGCGCTTCGTCTAACTCTCCTTGGTCTTGCGCGAGCCTCCCCAATTGATGCAGCGCGCCAGCGATGCCGCTCTGGTTTCCAAGCTTCTTACTGATCTCCATGCTTTCATTGTAGAGCTGTCGTGCCTCTTCCAACTCTTCCTGCTCTTGCGCCAGAGTCCCTAACGCTCGTAGCGAGATTGAGATGCCGCTCTGGTTGTCGAGTTTCTTATCGATCTCCATGCTTTCATCGTAAAGTCGTCGTGCCTCTTCCAACTCTCCTTGTGCTTGCGCGAGTCTGCCAAGTTCGTGCAACGTGTTAGCGATGCCCCTCTGATCTGCGAGCTTCTTACTGATCTCCATGCTTTCATCGTAAAGCCGTCGTGCCTCTTCCAACTCTCCCTGATCTTGCGCCAGAGTCCCTAATGTGAGTAACGTCATCGCGATACCGCTCTGATTATGGAATTTCCTTTCGATGTACAAACTCTCATCATAAAGTTCGCGTGCCTTAGATAAATTTCCCCGAGGTTGGTATGCCAGCGCCAAATTATGGGTGAGCGTTTTGATCCAATACTCATCTGATAATTTACGGGCTACTTCTAGTGCTTGCTCACCTCTTCGTATGGATTCATCCCAGTAACCACGCAATCGCAGAAACTCATCCATTGCAACGTGAATACGTATTAGACTATTCCCGTCATTTATCTCAAAGGCTACATCTATCGCGTTTAAGATATTGTCTTTCTCGGCCTCTAAAGCATTTAAATGTTCAGCGGTAGGGTGTGAATTAGAAACGGCATAGCGTAAAAATCGAACCACAAATCGTTCGCGGAATATCTTGGAGCGCAGATCGCGGGACAGACGCGCGCCAGCCAGTTCACGAGTTAATCCGTCGATGGCTAGACGTTGACCTCCTCGGGTTTGCTTGACTAGCCACAGCGAGGCTAATGTTTGCTGCGCCTTCTTAAATTTCTTCTTATCTTTATCCTTACCCATTCCAGCGACTTCGGCGAGTGCCGGGCGCATCGCGCTTGGCGTGAATAGGGGAAGTGCAAGAAGGACTGCACGCCCTCCTTGCGCCATTTGGGGCAAATTAAAGGAGCGGTCGAAAACGCGATACGCTGCATCGCCTTCGCCTTGAGCCAACTCGCTCAACACTTCTTCCGGGTCTTGCGCGAGATCAATTTGTGCAACTATCCATTGAATAACCAGCGGGTTAAATTCTGCTTCACTTAAAATACGGTTGCGATCAACCTCTGCGTAAATGCTTGAATCATGCGTTTGACTGATCAACCTCTCCAAAAGATCGCTCGCCTCCTCTTGCGACATGGTAGCAAGAGGAATTAAACGTGCCTCGGCAATTCTCTCCCGTGTGGTAATGAGCACAGGGCAACGCGCGCGTTGCGCCAGAAAGTTAAGGCAAAGCGACTGTTCCTTAGCTGCAATAGTCTCAAAGTTGTCTAAGACAAGTAACGTCGGCGAGTGAGCAATTAACGCGCTTATCTCTTGCTCTTTCAACTCTGGTGCTAGAGGGCGTAAGTCGGCGCGACCAAGTTGTTCGGCGATTTCGTCGAGAAACGTAGTAAATGGAAGGTTGGCGCGAGTATCAGCCGATACCCAAATGATGCGTTGATTGTAAATACCGGCGAGGTTCCTTACTGCTTCGGCTGCCAGTGTTGTCTTGCCGACTCCACCACTGCCCCATAAAGCGACGAGTTGATTTTTCTGCGGGGCGAGTTGTTCCGTTAATTGTTTGATGATGTTCTGCCCGTTCTCATCCTGTCGCGGGACGAATCCGACGACGGGAGGGCGTGGTATGGAAGCGGGTAAAACTATTGAACCATCAGATAAAGGATTTGAACCACGCGGAAGCGGTTCATCTTTTATTATCGCTAGAAGTTTCTTGTAGCTCTCTTCAAACTTATCATCGTCGCGAAAATCAATGTATAGAATCGGTCGTAGTAAGGCCGGAATCTCGCACGCCCGACGATATAAAGGGATCAAACGTTCTTGCCTCTCTGTAACATCAATGTAGGTCGTCACCAAACGCTCTACTTCAACCCATGCAGAAGCCATCGCCTCCGGCGACATAATGAGTCCCACTTTGCGACTTTTAGGTAATGCCTCTTCAATACGTTTAGGAATGGACTGGCCGGGGCGTATGTCCCAAGGCGAAAAGAAGACTTTGAGTTTGCGCCCCTGCCAATCTTCCCTTTCAAGACGCTCGGCTAATTTTGTCGTCCATACTTCATCAACATAGTTGTGGCTAAGAAAGATGTCGTATTCGTATGAGGCGGGATTCGTCATGGGCTTATTATCATTCGCCTTCTATCGGCTGTCCAGATTATTTCAACGTTGTCCAGCCGCCGTCCATCGAATAAACGTTGGTGTAGCCGGGGCGCTGGAGGTTGTGGGCGAGGTAGGTGAAGCGATGGCCGTGTCGACCTCAACCTGAAATCCGGTTTCGGAGGGGTTTCCCAGAGTCAATGCTCGACACGCTGTGTGGTGGGGAATTATGATGCGTGCCGCTTATGTCGTCGCGTGTGAATCATGAGTTGGTGGAAGGGGAAGGAGTGGGGGAGGCCGCGCGGCGGCTGCGCCCGCGCGATGTGTTGATCGCGGGGTTGTTGGCGGCCGTGTTGTTGGGGGTGCGTTTGTGGCGGCTGGATGCTTCGTGTTTGTTGTTTGACGAGGTGTTTAGTGTGCATGCGGCGCGGCATGGGTGGGGGACGTTGCTGGATTTTGTGGCGCTCGATCTGATTCATCCGCCGCTCTTTTACCTGTTGCTCAAAAGTTGGATCGCTCTGGTGGGGAGCGAGGGGGTGTGGTGGCTGCGCCTGTTTCCGGTGTTGACGGCGACGGCGGCCGTTGTGCCCGTCGTGTTGCTGTGCCGTGAGTTGCGCTTGCCGCCGCGCGTCGGGCAAGTCGCGCTCGTGTTGATGGCGGCGAGCGGTTTTCTCGTACAGCACGCGGCGCAGGTGCGCATGTATAGTTTGTTGTTGTTGCTCGCCGCCTGCTCGCTCTGGCTCTTCGCGCGCTATGCACAGGAGGCGGCGGCGCGGGAGCGGCGTCAGCGCGGCCTTTGCGCGTCGTTGTTTGCGGCGAACTTGTTGCTGGTCTATACGCATTATTACGGTTGGCTGCTGGTCGGGCACGAGTTGATCTTTTTGTTGTTTTGGCGGCGGCGGAAGGTGAAAGAATTCGCCTTGATGCTGGCCTTGCTCGTCGTGTGCTATAGCCCCTGGTTGCTGTTACTGGCCGGGCACGCGGCGGGCGGCGGGCAGGAGATGGTGGCGCAAAACATCGGCTGGGCTCGCGTGCCGCGCCTCGCAGAGCTCACACAGCCCTTTCTACTGGTGCACGAGCCGTTCCGCTTTCGCCGGAACAATCATGAGCGGGTGGTTCTGCGCCTCACCGTGTGGCTCACGCTCACGCTGTTCGTCCCGGCGTTTTGCGCGCTCGCCTGGCGTGTCTTTGTAAGACGAGGACTGACAGTGGCAGCGCAAAAGTTAGAGACGGAGGCTGAGACGGGGCGCGATGCGTGCGACGGCGCGTGCGGAGCATTTGCGTTCAAGTTCCTGGCCTTTTTTTCGGTCGCTCCGGTCATCGCCGCTTTTCTGCTCGCGCGCTGGTTGCCACACTCAATCTGGGCTACGCGCCACTTGATCCTGATCGCGCCCGCGTACCTGCCCCTCGCCGCCTGCGCGCTCTATGCGCTCAGACCCTCATGGCTGGCGACGACGTTCAAACTGCTGCTCGCCTCCTGGCTCGCGTTCGCAGCGATGTTCTGGCTGGTGCGACAAAATGACGCGCCGCCCGTGTGGTGTGCATGGGAGACGCTCGCGCGTAGAGCGGTCGAGCGGGAAGCGTCCGGCGGCTCGGGCGAGTTTAAAGTCGGGAGCGAGGTTAAAGTTTATGCTACGGAAGACCTCGTCGCGTATCACCTGTGGTATGCGCTCAGTTCCGACGGCTCTGCCGTCGGACGGAGATTTCGCGTCGCGACGATCGCGAACCTGCCCGGTCTGGTGGAAGATAAAGGGTTTTTCATCCCGCGCGGGTTCGACGAAGTGCGGAAGACGGACGCGGGTGCGGGCGGCGCGCTCGGCGAAGAACATTTCTGGGTGGCCTTTCGCGACACCAACTGGAACGAGGCGCATCCGCTTTTGCGCCTGCTCGCCGAGCGTGGATATGAGATCGAAGAGCGTTTTGCGGTGACCGCTTCGGGGCAGCAGGCTTTCATCATTTCCGCGCGGCGACGAGAACGATAAATGACAGGGGCTAGCGGCGCGCGGCCGATGTGCGACACGCTTGTCCTCTGACTTCAAACGCCGCCCGTTGTCGTCGGTGCGCCGGAATCTTTCCAGGCAGTCCAGCCGCCGTCCATCGAATAAACGTTGGTGTAGCCGAGGCGCTGTAGGTTGTCGCAGGCTAAGGCCGAGCGGTAGCCGCCGCCGCAGTAGAGGATGAGTTCGGTTTGCTTGTCGGGGATGGCTTGTTCGATGTCGCGTTCGATGATGCCGCGCCCCATGTGCGTGGCGTGGGCGGCATGCCCGGCTTGCCATTCGTGGTCTTCGCGCACGTCTATGAGGCGCGCGTGGGGGTTCGCGTCGAGGCGGCGGCGCGCGTTTGCCACGTCGAGTTCGCGGATGCGGGTTTTGGCGTCGCGGACGAGTTCGAGGAAGCCTGCGGAGTGTTGCATGTGGTGTTTGGTTTCTCCCGTCGCTGGATGAAAAAGACGGGAGGCATTATAATCCCCGTTTGCGAGAGCAACCCATACAAATACAGTATCTATTTCGGGGCGTCGGCGCGCGTGGAAGAGGCGGTTCGTAGTGCGTCGCGCCTGTGAGCGAGGAGAGAGTTTTGGCGACAGAACAATTTGACGTGACGATTATCGGAGCGGGGCCCGGCGGGTATGTGGCCGCGATCAGGGGGGCGCAACTGGGGCTGAAAGTCGCGCTGGTGGAGCGCGACAAGCGGCTCGGCGGGACGTGCGGCCTGCGCGGGTGCATCCCGACGAAGTCGCTCCTGATGTCGGCGCACAACTACGAACTCGCGCAGCACCTCGGCGACCACGGTGTCGAGGTGTCGGAAGTCCGCCTCGCCTTCGATGCAGTGCAGAAGCGCAAGGACAGGATCGTGGCGAAGAACTCGGCGGGCGTCTCTTACCTGATGAAGAAGAACAAGGTGACGGTCTTCAACGGGACGGGCAAGCTACAACTTCCGGGCAAGGTCGAGGTGACGGGTGCCGACGGCGCTGTGCAGATTATCGAGACGAAGAACATCATCATCGCCACGGGGTCGGTCGTGCGCCCCATTCCGGGCTTCGAGACGGACGGCGAGCGCGTCGTCAACAGCGATCACATACTGGAACTAAAGGAAGTGCCGAAGTCTCTGATCGTGATGGGCGCGGGCGCGGTCGGCGTCGAGTTCGCGAGCGTCTATTCGCGTTTCGGGACGGAGACGACCATCGTCGAGCTGATGCCGCACCTGTTGCCGATGGAAGACGAGGAAGTGTCGGTCGAGTTGGAGAAATCGTTCCGCAAGCGGGGCATCAAGCAGCAACTCGGCACGCGCCTCGAAAAGATGGAGAAGACGGACGGGGGCGTCGTCGTGACGGGCAGGGACGCGAAGGGCGCGGAGGTGCGGCTCGAAGCCGAGATGTTCCTCGTCGCCGTCGGCCGCATGCCCTACCTCGAAGGTTTGGGAATCGAAGGCTCGAAGATACGCGTCGAGCGCGGCAACGTGCAGGTGGACGAGTTTTGCCGCACGGGCGAGCCCGGCGTCTATGCCATCGGCGACGTGATCCCGACGCCGTGGCTGGCGCACCTGGCGTCGAAAGAAGGCATCCTCGTCGTCGAACAGATCGCGGGGCAAAAGCCGCAGCCTATAAACATGCGCCACGTCCCTTCCTGCACCTATTGCGACCCGGAAGTGGCCTCCGTCGGGTTGACGGAAGCGGCGGCGAAGAAGGAAGGCTACGACGTGCGCGTCGCGAAGTTCCCCTTCTCGGCCTCGGGCAAGGCGCGCATTCTCGGAGAGGAAGAGGGCTTCATCAAGATCGTCAGCGAGACGAAATACGATGAACTCCTGGGCGTCCACATCATCGGGGCGCACGCGACGGAACTGATCGCCGAGGCGGGCGTCGCGCTCCAACTCGAATCGACGGCCGAAGAACTCGGGCGCACCATCTTCGCGCACCCCACGGTCTCCGAAGCCATGATGGAGGCCGCCGAAGGCATTCACGGATTGACGATACACTTTTAAGAGTGAGCAGTGAGCAGTGAGCAGTGAGCAGTCAAAACTGTTCCTGACTGCTCACTGCTCACTGCTTACTGCTTACTTTCTCGAATTATGAAGACAGAGACGAAGCGCAAGAAGGGCACGTCCAAAGAGGGCGCGGCGAAGGGTAAGAGGGACGCTGCGGGCGCGAACGGCGGCGCGGCGTCCGTGGCTGACGCTACCATGACGGCGGACGGGGAGTTGATCTGCACGACGGAGACGACGCTCACGAACGAGCAGTTGTTGGAGTTGTACCGTTACCTGTTGATGACGCGGCTCGTCGAAGAGCGGCTCGTGAATCTCTACCGGCAGACGAAGGTGGTCGGCGGCGTGTTCCGCTCTCTGGGTCAGGAGGCGACGGCGGTCGGGACGTGTTACGCGTTAGAGACGCGTGATTTCATCGCGCCGTTGATTCGCGATCTCGGCGCGGTGCTGGTGAAGGGCATCCGCCCGCGCGAGATTTTCGCGCAGTACATGGCGAAGGCCTGGGGGCCTTCGGAAGGGCGCGACCTCAATATCCATTTCGGCAACATGGAGAAGGGCTTCATCGGCCCCATCTCGCACCTCGGCGACATGATCCCCGTGATGACCGGCATCGCCCTCGGCGCGCGCATGCAGAAGAAGGATATTGTAGCGATGGCTTACATCGGCGACGGCGGTATGAGCACGGGCGCGTTTCACGAAGGGCTGAACTTCGCCGCCGTGCAACGTCTGCCCGTCATCATCATCGCCGAACACAACTGGTATGCCTACTCGACGCCGACCCGCCTGCAAACGGCCGTGGAGAACCTCGCCGACAAGGCCGCCGGCTACGGCATCCCCGGCCACATCGTAGACGGCAACGACATCATCGCCTGTTATGAAGTGACGAGGCGAGCAGCGGAATTCGCGCGCGGCGGGGGCGGCGCTGTTCTGATCGAGGCGAAGACCTACCGGCGCAAAGGCCACGCGGAGCACGACGACCAGCGCTACATCGCCTCCGATGAACTCGAAATGTGGGAGAAGCGCGACCCCGTGGATCGCTTCACGCGCCACCTGCTGACGCGAGGGGTTGCCACGCAAGCCCAACTCGACGAGATCGTCGCGGGCGTGCAGCGCGAGATTGACGAGGACGTGGCGTGGGCGGAAGAGTCGCCGATGCCCGACGCGGAGAAGGCCGCTTACGGCGTTTTCGATAACTCAATCGTCCCGCCCGCCTTCCGCCCGAAAGTTTTCGGCGGCAACTAAGACATGAGAAGATCGAACCTCGCCATCGCCATCCTGTTTGTCCTGCTGGCCGCTTTGCCGGGCGCGAAGGCCGACGCGCAAACTGAGGAGCGGGTGCAACTCAGGGACGGGCGCGTCAGCTTCGTGCTGCCCGCAGGATTCAAGCCGATGTCGAAGGAAGCCATCAACGTCAAGTTCGCTCGCAAGGGTGCGGCATATGCGCCGGAGTTCGCCTACAGTAATGAACGGCAGAACGTCTCGGTGGCGGTGGGATTCGCCGGCAGTGGACTACAGGCGGCGCAGTTGGACGAGTTGAGGAAGTTTTTTGAAGCGCAATTTGAGACCAACATCCCCGGCGTTGAATGGATCGAGCGCGAGATCATCACGCGCAACGGTACGCGCTGGATTCACCTGCACTTGAAGGCAAAGGCGATTGACACCGGCATCATCAACGATATGTACGCCACCGTCTTTGACGGCCAAATGCTGTTTTTCAACTTTAATTCGACCATCGCCCAGTACGAAAAGTATAAAGAAAGTCTGCTCAAGAGCGCGCAGACCATCACCGTAAAATAAGAGGCGTCAGCTTTCCAAAAACATGTCAACCGCAGTCAAAAAAGAGCATAAATCGAACCGCCCGGCGCGCGGCGGCGTGACGACGTTCGTCGAGGCCATACGGCAGGGCATCTGGGAAGAGATGGAGCGCGACCCGAGCGTGTTCGTCATCGGCGAGGACGTGGGAGCTTACGGCGGCGCGTTCAAGGTGACGGACGGCTTGCTCGACGAGTTCGGCGAGGGACGCGTGATCGACACGCCGATCTCCGAGGCGGCCATTGTCGGCGCGGCGTGCGGCGCGGCTTTGATGGGCATGCGACCCGTCGCCGAGTTTCAGTTCATAGACTTCATCTCGCCGGGCTTCGACATGTTGACGAACTACGCGGCGAAGTGTCGCTATCGCTGGGGCGCCGGGCTGCCGACGGTGTTTCGCGGCCCCTGCGGGGCGGGCGTCCATTCGGGGCCGTTCCATTCGGTCAACGCCGAGGCGTTCTTCCTGAACACGGCGGGTTTGAAGATCGTCGAGCCCTCGACCGCCTACGACGCGAAGGGCTTGATCAAGGCTGCCATCCGCGACCCGGACCCCGTGCTCTTCTTCGAGCACAAGAAACTCTATCGCCTTCCGCGCCTGCGTGAGGAGTTGCCGGGGGACGACTACATCGTCGAGATCGGCAAGGCGCGCACGGCGCGCGCGGGGCGCGATCTCTCCATCATCACGTTCGGCGCGCAGGTGCTGAACGCGCTCGACGCGGCCACGGAGTTGGAAAGCGAAGGGCTTGACGTTGAGGTCATAGACCTGCGCACCCTCGCGCCGATGGACAAGGAAGCCATCCTCGCGTCGGTGAAGAAGACGAGCAAGGTTCTCATACTGCACGAGGCGGCGCGCACGGGCGGCATCGGCGGCGAGATCGCGGCGATGATTGCCGAAGAGGCTTTCGAGTGGTTGGACGCCCCCGTCGTGCGCCTCGCGGCCATCGACACGCCCGTGCCTTATTCGCCGCCGCTCGAAGAATATCACCTGCCGCAAATCAAAGACGTGTTGGAGGCGGCGCGTAAACTGGCGGCTTATTAAGATTGTAAGCAGTGAGCAGTAAGCAGTAAGCAGTTTTTTAATTTTCACTACTCACTTTTTAATTTTCACTGCTTACCGCTTACTGCTCACTGCTTACTTACTATCAAGGAGAGATTGTCATGCCTAAGTATGTTATCGAGCGGGAAGTGCCGGATGCGGGGATGTTGTCCGGGGACGCGTTGCAGGCCATGTCGCAGAAATCCTGCGCCGTTTTGAGCAGCATGGGGCCGCAGATACAGTGGGTGCAGAGTTACATTACGGACGACAAAATCTATTGCGTCTACATCGCGCCGAACGAGGAAGCGGTGCGCGAGCACGCGGCGCAGGGCGGGTTTCCGGCGAATCGCATTTCCGAGATCAGGATGGTGATCGATCCGACAACCGCGGAAGCAAGTAAATCGTGAATCGTCAATCGTCAATAGATAAACCCGGTTCTATCTATTCACGATTCGCGACTCACGGCTTTTTCACTTAGGGAGAAGATATGAGCACAGAAGTTGTGATGCCGCAGATGGGCGAGTCTATCGCGGAGGGGACGATCACCCGTTGGATGAAGCAGGTGGGCGAGCGCGTGGAGCGCGACGAACCGCTGTTCGAGATTTCGACCGATAAAGTTGACGCCGAGATTCCCAGCCCCGCCGCGGGGACGCTCACCGAAATTAAGTTCAAAGAGGGCGAGACGGTCGAAGTCAACAAAGTAGTCGCAATCATCGGCGCGGAAGGCGAACAAGCCGCTGCGCCCGCCGCGCAGGCCGCCGTCGCATCCGAGCCGCCGCCCGCCCCCGCGGCCCCCGCGCCGCCGGCGGCAGCCTCATCAACACAGGCAGCGGCCGGGTCGGCATCACCCGGCGCGTCCACGCCGGGGACGCCGCAGCAGAACACCGCCGAAGTCGCGGGCAGAAGCTACGACGACCAGCGTCCCGGCGCGAAGGCCGAAGGGCAGTCGCTCGCGTCCGCCGGAGGGGCGGGCGGAAACGGCGAGGCGCAGGCGGTTGACGCCGGTACGGGCGCAAACGGCGGCGCGCAGTCGGTCGAGGATTTGCGTCGCACGAAATCCAGCCCGCTCGTGCGCAACATCGCGCGCGAACACAACATAGACATCGCCCAACTCGAAGGCACGGGGATGAGCGGGCGCGTCACGAAGAACGACATACTCAGCTTCATCGAGTCGGGAGCGACCGCCGCCGCCGCGCCGCAAACGCAGCCGCAGCAACCCGCCGCCGCCGCAAGCGCCTTGCAGCAGCCTTCCGTGCAGACGCCGCCTGCCCAGACGCCGCCGCACGTTCAGCCCGCCGCAGGCGACCGCGTCGAGCCGATGACGCTGATGCGCAAGAAGATTGCGGAGCACATGATCATGTCGCAGAACACGTCGGCGCACGTCGCCACCGTGTACGAGATCGACATGACGCGTATCGCCAAATTGCGCGACAAACATAAGGCCGAGTTCCTCGCACGCACGGGCACGAAGTTGACCTACATGCCCTTTATCTTCCAGGCCATCACAAGTGCGTTGCGCAAGTTCCCCATCTTCAACGCACAGGTCTCGGGCGATCAGATCATCTACAAGCAGGACATCAATCTAGGCATGGCCGTCGCGCTCGATTGGGGGTTGATCGTCCCCGTCATCAAACGCGCCGACGACCTCTCCATCTCCGGCCTCGCACGCGCCGCGAACGATCTGGCCGACCGCGCGCGCAACAAGCAACTCAAGCCGGACGAGGTGGCGGGTGGTACGTTCACCGTCACGAACCCCGGCGTCTTCGGCGGACTCTTCGGCACGCCCATCATCAACCAGCCGCAGGTCGCCATCCTCGGCATCGGCACGATTGAAAAACGCGCCAAGGTTCTAACCACGCCCGAAGGCGACGATTTCATCGCCATCCGCCATATGGCTTACTTCGCGCTCTCCTTCGACCACCGCATCATCGACGGCGCGGATGCCGAACGCTTCCTCGCATACGTCAAGGAGTTGCTCGAAGCCGGACAGTTTCAGGTATAGCCCGGCAACGTAAAAAGCAGATGTCGCCGCGATTCGCGCGCTGATCCGTCAACGCGAAGCGCGGCAACCCACGCGAAGGCGAGTCGGCGGTTGAGCGTTAACCGCTCCACGCCGACTCGCGTGGCCGTGGCGGCGCTACTTTTACAGCCATCTCCCTTCGACACGACTCGTCTCCCCGCGTCTCCAACATCCTCCCCGCGCGCCCGTCTCACTTCCACAATAACCTTGCCGGGTAGTTGCCGCCGCTCAGGCGAGACATAGCAGCCACGCCAGCTTCAATTCCGCGCCGGAACGGTCTTCCTCGAAATCGTAAAAAACTGTTTTACAATGTTTGCGTATTTTGTTATTATCCGTTTCATTCAAGTTCCCCCAACTTGGCTGATCTCGTTGACAGTGCCCCCATTCCAGCATCTTGCTAGGCGCTAAAGTGTTGATAACATTCCGGTAATTATTCCAAAGGATATAATGAGATGAGAAAAAAAGCCCCTGCCGCGAGTCTTGCTTTGCTGCTGGCGCTCTGCTTCTGCGCAGGTGTGTTTAACACTATCTCCAGTCAAGCCCAGTCGATTTTGAATCTAAAATTGAAGAATAAGGTCTCTGCGGAGTTGATACGCAAGACGGAGATGGGACTGGGGGGCGAGCGTGTGCGAGTCATTATTCAGCCCAACGGCTCCTGGAGCGATGAGTTGAACCTTGCCGCTCTGCTGCAAGGCGCTGCCAATATGCGCCAGTTCCAGAACTTTAATTTTCGCGTTCTGGACTTGCCTGCAAGCGCCGCCACCGCTCTAGCCCAGCGCAGCGATGTCGCCTTTGTCTCGCTCAATTACGAGGTGAGAACTCTCGGACACATCTCCACGACGACGGGCGCTGATGCCGTGCGTGCTACGAGCGGCACGAACGTCAGTGGTTTGGACGGAACCGGCATAGGCATAGCGGTCTTTGATTCCGGGATCGACACGACGCACAAGGCATTTCTGGATAAAAGTAATAACCTGCGCGTAATTGCCGGTCAGGATTTCACGGGCGAGAACCGCACGGACGACCCTTACGGCCACGGCACACACGTCTCGGCCATCCTTGCCGGAAACGGCCGCATCGCGAACGCCGCCTATACGGGTATTGCGCCGAACGCCAACATTATCAATCTGCGCGTCTTGAATTCGCGGGGCGTCGGCTCGGCCGCGCAGTTGCTTCGAGCGATTGACTGGGTGCTGACGAACCGGGCGCGATTCAACATCCGCGTCGTCAACCTGAGTTTGGGCATGCCCGCCATCGATTCGTATAAAAACGATCCGTTGTGCAAGGCCGTCCGCCGGCTTGTCGATGCGGGCGTGGTGGTATTGGCCGCCGCCGGTAATAACGGCAAGGACGGCAATGGGAATAAGATTTACGGGAGAATCCATTCGCCCGGCAACGAGCCTTCGGCGATCACGGTCGGCGCGTCGAACACCTTCGGGACGGATGCCCGTGGCGACGATGCGGTTGCGTCTTATAGCTCGCGCGGGCCGACGCGCAGTTATTGGGCGGATGCAAACGGCGTCAAGCATTACGACAATTTGATCAAGCCAGACCTCGTCGCCCCCGGCAACAAGCTGGTCAATGCGGAGGCGGTCGATAACGCTCTGGTCAGAGAGCACCCTGCGCTGGATGCGGGCGTCAGCCCGGTTGACAACCGCAAACAGATGTACCTGAACGGCAGTTCGATGGCGACGCCGGTTGCCGCGGGAACTGCGGCGCTGATGCTTCAGGCCAACCCGCAACTGACGCCAAACATGATCAAGGCTCTGTTGATGTATACGGCACAGCCGCTTGCAGGCTTCAACATGTTGGAACAAGGGACGGGCGAGATCAATGTGGAAGGCGCGGTGCGGCTCAGTAAATTAGTGCGCACCGATCTCTCCAGCAGCACGCCGCTCGGCGATCCCTTTTTGAAGACGAGCGCCTTGCCCGCCGCTCAAACAACGATTGCCGGTTACACGTTCCCTTGGGCGCGGGGAATTATTCTGAGTCACACCTACGTCACGGGTTCCAACCTGATCGCCCTGTATCAAAAGATTTACGGCATGGGCGCGCTGCTCGCCGACGGAGTGATTACCGGCGACGGGGTGATTACGGGCGACGCGAACATGATGACGAACGGCGTGATCACCGGCGACAATATCATGGTCAGCAGCGGCGTGATCACGGGCGACGGCGCACCCTTTCTAGGTCTCAGTTTGTTGCTGGGCGGGACGCAACTTAACGACGGCCACCTTTTGAGCGACGGCGTGATCACGGGCGACGGCGTGATCACGGGCGACCTGTACCTGCAAGCGCAATCGGCGACCGTGAACGGCGACGAAACCTCCACGATGACGGCTGCGGTTGATGACGGGCAAGACTGTCTGGAGTATTAACACTATGGTTACGCAAGCAGGCAAACTCACAATCACCGAGTCGTCGATGACGGGGGGAGAATTGGGGAGCCCCTGGAATGTCCGAACGGCCGACGCCGCCGAGGAGGCGTCGTCAGCGCAACCTCGCACGGGCGCAAAGGGGTTAAAGATGATGAACAAGCAGGGACTCACCCGCCCCTTCATGTATTTCATCGTCGCGATGGGTTCGGCGGCGGTTCTGTTTTCGGCCTACCGCCTGCCGCACGCGGAACTCGATCTGAAGTTCATGCTGCTCGCGCTGATGGTCGTAGTTTGTTCGCGCGTCGCCGTTCCGATCCCGCATGTGAGCGGGCGCATTACGGTCTCCGATACGCTCATCTTCCTGACGATGCTGCTCTACGGGGCGGAGGCGGCGATTCTGCTGGCGGCCGTCGAGGGAGTCTGTTCGAGTTTGTGGATCAGCAAGAAGACGATCACGATCATCTTCAACTCCGCGGTGCTGGCCTGCTCGACTTTCGTGACCGTCTGGGCGTTGCGTCTCTGCTTCGGCGAGATAGTCCGCATCACCGACAGCGGCTACACGGCGAACTTTCTGGTGGCGATGTGCCTCATGGCGCTCGTTCAATACGTCGCCAACACGGGATTGATTGCCGTCGAAAAGTCGTGCAAGCTGAATAAATCTTTCTGGCAAACGTGGAGCACGTATTACCTCTGGACTTCCATCACCTTTTTCGCGGGCGCATCGCTGGCCGGAATCACCGCCCATCTTATTTACGCCTTCGGTTTCTACGCCGTGCTCGCAACGGTTCCGATCATCGCGATCATTTATCTGACCTACCAGACCTACCTGAAAAACATAGAAGTTGCAGCGGCGCACGCGGAACAGGCCGAGCGTCATGTCGGAGAGCTTTCGCTCTACATCAACGAGTTGAAGCGTAGCGAAGAGGAGCGCGAGAAAATTCTGCTGCGCGAACAGGCCGCGCGCTCCGAGGCCGAGGCGGCCAATCGCATCAAGGATCAGTTTCTGGCGACCCTCTCGCACGAACTGCGCACGCCGCTCACGGCCATCATCGGTTGGTCGGGGTTGCTGCGCTCGAACGATCTGGACGCGGACTTGAGAGGACAGGCGCTTGAAACCGTGGAGCGCAATGCCAGAACTCAGGCTCAGTTGATAGACGACCTGCTGGATGTCTCAAGAATCGTCTCGGGCAAACTGCTCCTCGACGTGAAAGAGATCGAACTTGATAAGGTCGTCGCGAGTGCGATCAACGTGGTGCGGCCTGCGGCGGACGCTAAGGCCATACGCATCACTTTCGACAAAGAACCGGAAAGGAATTTCATCACGGGAGACGTGGCGCGGCTTCAGCAGATCGTCTGGAACCTGCTGTCAAATGCCGTCAAGTTCACACCCGAAGGCGGCTCGGTCAGGATTCGCCTCGAACGCATCGGTTCTCACATAAAGTTATCGGTCAGCGATACGGGCAAGGGAATCTCCGGCGACTTTCTGCCGCACGTCTTCGACCGTTTTCGACAGGCCGACAGCACGACGACCCGCAACTACGGGGGGCTTGGTCTGGGGCTGGCAATCGTCCGTCATCTGGTCGAACTGCACGGCGGCACGGTCGGCGCGGAGAGCGACGGCGAAGGGCGGGGCGCGACCTTCTCGACCACTTTCCCGCTTCTCGCCGTCAGCACGGAAATGCAAAGCGCCGACGCGATGGGCGACGCCAGAGCCTTCGACAGCCGCTTCGCGCTTGAGGGCTTGAGAGTGCTGGTTGTCGATGATGAGCCGGACACACGCCAGGTGATAAGCGCGGTGATCTCAAAGTCGGGCGCGCAGGTGAGGGCGTGCGCTTCCGTCCCGGAGGCTCTGGAGACCTTGAAGCTGTGGAAACCCGACATCCTGATGAGCGACATCGGAATGCCGGATGAAGACGGCTATTCTTTGATCAGGAAAGTGCGCTCACTTTCGGTCGAGAGCGGCGGGCTTACTCCGGCGGCGGCGCTCACAGCCTACGCCAGAGACGACGACCGCGACCAAGCCCTCGCCGCGGGCTTTCAGATGCACGTGGCGAAACCCATCGGCTCTAAAGAATTGATCGCCACGGTCGCGAGTCTTGCCGGTCGGGCGGTGTAACTCGAAGTCGCTCGGCATCGAAAACTTGCCGGCCGGAAGCGGAAGGAGCGGTTTACGATTTAGCGAAAGTCGGAAAGTAATTAGCGAAAGTCAGAGAGTAAAAAGAGGGCGGGCGGAAGTGTTGGCGTAGTTCTCGCCAACACTTCCGCCCGCCCTCTTTTTGCTTTCCTCGCCCTTCGATTGTTGTGATCACGTGGCGATAAAATTCTAAATTGGCTTGGCACAACAGAAACGCCCCCTTTTAGCATCTACCCTCTTGACTCCCCAAAAGCGTTTGACGAGAATCGGGATTGATTCAAGAACCCAAAAACAAAACCTCGTGTGGGTTTGGTCAGGACGATTCGTGGGCGCGCCCGACATCAAGCGTCCGGTGCGCCGCAGCTTGTGGCTGCGACGCCTTTTCTTTGCCGGGCATAACTTAAAGCGTTCCTCGACATGCGAATCCCCATCTTGATGTGGAAGCGGCAACAACGAGCTTAAATTTTATAACTCAGATAAGCAGGAGAAAAAAAGACAATGAGCGTGAACCAGTCGAAAAAATTCCGGGTGTCAGGCATCGCCCTCACCGTCGTTCTGGCCCTGGCCTCCTCGGCGGCCTTCGCACAGACCACACAACCGGCGAGCAGCACCAACGGCGGCGCAAATACGCGCACGGTTGCCAGCGGTCAGAAGATGACCGTTAAGGGCGTCGTCATCAGCCGCGACATCGACGCAAACACTTTCGTCGTGCAGGACATGAACGGCGTCGGCACGACCGTCCGCCTGAGCGACCGCACGAGCGTCAAGTCGAAGGGCGGCTTCTTCGGCGGCAGTACGACCTACGGCGCATCGAACATCCTGCGCGGCCTGAACCTCGAAGTCGAAGGGCGCGGCGACGCCTCGGGCAACCTCGTAGCGGAGAAAGTCCGCTTCGGGAGCACGGACTTGAGGGTGGCGCAGTCGATTCAGGCGCGCGTCGATCCGGTCGAGAATCGCGTCGGGCAGGTGGAGCAGAATTCGCAGCGTCTCTCGGGTCAGTTGGATGAGTTGGCTGCCGTCGCGAACGCGGCGGGTGGCGGCGCGAAGGCCGCGCAGGAAACGGCCGATGCCGCCGTCTCCGGCGTCAACATGACGAACGAACGCATCAGCGCGCTCGACGATTACGTGGCGCAGCAGACCGTCAACGTCAACTTCCGCGTCGGGAGCGCAGTGCTCTCGCCCGAAGCCAAGACGACGCTCGACCAGATCGCGCAACAGGCTCTCAAAGCGCGCGGCTACGTGCTGGAAGTGCGCGGCTTCGCCAGCGCGGACGGCGCGGAATCTAAGAATCGCATGCTCAGCCAGCGTCGCGCCGATGCGGTCGTGCAATACCTGGCCTACACGCACAACATCCCGCTGCGCCGCATCGTGACGCCCTTCGGCTACGGCGAGACGCAGGCCGTCGCCGATAACACGACGCGTGAAGGTCGCCAGCAGAACCGCCGCGTCGAGGTCAGCGTGCTCGTCAACCGCGGCCTCATGCAGTCCGCGCCGAACATGAGCACGGCGAAGCCCGATCAGGCGACGCCGCAGGAGTAGTCCAGGGATAGAGCGACGCCAATAAGGGAAGAGGGAAAAGGTGAAGGGGTAAAGGGTAAGGGAAGACCAAAGCGGGCTTTCTCATTCCTCCTTTACCCTTTGCCCTTTCCCCCTTCCCCTGTTTTGGCTAAAGGGTAATTCGATGAATAGAGTCCACGACAAACCGCGCTCTCTCCTTCTGCTGACGGCGATCATTTTCGGGTGGACGCTACTGGTGGCCGTCCCATACTTCTTAAAGAGTAGTGCGAGCGGGCAATCGACAACGCCGCAGCAACCGACCCGCGTCCCGCAGCTACCACAGCAGCAGCCGCAAGCGACGCCGACTCCGGCGCAGACGCCGCTCCCGGCGCCGCAGCCGCGCTCGACGCGACCGCCTTTCGCCGATCCCGGCCCGCCGCCGAAACCCCTCAACGAGGGCGTTAACGATAAAGTCGGCGGCGAGACAATCGCCGATGACGACGAGATCGTGCGCGTCACGTCGAATCTGGTCGTCGTGCCCGTGTCCGTGACGGACGCGCGCGGAGAGCCCGTGCAGGGGTTGAAGGCGGCTGATTTCCGGCTCGAAGAAGAGGGGCGCGCGCAGGAGATCGCGCATACGAGCGACGCCGAACAGGTGCCGCTCGACATCGCCATCCTCTTCGACGTGTCAAGCAGCATCGGCCAGCGTTTCGCCTTCGAGCAGGAGGCCGCCGCGCGTTTCCTGAAACAGGTCTTGAAGCCGGTTGACCGCGCCGCCGTCTTTGCAATCGAGGGCAAGCCGCGCCTCGAACAACAACTGGCCTCCGCCGAGATCGCTTCGGCCAAACTGCTACAGATTCCCGCGCCCACGAAATCCACGCCGACGGCCTTCTACGATTCCACCATCGCCGCCGCGCGCTACCTGGCGCAGAACGCCCCCGGCAGGCACAGGCGCGTGATCGTCGTTATCTCCGACGGCGACGACAATTTCAGCGAGCGCGTGAAGGCGGGCGAAGTTGAAGACGCGCGTGCGCTGAATCGCGGCGAGAAACTGCCCGCGGGCGCGAACGCGCGCCAGCAGGCGACACATCGAAAAGCCCTCGTCGAAGTGCAGCGCGAAGTCCAACGCGCCGACGCCGTCTTTTATTCCATCAACCCGAGCGGCGGCGGTCTACAGTTCAACGCGCGCGGCAGGCGCGCGCAGGAGGGCATGCAGCAACTCGCGGCGACGACCGGCGGCACGTCCTTCGCGCCCGAACGACTCGAAGAACTCGACGAAATCTTTCGCCGCATCGCCGCCGAACTCCGCGCCCAGTACCTGCTCCAATACTACTCAAACAACGACGCCCCGAACGGCAAATTTCTCACCATCAAAGTGCGCACGCCCGCCCGCGCCGACGCGCGCGTCCGCGCCCGCACGGGCTACTACGCAAAGAAATGATGAAGTAGGAACGCGGAACGATGAATGAAAGGCTAGATGTCTTTCATTCATCGTTCCGCGTTCCTACTTCATCGTTATTAGCTACATGTCCAAAAGCACATCCGCGAGTTGGTTGGCAACTTCGATGAGGGAGCGACCGGCGGCGTCGAGTTGACCGGCGTTGGCGCGCCCCTCAGCGGTTGCGGCGGCGGCGGCGACGCCGTTCAGGCGCGTGTAGTGTTGTTCGAGGCCGGGCGTGGTGCGGAAGTAGAGTTCGAGTTTGTCGAGCCGGTCGCGGATATTTCCCAGACTCCCGAGCACGGTCGAGCGGCTGCGCGTAATGATGGCCTGCGCTTCGGGCGATACCTGCCCGCCCTCACCCGCCTGCTTCTCGTTCGCCTCCATCGTGACAGAGGTGCGCCCGTAGAGATAGAGAAAGCGCGACAGCGTCTTCAACTCGTCGGCGAGACGGATGCGCGCCTCGTTGATCGTGCTCGTGCTGGCCGCCGGGGTCTTCGCGCGCGTCGAGGTGGCGGGCGGTCGCCTCGCCGGAGTCGCACGACGCTGGCGTTGCGCCGCAGCAGCATCGGCGATTGGCAGCAGCAACAGCAGGCAGGCAAGGATCAGGGCTTGGGAAAATTTCAAAATCGTTCCTCCTCATGTAAAGCGTGTTGACGACAAACTATGCCTGCGCGCGGCGCGGCGTCAAGTCGGCGCAGACGGGTTTGGCCGCGTGATTCGGCGTCCGCGCGAGCGCGCTGTTACAATCAACCTGCAACGACAGACGCGAAATAACAGGACGCACATTCTTTGCGATGCAGAAGAGAACGCTACAGGTTCGCCACCTCGGGCTGATGGAGTACGGCGCGGCTTATCGTATCCAGAAAGAGATCGAAGCCGCGCGCAAAAACGGCGCGGGCGCGGACACGCTCCTGCTCGTCGAACACCCGCACGTGCTGACGCTCGGCCGTCGCGCCGATTCGGCGGCCGTCCTCGCCTCGCCGGAAACTCTGGAGGCGCGCGGCATCTCCTGCTTCGAGACGAACCGCGGCGGCAAGGCGACCTATCACGGGCTGGGGCAGTTGGTCGGTTATCCCATCATCAACCTGAGTCCCGAACGCGAGGACGTTCATCGTTACGTGCGCGAACTGGAAGAAGCGTTGATTCGCGCGCTCGCCGATTTCGGGATAGAGGGTTTCAGGATTAAAGGTCTGACGGGCGTTCACACGGCGCGCGGCAAGATCGCCGCCATCGGCGTCCACATCTCACGCTGGGTCACCACGCACGGCTTCGCCCTGAACGTCAACACCGACCTCAGTTTCTTCGATCTCATCATCGCCTGCGAAGGCGAGCCTGTTACCTCGATGCACGAACTGCTCGGCCGCGAGTTGCCGCTCGGCGAGGTGGAAGATCGCATCATCGCGCGCTTCGGCGAAGTGTTCGCCATGACGCTTGAAGACGAATATGTTAACGCTTGAATTCATACGCGAGGCGCGAGAGCGGGTCGCTTCGCGCGTTCATCGCACGCCGGTCATGTCTTCTCGCGCCTTTAACCGGGCGGCGGGGCGCGAGGTCTGGTTCAAGTGCGAAAATTTTCAGCGCGCCGGGTCGTTCAAGATGCGCGGGGCGACGAACAAAATTCTCTCGCTCGACGCGAGGGATCGCGCGCGCGGCGTCGCCGCTTTCTCGTCGGGCAATCACGCGCAGGCCGTCGCGCTCGCGGCGAGCGATGCGGGCACGCGCGCCGTGATCGTGATGCCGGAAGACGCGCCGCGCTCGAAGGTGGCGGCGACCAGAGATTACGGCGCGGAAGTCGTCTTCTACGACCGCCAGCGCGACGACCGCGAACGTGTCGCGCGCGACCTGGCCGAACGCACGGGGTTCGTGCTCATCCCGCCCTATGACGATCATCACGTGATGGCCGGGCAGGGAACGTGCGCGCTGGAACTGCTGGAAGAAGCGGCAGACCTCGACGCGATAGTTACGCCCTGCGGCGGCGGCGGGTTGTTCGCCGGGGCGAGCGCGGCGGCGCTGGGACTTAACTCGCGGATACGCTGCTTCGCCGTCGAACCGGAAACGGGCGACGACACGCGCCGTTCGTTTCTGACGGGCGAGCGCGTGTCGATCCCGCCGCCGCCGACAATCGCCGACGGGGCGCGCGTGCAGTCGCCCGGCGCGCTGACGTTTCCCTTCGTGCAAAGAAACGCAGAAGACGTGTTGCTCGTCTCGGACGCCGAACTCGTCGAGGCTATGAAGTTTCTGTTGTTCCGCATGAAGATACTAGTCGAGCCGACGGGCGCGCTCGCCGTCGCGGCCGTGCTTTTCAATAAACTTCCGGCAAACATTCGACGCATCGGTGTTGTAATCTCCGGCGGCAACGTTGACGCCGACGCGCTGGCGCGGCTCGTGCAATCGTAGCGCGCCGGAACAGTTGGGACGCGTAGGCAAAAAGTTTTAAGTGCAAGTTCGGGGAGGTGAAAGGTCTTGGACGAAAATAACCCGCTCAAAGAGCCTCTGAATGTCGAGAAAAATGCGCCGGTGCGCAACGTCGCCCGCTTCTGGTTGATCGCGCTCGTGCTGACGGTCGTCGGTCTGCTCGTCATCGGCCTCATATTCGGCCGCCTCGGGATACAGAGGTGACAGAGGGAAGCGACAGGCGACCACGGCGGATGTTAAAATAGCCGCTAGTTAAAAATCTTTGTGGAGCGAATTTAATTGAGCCGCGAGTTAAAAGTCATCAGCAATAATCCGCCCCCGGCGGGACGCCCGACGGGACGCAAGCCCGACTGGTTGAAGATTCGCATCGGCGACCCGACGAATCAGAACCACGTCTTCAACCTGATCGAAGGCTTGAACCTGCACACGGTTTGCCAGGAAGCGCGCTGCCCGAACATCTTTGAATGCTGGTCTGACCGCACGGCCACCTTCATGCTCGGCGGCGACATCTGCACGCGCCATTGCGGCTTCTGCGCCGTCGGCAAGGGGCAGCCCGGCGAACTCGACCGCGATGAGCCGCGCCACGTCGCCGAAGCCGTGCGCCATCTCGATCTCGCATACGCCGTCATCACCTCCGTCAATCGCGACGACTTGCCCGACGGCGGCGCAGGCCACTGGGCGGAGACCATCCGGCAGGTGCGCGCCGCAAACCCCGAATGCAAGATCGAAGTTCTCATTCCCGATTTCAACGGCGACGAGGCCGCGCTCGACACGGTGCTCGACGCGCGTCCCGACGTGCTCAACCACAACACGGAAACCATCGCACGCCTCTACCGCCGCGTGCGCCCCGACGCGAAATACGCGCAGACGTTGACGCTCCTTGAGCGCGCCGCGCGCCGACGCGACGAGGAACAGCGCGGGATGCTCACCAAGAGCGGCATCATGGTGGGTCTCGGCGAGACGTTCGACGAAGTGGTCGAATTGATGCGAGATTTGCGCGCCGTCTCGTGCGACATCCTGACCATCGGCCAATACCTGCAACCGCACGCGCGACGCCTGCCGGTGGAACGCTACGTCACGCCCGAGGAGTTCGCGCGCTGGCGCGAGGTCGGCATGACGCTCGGATTCCATCACGTCGAATCGAGTCCGCTGACGCGCTCCTCGTACCACGCGCGGCAGCAGGTGGAAGGCACGGCTCAGGCCGCGACGCCCGAAGGCGAAGCCGTTCTCGCCGGATAAGAGGAAGAAAATCCGAACGCGGAAATACAGGGACACGGAGTCGTAGAGGCTTCGTGTCTTTGTGCTTTACAACGCGGGGCGCGACGGCGCGACGCCCCTCGCGTCGCAAAACCCTTTCGCGATACGCTATAAACAATCGGCGACGTACAATTCACGAAGGACGGACAAAATGAAAGCGACGATCTTCAGGCAACACGGCGGCGCGGAAGTGTTGGAATATGCGGACGTGGACGAACCGCGCATACGCGCCAACGAGGTGCTGGTCGAAGTGCGCGCGTGCGCGTTGAATCATCTGGACGTGTGGGCGCGCAAAGGGCTGCCGGGGATCGAGATTCCGCTGCCTCACATTCTGGGCAACGACATCGCGGGCGTCGTGCGCGAGGCGGGCGAGGTGGTTGATTGGGTCAAGCCGGGCGACGAGGTGTTGTTACATCCGGGCGTCTCGTGCGGGCATTGCGCGGAGTGCCTGCGCGGGACGGACAACCTGTGCGCGAGTTACGACATGCTCGGCTACCGGCGCGACGGAGGTTACGCGCAGTTGGTCGCCGCGCCCGCCGTGAACGTGATCCCGAAGCCGCAAAATTTGAGTTGGGAAGAGGCGGCCGCGCTGCCGCTCGTGACCGTTACGGCGTGGCACATGCTCGTGACGCGCGCGGCGGTGCAACCGGGCGAAGACGTGTTGATTCACGCGGCCGGAAGCGGCGTCGGCTCAATCGGCATACAGATCGCGAAACTGAGGGGCGCGCGCGTGATCGCGACCGCGGGCTCCGACGAGAAACTGGAGAAGGCGCGCTCGCTCGGCGCGGACGAAGTGATCAACTACACGCGCGCCGATTGGCCGAAAGAGGTGCGGCGGCTGACGGGGAAGAAGGGCGTCGAGGTCGTCTTCGAGCACACGGGCGCGGAGACGTGGCCGGGTTCGATCAGCTCGCTGGCGCGCGACGGGCGGCTCGTCACCTGCGGCGCGACGAGCGGCTACGACGCGCGCACCGATTTGCGGCAAGTCTTCTACCGTCACTTGAGCCTGCTCGGCTCGTTCATGGGGTCGAAGGCCGAACTGCTCGACGCGATGAAGTTCATCGAGCGCGGCCAGATTCGCGCCGTCGTTGACCGCGCGCTCCCGCTCGCCGAAGCTCGCCGCGCGCACGAACTGATGGAAGATCGCGCGCAGTTCGGCAAGCTCGTGCTCGTCCCCTGAACCCGCTTTCAACGCCAGTGCACATTACGGCGGATCGGGACGGGACGGCCGGGGCCTCTCATCTCCCCGTGTAGTCTTCGACGCGGAAACGCCTGTTGAGCGCGTCGAGGTGTTCGGGTTTAAGGTCGAAGTTCGTGCCGACGATGAGCCGCCGATCTTCGTCCGTGAGGATGCGCATGGTGGTTTCGATGGGCATGTTCGTCTTGAGATAGCCTTTGTCGTCGGCGTTGAACGCCGCGCCGTCGGGGCGCGAGATGACGTAAACTTTCTGGTAATTGTTGCGCTGCACCGATGCCAGGTCACGCTCGAAGGCCGAGGGCTTGTTTCGCGCCGCGCCCTCTGGCGACCCGGAACGATTGCAACCGCCGGACAGGACGGCAAGCGACAGGAGCAGAACGACGCACGCGCATTTTGAAATCCCAGTGCCCACGAATTCAAGCCTCTTAACTTTCAAATCGTCTCGCATAAAATTCCAACTCAATCAAATTGCGGTCGCCCGGCGGAAGAATCAAACGGGGCGCGGTCTTTAGCTTCACGTCTCGCCCGCGTCGTCGCCGGTGTCTTCATCGTCGGGAGCATCATTCGGTGCGGGAGCGTTGTCGTCTGCGTCCGGTTCTCCGGGCGGGGGCGCGCCTTTCTGGTCGCGGATGAACAACACCGTGCAATCCTCGTCGGTGTAAACTTCCTCGAACCAGCCGCTGTCCATCGCGGCGTCGTAGAAATCGTTATGCACGTCTTCGTTGTCGGTGAAGACGTAGCGCGCGCCGAAGCGTTCGCGTATGACGGGGCCGGGGTCTTTATGACGGCCGAGCGTGATGTCTTCGTAGAGCCGCGAGAGGGTCTTGTCGCGGTCGTGGAGATAGGTCGGGTCGAGGCCGGAGACGTAGGCGTGCGTCGGGTCGTAGTAGAAGAGTTTGGGGAAATCGTCCCAGTCTGTGTTGAAGACGACTTGCCCGGCCGGGACGTGCGTGCGCATCCACTCGATGCCCTTCGTATACTGGTCGTGCGGGGCGGTCGTGCCGATCTCGCGCGTCTCGGCGGCGATCATGGCGACCATCGGGATCGTGAGAAACACCGTCACTATGGCGGCCGCGAAAGTTTTCTGCGTTTCAGTCCACGCGCCCGCAGTAGTAGTAGTAGTAGCGGCAGCGGCGTCCCCGGCGTCGGGCGACCCGGCGCGGTCGGGGTAAGGCTCCGACTCGTCCGACGTGTCGGCGGGCAGGGCGCTATGGGCGCTCTGCGCGCGCTCGAAGACGAGTTGGAGCGCGAAGGCCGCGAAGAGGATGGCGAAGGGCGGCCAGTATTCGGCGAAGCGACGCCAGCGCGCGTTGGCGATGAGCAGGATGGTCGAGAAGACGAGGAAGAACAGCGGCCGGGCGGCGCGCTTGCGGTCTTGCCAGTTGAAGGCGATGTAGCCTGCGACCATCGCGGCGAAAGCGACCGCGCAGTTGCGCGCGAAGTCCCAACTCTCGTAAGGGTACCACTCCTGCCCGACGGCGGTCGAAAACTCTTTGGCCGTCACCTTCATCATGATGTGCTCGTAGAGCAGGCGGACGTTGTGCGGGAAGTAGGGGTTGATGATCGTCCCGGCGGCGACGCCGATTGCCACCCACACGAGCGGACGCCACTCGAAACGCCGCTCGCTCCAGGCCACTACCGCCGTCCAGATCGCGGCGACTAGCCCGAGCAGGACGAACATGTCGTAAGTCAGCGTGAAGATGAAGGCGAGCGGCAACAGCCAGAGGTATTTCCTCTGAAACAGGAGATGAATCCCCACGACCACGAGCACGACCGAGACGCTCATCGCCTTCGTCATGTTCATGCGAAACAGAAACGGCGCGGAGCACCCGAGAAGCGCGACGAGCCACATGAACGGGTACTTGATGCGATGACGAACGATGAGCCAGTAGCAGGAGAAGACGGCGAAGCTCGCAAAGAGCCACGCCGAAATCTTCGCGCCCGTTCGCACGTCCGGGAAAAGGGTGAAGGGAATTTGCAGGACGTGGAAGAGGAAGTGATGATCGACGTAGTCGCGCGCGTTCAGGGTCGTCAGCGGCAGCCATGTGAACTGCGGGAGGATGTGCCCGGCGCGAAAACTCTTCAGCAGTTGTTGGCTCCAGCCGATGTGGTAGTAGCCGTCCAAATCACCGCAGCAGATGGCGTCGGTGGAGAATTGCAGCCACCAGAAGATGAAGCCGATGGCGAGCGCGCCCGTCGCCAGATAAGCCGTCCGTAGAGCAGCGGCCGAGCGGAGAAAGTTGCGCCTCGATTGCGGGTGCGGCTTTTCGTCCTCGCTTGCAACAGAGGCCGCGCCTATGTGGTCTGCGGCTTCATGACTTCCGGCGTTCTCCATAAAGAAACTAAATGCTCCTCTCCTGCGGGGCGCTGAAAAACTGCGGATTGTCCGTTGAAACGACAACATAACACGGAAGCGCGGCGAGATGGAAAAGCAAGAATGAATGCGTGCCGGTACGAGACGGACGGAGATTGTTAACCGGCGGAAGATTCGGCGAGGCTGTGCCGGTGCGGGAATTTGATGGTGAAGACCGCGCCGCCGCCGGGCGCGCTTCCGGCTTCAATCGTGCCGCCGTGGCGTTTGATGATGCCGTAAGAGACGGCGAGGCCGAGGCCGGAGCCTTGCGAGCCTTTGGTCGTGAAGAACGGCTCGAATATGCGGTCTTGATACTCGGCCGGGATGCCTTCGCCCGTGTCGCGCACTTCGAGGACGAGCCATGCGCCGCGCCTCATCTCGCGCACCTCGATGCGCCCGCCCGCGGGCATCGCGTCGAGCGCGTTGAAGATCAAGTTGACGAAGACCTCGCGCAGTTCCGTGGCGTTGGCCTCTATGGGGTCGTCCCCGGCCTCGTTCGTGAAGGTGACATCGTAGCGCAGGTTGCGGGCGCGTGCGTCGTCCTCCCAACTCGTGCGCGTCAGTTGCAGGGCGTCCGTGACGAGAGCGGCGAGCGAGACCTGAGTGAACTGCGCGGAGGGCGCGCGGCGCGCGAAGGTCTGGATGCGGCGGACGATCTCGGCGGCGTCCTGCGTGGCCGTCTCGATCACTTCGAGGCTGCGCCGGTGGCGCTCGTCCGTCACGGAGCGCAAAAGCAGTTGCGTGCGGCCGAGCACGGCGGCGAGCGCGTTGTTGAAGTTGTGCGCCACGCCCGCCGAGAGTTGGCCGAGGCTGCGCATCTTCTCGCTCTCGGCCTCGCGCTCGAAACGCGCGCGCAGCAAAGACTCGGCGCGCTTGCGCTCCGTGATGTCGCGCGCGATGCCCTGCACGCCCGTCGGCTGCCCGTCCTCGTAGATGATCTGGCTGTTGACTTCGAGCGGGATGCGCTGCTCGTTTTTGGCGATTATCTCCACCTCGTAGAACGTCACGGATCGCTGGCCGGCCAACTTTCGTAAAAGCATCTCGCTCACTAACGACACGTATTCCGGCGCGATGATCTGTTTCCAACTCATCCCCGCAATTTCCTCGCGCGTGTAGCCGCTGATGCGCTCGCCCGCGCGATTGAGCGACGTGTAGCGTCCCTCCATATCAATCGTGTAAACGATGTCGTTCGCGTTATCGACGAGTTCGCGATAGCGTTCCTCGCTGCGCCTGAGTTGCTCCTCGACCTGCTTGCGGCGCGTGATGTCGCGCGCCACGCCGCGCACGCCGTAGGGCGTGCCGTCGCGCGTGCAGACGAGCGACATGTTGAACTCAAGCCAACGCCGCTCGCCGTTCGCGTTCACGGCTTGCGCCTCCTCGCGCCGCGCGCCCTCGCCGCGCAGCCGCTTGATCGATTCCCCGACTCCCGCCTCGCCGACATCCAGCTTGAAGACCCCGGCGACGTGCCTGCCGGTCAACTCCTCCGACGGCCGCCGACGGCTGAAAAGGAGACCGGCGGCATTGAGGCTCGTGAGCCGCCCTTCGAGATCATGCGTGTAGATGATGTCGTTGGCCTGCTCGACGATGTCGCGATAGTGGGCTTCGACGCGGGCGCGCTCCAGCAGGCGCGCGACCTGTGCGATGAGGCGGGGCGGGTCGAAGGGAGCTTCCACGTAGTCGTCCGCCCCGGCTTCGAGTCCTTCGAGCGCGGTTGCGGTGTCTTTGCGATGCGCGCTGATTAGGATGACGGGCGTGAGTTTCAGCCGCGCGTCAAGGCGCAGGCGGCGGCACAGTTCGATGCCGTCGAGATGCGGCATCATGACATCGCTGATGATGAGCGCGGGGAGTTCGCGGCGCGCGAGTTCGAGACCTTCGAGGCCGTCGGCCGCCGTCAGCACGCGGTAGCCGGCCTGTTGCAGCACGACGCTGGTGAGCGCGAGCGCATCGGGCGAGTCGTTGACGATGAGGACGGCCGCTTCCGACTCTTCGATGGACATGTACGATCCTGTCTGCTCTGTCAGGACGATTCGGTTCGCCGGGCGTCAGCTTCGCAGACGCTCGACGAGGTTTAAGAGGTCGCGCGGGTTGATGGGCTTCGGCAAAAAAGCGTTGAACCCGCACCGGAGCGCACGGTCGCGATCCTCGTACATCGTGAAGCCGGTGACGGCGATCATCGGCGTGGCCTGATATTCGGGCAGGGCGCGCACGGCTTCGGCAAGTTCGTAGCCGTTCATGCCGGGCATGCCGATGTCCGAGATGAGCACGTCGAATCGCTCGGCGCGAGCCGCGTCGAGCGCCTGCGCGCCCGAGTAAACCATCTCTACCTCGTAGCCGGCGTACTGGAGGAGAATCGCGATCATCTCCGTCACGTCCGGCGCGTCGTCGATGACGAGCGCGCGTGGCTTGTTCTTCTTCTCCTGCGGCGCATCGCCGAGGGGGAAGGGACTGTTCGAGGATTCCGCGTTCCCGCCGACGGCGAAACGGCTCGCGGCCGACACTGCGATTACCGCGCACAAAGGCGCGTTCGACGGCGCGCATGCGACGGTTTCAGGGGCAACCAGCATTTATACATCTCTCCCTTTCCGCTTAACGCGGCCTCGGCGACTGGAAAGCAAGTGTGCGCCGCACGGCGAAATAAATCATTCGCCCGCACACGACTTCAAAACTCCCGGCTCATACCTCTCGTTCTGGCGGAGCAGCGAACCCCTGCGATTCGAGCAGCGAGTCCACCGTGGCGGCCAGCGTGGCCGGATCGAACGGCTTGGCGAGGTGTGCGCTGAATCCCGCGGAGAGGGCGGCGTCAACGTCTTTCTGCGCTGCGTAGCCGGTCAGGGCGAGAGAGGGCACATCGCGCAGGTGAGGCGACTGCTCGCGCAGCCGTTTCAACAATTCATAACCGTCAATATTGGGGAGACCGATGTCGGAAACGATTATATCAAAGTGCTCGTTTGCCGCAATGCCGAGAGCCTCTTCGGGCGTGGCGCACATGCTCGTGCGAAAGCCGCGCACCGCGAAAGCGACGCGCAGCATTTCGAGCGTGTCGGGCGCATCCTCGATGATCAGGACGCGGCGCTCGCCTTGTGCCCCGCGCGCCGTCTCCGTCAACGTGGCGACGATGTTCGGGGCGAGTGGCGGTTCGGCCGGTCGCGCAAGCGGCAGCGTCACCGTGAACCGGCTGCCGCGCCCCGCGCCCGCGCTCTCGGCGGCGACCGTCCCGCCGTGAGCCTCGACAAAACTCTTGACGAGCGCAAGCCCGATGCCCAGCCCGCCGTGGGATTTCGTCGTGGACATATCCTGCTGCCTGAAACGGTCGAAGACAAAGGGCAGAAACTCCTTCGAGATGCCTTCGCCCTCGTCTTCCACGTGGACGCGCGCCGAGGCGTTCCCGATCTCGCAGGCGACGCGGACGGTAGCACCGTCCGGCGAAAACTTGACGGCGTTCGTCAGGAGATTCCAGAAGACCTGCACGAGCCGCGTGTGGTCGCCGGAGACGACCGCAACGTCTGCGGCGGCAGCGCCGGCGGCGGCGGGCGCGAGTTCGATTCGAAGGTTCTTCTTCGCGGCGCGCGGTCGCACGGTTTCGATGGCTTCCGAGAGCACGGCGTCGAGCGAGACGGGCAGCGTGTCGATGCGCATCTTGCCGTTGAGGATCGCCGACATGTCCAGCAGGTCGTTGATGAGGTGCGAGAGCGATTGCGAGTTGTTGCCGATGACGGCGAGGCCGTGCGCGATGTCGCCGGGGTCGAGTTGGCCGCTCGACATCATATGCACCCAGCCGATGATGGGCGTCAAGGGCGTGCGCAGTTCGTGTGAGAGCGTGGCGAGGAATTCGTCTTTGGCACGATTGGCCTCCTGCGCGCGGCCGTAGAGGCGCGCGTTGTCGATGGCGAGCGCGGCGCGGCGCGCGAGTTCCCTGGCGACGGCGAAATCCTCTTCGCCGTAGCGACGCCCGGACTCGGAACTGATGAAGGTGAGCGAGCCGATGGTGCGGCCGCGCGCGACGAGCGGCGTGATGATGGCCGCCTTGATGTCGAACTCCCTGAGCATGCTGATCTCGGCCGGGTCGCGGATGATGGCCTGCCACATTTCGTCCGAAATTTCGGAAAACAGTTCGGGTTGCCCCGTGCGCAGGACTTTCGCGATGGTGTGCGGCGTGTTCAGGTCGAGCGGGAAGCGGCTTTGCATGTCGCGCCATGCGGCCTCGCGCGCGGGGTCTTGATGCGCCACGATCATGCGCCGGATCGTATCGCCGTCTTCGAGCATGTGGACGAGGCAGAAGTCGGCCAGGTAAGGCACGGCGAGCCGCGCCACGCTTTCGAGCGTCAACTCGTAGTCGAGCGAAGAGGCGAGCATCGTCGTCGCATCGCCGAGGAAGCGTTCCATGTTTTCGGCGCGCTTGCGCTCCGTGATGTCCTGAACGTTGGCGGCGCGGTAGAGCACTTCGCCTCGCTCGTCTCTGAAGATCGTCACGTCGGCGAGGACGGGGAAGCGCGTGCCGTCCTTGCGCACGTGAACCGACTCGTAAACATGATGCCCTTTTTCGTTGACGGCGCGGATGTGCTCGGCGAGCCGCGACCGCTCTTCGGGCGCGAAGGTGTCGGCCAGCGGTTTGCCGGTAATCTCCTCGACCGTGTAGCCGTGCATGCGCGCGAAGGCCGGGTTGACGGCCGCGAGCGTGCCCGCCACGGGGTCTGCCATCGCGACGCCCCAGCCCGCGTGCTGGAAAATCTGCTCCCAGCGGCGCAATCCTTCTCCGGCCAGCTTGCGCTCCGTGATGTCCATCGTCACGCCGCGCATCCCGGCCGGTCGCCCCGTCTCGTCGGCGATGGCGACCGAGTGCGATTCGACCCAGACGGCGCGGCCGTCTTTCGCCATCCAGCGAAATTGATTCGTGCCGACTTTGCCGCTCTCGAAGGTGGCAAGGGCGGTGCGCGCCGCGCGCTCGCGGTCGTCCTCGTGGACGATGGAGAGCCAGAAGTTAGGCGTGGCGAGCCACTCCTCGACCGTGTAGCCGAGCATCGTCTCGACGTAATCGCTGACGAAGTTGATGCGCTGGTTCGACTCGTCGGGCAGCCCCCACGCCTCCCACACCACGCCCGGCACGCTCGTGATGAGCGAGTCGAGCCGGTGCCTGTGCGCTTCGACTTCCGACGCCAGACGCGCCTTCTCGCCTTCGGCGCGCACGCGCTCCGTGATGTCTTCGACGATTGCCACGACGCCGTTCGTAACTCCGGCGGCGTCGCGCAGGGGGGCGGTCGAGATGCTGACGTTGATCCGCGCGCCGTCCTTCCTCAGCCTCACGGTCTCGAAGGCCGTGAAGTCTTCGCCCGCGACGGCCTGCCGGTGGTTGCGCCGCATCTCTTCGAGTTTGTCCGGCGGGACGGTGGGCAGCATCCGGCCCAACACTTCCGCCGCGCTCCAACCGTAGATGCGTTCGGCCGAGCGATTCCACGTCTTGACGACGCCTTCGCGGTCGAGCGCGACGATGCCGAGCGGCGAGGCGTGAATGATGGCTTCGAGCGTCTGATTGGTCTCGCGCAGCGCGGAGAGCGTGGCCTGCATCTCGCGCTGGCGCAGGCCGACTTCGCCCGCCAGCCGGGTCAGGTCGCCGTGCTGCCCGTAGGATTCGGACTGCGACCCGGCGAGTTCCTTGATCTTGAGATAGAGCGATTCGAGTTCGCGGTTGGCCCGTTCGAGTTCGTCGCGGCGCGCGCCGGAGAGTTTGGCCTCGCGCACGAGCGCGAGCGTGCGCGGGATGAGCGGCGGCAGGACGAGCGCGGTGGCGACGGATGCCACGGCCGTGATCAGTTTGAGGTAGCCCGCCAGCCAGTAGACGGGCGCATTGAAGGTCGTCCAGACTTCCATGAAGTGCGTGCTGCCGCAGGCGACGATGAAAAGACCGAAGGCGAGGAAGACCCAGTGGAAAGGGATGTCGCGGCGGGCGCGATAGACGAGATAGGTGAGCGTGAGCGAGATGGCGACGTAAGAGAAACCGATGGCGAGGTCGGAGAGAAAGTGCATTAGAACGAGCGAGCCGATGCCGAGATAGCAGTGTTCGTGCGTCATGAACGTGTCCGTCCCGTTGCCGACGGCGAACAGGTTGCGCGCGAGTCCCGGCCAGAGCAGCAGCAGCGCCACGCACGCGACGACGAGACCGATGCTGTAGTTGAGTACGGACGAATAGCGAAGGACGCGGATCATACTTAATACCTCTGAGACATTTGACTTGCGACAGCAGCGGCGGCGGCGCGTTTGGCGCGAAGGACTTCGCGAGGGCTATTTCAAGATTGAAATTGAAGAAGACGGCACGAGAGCCGCGATAAACCGGAAGACCCTCCCGGCACGATTCAAAAGCTAAACTCTACGGCATATCAAGTCAAGACAGGCGACAGCCGCGTATTATAGTAGATTGCGATTTCATGAAACTGTACTTTTGAGAGTCTCATCGGATTGCAGACCGATATAAGGAGCGAGAAGGAACGTTAGGGGGCGCGAGTTGTGCCGATGGTGGAAGCGCGATGCGGCACGTTGCGCCTCTCGGAATTTTCCCCCGGCGGTCGCCTCTGCTAGTCTCTCCACGACGAAATTTTCCAACGAGGTGACATCAACTTTGTACCCGGCAGGCAATTTGTTCATTCCAGCCCCGCACGGCAAACTCGAAGCGATCCTGAAAGAGCCGCCCGCGAGCATAGCGCGTCGCGGCGTCGCGCTCGTGCTGCACCCGCATCCCTTGCACGGCGGCACGATGCACAACAAGGTGGTCTTTCGCGCCGCCCGCGCCTTAAACGAAGCGGGACTCACGAGCCTGCGCATCAACTTTCGCGGCGTCGGCCAGAGCACCGGCACGCACGATCACGCGCGTGGCGAACAGGAGGACGCACGCCTTGCGCTCGATTACCTCGTTGAACATTACCCGGACGCGCCGCTGCTGCTGGCGGGTTTCTCCTTCGGGGCGCGCGTCGGTCTGGAGGCGGGCGTCAGGGACGAGCGCGTGCGCGCGCTCATCGGCATCGGCACGCCCGTCAGCATCCCCGAGCGCGGCTACGATTTTTCGTTCCTGCGCGAGTGTCGCAAGCCCATTCTCTTCGTCCACGGCGAACGCGACGAGTTCGGCGACGTTGCCGCCATCGAAACGCTCGCCGCCGGTCTCCCGCCCGAGGCGCACGCCCGCGTCCGAATCATCCCCGCCGCCGGGCACTTCTTCGACGATCAACTCGACGAGTTGAACCGCGAGATCAGAGAGTGGGCGGAAGAAACGATGAAGTAGGAACGCGGAACGATGAACTGGAAGCAGGAGACGGAAGACAGAAGTCAGGAGTCAGGAACCGGAATAAAACGCGCGTCTTCATTAACTCCTGACTTCTGTTTCCTGACTTCTGTCTTCCGTCTCCTGCTTCTACTTCATCGTTCCGCGTTCCTACTTCATCGTTAAACTTTCATCGCTTTCCAGCGCCCGCGACGGAAGTAGATTATGGCGAGGACGGTGAGCAGGGTTTCGGCGATGGGGATCGCTATGAAGACTCCGCGCGCGCCGAGGTTGAAATGGATGGCGAGCGCGTAGGCCAGTGGGATTTGAAAGAGCCAGTAGCAAAAGAGGTTGATGACGGTCGGCGTAAAGGTGTCGCCCGCGCCGTTGAACGCCTGCACCATCACCATGCCGTAACCGTAGAAGATAAAGCCGTAGCTGATGATGCGCAGCGACGTGACGCCGTAAGAGATGACGCTCGCGTCCGTGGTGAAGATGCCGATAATGCGCTCGGTGAAGACGATGAAGATGAGCGCGACCATCGAGAGAAAGACCACGTTGCTCAAACCGGCCAACATCACCGAACGCTCGGCGCGTTCCGGTTTGCCCGCTCCCAGGTTTTGCCCGACGAGCGTGGCCGCCGCGTTCGACAGTCCCCACGATGGAAGCATCGCGAAAATGAGAATCCTCAGCGAGAGCGTGTAGCCCGCCAGGGCCGAACTGCCGAACAGCGCGATGATGCGCGTCAGCCCGAGCCAACTCGCCGTCGCCACCAGAAATTGAAACATCCCGCCCACGGAGATGCGCAGTAGTTTCAGCATCACCGGAACGTCGAGCCGCAGGTGTTTGCGCCTGACGCGGACGCGGCTGCGCCCCGAGAGTAAAATCCATAGTTGGAAGACGACGCCCGAGCCGCGCCCGATGGTCGTGGCGATGGCCGAACCCGTGACGCCGAGTTCGGGGAAGGGGCCGAGGCCGAAGATGAAGCAGGGATCGAGAATGATGTTGACGATGTTGGCGAGCCAGAGGGCGCGCATCGCCGCCGCCGCGTCGCCCGCCCCGCGAAAGATCGCGTTGATGAGAAACAACAGCAGGATGCAGACGTTGCCGCCGAGGATGATCGCCGCATAGCCCGAGCCGATGCGGATGACTCCCGCTTCCGCTCCCATCAGAGAGAGGAGCGTGGGCGCGAAGGCTATACCGGCAACGGCGAGGGGCAGCGATGTCAGCACGCCGATGATGATCGACTGCACGGCGGCCACGGCCGCGCCTTCCGGATCGTTCTCGCCCGTGCGACGCGCCACGGTCGCCGTCGTCGCCATGCTCAGACCGATGGCGATGCCGAAGACGATGGTGAGCATCGACTCGGTGAGGCCGACCGTGGCAATCGCCTCCGCGCCGAGCCGCGCCACGTAGAAGACGTTGACGATGCCGAACAGCGACTCCATCACCATCTCTAAAATCATCGGCACGGACAGGAGCGCGATGGCGCGCCCGATGCCGCCCTCCGTGAAGTTCTGCTCCGAGCCGAGCACGGCTTCACGCAGCAATGCGATGGTTTTTTTGACACTCATGGCCGTCAGGTTTTCGCTTAAAAGTAACTGTAACCGAACGCGCTCAACGCCGCGCGGAAGCCTCGTCGGACGCACAGAGCGGGCGCAGAGAGAAAAAGATGAACGCGCGAACGATGCAATGTTGAATAACAAAGCGCTCAAAGCGAGCCGCCGTCGTCATTCGCCGTTCATCGTTCCAGCATCAACATTTCTTTTCTCTGCGCCCGCTCTCCGGCGGCGCTCTCCGGCATAGTTTCTACGGTGGATTCGGGTGAATTTCTCTGCCGCCGCTCCGAACGGAAAGCTATCTAACGAAACTCGCGGCGCGGCAGTTTCAGTTTTCAATCTTCCGCGTAGAGGCGGTCGATCACGTCGCGGTATTTTTCATCCACGACGCGTCGTTTGACCTTGAGCGTGGGCGTCAGTTCGCCGCCTTCGATGGTGAGTTCGCCTTCGAGCAGCGCGACGCGCTTGACGCGTTCGTACTTGGAGAGGTCGGCGCAGAGAGCGTCAACCTGTCGCTGCATGAGATCGAGTATGCGCGGGTTGCGGGACAGTTCCGCGGGAGTAGTCCCGGCGTCGCGGATGCCTTTGTGCTGCGTGTAGGCGCGCAGTTGTTCCCAGTCGGGCACGATGAGGGCGGCCGGGTATTTGCGCCCGTCGCCGATAAGCACGACCTGATTGACGAAGCGCGACCCCTTGATGCGCGCCTCGATGGCGGACGGCGCGATGTACTTGCCGCCGGAAGTTTTGAACAACTCCTTCTTGCGATCCGTGATCTTCAGGAAGCCGTCCGCATCGAGGAGGCCGATGTCGCCCGTCTTGAACCAGCCGTCGTCGGTGAAGACGGCACGCGTCTCGGCGGGCTTGCGGTAGTAACCGCGCATGACGTTGGGCCCGCGCGTCTCGATCTCGCCGTCCGGGGCGATGCGCACCTCGACGTTTTTGATCGGCCGCCCCACGGTGCCGATGCGGTTCTCATCCAGCGTGCCCGCCGCGATGACGGGCGAGGTCTCGGTCAGCCCGTAGCCCTGCACGATGGGCAGTCCCGCGCCGAGGAAGATGTAGCCGATCTCATCCGGCAGCGCCGCGCCGCCCGACACGAACAGGCGCATCCGCCCGCCCATCCCTTCGCGCCACTTCGAGAAGACGAGACGCAGGGCGAGGTCGTGCTTCAAGGCGAGAAGCGGCGGCACGGGCTGGCGCGCAACCACCGCTTGCGCCCACTGTTTCCCGACCGCGACCGCCCAGGCGAGCATCCCGGCCTTGAGTTTCCCCCCGGCCGTGGCCTTCTCCTGTATGCGCGCGTACATTTTTTCAAACAGCCGCGGCACGCAGAGCATCACCGTCGGCCGCACCTCGCGTATGTTGTCGCCGATCTTCTCGACGGACTCCGCGTAGAAGACGCTCATGCCGTGGTGAATGTACATGTACATGCCGAGCCGCTCGAAGACGTGCGAGAGCGGCAGCACCGAGAGCGCCACGTCCGTTTCGCTGAACGCGAGATGGCCGGAACTGTCGATCAGGTTCGTGACGAGGTTGGCGTGCGTGAGCATGACGCCCTTCGGCTCGCCCGTCGTGCCCGAAGTGTAGATGATCGTCGCGAGGTCTGCGGCGGAGACGGAGCGCGCGAGTTCGTCGATCAACTCCGGTTGCTCTCGTTCGAGCGTGCGCCCGCGTTCGACGAGGCCGTCAAGGGTCGTCGCGCCCAACTCCTCCGCGCCCTCCGGCTCGAAGAAGATGAGGTGTTCGAGCGCGGGCGCGCCGTCGATGGCCTCCGCGATGCGCTCGAACGAGGCGCGATTGCGCACGAAGAGAACGCGCGCGCCGGAATCGTCGAGAATATAGCGCACCTGCGGCGGAGCTTGCGTCGGGTAGATGGGCACGTCCACGACGCCCGCGAACTGGCAGCCCGCATCGGTCAGAGTCCATTCGGGCGAACTCTCCGAGAGGATGGCGACGCGTTCGCCGCGCCTGATGCCGAGCGCGTGCAGCCCGTAGGCGATGTGGCGGACGCGCCCGATCAAGTCGGCCGAAGAGATCGATCGCCACTCGCCGTCGCGCTTGTAGTTGAGCGCATCCGGTTTCGGATGGCGACTGGTAGCGTGCGTGAAAACCTCGGCAAGCGTCGTCGGCTCGTCGGGCGAGAGAGGCACGCGCGGCGGGGGCGCTAAGGGCGTGAACTCCGCCTCGGCGGACGCGGCTGCTTCTTTAGCCGGGGTGTTTGCCGCTTGAGACGAGGCAGACGCCGCTTGAGACGGGGCGGTAGCCCCTCCGGCCGCGCCGGCGGCGGGCGCGCTTGTGCCGGTCGTCTCCGTCCCTGTCATGTCTGCACCGTGTTGGGTCGAGTGGGGGGTCATTTGTTGCTGCTCACTCCGTTGAGAAAAATATCGAGCACCTGATCGGCCAGCGGCGCGAGTTTGTAGGCGCGCGGCGAGAGAATCCAGTTGGTCGCCATCTCGTCGAGCGCGCCGAAGAGTATTTTGGCGACGACCTTCGCGTTCAATTCCGCGCGGAACAGACCGGCGCGCTGTCCCTCTTCGAGCGTCTCGCGAATGAGGCGCAGGTATTCGGCCAGACCGGCGGCGGAAAACTCTTCCATGAACTTTGTCGAGCCGCGCAGTTCGACCTGAAAGACCACGGCCAGATCGCGATCCGCGCCGAGCCGCTCCAAGTGCAGGCGCGCGATGCGCCGCAACTTCTCGCGCGCGTCGTCGAGCGCGGCGATCTCTGCACGCGCCGCGCCGATAGCCTCGCCGACGCCGCGCTCGAAGATGCAGCGCAGAATTTCCTCTTTGCTTTTGAAATAGAGATAGACCGTGCCGTCGGCGACGCCCGCGACGCGCGCCACGTCGGCCACCTTTGAATTGAAGTAGCCGCTCTCGGCAAAGACTTTCGTCGCGGCGCGCAGGATGGCCTCGCGCTTATCGGGCACGGCGGCGCGCGGCGACGACGGATTCAGGGAACGTGCGGAACGCATTCGGGGGAACTCAACTCCGTTTCGCTGATTTGGACGCTTTAATGAGTGACCGCTCATTCAGACGAACCGCTACAGACTAGCAGAAGTTAAAAAAAAGGGAAAAGGCGAAGCAATATGAAGAAGGGTAAAGGGGAAGGGGTAAAGGGGTAAAGGGGAAGGGGAAGGGGTCAAGGGTAAAGGTGAAGAATAAAGCCGGAATTAGCTCGCGCCACCATCATGGTCTTGCTTTAATCCTTTTACCCTTTACCCCTTTCCCTTTACCCGGCTCTGTTCGTTGTCCCTTTACCCCTTCACCTTTACCCTTGTTCCTTTGCCCTTGCCTCTTTCCCGGCTCTGTTCGTCATCTCCGCGTTAGATTCTCTTCCTGCTCTTCATCCGCTTCGCCCGCATCGGTGAGCATGAACTGCCGGTTGCCGGGCGCGGCGAGGCGCAAGTCCGCGCCGCGCAAATTGAGGTCGCGCTGCGGGAAGGGGATTTCGATGTTCGCCTCTTTGAAGAGACGCCAGATGCGATAGTTGATGTCGCTTTTGATCTGGGGGTGGCGACGCGGCCTGTCCGTCCAGACGAGCAGGCGGAAGTCGAGCGAGGATTCGCCGAAGCCCAAAAATTGCACGCCCGGCTTCGGCTCCGGCAGCACGTGCGTGATGCCTTCGGCGGCGCGCAGGAGCGTGTCGGTCACGAGGTCAACGTCCGACTCGTAAGAGACCCCGACGGGCACGCTGATGCGCGAGCGGCGGTCGGCGTAAGACCAGTTGACGAGGTTGTCGTTGACGAGTTTCGAGTTCGGGACGATGACTGTGATGCGGTCGTTCGTCAGCACGGAGGTCGTGCGCAGGTTGATGGTTTGCACGCGCCCCTCCGTGAGCCTGCTGTCCGGCCCCGTGATCGTGACCCAATCGCCGATGCGCGCCGGACGCTCGAACAGCAGGATGAAGCCGGAGGCGATGTCGCCCGCGATGAACTGCAAGCCGAAGCCGATGCCGACCGAGAGCGCGGTGAAGATGACGGCTACCGAAGTGAAGTTCGCGTTCAGCCCGACGCTCGCGGCGAGGACGATGCCGACCGTGACGATGACGTAATGCGTGAGGCGGAGCAGCGTGAACTGTAGCCCCGGATCGAGATGCGTGCGTGTCGCCAGACGGCTTTCCAGCAGCCTGCGCATCGTGCGCGACGCGATCCACGCGGCGAACAGGATGAGCAATCCCATGATGAGCGACGCGACGGAGATTTTGAGCGTGTCGCCGATCTCAAGTTTCTGGTTGAGGTAGTTGTTCCAGAAATTGATCATCCAGTTGACGCTGCCCTCCGGCGGAGGCGGCGCGGCGGCCGGGGCGGGCGTGGGCGTGCTCTGCACCATAGCCGCCGGGTCGGGCGTGGGCGTGGCTTGCGCCTGCCACAGCCAGAGATTGACGATCATAGGTTGCACACACGTCGTCGCCTGCACAGCCCGCCCTGCTATCGTTTCGCACATCAACCAGAACATAATCAACACTCTCCCCGCTTGTCATAGCGGCGGCCGTCTTCCGCGCCGCCCCGGCATCAAACGTCAAACGAAAAGCCGCCCGTGCTTCTCACGAGGCGGGGGCGGCTCAAACATGAAATTCCGAACTGAACGGAGGCTCGGGGGACTCGAAACCCCAAAGCGCGGCTGAAATTCAGATTCAAATGGCGGAAGGGACAGGACTCGAACCTGCAAGCACTTTCGTGCGGTAGTTTTCAAGACTACTGCCTTACCAATTAGGCTACCCTTCCATTGAAATCCTGAAACGCGGGGCAAGACTTACAGAGTTCCGACCCGACAAACATTCAGGTATCAAATATTCCTCACATCCGGTTTCCCCGGCATGGAAGATATACAGCCAGTCGTAAGCCTCCAAAATTTCCTTCACACTATAACGCACCGTTCCGCATCGTCTCAACTCGCAGGTAGAAGCGGGGCGGGCGCGTCCGGCGTGCACGGGCAAGGGCGCGTGCGCCGGACGCGCGTCTATGGTGAAGTTTAGCCCTTCGGCTTTTGGAGTTGCTTCCAGGCGACCGTCACCGCGCCGTCCGCGTCCTTGCGCGTGACGCGGAACGCGACGAGCACGTCGGAGCGTTTATGGCCGCTGCGCTCAAAGGCGAGGGAGCGGAGCACGTAAGTCGTGTTCTCGCGGACGGGCGCGGTCGAGCCGTAAACATAACCGGGCGCTTCGAGCCACGCGCGGCTGCGCTTGAATGCTTCTTCCGTCTCGGCGAGCGTCCCGGCGGGGACGAATTTGAGGAACGGCCGCACCGCTTTGCTTTCGAGCGTCACGGCGTCGAGCGGCACGTCGCCCAGGGTGGTGAGCAGCCCGAGCGTGTGTTTCATGAAGCCGACGTTGAATAAGTTGTCGCGTAGCGCGATGTCGGAATCGACGGCGAGATGATGGTTCTTCATCCTGAACGAGTAGAACGAGCCGCCGCCCCACACGGGCGGCATTCGATCCGCGCACGACGCGCCCGCATTCACGATCCGTGGATCGACGACGCAGCCCGTGTAGGGCAGGAGCCGCGCCAGCCCCGTGCCGTTCCGCTTGAGCAGCGCGGCGACGGACGCGCGCTCGGCGTCGGACGGGTAGAGACGACGTTTATGCTCCGCCGTCATCTTTCCGCCGGGCGGGAGGGGCGCGGCGGAAACGTCGGAAGGCGTCCGGTGATTTCTGCGCCCCTCGCTCTCACGCTTGAATCTCTCCCGCTCGCGCGACATCTGCCTGCGCATGATCTGCGCCTCGCGCTCCGCCCGCATCGCCTCATAGTCCTCCCGGCTGCCGGGATAATTGATCGTGTTGTCCTGCGCCCCGGCCGTGCCGGAAAGGCAGGCCGCGACGAAGGCCGCCAGAGACACTCGGACGCAAAATTTAAACAGCTTCATAAACGATCCTCTTTATTGCTTCGACAACGGATGACCCGGCATAAGTCTAACATGATCCGAAAACGACTCGGGCGCGCGCCCTCAACCGATTCGAGAGACTCGGGCGACCGCGCTTCCGGCCGTCGCCGGAGTTCGGCGTCACCCTTCGTCCGGTTGCATGCTCGGCAGCTTGGAGAGGTCGAGCACCTGCGAAAACTGGTCGAAGTGAAACATCGTCTCGTCCTTACAGTGTTCGCAGTAGTAAGTGGCGTCTTCGCCGAGATACATGTCTTTCAAGTAGTAGGCGACAAAGCAACCGTAGCAACGCTGTACCCGCCGCCCATATTTCTCGCGCGCTTCTTCAGTGTTCGTCATACGGGTGTCCTGACTCTCTATCTCTCTCGGCGTCCGGTCGATTCGCTCCTTATGATCAGGGGCAGCGCATTCCGCGCGATTATCAGGGGCAGCGCACTTCGCGCGCGGGTCGCCGCGCCGCTATAAAACCTTTAAGCCGGGGGCTTTCCCGCGCGCCGTCCGGCGTTGTTTTCAAGTCGTCCCTTTGGCCGTTTCGCTGACCATGAGATCGACGACGGCCTCGAAATTGTTCTCGCGCGCGAAAGCCTGACGCTGGCGCGACGCGCCGTTGCCGCGTGCGAGCGTGTAACGCGTCAGGGCGGCCACTTCCTCCCAGTTGCCGTCCGCTTCGAGCGCGGGGCGCAGGTGCGTGAGAAGTTTTTCGACCACCTCGGCGGCGGGGCGTGCGCGCCCCTCGGTCACGTCTATAAGTTCGGCATCGAGGCCATAGCGCGCCGCGCGCCACTTGGCGGCGCGCAGCACTTCGGGGCGCACTTGCGTAAGCGGTTCGCCGCGCTTGTAGTGTTCGTAGGCGCTGCGCGTGAGAGCGCGCACAAGCCCCGCGATCATAACCGCTTCGTCGATGGTCAGGCACACGTCCGTAACGCGGTATTCGAGCGTCTCGAAGCGCGCCGAGGGGCGCACGTCCCAGTAGATTTTCGTGCCGTCGGTGACGCTGCCCGTCGCGACCAGGGTTTCGACAAGCGCGTCATATTCGGCGCGCGACTGAAAGACCTGCGGCGTGCCGGACATCGGCCAGCGGCGCCAGATTTCCGTGCGGAAACTGGCGTAGCCGGTGTCCCAGCCGAGCCAGTAGGGCGAGTTCGCGGCCAGCGCGAGAAGCGGCGCGAGCGACAGGCGCGCGCGATTCATCACGTGAATGGCGGCCTCGCGGTCGTTGATGCCGATGTGGACGTGGCAGCCGAAGATCAACTGCTCGCGCGCCAGTTGTTCGTATTCATCGGCGATGCCGCGATAGCGGCGTTTCGGCGTGAGCGTCTGGTCTTCCCAGTGCGAGAAGGGGTGTGTGCCTGCCGCCGCGATCGAGTGGTTGTCGCGCGCGGCGGCCGTGATGATCTCGCGCCGGAGGTGCGTCAGTTCGTCGCGCACCTCGGCGAGCGTCTCGCAGATGTTCGTGCCGATCTCGATCTGCGAGAGATAGAGTTCCGGCGTCACGCTCTCGCCGACGGCCTCGCGCGCCCCCGGCAAAATTCTGAGAGCGCGCGGGCGCAATTCCCGCGTCTCGTGATCGACAATCTGATACTCTTCCTCAACCCCGATGGTAAATTGCTCTTTTATGTCCGGCATGCGCCGAGTTTACAACACCCCGCATGATGCTGAAACAGGCGAGCCCGAGTTTGTTAATTTCGACGCCCCCTTTGCCTCGCCGCGGTCGCAGAGCGAGGCCGCGGGGAACTCTCGCCTCCCGGTGGGTGAAAAGAGACTCCACCGCTTCGATCCTGCTCGATCCTCCGCGAAGGGTATGAGCGCACGCGGCGGAGGCGCGCGGGCGACACGCACGCAGGCCGGGTAAACACGCACGCAGGCCGGATAAAATTCAGGGGGGCGCGGTTAAGTTTAACCGCGCCCCCCTGAATTTTATCCGGCCTCTCTAGAGCTTTCGGCTGGAGACTACGGGGTGTTTCTGTTTGCGCCCGTGTTGGTGTTGCCGCCGCGCATGTTGCCGTTTCCGCCGTTCATGTTGCCGCCGTTCATGTTACCGCCGTTCATGTTGCCGCCGCCCGTGCCGCTGCCGTTCATGTTACCGCCGTTCATGTTGCCGCCGTTCATGTTGCCGCCATTCATGTTGCCGCCGTTCATGTTGCCGCCGTTCATGTTGCCGGCCGTGCCGGTTCCGGTGTTGCCGTTCATGTTGCCGCCCGTGGCGTTCATGTTATTGGCGTTACTGGCGTTCATGTTATTGGCGTTCCCCATGTTCGCGTTATCGGTGGCGGCGCAAGCCGCGCCGAAAGTTGCCAGAGCCAGTAGGCTCACCAGAGCTAAAGTTCGTCGCATTTGAAGTTCCTCCTGTGGTCGCTGAAACCAAAAGTTTAAATTTAACCGCACACGCTGAGCGCCAGTCCGGCGTTTTCGTTCGGACTCGCGCGCGCACTTCCAAAGTTACAATGACAAGAATGACAATCTACCCACATTCTTGCGCACCCTCGTTTAATAAGTCTTTACGCGATCTGTTTTGCGAAATTATAACGGCGGAGAATTTTTATTCTGTACGAGAGCGCACAGACGGGTGGCGGGGCGGACATAACGCCCCGCCGACAGGTCGGATGCCGTGGCCGGAGTTCGTGTCACAGTCTGCCGGTAAGTTGAAGCGCTCAAACGTGTTTTTCAAGCATAAAGAGTTGGAGAAACAGGGTGAGCCTCGTTTAAGCGCGAGTTTTCAAGGCTCGCTCCCCCTTTTATTTCTCGTCCCGCCGCTCGCGCCCTGCCTTTCGCTCTCAGGTCGTCAATCTACGGTAAATCGCGGGCATGCGTTCCGGCAGGCTCAGCACGTCGTCGATGATCGTGTAGCCGACTTCACCGTAGAGGTCTTTGAGTTCCGCTTCGGAGTCGCGGTCGATTGTGATGCAGAAGGGCGTGACGCCCGCGACGCGCGCCTGGCGCAGAGCCTCGCGCGTGTCTTCGCGTGCGTAGCGTGCGTCGCCGTAATCGTGGTCATAGGGTCGCCCGTCGGAGAGCACGATCAGCAGGCGCGTGCGGGCTTCCTGCGCGCGCAGGCGGGCGGCGGCGTGGCGCACGGCCGCGCCGAGCCGTGTGTTGTGCTGGTAGTTGATGCCGCCGATGCGCCGCTCGATCTCTTCGGAGTGGCGTTCGTCGAAATCTTTGACGACGTAAAACTTCACGTTGCGCCGCCCCTCGGACGTGAAGCCGTAGATGGCATAGGCGTCGCCCACGGCTTCGAGGGCTTCGCTCATCAGGACGAGTCCTTCCTTTTCGATCTCGATGATGCGACGGCCGGGGTGCGTGTAGGGCTGCAACGGGTGGCGGCCGATGGTGCGCGCCGTGGAGGAAGACTGATCGAGCAGAAACGACACGGCCACGTCGCGCTCGCGGCGCAGGCGTTTCGTGTAGAGCCGCTCGGACTGCTGCCCGCCGCCGACGTAGGCCGCGCGGCGGTCGGTGACGTAGTCGATGACGGCATCGAGATCGTAATCCTCGCCGTCGAGTTCGTTCCTGACGCGAAGCAGGCTTTCCGGCCGCATCAACTGGAATTGATGTTTGATCGAAGAGATGACGCCGCGATAACGCGAGCGCGTCAGTTCAACGAAGGAGCGGTCGCCGCTTTTGACGCGCTTCTCTACGACGCGACACCAGTTGACGCGCGTGTCGGCGAGTTCCCGATCCCACTCGTCGTAGCTGTAAGCCACTTCGCCGGCCTCAAGTTCCTGCTCCGGCGACTGCGACTGCGTCCAGCGCTCCGCGCCGAAGAGTTGCTCCGCCGCCTCTTCGCCGGACGAGCCGGACTTCGCCCACGCATTGAAAAGCTCGCGCGCGTCGTTCCGGGGCGGGTCGTTTTGCGGCTGCGCATTGGGGTCGCGCGCATCGCGCCGGTTCGGGTCGTCGAGTTGCGACTCCGCGCCGCTCCCTCCGTCGTCGGAAGTCTCTGGCTGTTGCTCCTGCTGTTCGTTATCGCGCGGCGTGACGGATTGAAAGAGCGTGTAGACGCGGCTCGTCGCCATCAGCGTGTCGGCGACGGACGACTCCGCGCCGCTCAGGTAATCGGCGACGATTGTTTCGAGTTCCGAGACGATCTGGCCGTAGAAGGCGCGCGCATCGTCGAGCGCGCCGCCGCAGAGAGTGATCTGAAAGAGCAACTCGAAGGGCACGAGCGTGAGGGGCACGGTGGCGATGCGCGGGCGACTCGCGCGCAGGTGCGAGCGCACGAGATCGAGATCGCGCGCGAGGCCGCGATAGGCGTGGCGCAGGCGGCGGTCGATGCGCCCGTTCTCAAGCGTGCCGAAGATGCGCGCGGCGAGCACGGGGAGCGGGAAGAGTGCGAGCACGGCGCGATAGTCGGCCTCTCTCGGCATCCGCCGTCGTTTCGCGCTCGCGCGCCGCCGCTCTTCTTCGGGCGCGAGCGCGGGTTCGCTTTGTGCCGGGTCGTTGATGTAGCCGTCGAGCGCGAAGGCGTCGCGCGCATCGTTGTTATCTTCGGCGTAGAGTTCGGCGATTGAGGCGAAGGCGGCGCGCAGGTGTGCGCCTGTTTCCGCATCGTTCACGGCGCGCGCGTGCGTGCCGAATTCGATCTGCCCGGCGGCGTGCGCGGCGAGCACTTTGTAGAGACGGAAGTTGCGTTCGTCGTCGGCAAACTCCGCGACCGATGCAGGGAGGTGGATCGTGCGCCCGTCGCCGATGCGCGACTCTTCGGGCATGGCGGCGAGCGAAGCGACATCGACGGCGCGCCCCGTCAAACCTTCGACGTAGAGGCGGAGCGTCGGCGCAACGGCGTCGAGCGAGAGCCCGTTGCTGCCCTCGGCAAGCGCGGCGTTGCTCTGCCTGGTTTCGAGCGCGTAGTAGCTGCGGCGCGAGCGCGCATCGTTGCGTTTGAGCGTGAGGCCGCCCCGCGCCCATTGTTCGAATTGTTCGACGGAGGTCACGCGCAGGGCTGCGGGCGCGGAACGAAAACAGGAGATCGCCGCCTCCGCATCGACCTCGGCCACGGCGAGCGTCGCCGCGATGACGCGCCGCGCGAGCGCGCCATCGTGGTTAACTCGCGCGTCGAGGGCGCGAAAGAAAAGCGGGCTGTGTCGCGCGAGCGAGACGAGCGGCGCGTTGCCCTGTGCGGCGACCGCGTGCAAAAGCGTCGTCCAATCGGCGAAGACCTGCGGCGCGAGCCGGAGCACCTCGCCGCCCGCGACGAAGACGTTCAGAGCGGCCGCGCCGCCGCGTTCGAGAAACCTCTCCGTGTGGCGAAAGAGCGTGCGGGCTTGTTCCGCGTCGAGGGCGACGGAGGCGGCGGGAAGGCTCGCCCATGCGTCGGCGGCAACGCCCCCCGCGCGCGCCGCGAACACCCCCATGAGATGCAGCGCGGCGTGCGCCGTTTCATTGCGTCCAACCGCTTCCGTCGCCGCGACATACTTTTCGAGATGCGCGAAGGCGGCGGGCGAGGCATGGAGAAAGTCCGCGCTGTGGCGTGCGGAGCGGCGCGCGATCTCTAAGGCGACCGCATAGGTGGTTGAAAGCAATTCGCCATCGCCCACGGCGCGCGCCAGTTCCCCCGCGCCTTTGAAGGTTCCCGTCGCGATGGATGTCGAGAGGGGCAACTGGCGCGCGCAAACTTGAAACAGCAACGGTCGCGCTTCGACAGGAACTTCGAGCAGTTCGGCGACGCCCGCCTTGAAGAAGTTCGCGCCCGTCTCCATGTCGGCCATCGCCAGCCGCCGCCCCATCTCGCCCCACTCGCGCAACTCCGCGGCTTCCAACACCTGCGCCGCGCCCGTCGCCGCGCGCAAAAAATCCAGACTAACGCGCAGGCTCAAACCCGCGAGCTGCGCGCTCACTTCGAGCGCGACGCGCGCACGCTCGGCGGGAAGTTTGCCGATCTCGCGAACGAGTCCCGCAATCGTCCGCCGCTCGCTCGCGCTGCGCACCTCGCCGAGTTGTTCCCGCAGTGCTTCGGCGAGCGGCCGCGATTCACCCGTCGCCGACTCGTGCGCCTCCGAGCCGGGCGTCTGATTGTCTCCCTGTTCGTTCATCGTTTCATAAACCAGAGCTATTTCGTTGCCTGAAACCTATCTTTCCTCTGTGCCCCCTGCGGTGTTCTCTTCTGTCTGCGGTGGTGAGTGCTTACGATAGTCGCTCAACACCGCAGACAGAGAGGATGCAGGCGTCCTCGCTGACTTTCTTATACTTGCGAAAGACCACGAGCGCGTCTTCCAAAAAGTATTCGGCTAAGGCTTCGTTCATAGCAGTGCGGAGAGTTAAATCACGGTCGTGATGATCTCGCGGATGCTGCGTTGGAGTTCGCGGTCGTCCGTGATGGGCGAGGCGAGCGCGACTTCGGCGGCGGCGATGGCGGGGATGCCGCGCGCGATGAGTTGGGCGGCGTAGATCAGGAGGCGCGTGGAGACGCCTTCTTCCAAACCGTGCCCGCGCAGGTTTCTGACCTTGTGGCCGATCTGTACGAGGTCGCGCGCCGTCGTCTCCTCGACGCCGCCTTCGCGCGCGACGATCTCGGCTTCGAGTTCGGCGGGCGGGTAATCGAATTCGAGCGAGACGAAGCGTTGGCGCGTTGACTGCTTGAGGTCTTTCAAGACCGACTGGTAGCCGGGATTGTATGAGACGACGAGCATGAAATCGTCGGGCGCATCCAGAATAGTGCCGCGCTTCTCGATGGGCAGGCGGCGGCGATGATCCGTGAGCGGGTGGATGATGACGACCGTGTCCTTGCGCGCCTCCACCACTTCGTCCAGATAACAGATCGCGCCGCTCTTGACGGCCGAAGTGAGCGGCCCGTCGTGCCAGACGGTTTCCTCGCCTTCGAGCAGGAAGCGGCCGACGAGGTCGGTCGCGGATAAATCTTCGTGACACGCCACCGTGATCAGCGGGCGGGCGAGTCGCCATGCCATGTGCTCGACGAAGCGCGTCTTGCCGCAGCCCGTAGGCCCTTTCAACATCACGGGCAGCCGCGCCGCGTTTGCCGCCTCGAACATCTCCACCTCGCCCGCCACGGGCAGGTAAAAGGGTTCTTCGCCGACGGTGTATTCTTCGATTGCTCTTTCGGACATAAGTATAAGTTTCAGGTTTCAGGTTTCAGGACTGAAAGGTCTCCGGTTCTTTAACTTGAAACCTGAAACTTGAAACTCTTTTCACGGCTGAAGTTTCCCGCCGTTTCGGGTATCCTTAACTGTTATTTGTCAGGCACATTTGTTGTCTGTGTGGGAATCTTAACACCCGCCTCAAACGGGCGGCAAACAGACCGGGTTGCGGACTCAAGACTTTGAGCCTGAAGCTGTCTTTAACCTGAAACTTGAAACCTGAAACTTGTGATTATATGAAGATTGCGGTGGCAATGAGCGGGGGCGTCGATTCTTCGGCGGCGGCGGCGATTTTACAGGCGGCGGGGCACGAACTCGTCGGCTTCACGATGCAGTTGTGGAATCAGAACCGCAACATCAACGTGGACGAACACGGCGACCCGCTGCCCTCGCGTTGCTGTTCGCTCGACGACGTTTATGACGCGCGACGCGTCGCCGGAGAACTCGGCTTTCCCTTCTACGTCCTGAACCTCGAAGAGGATTTCGAGCGCGACGTGGTGCAGCCGTTCGTCGCGAGTTATCTGGAAGGCGAAACGCCCATTCCGTGCGTGGCGTGCAACAGCCGCCTGAAGTTCGCTTCGCTCGACCGGCTGGCGCAAAGTCTCGGCTGTGAGAAGGTGGCGACAGGGCACTACGCGCGCGTCGAGTTTGACCAAGCGGCGGGTCGGCACAAACTCCTGCGCGGGCGCGACGCGAACAAGGATCAATCCTATTTCCTGTGGGAGTTGACGCAAACGCAACTGGCGCACGCGATGTTTCCGCTCGGCGAGATGCGCAAAGAGGAGGCGCGCGAGGCGGCGCGTCGTTTCAACCTCGCGGTGTCGGAAAAGGCCGAGTCGCAGGAAATCTGTTTCGTGCCCGACGGCGACTACGCGGGTTTCATAGATCGCTATCTGGAAGCGGAAGGCGAGACGCGGCGTCTGCCCGGCGCGGGCGAGATCGTCGATGCGAGCGGGCGTACGCTCGGCGAGCATCAGGGCGTGCATCACTACACGGTCGGCCAGCGTCGCGGCCTGGGGCTGTCGCGCCCGCTGCCGCTCTACGTCGTCAAAGTCGACGCGGAGCGCAACCGCGTCGTCGTCGGCGAAAGCGACGAGTTGCTCGCCTCCGAGTTCACCGCCTCGGGCGTCAACTGGATCAGCTTCGATGAACCGTCCGCGCCCGTGCGCGCAGAGGTGCGCGTGCGCTACCGCCACACGCCCGCGCCCGCGCGGATCGAACCGCTCGCGGGCAAACGCGCGCGCGTCACCTTCGACGAGCCGCAACGCGCCATCGCGCCCGGACAGGCGACCGTCTTCTATCGCGGCGACGAAGTGCTCGGCGGCGGCTGGATCGTGAAACGATAAAGGCTTTCCTCTGTGCCCCCTCTGTGTCCTCTGTGTCTCTGTGGTGAATGCCAGTTAGGTAAGCATTCACCACAGAGACACAGAGGACACAGAGGGGGCACAGAGAGAAATTCATAGCCGGAGACAAGCCTGTCAAACCAGCCTCCGGCCTGCCGCGCGCTTAAACTTTTGCGCCCGTTTCGCGTATTTACAATGCCGTCTCGATGCGGTTTGATTTCCGCATGGGGAGAGCTAATTTTCAGGAGCGCTGGAAGCAACTATATGGCTATGTCACGCGGTGGAAAAATCTTTTTATGGGTGGCGGGCGCGCTCGTCGCGTTGTTTTTGATTATGGTGGTGTGCGTCGTCGTGTTGTTCGCGTCCTTCGGCGACGACGAGCCGGACATCCGCGACAACAGCGTGCTGGTGTTGAAGCTCGAAGGCGCGTTGCCCGATTACGTGGCCGAAGACCCGTTCGCGAGTCGTTTCTTAGGACGCGACGAACGCTCCCTCACGCGCCTGCTCTCGGAGTTTAAAAAGGCGAAGGCGGACAAGCGTATCGGCGCGATCATGCTTGAGATCGACATGACGATGATCGGCTGGGGCAAGGCCGACGAGATACGCGACGCAATCGCCGACTTCCGCTCGACCGGCAAGCCCGTCTATGCCTACATGGAGTACGGGACGAACAAGGAGTATTACCTCGCCACCGCCTGCGACCGCATCTACGTCGCGCCCATCGGCGACCTCTTCATCGTCGGTCTCGCGGCCGACGTGATGTCGCTCGGCGGCTCGCTCGACAAGCTCGGCGTCAAAGCCGACTTCTACCAGATCGGGAAGTATAAGACCGCCCCCGAACAGTACACGCGCAAGGAGATGTCCGAGGCCAGCCGCGAAGTGCTCAACTCGATCCTCGACGAATTCTTCGCGCGCTACGTTAACACCATCGCCGCGACGCGCGGGAAATCCGCCGAAGACGTGCGCGCCCTCATCGACAACGCGCCGCTCGGCGCATGGGAGGCGAAGGCGGCCGGACTCATAGACGACGCGAAGTATCGAGACGAGGTTGAGGACGAACTTAAAAAACGGCTCGGCTACAAAGACGCCGACAAACTGCGCAAGGTGCGCGAATCGGATTATCTCCGCGTGCGCCCTGAATCCGTGGGTCTCGGCGAGGGCGAACGCATCGCGCTCGTCTTCGCATCCGGCCCCATCGGCGGCGGCTCGTCGAACGACGGCAGCGCTTTCAGCAGTCAATCGACGGGTTCGGACACGGTGGTCAAAGCGTTGAATGATGCGCGCGACGACAAGAACATCAAGGCCATCGTGCTGCGCGTTGACAGCCCCGGCGGAACTTCCTACGCGTCGGACGTGATCTGGCACGCGGTCGAACGAGCGAAAGCGCAGAAGCCCGTCGTCGTCTCCATGAGCGACGTGGCGGCTTCGGGCGGCTACTACATCTCCGCGACGGCGAGCAAAATCGTCGCCCACCCTTCGACCATCACCGGCTCCATCGGCGTCTACGCGGGCAAGCCCGTCATCAAAGGTTTTTACGACTGGATCGGCGTCAACAACGAGTATGTCCTGCGCGGCAGGCATGCCGGGATATTCCGCGAAACCGAGCCGTTCAATCCGGACGAGCGCGCCAAGTTTGAAGGGATGATGAAGAGTTTTTACTACGACGACTTTTTGCCGAAGGTGGCGAAGGGGCGCGGGCGCGATTTGGAGTACGTCGATTCAATCGCGCAGGGGCGCGTCTGGACGGGCGCGCAGGCCAGAGAACGCGGGCTGGTTGACGAGTTCGGCGGGCTGGATAAGGCCGTCGAGATCGCCAAAGGTCTCGCGAATATTCCCGCCGACAAAGGAGTGCGCCGCGTCGTGTTTCCCACGCCGCGCACGTTCCTGCAACGGTGGACTGGCGGCGACGGCGAAGACGCCGCGACCATCAAGGCCAGAGAGCAACGCGCCGCGTTTGAATCCGCCCTGCCCGCGGAAATGCGCCGCGCATTGCGCTATCTCTCGATCCTCGAAAACATGAAACGCGGCGAGACGATGGCGATGTTGCCCTTCGATCTGGAGATCAAATAAGCGAGGCGTGCGCGGAGGGTCGCCTTTAGCGCGCCTCTCCGTGCGCCCGCGCGCCACTTCTGTACGGCCTGCCTCCGCCGCTCGCTCACGTCATAGTCCCGCCGATTCAATTCCAGAGATTTCACGAAATTTCCCCCCGCCTGCTCTTTTTCGCGGGAATCTATCGTTGCGAACGCGCTCGGCGTGATCGCGGGCGAAGTTGAGATCGGGATTTGTGCTGTCCTTTAACGTGTGGTATGAAATTGTCTCTTTTCGCCAGTACTGGTTGATGACGAGAGGGGCGCCGCGCCGTCTGACCGCGCGAGCGCGACGGGGCGACGACTCGATGCGCCCTCGCCTCTCGCAGCAACGAAGACGACGGGCGAATACGAAATTTCAGGCAAGGGGATTCAGACGAATATGGCACAGAAGATTCGCAAGGCGGTGTTTCCCGCCGCGGGCCTGGGCACGCGCTTTCTGCCCGCGACGAAGGCTTCGCCGAAGGAGATGCTCACGCTCGTCGATAAGCCGCTCATCCAGTACGGGGTCGAAGAGGCGGTCGCATCGGGCGTCGAGTCAATACTCATCATCACCGGGCGCGGCAAGAACGTCATCGAAGACCACTTCGATATCTCCTTTGAACTCGAACACACCTTGCGCGAACGCGGGAAGGACAAGTTGCTCGCGGAAGCGCGCCGCGTCTCGGAACTCGCGCGCATCAGTTACATCCGCCAGAAGGAAGCGCTCGGACTCGGTCATGCCATTTTACAGGCGCGCGATTTCGTCGCCGGCGAACCTTTCGCCGTTATCCTCCCCGACGACATCATGGACTGCGAAACTCCCGCGCTCAAACAGATGCTCCGCGTTTATGAAGAGTATGACGCGCCCGTCATCGGCACGATGCAGGTCGAGGGTGAAGCCATCTCCCGCTTCGGCGCGATTGACGCCGAAGAAGTTGCCGAAGGCGTCTACAAGATCAGAGACATGGTGGAGAAGCCGCCCTTCGCCGAAGCGCCCTCAGACCTCGCGATCATCGGGCGTTATATTCTGACTCCCGACATCTTCGACGAGATCGAGCGCACCGAACGCGGCGCGGGCGGCGAAATACAGATCACGGATGCCATGCGTTCGCTCCTCAAGCGGCGGCCTTTCTATGCTGTGCGCTTCGAGGGCGCACGCCACGATGCGGGCGATAAACTCGGCTTCCTCATCGCGACCGTGGAGTTCGCCTTGAAGCGTCCAGACCTCTCGCCCGACTTCAAAGACTATCTGCGTTCGTTGGATTTGAACAAATAAGGGCGCGCGCCCGGCGGCGTCAGCCTTATCAGGCCGGCGGCGTCAGCCTGATCTATAGAGGAGTAAAGTTTTGAGCGACGAGATTAAATCTTTTGACGGGCGGGCAGCGATTGTGACGGGTGCGACGCGCGGCATCGGACGCGCCATCGCCTTAGAGTTGGCAAGGCGCGGCGCAAACATCGCGTTCAACTATGCGAAGAGCGCGGAGGCCGCCGAAGAGTTGCGCGCCGAGATCGAGTCGCTCGGCGTGAAAGTTTCGGCGACGCAGTGCGATGTGGCGCAGACGGAAGCAGTGGCGGAAATGGTCAAGCAGACCAAAGAGACGTTCGGCCGCATAGATTTTCTCGTCAATAATGCCGGCGTCACGCGCGATAACCTGATCCTGCGTATGAAGGAAGCCGACTGGGACGCCGTGATTGACACAAACTTGAAAGGCCCCTGGAACTTCGCGCGCGCCGCGTTGCGCGTGATGCTCAGGCAGGAAGACGGCGGGTCGGTCTTGAACATCTCCTCGATCAGCGGGCTGGTCGGGATGGCCGGACAGTCGAACTACTCTGCGTCGAAGGCGGGTCTCGTCGGTTTGACGAAGGCGCTGGCGAAAGAGGTGGCGAGCCGCAAGGTGACGGTCAACGCGCTCGCGCTCGGACTCGTCGCGACAGACATGTCGGGCGCGCTCGACGAGGCCTACAAGACGAAGTTGATCGAGCAGATTCCGCTCGGACGCTTCGCCGAGCCGACGGAAATCGCCGAGATCGCGTGTTTCCTGCTCTCGCCGTCGGCGCGTTACATCACGGGACAGGTGATACAGGTGGACGGCGGGCTGGCGATGTGAAACGGTCGCCCGCGAAATGTTCGGGCGGGCAAATCGGAAAAGTTAGCGGCCGAACCTAGACTGCTGAAATCGACGGCCACAAAGAGAAGCAGCCTCGTTAGCTTGGGGACTAACGAGGCTGAAATTTTTGGGCAGGCTCGGAGATTCAGGGTGGCGTTGACTTGGGCGCTGGAGATCGTCACTTACGGGCGATCCGGCATGTTGGTCGGCTGCGTTGGTACGGGCGGGGTAAAATAGCAAGGCTCGGAAAAAAAGAAAGTTTCGTAAAACTGGCCTGTTCCATCCGCTAACACCTGACCGGAAGTATCTTGCTTCAAACATCTTAAAGGACAGTCTCGTTAAGAACTTCTTTATAAAACTCACTGCCCTTCGACGTGTGTGAAATTACACTAAACCTTTGTTAGATGTCAAGCATAAAATACAATGAAAAGTAACAATTTTGTGACAGGAGTTCGAGTATGGAAGCTAAATGTTGATAATACAGGGCAAAAATGTCTAAATCCGGTGGAAAAAACTTTTCTAAATTGTGTTCAGGAGAAGCTGTTGCGGCTGGTCGGAGCGGTCAGGTGTGACTCTTTTGTGTCGAGTTGTGTCTGCCGGTCATAGAAATCCGGCTCTCCGGGGGGGCGCGTGCGCCAGCGTTTGTGAATCCAGAGCCACTGTTCGGGGTAGGCGCGGATCATGCGTTCGATGGCGGCGGCGAAGTTCGCCGTGTTTATCTCGATGTCGCGTTTATCGTCGCCCGTGCGAACGAGTTCGACGGGCGGGTCGCCGTGAAAGAAGAAACGCTTGCGTTCGTCGTCCCATACGGCGCAGGTGGGGATGACGAGCGCGTTTGTGCGCAGGGCGAGCGTGGCGACGCCGGAAGTGGTGCAGGCGAGGTGGCCGAAGAAGGGGACGAAGACGCCTTCGTTCGGGTGCGTGTTGAGGTCTGCGAGAATGCCGAGCGTGCCGCCGTCGCGCAGGACGCGCAGGGCCTGGCGCGCGGCCATTTTCTTATTGATGGCCGTGTTGCCGTAGCGCGTGCGGATGCCCTCGATCAATTCTTCGACGCGCGGATTATCTATCGGCCGCACGAGAAAACTGATCGGATATTCGAGCGCAGACCAGGCGAAACTCAGAAACTCCCACGCACCCAGATGAGCCGTCAGGAATATGACGCCGCGCCCCTCGCCTTCGGCCTCGCGCAGGTGGCGCAAGCCGACCTGATCGTACTCGACGAGGCTGCGCAAACTCTCCGGCGTGGCGCGCGGGAACTGGCTGAATTCGCCGAGCAAACGCCCCAGATTGTCGAACGACGCGCGCAGCATCCTTGCGCGTTCGCTCTCGCTCATTTCCGGGAAGGCGAGTTTGAGGTTGATTTGGCCGGTGCGGCGAAGGCCGCCCGCGAACTTGTGGGCGAGTTTGCCGGCCGCTCGACCCGTGGCGACGGCCGCCGGACGCGGCAATAATCCCAGCCCGCCGAGTAGGGCGCGCGTGACTGCGTATTCTAAAGTCGTCTGGAATTTTCCGTGTTTACTCATGATTAACTCTCGAAGGGGAGCGACAGTGTAGCGCGCCCTTGCCGCGACTGGCAAACGGCGATTTTTGCGTCGCCGCGCGCCCGCATGCTATATGTAAGAGGCCAGCGGCCGAAGGCCGGAGTGTTAGTGGAGACAGTTATTAACTAACCTTTGAGCCACGGCCTCGGCCTCTGCTTTTATGCCTTCCGGAAAAACACATGACGCGATCACGCTGTTGCTCACCGTGCCGACTTTCGTCGCCGCGTGGGGCGTGGCGGGGAACCTGCTGCTGGCGGGCGTGGCGACGGGCGCGATGCTGTTCGGCGGTCTGATGTTCGGGCCTGATCTCGACATACAGTCGCGGCAGTACACGCGCTGGGGCGTGTTTCGTTTCATCTGGTGGCCGTACAAAGTGATGTTCCGTCATCGCTCGCGCTGGTCGCACGGCATCATCTTCGGCACGCTCATACGCGTCGTCTATTTCGCCTTCATGCTCTCGCTGCTCGCCGTCGCGGCCATATACCTGCGCGCCTTCCTCGTCGCACACGCGCTGCCAGATTACGGCGAACTCCTCGCCGCGTGGCATAGGATCGAGGCGGGCGCGCGGCTGGAAGGCACGGCGCGCGCCGCCGCTCTCGCCGCGCTCGCCGGTCTCTGGTGGGGGGCGGCCAGCCACACCCTCACGGACGTTGCGTGGTCTGTTCTGCGTAAAGGGTCGGAGATTTTTTAGTAAGCAGTAAGGAAAGTAAGCAGTGAGCAGTGAGCAGTGAGCAGCAAGAAAAGTGGGCAGTGAGCGGTGAGCAGTAAGCAGCAAGAGACGATCAAAAGTCTTGACTGCTTACTGCTCACTGCTTACTGCTTACTTTCTTAATGCCCGGTGCGCGCCCCGGCGAGGCGCTGCGCCTGACGGCGGACGGCTTCCGAGACGTTGCGGTTCTGGGAGATGTTTTGCAGGTCTTTGGTTTGGAGTCGCAACAGGACGTTGATGGCGGTGGCGATGGGCGTGCGCGGGTTGCGCGCGAGGTTATGGATGACGGGATAGTTGCGCGCCCACGCGCGATTCTGTGCGATGAGGCGCAGCACTTCGTCGGAGACGGTGCGCATGGCGGAGATGCTTTCCACCTCTTTGTCGGTGATGCGCGGGTTGTTGATGACGCCTGTGGCGACCACCTTGTTCGAGTCGCGGATGAGAATGGAGCGCGCTTCGCGGTCGCCCTTCATGGCGAGTTTGACGCGATCCTTGACGTTCATCAACATCACGCGGCGGATGAGCGAGATGCGTTCGGGCGCAACTTCGCCTCCCTCTGCGTGTGTCTCGGCGATGATGCGTTCGAGGTTGGCGGCGCGCTGCTCCTCGGTCTCGGTGAAAAATTCCTCGATCCTTTCGAGCGGCAGCCAGGAGTCGTCTATGTCCGCGTCGGATACTTCGATGTGCTCCGCGAGAAGCCACGCGTCGTCGTAGGTTAAGCCCGAGGCCGTGCCGATGGACTCGGCCGACTCTACGAACTCGGCGGCGGCCGTCATGCCTCTGGCGCGCATCTCGTCCGCGACCTGCTGCGCGCCGCGCTCCTTCTCGAAAAACTCTCGTTTGGTTTCCTGCGCGCGTCGCTCGGCGTCGTTCGTGCGCGCGGGGTTCGAGAGCAACGCCTCGATGATCTGGGGGGCGCGTATGAGACGCTGCTGGTTGACGGCGATCAGTTCGAGGAGCGAGCCGTCGGAGGTGGCGGAGGCCAAACGGGCGATGGCCTCGTCGGGCGTGGCGGCATTCAGCGTGACGGCCTCGTGTACTTCTCTCTGCGCGCCGGTGCGATCCGCGAGGTAAGAGAGCACGGCGGGCGAAGTCCCGTTTGCAGCGGCGACGAGCGTCTCGGCGGTCTGCGCGTCGAGCGTTTCAACGGCGGCCTGCACTATCTCCTGATTCTCGTCGCCGCGCAGCGTCACCAGCACTTCCAGCAATTCGTCTCCTGCCAGCGGCAACAGCCCGCGCGCCGCCATCAGGCGCGCCGTCTGCGGAGCAGTGCCCGACACGATAGCCAGCACCACCGGGTTGGTGTAAGTAGTGTTTGCGCTCATAAAGTTTGTCGGCGAGCCGTGCGGCGCGCGGCGTCGAGGTTGACTAAAAACTGAACGCGCGTTCTTTTCGCGTCGTCAGCGGATGTTGAAATTATACTCGATGATGATGAACTGCGAGACAGGCCGGCCATCTTTAGTGGCTGGCCTGAACTTGATCTTGCGCGCGGCATTGATCGCCGTTTCCGTCAACCCGCCTCCCACACCCTTCATGACGAGTATATGCCTGACGCCCCCGTCGAAAGAGAGCAGCATGCGGAGCCGCACGGTGCCGGTAATGCCGTTTTGTCGCGCTCGATCCGTGTAGAGCGGCTCGGGCTTCGACGTGATTTGCGCCTTCTCTGTAACGTCTGCGGCGGCGTAAACAGACGGCGCGTTGCTCCGAGCCGACGCATCCGCGTGCCAGCGCAGCGTCTCCGCCTGTTCGCGCAGACGCGCCGCGCCGGGCGTCGAGGGAGCCAACCTGAGATACTTCTCCACGCTTTCGGCCGCCTCCGTCAGCATCTTGCCGTTTGCGGCTAGTTCCTCCGGCGAAAGCGGCGGCACAGGCTGTTTCAGCGCGCGATACTTCTCGCCTCTCGCGACAGTGGCGGCAGCATAGACTTCCAGCGTCGCTTCTGATTTCAAAAGTAACGCACCGGCAAAATTGGGATTGAGCCTCAAGGTCGCCTCGGCTTCGGCCAATGCTTTTGCGGCGAGGTTTTGACGCAGGGCGATTAACCCGAGCGTGTAATGCGCCTCGGCGTTCCTCGAATCAATGGCGACGGCGCGCATCGCGTAGCGTTCGGCTTCGGGCAACTTGTCCTCGTCGGCGAAGGTGTAAGCCATGCCGATATAGGCCTGGGGCATATTGGGGCTGAGCTTGAGCGTTTGCTCAAAGGCCTTGCGCGCGTCTTTCGACTTGCCTGCGCGAGTGGATGCGATGCCGAGATGCAGCCACGCTCCCACGTCGTTTTTACGTTGCTTGACCGCTCCGCGTAAAATCTCAATCGCTTCTTTGTAGTTGTTCTCGTTGTAGAGTTTTATAGCGCGCGCCGTGTCGGCCGATGCGAACGCCGTGGCGGCAGCAGCAGTGGCGGCGCTGGCTTGTTGCGCCGTCCTGCCCGCGCCTTCCTGCTGCTGTTGCTGCTCCGTAGCGTGCGCAGGGTTGCGCGTGCCTGTCCCGAACAGGCACGCGCCGACGAAGAGGATTTTCAGCAGAGTTGACCCGGACGACCGGCGGGGAAAGAACATCACAAACCACCTCTGACGATAAAGCGTCCGGCGAGTGTTTACGCGCCGCAGCACTTCTTGGACTTTTTGCCCGAACCGCACGCGCACGGATCGTTCCTGCCCACTTTGGGTTGGTCGCGCGTGACGGTTCTGATCTTGCCCTCGTCCGTCCCGGCGGCGGCGGCTGTCTGGTTCGGCCCCGTGAAGGTCATCGAAGTGGGCGTGCGTTGTCGTTTTTGCTGCAACTGTTCGGGCGCTTGCTCGGCGACGACCTGCAAGTTGAAGAGCGAGCGGATCGTGTTCGTGTCGATGCGGTCGAGCATCGCCTGAAAGAGATCGAAACTCTGCTTCTTGTATTCGACGAGCGGGTCTTTCTGCCCGTAGCCGACGAGGCCGATGCCCTGCTTCAAATGGTCGAGCGAGAGAAGGTGATCCTTCCACTGCGCGTCGATGATGTTGAGCATGATGATGCGCTCGTAGGTGCGCATCGCTTCGCTGCCGATCTGCTCTTCTTTGGCGGCGTAGTTGGCCTTGAGTTTCTCCCAGATGGTCGCCTGAATCTCCTCGGACGTGGCCTGCTCGAAATCGATGCCTTCGTCTTCGGCGTTGAAGTCGAAGACGGTGAGCAGTTGGATGCGGTAGTTCTCCGTGTCCCAGTCTTCCGGCGCGACCGCGGGGTCGATGTATTGCTTCGACATGTCGAGGAGCAGATCATGCGCGACCCCGGTCTCGCCGAGCAGGTACTCGCGCTGGTCGGGTTGTTCCATCAACTGGCGGCGCAGGCCGTAGATCGTCTCGCGCTGCTTGTTCATCACGTCGTCGTATTGCAGGAGGTGTTTGCGCGACTCGAAGTTGCGCGCTTCGACCGACTTCTGCGCCGCCTCGATCCGTTTCGACACCATCCCCGATTCAATCGCGACGCCCTTCTCCATTCCGAGACGTTGCATCAACGCCTTAACTTTGTCGCCCGCGAAGATGCGCATGAGATCGTCTTCGAGCGAGAGGAAGAAACGGCTCGAACCGGGGTCGCCCTGGCGACCGGCGCGACCGCGCAACTGGTTGTCGATGCGTCGCGCCTCGTGCCGCTCCGTGCCGATGATGTGGAGGCCGCCTAAGGAAACCACTTCCTTGTGCTCGTCTTCGATGATTCGCTTGGCGCTCGCCAACGCCTCCTCGAACTGTTCCTCCGTGGCCTCGTCCGGGTCGATCTCCTCGCGCTTCAGAAACTCGCGCGCCATAAATTCTGGGTTGCCGCCGAGCAGGATGTCCGTGCCGCGACCGGCCATGTTGGTCGCAATCGTGATCATGCCTCTGCGCCCGGCCTGCGCCACGATCTCGGCCTCGCGGTCGTGATGCTTCGCGTTCAGGACGTTGTGCGGCACGTCTATCTTCTGTAGTTTGCGCGACAGCACTTCGGAGTTTTCGACCGAGACCGTGCCGACGAGCACGGGCTGCCCCTTCTCGTGGAGTTCTTTGATCTCTTCGGCCACGGCGTCCCACTTCTCGGGAAGCGTGCGGTAGATCAAATCCGAATGATCCGTGCGCACCATCGGGCGGTGCGTCGGGACGACAGCGACTTCGAGTTTGTAAGTGCCGTCGAACTCGGCGGCCTCCGTCTCGGCTGTGCCGGTCATGCCGGAGAGTTTTTCGTAGAGGCGGAAGTAGTTTTGCAGGGTGATGGTGGCGAGCGTCTGGTTCTCGCGCTCGATCTTGACGTTCTCTTTCGCCTCGACGGCCTGATGCAGGCCGTCCGACCAGCGACGACCGGGCATCGTGCGCCCCGTGAACTCGTCAACGATGATCACCTCGCCGTCTTTGACGAGGTAGTGATGATCGAGACGGTAGAGCGTGTGCGCTTTCAAAGCCTGTTCGACGCAGTGGAGCATCTCCATGTTCGACGGGTCGTAGAGGTTGCCGACGCCGAGCAGGCGTTCGGCCTTGTCCACGCCTTCTTCCGTCAGGACGGCCGAATGCTGTTTCTCATCCACGAGATAATCGCCCGTGATCTTCTTCTTGCCCGAACCGTCGTCCGTCTCCGTGCCCTTCTTCAAGTGCGGGATGATCGCATCGGCCTTGTAATACTTGTCGGTCGCTTCGTCGGACGCGCCCGAGATGATGAGCGGCGTGCGCGCCTCGTCGATCAGGATCGAATCGACCTCGTCGACGATGCCGTAGTAGTGGCCGCGCTGGACGCAGGTGGCAAGGTCGAATTTCATGTTGTCGCGCAGGTAATCGAAGCCGAACTCGTTGTTCGTGCCGTAGGTGATGTCGGAGCCGTAGGCGTCCTTGCGCTCCCAATCGTCTAGGTCGTTCGTGATCGCGCCGACGGTGAGGCCGAGAAACTTGTAGATGCGTCCCATCCAATCGGCGTCGCGCGTGGCGAGATAGTCGTTGACCGTGACGACGTGGACGCCGCGACCCGTCAGGGCGTTCAAATATGCGGGGAGCGTCGCGACGAGCGTCTTGCCTTCGCCGGTGCGCATCTCGGCGATCTTGCCCTGATGGAGCACCATGCCGCCGATAAGCTGCACGTCGAAGTGGCGCATGCCGGTCGAGCGCACGCTCGCCTCGCGCACGAGCGCAAAGGCTTCGGGCAAAATCTCGTTCAGGGCGTCCTGCTCGTGCTGCTTGCGCGTCTCGGGATTTTTCGCGTCGGCCACGGCACTCGCGACGAACTGTTTAAGTTCTTCCGTGCGGCGGCGCATGTCGTCGTCCGAGAGCCGCCTCACCTGCGGTTCGAGTTCGTTGATGCGCGCGACCGTGGGTTGCAGGCTCTTGATGTAACGCTGGTTGCTGCTGCCGAAAACTTTGGTCAGGAATTTATCAATCATGGTCTTGGAACTTTCTTTGGCATTCAGCCATCAGCCGTCAGCTATCAGCTTTTTGTTTTGGCTGACGACTGCCGGCTAACGGCCGATTGCTCTTCTGAGAAACACGCGGCATGCTCATCAGCCGCACAGGGCACGTCTGCGCTACGGAGCGCAACATGCGATTGTAAGTGAGCGGGTGGAATGGAGCAAGCGAGCCGCTTTTGCCCTTGTGGCATCCGGTGCGGCGCGCCGTGCGTCCGGCGTGTTTCAGGGAAGGGAGGTGTGCTGGCGGAGCAGGTTGCCGACCATCTCGCGCGTCATCTCAAGCTGCATGGTGAGCTGCTTGCCGTTCGCCGAGAAGGCCATGTTGTTCAGGATTTCGACGCCCTCGCGCCCGCCGCGCCCGCTGAGACGCCCGAAGGCGACGAGCGCGTTGTAGTTTTGCGCCAACTGCGCGGCCTGCTCCGCCGAGTTGACGACCGCGTGGAGACGCGCGGACGCGCGCTCGTCCAGCCTGAGCCTGATCGTCAGGTGGCCTGCATCGGTCAGCGCGGAGAGCGCGCCGCTGTCGCTCAAGACCGCGACGAATTCTCGCGCTAAAGGCTGCCAATGACCGTTCGCGGCCGCAGTTTCGATGAATTTGAAGTCGCCGAGCGTGCCATCGGCGTTGCGTTCGGCTTCGAGCGTAAAATCGAAAACGTCCCGGCGGTTGAGTTCGCCGGCTTCGATCAGGTGCCGCGTCTTCGCCAGCAGGTCGCGGAACGGGCGCGCGTTGATCGGGCGAAACTCTTTAACTTCGGGAGCGGCGTTCTGCCGGTGAACATCCTGCCCGCCGCCTGTCTGCTGTGACAAAGCGGTCGGGGCGAGCGCGGCGCAGAGCACGAGCGAGCCGACGACGGCGCGCACGAGGAGCGCCTGCCGCCGCTTGGCGGTCGCCGTGGGACGCTGGTGTCTCTGGCGTTGAGCCTTAACGTTCATCGTTCGGAATTTTAGCACAGCGACGGGACGCGTCGCCCGTCGCGCGAGCGCTCTAGCCGGGCGGAGGGGTGCCCGTGGTCGTAGCGGGCGTGGCCTCGTTCTTCTTGATCATCTTGGTGAGCAGGTCGCCCGCGGCCTTGCGGGGCATGTTGAATGTGAGCACGATCTGCTTGGCCTCCGAGGCTATCTGGACGCTCTTGAAGATGGCCTCCTCGTCTTTGCCCTTCTTAGTTTGCGCGCCGATCCAGAGCAGCCCGTTGTAGCCGTTCGACATCATGGAGGCTTCGTCGGCGCTCGCCATCTCGGTCAGGACGCGCACGGAGACATCTTTGTCGTCGAGTTTCAACTTCATTTTGAGCTGACGCGTGCCCTTGAGGGCGGCGAGCACTTTGCTGTCGCTGATGGCGGCAATGAAGTCTTTCGACAACTGCACGAGTTTGGGGTTGCTCGCAGCCGCGCCCGTCACCACGACGTTCGTCAGACGACCGTCCTCCTGCCGGTCGGCCTCGACTTCCATCTCCAAATTGCCGGAGAGATCGATCTCCTTCGCGTCGCGCATCTCCTTGCCCTGCCTCAACAGGTCTGTGAACGGCTTCGTGTTGATCGTCGGAAACTTCTCGACGTTCGCCTCCTTCGCGATGCGCTCGGCCTCTTCGGCCGTCTGGGGCGTCGCGGCGGGCGTCGGCGAAGCGCCGGGCGTGCCGGTCTCGTCGCCCGCCGCAGTAGCGGCAGCGTCCGGCGAAGGCGAGGCTTCGGGCGTGGGCTTCGGGGTCGATTTTACTTTGACCGGCTTCGGCAACTGTTGGGGCTGCGGCTGAAACTCCTGGATGAGTTGCGGCGCGTCGGGCGGGGGCAACTCGGTTTGCGAGAAGTAGCCCGGCGGGTAATAGAGTTTGTTGTCGGCGAAGTTGAGCATCACGTCGGCGCGCTGGCCGACGGCCGTTTTCGTATAATCTTCTTCGACGAAACGCAGGCCGGAGAGCGTGCTCGCCAGGCTGAACGTGTCGCGCACGGCCGGGACGTAGACGACGGAGGCGAGAAACAGCGCGTGCGCGGCGAGCGATGCGCCGAGCGTGCGCAGCATCCACGGCGTGCGCGTGTCCTGACTCAGCCTCTCGTGGGAGTCGAAAATTTCAGCCATAGTTTTAAACGGGCGCGCGGCGCGCGGTTATTTATCAGGAACGCACACCGGCCTGCACTTTATTAGACGCCGGGCGCGCCCCGAACGTTGCGAACTTTTACGGAGCGGCTAAAACCAAACATCATTATTAAGGGCATAAAAACTTAACACCACCCGCAACCATTTCACAAAGCGCGTGGGGTACAATCACGAATCATGCCACGGACAAGAGACGGAGGAGGGCGCGGCGGCGGCGGGCGTCGGCGCGGCGGCGGGAAACGCGGCGCGGGCGGCGACCATCCGCGACGCGATGGCGGCGACGGCCGCAGTGGAGGCGGGTCGCGCGGCCGGGGCGAAAGGATCGCGCGACGGCAGACAGGCGCGGGGAGCGCGGCGGCGCACGTCGAGGAGACGGAGCGCGCGGCGCGCTCGTCCGCGCGTTCGCGTCCCGTGCGTCGCCTGCTCGAAGGCATCGGCACGCCCGCGCGCACGGAGTTCAAGCCCGACGCGTTTCAACTCGAAGCCTTCGCCGCGCTCGAACACGAAGACGTGCTCGTTACCGCGCCGACGGGCAGCGGCAAGACCTGGATCGCGCGCGAAGAGATCAGGCGTCTGCTCGCGGAAGGTAAGCGCGCCTGGTACACGAGTCCGCTGAAGGCTCTCACCAACTCGAAATATCAGGAGTTTGCCGAGGCGTTCGGCGCGGACAAGGTCGGCATCCTGACGGGCGACCGCAAAGAGCGCGCCGACGCGCCGCTCATCGTCGGCACGACCGAGGTTTATCGCAACCAACTCTTCGACGCGCTGCGCGAGGGGCAGGAACTACGCACCGACCTCGTCATCATGGACGAGGCGCACTATCTCGCGGACGAAGATCGCGGCCACGTCTGGGAGGAAGCGATCATCCTGACGCCGCCGCGCGTGCGCCTGCTCCTGCTTTCGGCGACGGTGGGAAAGGCTGAGGAGTTCGCGGCATGGGTGGGGGAGGTGCGGGGCGTTCATTGCGGCGTCGTCACGCGTCCCGGCGCGCGCCCCGTGCCGCTGCGCGCGGCCTTCCTCTACCCCGACGGTCAACTCGCCCCACTCTTCGACGAGGCCGGGCACTTCAATCACGAGATCGAGAATTTCCTCGAACGCTCAAGCGCGCCGCGCCATTCGTCGTATCGCGGGGGCGGCGAACGTCGCCCGCCGCGCGCCGCGCGCATGCACATGCCGGAGATGCCGCCCGCGTCGCTTTTGTCCGCGCTCGCCTCCTATGATTTGTTGCCGTCGATAGTCTTTCTGCCGACGCGCCGACGCTGCGACGAGGCGGCGGCCGAAGCCGCGCTCGGCCGCCGCGACATCGACGCCGAACGGCGCGACGCGCGACGCGCACTGATGCGCGACTTTCTCGCGGAGCACGCGGAGGTGCGCAAACACCGCCACTGGGACGCGGTGCTTCGCGGCGGCGTCGCCTCGCATCACGCAGGGCACCTGCCCGCCTGGAAACTCCTGATCGAAAAACTGATGAGCGCGGGTTTGCTCGACGCCATATTCGCGACGGCGACCGTGGCGGCCGGCGTTGACTTCCCGGCGCGCACGGTCGTCCTCTCGAACATAGACGTGCGGCGCGGGCAGGGTTGGCGCACGCTGACGGCCTCCGAGTTTCAACAGATGACGGGGCGCGCGGGCAGGCGCGGGCGCGATAGGGTCGGCTTCATCGTCGCCGCGCCGGGCACGCATCAAGACCCGCAGAAGATGGCCGCGCTGCTCGGCGCATCGCCCGATCCTCTGGAAAGCCAGTTTCGCGCGACTTACACGACGCTCCTTAATCTGCTCGACGCCTACGGCAACTTCGCGCAGGTGCGCGAGATCGCCGCGCGCAGTTTCGCGCACCGCGAAACGGTCGAACGCGTCGCGCGCATGGAGCACGAACGCGCCGAGGCCGAACGGCGCATCGAACGAAAGTTGAAGGATGCGGGCTACAGCTGGCTTTCGACCGCCGCCGTGCGCGGGCTTGAACGGCTGGCGAGCGCGCGCGACAAGTTGACGAGCGGCGCGCCGCAGACGCGGACGGAGGTTTTTCTGAACTGGGTGTCGGAGGCGGTCGTGCCCGGCCGCGTCTGCGGCATCGGGCGCAGCAGTCGCCGCCTGGTCTTCGTGACGGAGCGGCGCGAAGGAAATTTCGTCGGCGTGCGCGAAGAC
>DASQMC010000084.1:0-3465 GCA_035645695.1 Pyrinomonadaceae bacterium
GGTAGTCGTAAACTTCCGTGACCGTGCCGACGGTCGAGCGCGGGCTGCGCGAGACGGTCTTCTGTTCGATGGAGATGGCGGGCGAGAGGCCGTCCACCGAGTCCACGTCGGGGCGTTCGAGTTGATCTAGGAACTGGCGCGCGTAGGCCGAGAGCGATTCGACGTAGCGACGTTGGCCTTCGGCGTAGATCGTGTCGAAGGCGAGCGAAGATTTGCCCGAACCGGAAAGCCCGGTGATGACGGTCAGGCGGTCGCGTGGAATTTCAACGCTGATGTCCTTGAGGTTGTGCTGGCGCGCCCCGCGCACCGTGATGCGGTCAATTGCCATTCTTAAAACACTCTTGCGCTGTATCTACAGACGTAAAATTTCGGGAGCGCAGAAACAGGCATTTTACGCGACCCCGCGCCGCAGCACAAGCAAGGCTGATTTCGTTTCGAGTTATGGCATGTGAGAGCCGACATCACGGGGCGAAACCTTGACACTTTTCGCGCGCTACTCCTACACTGCGCGAACACCGCGTAATAAAGAGCAAAGCCTTCGTCGCTAAAGGTCGCGGCTGTGCGATGGCGGGGTGAACCGGGAAAAGGGGAGTGGTGAGTGTGAATCTGCCAAACACGCTGACGCTGTCGCGCATCTTCGTCGTGCCGCTGCTCGTCGCGGTGCTGCTCACGCCGTTCTCGGAGGATTGGCTCGGCGTGCCGCGCCACTTGCTCGCCGCCTCGCTCTTCCTCGCCGCCGCCTTCACAGACTATCTCGACGGCCACATCGCACGCCGTCGCCAGCAGGTGTCCAGACTCGGCCAACTGCTCGACCCCATCGCCGACAAACTACTCATCTCAGCTGCTCTCATCTCGCTCGTCGAAAACCGCCTCGCGCCCGCGTGGGCGGTCGTCATCATCATCGGCCGGGAGTTGGCCGTGTCGGGATTGCGTTCGATTGCGGCGGCCGACGGGTTGGTGATCGCCGCCTCGAAGATGGGCAAGTTCAAGATGGGCGCACAGGTGTTGGCGATCACGATGCTCATACTGTCGAGCGTGCGCGGCGCGCCGCCCGTGGCGAATTTCGGGCAGGCGTTTCCGGCCATTCAAGTCTGGTCTGTGCCGGAACTGCGCGAGGCCGTCCGGCACTTCCTCGGGGCGGGCGCGACGACGGCGACTGACTGGCAAGTTCTGCTCTACACGTTGGGGCGCGCGATGCTCTGGGTGGTCGTGCTCTCCGCCTGTCTCTCGATGTACCAGTATTTCCGCGCCTTCTATCAATCGGCGGTCGCGCGCGCCGCGCTCGAACGCGAAGCCGCACTCGCCAAAACGACGACGCCGCACGGCGCGGTCGAAGCCACAACGCGCGCGGCCGGGCGAATGCCCGTCGGTTGAAAAATGCAGAACAGCCCGGAGGCGTGGCGAACACCGCGTCTCCGGGCTGCTCTGTTATCGATCAAACTACCTCTAAAAACTCTCGTCGCGCTTCCGCTCGGCTTCCGCCTATTTCACTTCCACAAAATCGCCCGTGTGAATCTCCTGCGCGACGCGCGTGATGACGGCGGTCGCCGTTCGCGCCTGCACGTTGAGCAAGACGATCTCGCCCACGATCTTGCGCGGCATCGCAGGCCGTCGCCGCTTCACTTCCGGCGTCGTCATCACGGGGCCGCGGATGCCGTCCCGGTTCGGGTTCTCGACGCGTTGCGCCTGAATGGAAAATTTGCCGCCACGGAAGCGGTCGCTCTCGAAGCCGTAGCTCGACGCCGGAGCCACTTCTTCGTCGTGGTAGCGCGTGATGTTGCCCGTCCCGGCGGGTCTGTAGACGGTCAGGCGGTCGCCCTCCTTCACATTGTCTTCCGTGCCGAGGTCTATGTAGACGATCTGGTTGCGCGAAATCATCTCACGCGCGTCGCGTGCGAGCACGATGCGGCCATTCTGTTTACCTGTCGGGTCGGCGAAGCGGTCTATGTCCGACGTGTCACCCGCGGGCGGCGAGATGCGGTTGGGCACGCCGCGCAGCAAATCGCCGGGCAGGATCATGTCGCAACCGTTTGTGACCTGTGCCACTGACACGCGATCTTTCACGACCGTCACGCGCAGGCGACCGATCTCCTGCGTGTAGACGCCGAGCGTTCCCGACTTGTGCGATAACTTCGTGGAGAACCGGCCGCGCGGCCGTACCACTTGAAATTCCTGCCCGACAGATACGCCCTGTTGCGCCCCGGCATTGATGAACACTATTTCGCCGGTGCTGAAAGTGACCTTCTCCTGCTCCTGTTCCGCCCCGACGACCTCGAACCCGCTATAATTCGGCTCGTACTCGATATAACCGGCGCAACTGAGTTCGGATTCCAGCGCGGCGGGCAGAGGCTTGGGGAGAGCGTCGGCGGACGCGTTTTGCGTCCGTCCCGCGATGCCGGATGCGGTTTGAGCTTCGGCCGGAATCAACGCAAAGAGGAAAGCGAACAAAAAGGCGGCAAAACCGCCGGGGAGTGAAAAGTTTTTACGAGTATGCACGTGCCATCTCCTGACTTTATATGGGAAGAATACGAAGGCAAATAAGCGGATCAGGCTCGACAGCGAGCCGCAAATGCTTTTTGTCCGGCTTCAAAACGGGCGTCGGGATGAGGTGGGAGCCGTGCGGGCGTCTGTGGCCGCACGACACAGGGCGAGTTCAATCCTACTTGCTGCGGACGCGGAGCGTCAATAAGTTTCTTCAAACTGACCGGGCTTATGTCCGAAATCATGGCAGGGGCTTTCTGCGGCTTGCGTTTTAGGGAAGCTATTGTTACTATTCGCGTTTTGTCGGAAGTGCCCGGAGTGATCCGTGTGTGCCGGCGTAGCTCAGTTGGTAGAGCATCTGATTTGTAATCAGAGGGTCGGGGGTTCAAGTCCCTTCGCCGGCTCCAAACAGTTATTTGGACAAAACATGCAGGGGTGGTCGAGTGGTTAATGGCACCGGGCTGTAAACCCGGCAGGCTAACGCCTTACGTAGGTTCGAATCCTACCCCCTGCACCAGACTTTGAGGGATGAAGGATGGAGGATGAGGGATGAAGCTGGAATTTCATTTCTCATCCCTCACCCTTCCGCCCTTTCTGTCGGGCGGGAGTAGCTCAGTTGGTAGAGCATCAGCCTTCCAAGCTGAGGGTCGCGAGTTCGAGCCTCGTCTCCCGCTCCACATTTCAGGCCGCCGACAGGGCGCACGGCGGTTAGAGACGCGCCCGCGTAGCTCAGGGGTAGAGCGCCTCCTTGGTAAGGAGGAGGTCATGAGTTCAAATCTCATCGCGGGCTCCATACAAACAGGCGATTCACAACCACATACTTTTTAAAGAGGCTATCACACAATGAGCAAGGAGAAGTTTGACCGTTCGAAGCCGCACGTGAACATCGGCACCATCGGGCACGTCGACCACGGGAAGACCACTTTGACCGCGGCCATCACCAAGGTTTTGGCTCGCCACAACCCGAAGATCACCGTCCGCGCC
>DASQMC010000085.1:0-22359 GCA_035645695.1 Pyrinomonadaceae bacterium
TGTCGAGTTCGGCGAAGCCCGTGGTGAGCCCGGTGAGCGCCACGCCGCGCCCGCCGAGTTCCTGCACTTTTTCGAGAATCTGGTCGGCGATGGGCTTGACGTGCGCGAAGCCCTGCCGGAGCCGCTCGTCGGCCAGCGCGAAGATCATCTGCTCGGCGTGATCGAGGATGATGCCGGCCTCGTCCTCTTCTTCGAGGGCTTCGCTCGTGATCTTGTTGGCGACTTTGACGAGCTGGCGCATCAGCGACTTATCGCGCACGACCTTGGCGTAAGCGGCGATATTCGTGAAGTGCGGCAGCCCGTAAGTGAGTTCGGAGATGAAGGCGATGCCGCCGACCTGTTCGAGCGCGCCGTCGCGCCGCAGTTCTTCGCCGAGCAGGATCGGGTTGATCTCCGCGCCGCGCTCGCTCATCGAGATCATGGCGCGAAAGAGATGCTGGTGGGCGCGGACGTAAAAATCGTCGGGGCGCAATAGTTCGATGGCCTGATTGACGAGGCCGTTATCGAGGACGATAGCTCCGAGGATGGCACGCTCGGCTTCCGCGCTGTGTGGCAGCGGGCGTTCGAGCATTTGATCGCGCGTCGAATCGGGAGCGAAATTTTTGACCATCGGGAAGACTCGGGAGTTTCGGAAGTTAGAGGGAAGACCGGACAAAAAAACTGCTGTAAGCGGTGGCCGCTCTCAACTAAAATCAACGGCCGGGAGCAACGCGCCTACAGCATACTATAGCCAAAGCGGGCGCGACAAACTTTACTCGACGCGCCCGCTTTTTGTTTGATTCTACTCGCCGCCGTCGCCCGTACCGGCAGCCGCGCCGGTCGAAGCGTCAACTGTAGCATCGGTTGTCGCGTCCGCGCCGGTCGTGTCAGCGCCGGTTGCGCTTGTGGCTTCCGCCGCCGCCCCGGCCGCGCCGCCTTCGGGTGTGACGACGACGGGGATGTCAACGTTCACTTCACGGTGCAGCCGCACGCGCACGCTGAACTCGCCCGTCTCCTTGATCGCCTCGGCGAGGTGGATGCGGCGACGGTCAAACTCGTAGCCCTTTTCTCTGAGGGCTTCCTGAATGTCCATCGAAGTGACCGAGCCGTAGAGCATGCCGTGTTCGCCGACTTTACGCTCGAAGGCTAGGCGCAACGAACCCATCTGCGCGGCCTGCGATTCGGCTCCGGCGCGCTCCGTCGCTTCTTTACGCAACAGCGCGGCGCGCTCCTGTTCGATCTGCTTGACGTTCGAGGCCGTGGCCTTGACGGCGAGTTTGCGCGGCAGCAGGTAGTTGCGCGCGTAGCCCGCGCGGACTTTGACGATCTCGCCGCGCGCTCCCAAATTATCGATATCTTCACGCAAGAGGACTTGTGTGTTTGCCATGATCTGTTAGTCCTTCCTTTTTACGAGTCAGCGGCGTAGGGTAAGAGCGCGATGTTGCGCGCGCGTTTGATGGCCTCGGCCAGCATACGCTGGTGCGGCGCGCACGATCCCGAAATGCGGCGTGGCAGAACCTTGCTGCGCTCGGGGATATAGTTCGTCAGCAACTTCACGTCCTTGAAATCGATGATGTCAACTTTGTCCAGACAGAAGCGACACACCTTGCGCCGCCGGAATCTACCGCCGCTGCGCCCGCCGCCGGGGCCGCCGCGCCCGCCGCGATCGCCGCCGCCGCCGCCGAAGCGACCGCCACGGTCGTCGTCATTACCGAAGTCACGTTCCCGATCACGATCAAAATTTCTCGACATAAATTTTCCTCTTTCAACTCTCCGGCCACTCTGCCGGCTGTGCGACCCGACCGCCGTCGCGCTCAACTCTCGGACGAATCATCGACTCGTCAGGGGCGCTCTAAATCAGGGGTCGCGTATGAATTTTGACGCCCGCCCCAAGCAGGGGCGACGCCGACGCACGCGCTTCCAAGCCTACGCTTCGGCGTCCTCTTCGTCGCCGCGCGCGGCGGGGGCGGCAACAGCGGCGGGTGCGGATGCTGACGCCGCATAATTGCCGCTGCGTCCTCCGGCGCCCTTCTCAGGCCGTTTGCTCGCTTTGCGAATGCGGCGTTCTTTGAACTTCTCGGCGCGGCGGCGGTCTTCGTCCACGCGCACCGTTAGATAACGCATCACTTGATCGCTGACGCGCATGCGGCGTTCGAGTTCGGCGATCTCGCCGCCCGTGCCTTCTATCTCGAACAGCATGAAATGGCCTTCGGTGTTGCGCCCGATCCTGTAGGCCAGTTGCCTGCGCCCCATGCTCTCGGATTTGGTGATCGCGCCGCCCTGATCGGTGACGATTTTTTGCAGGTTTTCGACGAGGCGGGTCGAGTCTTCTTCGCCCGTCGCCGGGTCTATGATGAAGACCATTTCGTAAATTCTTTTCTCAGCCAAAATTCATCCTCCTTATGGATGTCTAGCCTCGGCCTCGTGGCGGAAGCAAGAAGGAAAGAATCAGCAAACAGTTTTCAGTAAACAGTTTTCAGTTTTCTGCTTACTGAAAACTGTTTACTGAAAACTGTTTACTAATTGTAAGTTGCCATCGCTTTGTCAATGCCGTCGCGAAGGACGGCGCGGATCGCTTCGGCGCTCCGCTCTAAAACTTTTTCGAGTTCACCGCGCGCGCTCTGCGGGAAACGTTCGAGGACGTATCGCGCCGTGCCGGTGAGCGGGTGTTCGGGTTGAATCCCGATGCGCAGGCGGAGAAAAGCGTCCGTGCCCGTCTGCGCGATGATGCTTTTCAAACCGTTGTGGCCGCCGCTCGAACCGCGCGAGCGCAGGCGCAACGCGCCGAAAGGCAATGCGAGGTCGTCGCTGACGACCACTAAATCCGTCGCCGTTTTCAACTCGCGTTTGCGCAGCAGGCACTGCACCGACTCGCCGCTCAAATTCATGTAAGTTTGCGGCTTGACGAGTTCGACCTTGCGGCCTTCGATCTCCGCGCGCCCGACGAGCGCCCGACACTCCTCGCGCCGCACAGTCGCCGTCGCCTCGCGCGCCAGCAGATCGACGACCATGAAGCCGAGGTTGTGGCGCGTCAACTCATATTGTGCGCCCGGATTGCCCAGCCCGACGATAAGCATCAGAAAACAGGGAATAAGGACAAAGGGTAAGGGGTAAAGGGACGAAACCGGCGTCCGGGTAGGGGGGCAACGAGCCTTTTCCCCTTCCCCCTTACCCTTTTCCCAAACTCCGTTAGGCTTCGTCGCCCTCGTCGTCCTTCTTGCCCTTGCCGATAACTTCGGGTTCTTCGCCCTCTTCGCTCGGCACGGGAACCTCGACCGGCTCTTCCGCGATGATGCCGACGGTGGCAAGCACCGTTTCAGCGTCATTCAGGATTTCGATATTCTCGGCCACCTGTAAATCGGAGACGTGCAGCACGTCGTGGACGCCGAGGTTCGAGACATCGAGGTCAATCGAATCCGGGATGTCGCGCGGCCTGACGCGGATGTCGATCTCGCGCACCATCTGTTCGAGCACGCCGCCGCCTTCCGTCACGCCGATAGGCTCGCCCGTCAGGTGCAAAGGCACGGTGACTTCGATCTTCTGGCCGCGCACGAGGCGACGCAGATCGGCGTGGATGAGACGACCGCGAACGGGGTCGATCTGGCGGTCGAGGAACATCACGTCGTGGCCGCCCTCGCCGTCGATGTCGAGCGTAAAGATGGTGTTGTGGCCGCTCTCTGTGCGCAGGATGGAAGCCAACTCGGCGAGCGACGCGGAGGCCGAAACGGAGTCGCCTTCACCGCCATAGATCGTAAGCGGCACGCGCCCGGCGGCGCGCACGCGGCGCGCGTCGTTTTTGCCGCGCCCCTCGCGGCGCGTGGCTTGAATCGTAAACTCTTTCTTCTCTGCCATAATTAAATACCGGGTTTCAAGTTACAGGTTTCAAGTTTCAGGACTGAGGTTCTTCGTTCTTTAACTTGAAACCTGAAACCTGAAACTTGAAACCAAAGTTAGTGTTTGCCCTTCACACGAAGAGCGAAGAGACGCTGGTCTCCTCGTGGATCGACTTGATCGCTTTCGCCAGCAGCGGCGCGATGCTCAAAACTTTAAGGTTGCCCATCTCGCTACGAGTTCCGTTGAACGGGATCGTGTTCGTCGTGACGACCTGCTCGATGTCCGACTTCGCCAACTGCTCGCAGGCGTGACCCGACAAGACGGCGTGCGTGAAACAGGCGTGAATGCTGGCCGCGCCCGCGCTCTTGAGAGCCTTCGCGACCTTCGTCAGCGAACCGCCCGTGTCGCACATATCGTCGACGACCAGACAGTTGCGCCCGCGCACGTCGCCGACGACGTTCATCACTTCGGCCACGTTCGCCTTCTCGCGCCGTTTGTCGCAGAGCGCGAGTTCCGCGTCCAGACGCTTGGCGTAAGCGCGCGCGCGTTCCGCTCCGCCCGTGTCGGGGGCAACCACCGTCAGGTTCGGCATCGGGTTCGCCTGATAGTGACCGATGAAGACCGGCGCGGCGTACAGGTGATCGACCGGGATGTCAAAGAAGCCCTGAATCTGCGCGGCGTGCAAATCCATCGTCAGGACGCGGTGCGCCCCGGCCGTCGCGATCAAATTCGAGACGAGTTTGGCGGCTATCGGCACGCGCGGGCGATCCTTCTTATCCGAACGCGCGTAACCGTAGTAGGGGATGACGGCCGTCACGCGCTCGGCCGACGAACGACGAAAGGCGTCGAGCATGACGAGCAGTTCCATCAGGTTCGCGTCCGTGGGCGGGCAGGTCGGCTGCACGATGAAGATGTCGCCGCCGCGCACGTTCTCGGTGATCTGAAAATTGAACTCGCCGTCGGAAAAACGCCCGATGGTGGCGCTGCCCGGATCGCAACTCAGGTAGTTGCAAATCTCCAGCGTCAACTCGTGGTTCGCGTTGCCGGAAAAAACTTTGATGCCGCCGGTCGTACTCATAAAAAAGTTTCAAGTCTCAGGTTTCAGGTTTCAGGTCTGAAAGTTTTTGAACTTGAAACCCGAAACCTGAAACTTGAAACTTTTGAATAATGGCTGGGGCGGAAGGATTCGAACCTACGAATGCCGGATCCAAAGACCGGTGCCTTACCACTTGGCGACGCCCCAGTGTTGCTAAAACTCAACCGCGCCGAAACTCTCCGCGTATGCGTGTCGCGAGAGCGTCGCACAGGCGAAGACTTGCCACCCCGCCCCGGCTCTCAAATTCGCTTGCGCCCCGTCGCGCTCCTCCGCATTTTCAAAGAGGCCGAAAACGCTCGCCCCGCTGCCCGAAAGCAACGCGCCGCGCGCTCCCGCCGCCATGAGCGCCGAGCGCGCTCGCTCGATTTCGGGATAGAGGCGATAGACGACCGGCTCGAAATCGTTCCACAGTGCCGCATGCAATGAACTTGAAATTTCGGCCTGTGCGCGCGAAACAGCGAGATTAACGGGCGAAACTGCCTTTGTCAAGGCGTGCGCGTTCAACGATTTGTAAGCCTCAGCGGTCGAGACTTTGACGTGCGGCGTGATGAGTAAAAGCTGCTTCGCCGGTGCGTCCGCGAGCGGGTGAACGTCCGTTCCGCGTCCTGTTCCGAGAGCCGTGCCGCCCGTCAGGAAGAAAGGCACGTCCGCGCCGAGCGACGCGCCGATCTCCGCGAGCGCATGCCGGTCTGCGTCAATTTCCCACAGGCGCGAGAGGCCGACGAGGGCGACGGCCGCGTTTGACGAGCCGCCGCCGAGGCCACCGCCGGCCGGAATCTTTTTCTCCAGAATGATGCGAGCGCCGCGACGCGTGCCGAAACGTTCGCGTAGGGCTACGCCAGCGCGATGCACCAGATTCGACTCGTCGCAGGGAATGTCCGGAGCATCGCAGGCGAGTTCGAGCCGCCCGTCGTCACACGTTTCAAACGTCAGCCGGTCGTGCAGCGTGACGGTTTGAAAGACGGTTTCGATTTCATGATAGCCGTCCGCGCGTCGCCCCTTTACGCGCAGCGTGAGATTGATCTTGGCGTAGGACGGAAATGTGAATCGTGCGTCAGACAAGATGGACAAAATTTCGACGGGCGAAAACCGAGCGGCCGGCCACTCGTTAAATCGAGCGCCGGCCGCCTGAAATTTTAGAACTCGCCCGCGGCGCTAGCGCGTGACGAATACCTGTGTGAAAAAGACGCGGCCATCTGCGGCGCGTGCCACGCCGACGCCGGAATGGGTGAAGCCTTCGCGCAACAAATTGGCGCGATGCTTGGGCGAAGCCATCCAACGCTCGACGGCGAATCCCGCCGCATCTTCGTAGCCCGAATTATAAGCGATGTTCTCGGCAATCGCGCTCCAGCCGCAGACGCCGCACGCGCGTGCGCGCATCGTCATGTTCTGTCCCTGCGGGTCTATGTGGTCGAAAAAGTTCTGCCGCGCCATGTTCTCCGAATGCAGCCGCGCCATGCGCGTCAACTCCGCATCCCAGACGAGCGACGACTCGCCGCGCTCGCGCCGCTCGGCGTTGATCAGATCGAAGGCGCGACGCTCGTCGCCGGTCGCGCTGACGCGGGCAGCGCCCGGTCGCGCGTTCGTCATAGAGGCGTTCAACAGGCGCGCCTGCATCTCGCAGGAATCCGAGCTCGAAGTGAGGCGCGCGGCGCCACTGTTCGAGACTCCGACGAGTCGTGCGACGGGGCGCATTCCGTTCGTCTGCGCTCCGACGCTCGCGGCGAACAGGCCGGAGACGAAGAGACAGGCGAAGGCGGAGAACGCTAAACGTGCGTGTCGGCGCACACGCAGGCCGGGGGACAAATTGTAGCGCGTCATCGGGAGTAGAACTCTCTTTTTTACTTAGACTTTTTTAACTGATGAGGAGGGTTCTTGCTTGCGGTCTGAGCGGTAACTTGGGGCGAACGCTCGGACTAACGGCAGTGTAGCGCGCGGCCTACACACCGTCAATATGTCAAATTTACACTCCGAATCGTGTAGCTTAATTGCCCGTCCCGGCGTCGATCTTGCCCTTGAGGCGGGTAATGTCGGAGGCATCGGTGGCGAGTCCGAGGGCTTTACGCCAGGCGGCGCGGGCCTGGTCGAGTTGGCCGCGCTTCCGGTAGAGGTCGCCGAGGTGTTCCTGCACGGTCGAGGAGCGTGTGTTGCGGCGCGCGGCGTCGTTCAGGTGGCGTTCGGCTTCGTCGAACTGGCCGAGTTTGAAATAGACCCAGCCCAGGCTGTCGAGGTAATTGGGGTTGGTCGGCTCGGTCTTCACGGCGCGCCGGATCATGTCGAGCGCTTCGGGGAGACGCTCGCCCCGCTCGGTGAGAAAATAGCCTAGATTGTTGAGCGCGGTCGCGTCGTTCGGCGATTTCGAGAGGATGCGGCGCAGAGACTCTTCCGCGCCCTTCGGGTCGCCCGCGCGCTCCTGCGCGGAAGCGAGCATGATGAGAGCCTGCGTGACGCGTTGCGGCTCTGTGGGCGGGGCGAGTTCGACCAGCTTGCGCGCGGCCACGACCGCTTCTTTGCCGCGCCCGACCTGCAAATAAAGGTTCGCGATGGAGAGATAAACCAGAAAATCTTCTTCGGCGTTGCCGCGGAGACGTGCGCGCAGGAGCGTCGCGCCCTCTTCGACCTGGCCGAGTTCGGCCAGCGTTTCGGCCTCCAAAGCCAACAACTCGGCCGCGCCCGGATGCCGCAGGCGAGCGGCGCGCACCGCTTCCAGAGCCTCGCGCCGCTTCCCCTGTTCGCGCAACACGGAGATGAAATGAAAATCGGCGCGCGGATGGTTTGCGCCGAGCACGCGACGCATGCGCACGGCGGTCGTGAAGGCGTCGTCCAGGCGTCCGGCCTGTCGTTGCAGGTTGATGATGCGTTCGAGGATCGTGCGCGCGAACTCTTTGTCGCTGTCGGCCGTGAGCGGCGCGTTGCCGCTCACGCCGCGCGCTTTGAACAGGTCTTCGTAGGCGGCGATGGCCTCGTCGTAGCGCAGGGCATCGGCGAGCACCCCGGCGAGGTCGTCCACGAGGCGTCCGCGTTGCTGGCGCAACTCGCGCGTGTCGCCGGGGCGCGGGGTGGCGGCGGCGCGCAGCGTCGCGACGGCGGCGTCAACTTTGCCGGAACGCGCCTGCGCGTGCGCGAGCAGGCTGATGGCGGCGAGGTTGGTCGGGTTCGCCACGATCATGCGCTGCAACTCGTTGATGGCGACATCGCTGTCGCCGCCCGCGTCAATCGCCTCGCCGAGCAGCGCGAGATAGCCGTTGTTCTCCGGGTTGATCGCGAGCGCGCGGCGAATGGCGTCAATTGATTCGGCGGTGCGACCGGCTTTCAGCAACGCTTCCGCGAGACGCGCGGCGGCGGCATCGGGCGAGAGTTCGCGCCCCTGTGTAATGACCTTGTAGAAGTTCGTATCGACCGTGGCGGGCGCGCCCATCCAACGCCGGAACGCTTCGATGGCTTCCGTTTCACGTCCGGTTCTCACGTAAAACTCGCCGAGCAGCGCGAGGGCTTCCGGGTCGTTCGGCCTGAGACGCAGCACGTCTTTCAGGGCAGCTATGGCGCGCTCGGCGGCGGCGCGATCAGTCTTGTCGGAATCGAAACCGGCCTTGAGCGAATAGATGCGCGAGAGTATGCGATGAGCGCCGAAGTTGTTGTTGTCGATGCGCACGGCGGCGGTCGCTTCGCGTTCGGCGAGCGGTTGATCGTCGAGGAAGAAAAAGGCGATCTCGGCGAGCGCGGTGCGGGCTTCGGAAAGAGTAGGGTCGAGCGCGGCGGCCTGCTCGAACGCCGCTTGCGCCGCGCGCAGGTCATCGCGCGTGATGCCGCCCGAGCCGCGCGCGTTCGTGAAGAAACGCTGGCCTTCCATCAACTTCGCGTAAGCCTTAGCGCGGCGTTCACGTGGCGAGAGCGACGACAGCTGTGCGGAAGTTTGCGCAGTCGAAGGCATCGCTGCCGGGCGCGGAGAGATCGTGCGGGCGGGCGCAGGCGGCGCGACGGGCGTGGGCGTTTGCGCGGGCGTTTGCGCGACGGTCGCGACGGGGCTGGCGACAAAGCATGCCGAGGCGGCCATGACGAGCGAGGCGAGGCGGACGTAAAACTTCACGCAGTTGTTCCTTTCGCGGGCGCGCCGTCAGTGGTCAGCCCTTCCGTCGATTGCGTCGCCTGCCAGACTTTTTGCCACGCCGCGCGGCGCGGGTAGGTGTAGAGCAAGATGGCGATGGCGATGATTCCGGCCTTCAACATGTCCCAGGGGTCGGCCGAACGCGTGTACAACAGGTATCCGATGAGGGCGATGGCGAGGCCGAACAAAGCGACGAGCGTAGTCGTCTTTTGCAACGTGGCGAGCAACGCGGATGCGCCCTTTGCTTCCGCGATAACTTGCAGTCTGAGCGCCCCGAAACGCATCCGCCGGAGGGCGATTGCGCCGAGTCCGAGTCCGGCGATGACGATCCACAGCGCACCGTACAAAGTCGGGTTGAGCAAGCTGGCGGGCAAACTCGGGCGCACGCCCGCGTAGGCCAGCGCGACGAGCGCGAGCGTGAGCGTGATGAACGCCGATACCACGCCTGCGGCGGTGCGATGTCGGCGCGTCAATTCGTCAGAGGTGTTTTCGGCCATACGAGTTACGTCCCGGTTCCACGCCTACGGACACGGCGCGCTCGAATTCATTCCATTAACGCTCTTGGGAGGTGAAAAAAATTCTAACACCGACGAACTGAAGTAGAAAGGAGAAAGCGCGGGCGAAAAGGCGTCTAAAAAAATAAGAGGCGAAAGTGGAGTTCGGAGTTTTGGCGTGCTCCGCTTCACTTTCGCCTCCGGCTCGGTCGCCCTCGCTTTTGTTACTGCGCGGGCGGGCGCTGCGTCGTGGGCGGCGCGCTCGGCGTATCGACCGTCGTGGGCGGGCCGGGATTGGTCGGCGTCAACTGGATGCCGCTCGCCGGTTTGTCGGCCGGTTGCGGCGTCGGCTGCGCTTGCGCCGCGGGCGACGAGATACGGCGATTGATCGTGGGCGCGCTCGGCGTGACGGGAAGCGTGCCCTTGTTTTCGATGACGACATCGATGAGGCTGCTCTCGTCGCTGTCCTTGCTGATGAGCACGCCGTTTTTGTCGACCGTGACGGGCATCGTGCCGAACACCTGCTGGAACAGGCGCGAGGTCATCGAACGTTTCTCCGGCGGTAGTTTGGCTAAGGCTTTCGGGTCGGCGTGCGGCTTGGGCGCGCCGATGGCGTCGAGTTGCTCCTGCGCCTTTTCGGCATATTCGCTGTTCGGGAAGTTGCGCACGATTTCCTGAAAATACTTGGCCGCTTCGTCAGGCTCTTCTTCCAGCACGTAGGTGTTTGCCAGTTGGTACAGCGCGCGGTCGCGGCGCGAGAAGTTCGGATATTTCTCGACCACCTCGCGGTAACGCGACTGCGCGCCCTTCGGGTTAGGAGCGACGCCGCGCTCGTAACGATCCATGTAGAAGTTGCCGACCTGGAAAGTGTGCATCCCGAGATTTTCCTGCACCTCGCTGAGACGCACCTGCGCGTCGGGGCGCAAGGCCGTGTTCGGATATTGCTGCAAGAGAGCTTTCAGGAGTTGTTCGGCCTTGCGCGCGTGCGCCACGTCGCGGTCGGGCAAACCCATCTGCCGCATCTCGACCTCGGCCACTTTCAACAACACCTCGTCGGCCAGCGGGTCGGTCGGGAAGAACGTCTGCCATTCACGATAAGAGTTGGCCGCCTGAATCAGCGCGCTCGTCGTGCCTTCGAGATAGAAGGTGTCGGCGATGGCGAGTTTGGCGTGCGGCAGGTAAGGCGAATCGGGGTAGGTCGTGATGATCACGTTGAAGAGGTAGCGCGCGGTTTCATACTTGCTCTTGCGCGCGAGTTTCGCCGCCTCCTCGAACAACTGGCGGTCGCGTCCCGGCGCGATGCCGCCGACCAGTTCGTCGTACTCGTCGTCGTCGCCGCGCCCTAAAATGCGACCGAAGAAGCCGGGCTTCTTCTTGTTCTTATTACTCGTCGTAGTGCCGGAAGCGATTGTCGCGCCGCGCCGCGCGTCGGCCGTCGCCTGTAGGCCGGCCTCGACCCGCGTGTTGAGTTCGACGAGCGCGCTCTCCACCTTCTCCACCTCGGAGATTTCAAATTTCTCGCCGCGGTCTGCCTTGCCGCGCACCTCGGCCACTTCCTTCTGGAGCGCGCCGACATCCTTCTCCAGACCGCGCAGGCGCGAAGCGGGGTCGTCCGTCGCCTTCTTATCTTTATCTTTCTTCTGCTGGTCGCCGCTCCCTGCGTTGAGACCCGCAATCGCGCCGTTCAGCGTGCGCCGCGCAGTTTCCAAACGCTGGCGCACGACTTCGAGTCGTTGCGTCGCAGTGCCCTCGCTCTCGACACGCGACGGCTGCTGCTGCGGCTGTTGCTGCCGGGCGCGTGCGACAGACCCGGCGGGCAAACCGCCCGCGAGCAGCGCGCACAGGCTTGCGACGAATAATTTTTTGCGTAAACGCATTTATTAAAACCTCCAAAGAAACGAAACGATGAACTATGAACGCTGAATGCTGAACGAAAGATTTTTATTCATCGTTCAGCGTTCCGCGTTCAGCGTTTGCCTTCATACCCACTGCGCGGTGGACGCCAACAGGTCGCGGACGCCTTGCGCCGGATCGCCACCGCCGAAGACGGCCGTCCCGGCGACGATGATCTCGGCTCCGGCGGCGGTAATGTCGGCGATGTTCGTGCGGTCGATGCCGCCGTCAACTTCGATGCGCGTCCTGAGTCCGCGTTCCTCGATCATGCGCCGCAGGCGACGCACTTTATCAAGCATTGTCGGGATAAATTTCTGACCGCCGAAGCCGGGGTTGACGGTCATCAAGAGAACGTAATCGGCGAAGGCCAGCGATTCTTCGAGCGCGACGAGCGGCGTCGCCGGATTGATGGCGATGCCCGCCATCGCACCCTTATTTCGGATGGCGACGAGCGTGCGATTCAGGTGCGGGTCGATCTCGACGTGGACGGAAACCATTCCGGCACCCGCTTCGACAAACTGCTCGGCGTAACGCCCCGGCTCGGAAATCATTAGATGCGTGTCGAGGGGCAAACGGGTTACGTCCCGCAGAGACTTCACGACGGGCAGGCCAATCGTGATATTCGGGACGAAGTGGCCGTCCATCACATCGCAATGAACCACAGCTGCACCCCCGCGCTCGATGGCCGCGATGTCTTCGCCGAGTCGCGCAAAGTCAGCAGATAAAATAGATGGGGCGATCTCTATCATCGTTGCCTTACCCTACCCGACAAGATCAACGCCACGCCTTGCCGTCGCCGGGTGAAATGCAAAATTCGGGTGAAAATCGAATAAAAGCTTTCTCAGCGAGAATTAACCAACGCCGGAAACTTATCGCCGCCCGCAACGCTTCGGCGTAAAACCGCCGCCCCTTCCCACACGCGCCGCGCTTTCCGGGGCGCACGATTTACGGGCGTGGGCTGTTGGCGTTCGAGCGCGGCGTTGTGGCGGGGCGCGCGCTGCCCGGCGTGTTTGTATTACGGTTGTCCGTAGTTCGAGGGCGACTTGTGTTCGTGTTGCGATTAGTCGTGGCGTCGGCGTTCCGGTTGCCGGAGTTGGAATTATTGCTGTTCGGGCGCGCGTTGGCGTTGCGCTCGGCGTCGGGGCGTCCGGGCGCGTTGCGATTGTTGGCGTTGCGGCTGTTGGTCGTCAAGTTGGTGTTCAGGTTCGAGTTGATGTTGCCGTTTGCGCCCGTGTTGCCTTTCGAGTTCTGGTTGTTGGCGTTGGCGTTTTTGTTCTTGTTCTTGTTCGTGTTGGCGTTAGCGTTAGCGTTGCTTTTTGGCCGGTTCCCGTTGGCATTCTCGTTGCGATTATCCGCGGCCGTCGCGGAATCGTTCTGATTGGCGGCCTCGCTCGCGCCGCCGTCGTTCTCCGGCTCGTCTTTGCGACGGACGCCGACCGAAGTCTCACCCTCTTTCGCCTCGGCGCGACTGATGACGACGGCTATGGTCTGCCCTGCCTTGACGTGATCGCCCGCGCGCGGCGTCTGGTCGAGCACGGTGTCGGCCGGAACTTCCGAGCTGTAGCGCGAGGCGCGACGGCGGACGTTAAGCCCTGCGTCGGCGAGAATCCGTTCGGCTTCGATGACGTTTTTGCCCGTCACTTCGGGCACTTCGACCTCGGGGCTACGCAGGGAGAGATAGACCGTGCCCGCCATGCCTGCGAGAAATAGTCCCGCGACGGCGATCAGGATGGCGACCTTGCCTAACGTCGATCCTAACGGACGCTGTGTTCCGGCCAAGTTTTTTGATTACCTCTCAGACGCGCCCGCGAACAGGGCGTTTTACGGACGCGAGAGTCTAACATCGGCGCACGCGAAAGCAAAAGCAAAGCGAAAGGGGAAAGGGCAAGGGATAAAGGGGAAAGGTAAGGGAAAAAAACTCTCACACACCTCTGATTCAACTCTGCCTATTCCGCCCTTTCCCCCTTCCCCTTTACCCTTTCCCCCCTCGCCTTTCAAACGCGGCGACAAAAAATCCGTCCACGTCGTCGCGTTGCGGCCAGGTACGCGCCGCGCCGTCTTTTGTCAGCAGCCGCTCCGGCACGTCGGGACGTATCAACTCGAAGGACGATTGTGTCTCCAGAAATGCCGCGACGACCTCTTCGTTCTCTTCGGGTTCGACCGAGCAGGTCGAATAGACGAGCCGCCCGCCGACGCCGACGGCGTGCGCGGCGTTGGCGAGAATACGACGCTGCCGCGCGGCGAGTTCGGCGATGTCTGCGGGTGTGATGCGCCAGCGAATTTCGGGGTTGTGCCTGAGCGTGCCCGTCCCCGTACAGGGAGCGTCCACGAGCACGCGGCCGAACGCGCCCTCGGCGAACGGAAGCGGCGACGCTTCGGCGTCATAGGCGACGGTCTGGACGTTCTCCAATCCCTGCCGCGCTGCCGATTCGCGCACCACGCGCAGACGATGCCCGTGAATGTCGCCCGCCACGACGAGCGCGCTCTTACCGGCATGTGCGGCGATCTGTGTCGCCTTGCTGCCCGGCGCGGCGCACACGTCGAGCACGCGTTCGCCCGCGCGCGCGCCGAGGACGTGCGCCACCAACTGCGACGCCTCGTCCTGCGTGTAAATCGCGCCCTCCGCCGCGAGCGCGCGCAACTGCCGCGCCGGTGTGCCCGATGCGCCGCCCGACGTTCCCACGCGCCAAGCCCCCAACGCCACCTGCGACCGTTCTACCTCGACGCCCGCCGCACGCAAATCCGAGATCACTTTATCCTCGCTTGCCCGCAAAGGGTTCACGCGAAACGCGACGGGCGGCGTGCGATTGTTGGCGCGCGCGAAACTCTCGGCCTCGGCCGCGCCGAAAAATTTCACCCAGCGTTCGACGAGCCATGCGGGATGCGAGGTGGCGACGGCGAGGCGTTCGAGTTCGGACGGTGCGCCGTCGGCCGGTTCGTAATCCGGCTCGCGCGTCGCGCGGCGCAGCACGGCGTTGATGAAGTTGGCGGCCGAGCGCAGGCGCGCCTCGTGAGCGAGGTTTACGGATTCGTTGACGGCGGCCGACGCGGGTATGCGCGTGAGGAAACGCAACTGGTACAGCCCGAGACGCAACGCGCGACGCACCGGAGCGTCGAGACTCGCGGCGGCACGCCCTGCGTAATGTTCGATCAACTTGTCGAGCCAGAGTTGCCGACGCAGGACGCCGAGCACGAGTTCGTAGCAAAGCGCGCGGTCATCGGCGCGTAACTCTTCGCCCGCGCTCGCCAGCAGCACCATCGCGAACGCTCCTTCGTCCTCCACACGCCGCAAAATCTCCGACGCCGCGCGCCGCGAGGCCGACACGCGACGCGCGCCGCCCTCTCTCTTCGCCGCGCCCCGCCCGCCGTTTTTTTTGGCCGTGTGAATCGCCATATAAAACATCGGGGAAAGGGGAAGGGGTAAGGGGGAAAGGCTAAAGAAAGTTGTGTGCGCCGAAGAAAGCTGTGTGCGCCGTACTGCGCGTGTCTTTATCCCTTTCCCCTTTACCCTTTTCCCCTTACCCTTTCTCCCTTCCCCTTTCCCCCTTCCTCTTCCTCTTATCCCGTCCCCGTGCTTTCGTTTCCCAAACGCTCGCCCGCGCGCACGCGCATGCCGTTGATGAAGTCGCGTGCGTTCATGCGCCGCTTGCCTTCGAGTTGAACTTCCGACAGACGCAGGAGCGTGCTCTCGCCGCACGCAACTTCGAGTTCGTCGCCCTGCGCGTTAGTAATTTCTCCGGCGACCTTGCCGCGAGCGGCTCGCTCGTCGGCCACAGATTCTTCGGAAGCGTTTCGCGGAGCAGTCGCGTAGATGACGAGTCGCTGCCCGCGAAACTGCGTGTGAGCATTCGGCCACGGTTGAAAGCCGCGCGCGCGACGGTCGATCTCAAACGCGCTCGCGCTCCAATCGATCAATCCGTCCTCACGCCGCAGGATGGGCGCGTGCGTCGCTTCCGCTTCGCGCTGCGCGCGTGGTTCGAGTTCGTCAAGGTGCGTCAGGGTCTCGCCGAGCAGTTGCGCGCCGAGCGTGGCGAGCCGGGTCAACACCTGCGGCGCGGTTTCGGCGTCGCCGACGGGAATTGCGCGTTGCAGGTAGATCGCGCCGGTGTCGAGTCCCTCGTCCATTCGCATCGTCGTCACGCCCGTCTCCGTTTCGCCGCGCACGATAGCCCAGTTGACCGGAGCCGCGCCCCTGTATTTCGGCAACAGCGAGAAGTGGACGTTGATGCAGCCACGGCGCGGCGCGTCGAGGAGGGAAGCGGGGAGGATGCGCCCGTAGGCGACGACGATGCACGCGTCCGCCCCGTGCGATGCGAACAACTCGCGCGCCTCCTCCGTCTTGATTTTCGACGGCTGATGCACGGCGAGGCCGCGCGCCAGTGCGAACTCTTTGACGGGCGGCGCGCTCAACTTATTGCCGCGTCCCGCCGGTTTGTCCGGCTGCGTCCACACGGCGACTACCTCGTGGCCGTCTTCCAGACATCGCCTGAGCGTCGGCACGGCCGTCTCCGGCGTGCCCATGAAAACCAAACGCATAGTTTAATAAGTAACCCGGCGCGGGCGCGTGGCTTCGGCGTCGCGTCTAATGCGCCCGCGATCAATACGCGCAATGTGCGCCCGTGATCAATACGCGCAACGGTAGTTATTGAACTCCTGAACGCGCGCCCAGCCCTTCGCGCCTTTCTTGTAGATGGCGTAGTTCGTGCCCTCGAAGCTGTAGCCGATGGTGAAGACCTCGCCCGTGCCGTCGCCGTCCACGTCGAGTTGATCAACCAGAATTTCCGTCTGGAACGCACTCTGCCCGACGCTCTCCAACGACTCCGGGTCGCCGAAGTCTTCGCCCTTCAGTTGCTTATGATTCACGAAGCCCATCCGCACGCCGCCCTCCGCCGTCGGCTCGGCCAGCACGAACAACTGGTCTATGAGAATTTTCTTCTCGCCGCGACGGATCATGTACGTGCCGATCAATTCCGCCGCGCCGTCGTTGTTCAGATCGGTGGCCGTCAGGTTGATCGTCTGCAACTTGCCGAGCGCGGAGGCGGGCACGCCCTTCTCACGGAAAAGCCGCTCGACATGAGTTCTCACTGCCGCGCGTTCCGTGTCGGTCGGCGCGCGGCGCGAGGGCTTCGCGAGGCCGAGCGTCGGCGAATTCGTCGCCAGCGCCATGCGGTTGCCGCCGAGTTGCACCTCCGTCTGCACGGACGCGGTTGCGGACGCCTTCCCGCAATCGGTCTCCTTCTGCGACTCTTTGGCGACGAGCGTGCCCGCCTCCGCGCCGCCCCAGATGAGGCGGTAGCGTTGACCGGCGCGGTAATAACTCCTGGCGAAACTCGTCAGTTCTTCGGGACTCGATTCGCCCGTGATGGAACCTGCGAACGCGCCGCGCCGGTAGATGGCAATCGGCTCGAACGTAAACTCGGCGTCGGCGCGGCCTGTGACGGCGAAGATCACGGAGTCCTTCGTCGCCGAGGCCGCGCGTTGCTGCGGCGGCTTCTGCTGCGCACGCGTCGTCGCGAAGCCGCCGCAGAGGAAAAGTAAAAGCATCACTGTCGCAACTCGCGTGCGATTGGTTGGGGGATGTAGTGACATGTGCTCTCTCTGCTCCGTGTGTTTGGACTAGTAGCGTTAAGTTCAGATGGCCGTGCGTTTCTCTTTCGCGTTCTCGCCGGCGTGCACCTTCTCCGCCCAGACTTTCGCCTGCATGAAGAGGCCGAGGTAATCACGCCCGCCCGCCTTCGAGTCGGTGCCGGACATATTGAAGCCGCCGAAGGGATGCACGCCGACGAGCGCGCCCGTGCACTTGCGGTTGAGATACAAATTGCCGACGTGGAACTCGCGTTTCGCGCGCTCCAACTTCTCCGGGTCGTTCGTATAGACCGCGCCCGTCAACCCGTACTCGGTGTCGTTGGCGATCCTGAGCGCGTCGTCGAAATCACGCGCACGGATAACGGCGAGGACGGGACCGAAGATTTCTTCCTGTTCGATGCGGTCGCCCGGCTTCACATCGGCGATGACGGTCGGCTCGATGTAGAAGCCCTGCTCGCCGTCCGTGCCGCCGCCCGCGATGACGCGCCCGCCGTCGGCCGTCCCCTTCTCGATGTACTCGGCGATGGTCTTGAAAGCCTTCTGATTGATCACCGCGCTCAGGTTCGCCGCGCCGTCCGCCGGGTCGCCGAGTTTGAGTTTTTCCGTGCGCGCGGCGATGCGTTCGAGCATCTCGTCGTACACGTCCGAGTGGATGATGGCGCGCGAACAGGCCGAGCACTTCTGCCCCTGAAAGCCGAAGGCCGATTGCACGACGCCCGTCGCCGCCTCGTCCAAATCCGTATCGGCGTCAACGATGATCGCGTCTTTGCCGCCCATCTCCGCGACGACGCGTTTGATCCAGATTTGCCCTTCCTGATGTTTCGCGGCGCGCTCGTTGATGCGCAGGCCGATCTCCTTCGAGCCGGTGAAGGCGACGTAGCGCGTGCGCGGGTGATCGACCACCACGTCGCCCACTTCCGCGCCCGAACCCGTCATGAAGTTGACGACCCCGGCGGGCAGCCCCGCCTCTTCGAGTATCTCGAAAAACTTGTAGGCGATTGTTGGCGCGTCCGACGAAGGTTTGAGGACGACGGTGTTGCCCGTCACCCACGAGGCGACGGTCATGCCCGCCATGATGGCGAGCGGAAAGTTCCACGGCGGGATGACGACGCCGACGCCGAGCGGGATGTATTCGAGGCGGTTCGTCTCGCCTTCGAGCGTGACGATGGGCTGCGGCGCGCCGTAGCGCAGCATCTCGCGCGCGTAGAACTCGCAGAAGTCGATGGCCTCGGCCGTGTCGCCGTCGGCCTCCGCCCACGTCTTACCGACCTCGAAGACCATCCACGCGGACATCTCGTGCCGTCGCTCGCGCAAAATCGCGGCGACGCGAAACAGCAGCGCGGCGCGTTCCTCCGCCGGTGTGCGCGACCAGGTCTTGAACATCTCGTCGGCCGTCTCGACCGCGCGCCGCGCGAGTTCCTCGGTCGCCTTTTGAAAACGCCCGACCACTTCGGTCTTCTTCGCCGGGTTGATGCTGTCAAACGTGTTCCCCGTCTCGATGCGCTCGCCGCCGATGACGAGCGGGTAGTCGCGGCCGAGCTGGCCGCGCACCTGCTCAATCGCCGCCCGCATCAATTGCGCGTTCTCATCCTTGCTGAAATCTGTAAACGCCTCGTTACGAAATTCGCCGTGCATGATCGCCCTCCAAAATTATGAGTTATGAATCGAAGACCGTGGGTCGCCCGGTGGCCGTTGGCCGGTTGTCCGTTGCGCGTACTCGCCGTCCGGCTCGCCGGAGACCGTCTGGAACAACCGGCGGACGACACGGACACAGAACATTTTTCATTTACCGCTCTTCCGCGCGTCCCCGTTTATCGTTTTGTGCGATGTTATCACAACCCGGAAACAAAAACGCGGCCGCCTCGCATACCTGCAAGCGACCGCGTTTGGCGTGATCTTAATATCGAGCGGCGGAGCTTTTACATCTTCGCCATGCGCGCCAGCCTGCGCATTTTGCGCTTGACCATCTCGCGCTTGAGGACGGTCGTGTGGTCGATGAAGACGATGCCGTCGCAGTGGTCGGTTTCGTGCAGCATGCAGCGCGCCGTTAAATCCATGCCGTCGAGTTCAAACGTCTCACCCGTCACGTCCTGCGCCCGCACGACGGCGCGCAAACTGCGCTTGACGGGAAAGAAGACGCCGGGAAACGAGAGGCATCCCTCGTCGCCGTTCTGCTCGCCTTCGATGCTCAGCACCTCCGGGTTGACGAGCACGACGCGCTGTTTCGGATCGCGACCGCCCGAACAATCCATCACGAACAGGCGACGAGATACGCCGACCTGCGGCGCGGCCAGCCCCACGCCCGAAGCCGCGTCCATCGTCTCGAACATGTCGGCGACCAACTTCCGCAACTCCCCGTCGAACACCGTCACGGGTTCGCCCGGCGTTTCGAGCACACGGTTCGGATAAGTCACAATCTCCAATAAAGCCATTTACTTATTCTTCCTCATAATCGCCGGAAAATATTGTCGCCTCAACGCGCTCCGACGCAGGCGCACACGGCACATTGATTTTACGGTAACTCCCGCCCCCATGCCAACGCCGTAACCGAACAACCTTTAGAGTTGTTCCCAGTCATCCTTACTAATTCCGGCCTGACGGAGAATGCGTATTAAAAGTTCCCTGCTGATGTCGGCATGATGTGGGTTAGGGATACGTAGCGTAAGATTCGCCTTGCTCATGAATTGATGTTTCCCGCCGGAGTACGGGCCATCAAAGCCGAGTTGGCGCAGATAACGAATCAACTCTTTCCGCGAGATTGAGCCGAAGCGCGGCACGTCAGGCCACTTCCCTCACTTTCAGTTCAAGCCCGTCAACGATGGGTAACGGCAAGCCCTTCGAGACGCGAAACAACACCCACTCCTCCAACACTTCCGCTAACTCTTCGCGGCAATCTTCGAGCGTCTGCGCGTTGGCATAAACGCCTTCAAAGTTTGGGATGTCGCCGTAATAACTCCGGTCGTCGGTAAGGATTTCGTAATGTGCATGCCGAAGCGCACCGTTGATGTAATTGATCAGCATTTTCGATCTCCGTTAGCAATCTATTGATAACAGCTAATGCCGTTATCCTTCGTACTATTTACGGCTTTTCTTATTAGCCTGCCCGGCCGCCTTCTCATCCTGTGCCTTACGCGGTCGGCCTACCTTTCGATTTTCAACCAACTCCAAATCCTCTTCTTTGATCATCAATGCGCCGCCAAACTGCTCGGCTGGCAGGCGTCCGTTTTTGACTAACTGTTGAACGCGGCGCACGCTTACACCTAGTCGCTCCGCCGCCTGTGCCGTCATTAGTATCGCCATAATATCAGTTTTATATTCATTAGAAGCCCTCCCTAGTTTCGTCAAACTTGTCTTTACTGTGCGCTTATTTCTTATCCCTTTTCTTAATCTGTCGCTTTGACGTTTTCTCAGTTTGCCCTTTTCGCGGCCTGCCCGGTGGTTTTAATTCAACGGAATCTAAATCTTGTCGGCGAATCATGTAGACATCGGCAAACTTCTGCGCGGGCAGGCGACCATCGTTGATGTACTGCAAAATGCGCTGCCGCGTGACGCCTTTAATTTCTGCGGCTTCATTAACTGAAACGAAATCGCTGCTCATAGCTTTAAAATTACAAAATATCTTGTCACAAGTAAAGAAAAGGTCTTGACAGAAATAAGTGAAAGAGTAGAATATCTCTTGTCAGAAAGAAAGTTAAAGTGACAACGAGCCGCAAAGAATAAAAGGGCTTTAGAATGAGCGTCAACTTTCGACGGTATACGCTCACTCCAAGCCCTACATCAGCATTTACCCTGAAAGGAAGCTACTGATGCGAAAAAATAATAGCACGCCCACGCCTCACACACGTCAACAACGAGAGCCTGATTTCGATGAACCGCTCCGGCGCTGGTCAACCTTTCCCGTCAGCCAGAAGAGGGCGAGCGAGTTGGTAGACGCCTTCACGCGCTACGACGACGGCGACATGATTGACGCGTTAATTCAGTTGATCCACGGTCTGGCTCCCGCGCCTGCGCCTGATGAGCTAAGAAGATTTAGACGAGCGGCGTTTGGCGGGGACGGCCGCGCTGGAGCGCGCTTTCACTTACACGCGGCGGGCGCATAATGAACTCGGCGCGTATGTCGTCGAGTTGAAGTGTGGTGAGTGGGAATAGTGTGGAAGCACGAGATTATGGACGGGTTCGCGTTCATCCTTGAAGCGTCGAACAGAGAGCGTTGCAGCCGGAATTGTGTTTCATCTTTCAGGCGGCTTCGGATCGGTGTTAGCATCGTTTCAACTAATACTAAATTGACGCGCGGGGGGTTGGAGCAAGATTCAATGGGCGAGATGGATTCGGCAATCGAGGACGTAAAAGACGCGGCGGACGAAGTTGCGGAGAAGGTCGGAAAGCACCCGTGGGTGGAACGCCTCGCGCGTTTCGGTTACGCGGCGAAGGGCGTCGTCTACATCGTGGTGGGCGCGCTGGCGACGCTCGCGGCGTTAGGCGAAGGCGAGACGACCGGCACGCAGGGCGCGTTGCGTTCAATCGCGCGGCAACCGTTCGGCAGGGTGATGCTGGGCATCGTCGCCTTCGGTCTCATCGCTTACGTCATCTGGCGCTTCGTGCAGGCGATTACCGACGCCGACGATAAGGGAACGGACGCCAAAGGCATCGCCCTGCGCCTCGGCTACACCGGCAGCGGACTCATCTACGCCGGTCTCGCCTATTCCGCGGCGCGCATTCTCTTCGGCGCGCGGGAAGACGGCAGGCCGGGCGCGGCGGAATCGTGGACGGCGAGCGTGATGGAGTACCGTTACGGCAACTGGCTGATCGTCCTCGCCGGTCTCTCCGTGATGGGTTACGGCCTTTACCAGTGCTACAAGGGCTACGCGGCAAAGTTTCGCAAGCGACTGAAGATCGGCGAGATGAGCGAGCGCGGCGTCCTCTGGGCGATGCGCAGCGGTCGCTTCGGCTTCATCGCGCGCGGCGTGGTCTTCCTGATCGTCGGCGGCATCATGATACAGGCCGCCCTGCGCTACGGCTCGACCAAAGCGAAGGGACTAGACGGCGCGCTCCAACTACTCATCCAACAATCCTACGGCAAATGGCTGCTCGGCATCATCGCGCTCGGCCTCGTCGCCTACGGCCTCTACATGCTCATCGAAGCACGCTATCGCCGCATCGCAGGCTCGTAGAGAATCGCGGTTCGTGGATCGAAAGGTTTGATTCATCTCCGCCGATTCTTCCTGCTTTTTAACGTGAGTTCGGGATAAGAATGGGAGGAGAGAGCCAGATTTCGTAAGATGGAGTTCGCCAAAACACCCATCAAGACGAAAGAGGCTCTCTCACATGGATATTCTACCCGTTTTCTGTGACATCGACGATTTCTGCCTGTT